>NZ_JBVHLK010000003.1:380309-669881 GCF_055559015.1 Streptomyces sp. NPDC024698 | reverse complement strand
GCCCGGTTACATTCCGAACCCGGAAGCTAAGCCTCACAGCGCCGATGGTACTGCAGGGGGGACCCTGTGGGAGAGTAGGACGCCGCCGAACAATTATTAGAGCTCCGGCTCTCGGGAGTTATCCCGAGAGCCGGAGCTTTTTTGTTTTTCCGGCAGGTTCTTTTCCGGCGGGATTTCCAGGTGACGTGCCCGCTCTCACCTCCCCCTCTGCGCTGTGACGTCGGGGCTGCGGGTAAGGTCAGGGGGCATCGTTGGCTCGTTTCCCACAGGAGGCCCCCGGGTGGAGGTCCAGGAGACCCGCGTTCAGACGAACCGGGTCCTCACCATCCCGAACATCCTCAGCATGGCCCGGCTCGCCGGCGTCCCCGTCTTCCTGTGGTTGATCCTCAGGCCGGAGTTCGGTGGTCCCAACAGCGACGGTTGGGCCCTGCTCATCCTCATGCTGAGCGGCATCAGCGACTATCTCGACGGCAAGCTCGCCCGGCGCTGGAACCAGATCAGCAGCCTCGGCCGGCTGCTGGATCCCGCGGCCGACCGCCTCTACATTCTGTCGACGCTCGTCGGGCTCACCTGGCGCGAGATTCTTCCGATCTGGCTCACGGCCGCACTGCTCGCACGTGAGCTGGTTCTGCTGGTGATGGTGTGGATCCTCCGGCGGCACGGCTATCCGCCCCCGCAGGTGAACTTCCTCGGGAAGGCGGCCACCTTCAACCTGATGTACGCCTTCCCGCTGCTGCTGCTCAGCGACGCCAGCGGCTGGATCGCGACACTCGGCGCCATTTTCGGATGGGCGTTCGCCGGATGGGGTACAACGCTCTATTGGTGGGCAGGAGTCCTCTACGTGGTGCAGGTCCGCCGGCTGATCCGAGCGGACACCATGGCCGAATGAGCTCGGCCCGATTGGGCGGCTGTAGTGCCCCGATGGCCCCCGCGCCAAAACTGCGGGACAATCAGGACGGGTGAAGTCGGCTGTACCGTCGTCTCTTCAAGGAGGACGCTTCCGACATGAAGGCCGTCGTGATGGCCGGAGGCGAAGGCACACGCCTTCGTCCGATGACCTCGAGCATGCCCAAGCCGCTCCTGCCCGTGGCGAATCGCCCGATCATGGAGCATGTGCTCAGGCTGCTCAAAAGGCATGGGCTCAACGAAACAGTCGTCACCGTCCAGTTCTTGGCCTCCCTGGTCAAGAACTACTTCGGTGACGGAGAAGAGCTCGGCATGGAGCTCACCTATGCCAATGAGGAGAAGCCACTCGGTACCGCCGGCAGCGTCAAGAATGCCGAGGAGGCGTTGAAGGACGATGCCTTCCTCGTCATCTCCGGTGATGCCCTTACCGACTTCGATCTCACCGAACTCATCAACTTCCACAAGGAAAAGGGCGCCCTCGTCACCGTCTGCCTGACGCGTGTTCCCAATCCGCTGGAATTCGGCATCACCATCGTGGACGAGGAAGGCAAGGTCGAGCGCTTCCTGGAGAAGCCGACCTGGGGCCAGGTCTTCTCGGACACCGTGAATACGGGCATCTATGTCATGGAGCCCGAGGTCTTCGACTACGTCGAGGCCGATGTGTCCGTCGACTGGTCCGGTGATGTCTTCCCCCAGCTGATGAAGGAAGGCAAGCCCGTCTTCGGCTATATCGCCGAAGGCTACTGGGAGGACGTCGGCACCCACGAGAGCTATGTGAAGGCCCAGGCTGACGTGCTCGAGGGCAAGGTCGACGTCGAACTCGACGGGTTCGAGCTCTCCCCGGGCGTCTGGGTGGCCGAAGGCGCGGAGGTGCATCCCGACGCGGTACTGCGCGGGCCGCTGTACATCGGCGACTACGCCAAGGTCGAGGCGAACGCCGAGATCCGCGAACACACCGTCGTCGGCTCCAACGTCGTCGTCAAGAGCGGCGCGTTCCTGCACCGGGCCGTCGTGCACGACAACGTGTACATCGGGCCGCACAGCAATCTGCGCGGCTGCGTGGTCGGCAAGAACACCGACATCATGCGGGCCGCCCGTATCGAGGACGGCGCCGTCATCGGCGACGAATGCCTCGTCGGCGAAGAATCGATCATTCAGGGCAACGTCCGCGTCTATCCGTTCAAGACCATCGAGGCCGGCGCCTTCGTCAACACCTCGGTCATCTGGGAGTCGCGCGGCCAGGCCCATCTCTTCGGCGCCCGCGGCGTCTCCGGGATCCTGAACGTCGAGATCACCCCGGAGCTGGCCGTGCGCCTGGCCGGTGCCTACGCGACGACGCTCAAGAAGGGCTCCACCGTCACCACGGCCCGCGACCACTCCCGAGGCGCTCGCGCGCTGAAGCGGGCGGTGATCTCCGCGTTGCAGGCCAGCGCCATCGACGTACGCGACCTGGAGAACGTACCGCTACCCGTGGCCCGGCAGCAGACGGCCCGGGGGAGCGCCGGCGGAATCATGATCCGGACGACACCGGGAGTGCCGGACTCCGTCGACATCATGTTCTTCGACGAACAGGGCGCCGACCTGTCGCAAGGCGGGCAGCGGAAGCTGGACCGGGTGTTCGCGCGACAGGAGTACCGGCGCGCTTTCCCCGGTGAGATCGGTGACCTGCACTTCCCCGCGAGCGTCTTCGACTCGTACACCGGATCGTTGCTGCGCAATGTCGATACGACCGGGATCGCGGATTCCGGTCTGAAGGTGGTCGTCGACGCCTCCAACGGCAGTGCGGGACTCGTGCTGCCCAGCCTGCTGGGCAAGCTCGGCGTGGACTCCCTGACCATCAATCCCGGCCTCGACGAGTCCAGGCCCACCGAGACGGTGGAGACCAGACGGGCCGGGCTGGTGCGCTTGGGCGAGATCGTCGCGTCCGCGCGGGCCGCGTTCGGCGTGCGCTTCGACCCGGTCGGCGAACGGCTCTCGCTCGTCGACGAGAAGGGGCGGATCGTCGAGGACGACCGGGCCCTGCTCGTGATGCTCGACCTGGTGGCCGCGGAGCGGCGCAGCGGGCGGGTGGCCCTGCCGGTCACGACCACGCGGATCGCCGAACAGGTGGCGGCGTACCACGGCACGCAGGTGGAGTGGACGACCACCTCGCCGGACGACCTGACCCGGGTCGGCCGGGAGGAGTCGACGATCTTCGGCGGCGACGCCCGCGGCGGCTTCATCATTCCCGAGTTCAGCGGTGTCTTCGACGGTGCGGCCGCCTTCGTACGGCTCATCGGTCTGGTGGCACGGACGCAGCTCACGCTCAGCCAGATCGACGCGCGCATTCCGCGGGCGCACGTCCTCAAGCGGGACCTCGCGACGCCGTGGGCCGTCAAGGGACTGGTGATGCGGCGGGTCGTGGAGGAGGCGGGAGACCGTTTCGTGGACACGACCGACGGTGTCCGTGTCGTGGAGACGGACGGGCGCTGGGTGATGGTGCTGCCTGACCCCGCCGAGGCCGTGACCCATCTGTGGGCCGAGGGCCCGGACGACACCTCCGCGGAGGCTCTGCTCGACGAGTGGTCGGCCGTCGTGGACAGCGCGGGCCGCTGAAACGAGCTTCACTCGTACGTGCCGGACAGGTGCCCTCCGGGGCGCCTGTCCGGCACGTGGGTGGGGCCATTCGGAGGTAGCGGCGGCGACGTGCGACGATGTGCGGCATGCCGCAGCAGCCCCCCGTTCGGAGCAGCGCTCCGCGCCCGTCGCGCCCGGACGCCTCCATGTCGCTGCTCACCAACGTCATGGACCACAGCCTCGACGAGGGCTACGCCGAAGCGGCGGCCCGTAAAGAGGCCGAGGGCGCCGGCGGTATGCCGAAGACGCTCCGCGCCAAGGCGGCGCTGGCCGTGGGTCTGGTGCTGGCCGCGCTCGTGGTCACCGTGGGGGCGGCGAACGCCAGGCTGGCGGCGCCCGTGGTCGCCAAGGAGCGTCAGGAGCTCATCGACCGCATCGAGCGCGAGACGACGGCCGCGGACAAGCTGGAGAGCGGCGTCGACACCCTGCGGGCCGACGTGAGTGCCCGCCAGCGGGCCGCGCTGAAGAAGGGCGGCGGTGAGCAGGCCGACCTCGTGAGCATCCTGTCCGGCGCCGCCGAGGTGCACGGGCCGGGCGTGCGGCTCGTCGTCAACGACGCCAAGGAAGCCAGCACGGGCGGTGACGGCACCAACAATCCGCGGGAGACCTCGGGATTCTCCGACACCGGACGGGTGCGGGACCGCGACATGCAGCGCGTGGTCAACGGCCTGTGGGAGTCGGGGGCCGAGGCCGTCTCCGTCAATGGACAGCGGCTGACCGCCCTGTCGGCGATCAGGGCCGCGGGTGACGCGATACTGGTCGACAACAAGCCGCTGGTGCCGCCGTACACGGTGCTCGCGGTGGGGGACGGCCAGCGGCTCAGCACCAGGTTCCAGAACAGCGCCGACGGGCTGTATCTGCACGCGTTGCAGGAGAACTACGGCATCAGAACCAGCATTTCCGCCGAGGGGGACGTTCGGTTGTCCGCGGCACCGAGTGTGATCGTACGCACAGCAGAGCCGAGCACAGAGAAGGGCACACCGTGATCGCCGTACTGGGCCTCGTCGTAGGAGTCGTGGCTGGACTGTTGGTCCGGCCCGAGGTTCCGGCGGTCGTCGAGCCTTACCTTCCGATCGCCGTCGTGGCGGCGCTGGACGCCGTGTTCGGCGGTCTGCGCGCGATGCTCGACGGCATCTTCGACGACAAGGTCTTCGTGGTCTCGTTCCTGTCGAACGTGGTCGTGGCCGCGCTGATCGTCTTCCTCGGTGACAAGTTGGGCGTGGGGGCCCAGCTGTCCACGGGTGTCGTGGTCGTCCTCGGCATCCGGATCTTCTCCAACGCCGCGGCCATCCGCCGGCACGTGTTCCGGGCGTGAGGCCGATGAGCGACGAGAACGAGAACGAAGCGGGCGCGCCCGAGAACCCCCTGCGCAGAGAGCTGCCGGAAGAGGTCCCCGCGGCCCCGGAGGGGGCCGATCCGCAGCCGGCGGAAGAAGAGGGCGAGCCCTCGCTCTCCGGCCGTCAGAGGCTGGTCGAGGGGCTGTGGCCGCCGCGGATCTCGCGAGCCCAACTCATCGTCGCGGTGCTGCTGTTCGGCCTCGGCTTCGGCTTGGCCGTCCAGGTGGCGTCCAACAGCGACGGGGACAGCGCGCTGCGCGGCGCGCGTCAGGAAGATCTCGTACGCATTCTCGATGAACTCGACAGCCGCACTCAGCGTCTTGAGGACGAGAAGCAGGGTCTCGAGGATCAGCGCACCGAGCTGGAGAACAGCTCGGACCAGGCCGAGGAGGCCCGCAAGCAGACGGTCGAGAAGGAGAAGCAACTCGGCATCCTGGCGGGCACCGTGGCCGCCCAGGGCCCCGGCATCGACCTGACGATCGACGACACGAAGGGGACGGTCAAGGCGGACATGCTGCTCGACGCCATCCAGGAGCTGCGCGCCGCCGGTGCGGAGGCGATCCAGGTGAACGGTGTGCGAGTGGTCGCCAGTACCTATCTGTCCGACTCCGGAGGCGGAGTGAAGGTGGACGGGAACAAGATCACCCAGCCCTATCGTTTCAAGGTCATCGGCAAGCCGCAGGACCTGGAGCCGGCGCTGAACATCCCGGGAGGCGTGGTGCAGACACTGGAGAAGGAGCAGGCCACCGTCACGGTGGACCGCTCCACGAAGATCGTCGTAGATGCCTTGCGACCGGCGAAGCAGCCTGACTACGCTCGGTCGTCCTCCCGGTGAACGGCGGTCGGATGGGGACCGACGGGCGAGGGCGGGAGGTTGCGGGGGGTCGGCGCACCGAATGGGTGGTGCGTGGTGGAAACTGTCTGGTGGATACGGACGTTGTGAGGATGTCCGGGTCGACCGGTGTGTTCAATCAGGGTTCGTCCTGCCCCACGGGCGGGTCTGTTTCGGTCAAGGGGAATCGCCCGTGAAGTTGTTTGCGAAGTTGTTCGGCAAGAACTCGCGAGAGGACAGCGGCGACAACGCGGCTGCCCGTCATCGCGCACCGCGCCAGGGAGACGCGGAGGCCCAGGGCGGCGACCGCCCGCTGTTCCGGGACCAGGTCGGCGGTCCCGGTGGGCAGGGCGCGTCGTCTGTTGACCCTGGCCAGCAGGGCCGCATAGGTTTCGGGGAACCGTCAGCCTCAAGCGCGGGTGGAGGGTTCGCCTCCGACCCGTATGCGTCCCATGCCCCTGGTGGGCAGCCGCGGCAGGAGGATCCGTCCATGTCGGCCCAGGTGTGTACGAGGTGCGGAAACCGCAACGCGGAGAACAGCCGGTTCTGTTCCAACTGCGGTGCGCCGCTGCGTGGCGGTCCGGAGCGTCCGTCGGAGACGACGTCCACGATCTCCATCTCCGGTATCGAGGCCTACGACGCCGAGGTGACGGGCCAGGCGCCCTCGCCGATGCTCTCCCCGGAGGCGCAGGCGGCCGTGGACGCGCTGCCGATGGGTTCGGCGCTCCTGGTGGTGCGCCGTGGCCCCAACTCCGGCAGCCGCTTCCTCCTGGACGGTGAGCTGACCACGGCCGGGCGTCATCCGCAGAGCGACATCTTCCTCGACGACGTGACGGTGTCGCGTCGGCACGTGGAGTTCCGTCGCGTCGCGGACGGTTCGTTCACGGTCGCCGACGTCGGCAGCCTGAACGGCACGTACGTCAACCGGGAGCGGATCGACCAGGTCCCGCTGTCGAACGGTGACGAGGTGCAGATCGGCAAGTACCGGCTGGTGTTCTACGCGAGCCAGCGGGGCATCTGACCCTCCCCCAACTCCGTCCGGGGGGACACCGAGGGAATGTCCATGCTTCAAACACCGAGCGGCGGTGCCGGCAGCGGTACCGCCGCCGCGGACAGTGGGCTGATGAGCATCGGCGCGGTGCTGAGCCTGCTGCGCGACGAGTTCCCCGAAGTCACCATCTCCAAGATCAGGTTCCTGGAGTCGGAGGGGCTCGTCGAGCCGCAGCGGACCCCTTCGGGGTATCGCAAGTTCAGCTCGGACGACGCCGAGCGCCTCGGCCACATCCTGAGGATGCAGCGTGACCACTACCTCCCGCTGAAGGTGATCCGCGAGCATCTGGACGCCCTGGCGCGCGGTGAGCGGGTGCGTCTGCCCTCCGTGGGCCGCCAGCGTGACGCGGACGGGGGAGAACCCCTGGGCCGGCTCTACGGCGAGCCCGAGGGGCCCACCGTGGCCCGGGTGGGCCGCGAGGAGCTGCTGGCTGCCGCCGAGATCGGCGAGCAGCAGCTCCAGGAGTGGGAGTCGTACGGACTGATCGGCCCCCTGACCGACGGTGCCTACGACGCGGAGGCGGTGACCGTCGCCGCGCTCGTCGTCGAGCTGGGCCGCTTCGGGATCGAACCGCGCCATCTGCGGGCCATGAAGGCCGCCGCGGAGCGTGACGCGGGACTGGTGGACCAGGTGGTCGCCCCGCTGCGGCGCCATCGCAATCCGCAGACCCGGGCCCACGCGGAGGCCCGTACGAAGGAACTCGCGGGCCTCACGGTCAAGCTGCACGCGGCGCTCGTGCAGACCGCGCTGGGAGTGCGGTTGCGCTGATCGGCGCCACCGGCGCGGGCCCGGGATCGTCCACCCGTTCTGTGCCCGACTACCCAAACGTCCCGGGCACGGCCTAGGGTTGCTGTGTGAACGAGCTCGATGTCGTAGGTGTCCGGGTCGAAATGCCCTCGAACCAACCGATCGTGCTTCTGCGTGAAGTGGGAGGCGACCGCTACCTCCCCATCTGGATCGGACCGGGGGAGGCGACGGCGATCGCCTTCGCTCAGCAGGGCATGGCCCCCGCGCGACCGCTGACCCACGACCTGTTCAAGGACGTGCTGGAGGCCGTCGGCCAGGAGCTCACGGAAGTGCGCATCACCGACCTGCGCGAGGGCGTCTTCTACGCCGAGCTGGTCTTCGCCAGCGGGGTCGAGGTGAGTGCCAGGCCGTCCGACGCCATAGCGCTCGCGCTGCGCACCGGAACGCCGATCTACGGCAGCGACGGGGTGCTCGACGACGCGGGCATCGCGATCCCCGACGAGCAGGAGGACGAGGTGGAGAAGTTCCGCGAGTTCCTCGATCAGATCTCGCCCGAGGACTTCGGCACCAACAGCCAGTGAGGCGCTCGGGCGGAGTGCCTCTTCGGGTGGCATTTGCCCGCGGCGCGTGTGGTGTGCCGCGGCCCGTGCCGAGAGCATTCGGCTAGCCTTTCCCCGCGGTAGGGCACGGGAAACCACTCTTAGGGTGATTATCACTCGGCGTGCCGAGTGTGGCGATCGTTGACGTGCCCCGGGTGACTGCCTACCGTCGAGAAGGCAGGTCAAGGACGGAGGTCGGCGTGAGAAGCAGCGGCGACGGTACGGCTGGGGGTGCTCCCGGACACGGTCCGGGGGAGAGCGGCCCGTACCCTCCCCCAAGCTCTCGGCTCGGCTCGAGCGGGGGGCGTCCCCAGCAGGGCGGCGGGGCCGGGCATGCGCCGGTCCGGCCGGCGGCAGTGCCCGACGAGGGAGGGACGGTTCCCGAGGAGGTCGGTTACCGGGGGCCCACGGCGTGCGCCGCCGCGGGCATCACCTACCGGCAGTTGGACTACTGGGCGCGGACCGGACTGGTCGAGCCGAGCGTGCGCCCCGCCTACGGGTCGGGCACGCAGCGCCTCTACAGCTTCCGGGATGTGGTGGTCCTCAAGATCGTCAAGCGGTTCCTCGACACCGGGGTGTCGCTTCAGAACATCCGCACCACGGTCCAGCACCTGAGGGAGCGCGGCTTCCAGGACCTGGAGCGCATGACCCTCATGAGCGACGGCGCGACGGTCTACGAGTGCACCTCCCCGGACGAGGTCCACGCGCTGCTCCAGGGCGGCCAGGGTGTCTTCGGCATCGCCGTGGGAGTGGTGTGGCGGGACGTCGAGGGCGCCCTGTCCCAGTTGCACGGAGAGCGTGTGGACACCGGTGAGACGCTGCTCGCGCACCATCCCGCCGACGAGCTCGCGCGCCGCCGCAATCGCGCGGTGTGAGCGGCCTCGGCTGACGCGATGCCCCGGCGTGCCGGGGCATTGTCAGTGGCGTAGGGCAGCATCGGAGATGTGAGAACCGCGCCCACGATCCTGCATCTCGACATGGATGCCTTCTTCGCCTCGGCGGAGCAGGCGTCCAAGCCGAGCCTGCGCGGGAAGGCCGTCGTGGTGGGCGGGCTCGGGCCCCGTGGAGTCGTCGCCACCGCCTCGTACGAGGCCCGCGTCTTCGGGGTGAACTCGGCGATGCCCATGGCGCAGGCCCGCAGGCGCGCGCCGAACGCCGCCTACCTCGTGCCGCGCTTCGGTCTCTACCGCGAGATCAGCGAGCAGGTGATGGGGCTGCTGCGGGCTCTGTCGCCCCTGGTGGAGCCGCTGAGCCTGGACGAGGCCTTCGTGGATCTGGAGGCGGGCGGGGCGGCGTGGGACGAGGCGTCGGCGCGGCTGGCGGGCGTCAAACTGCGCGCGGACATCCGGGCCGTCACGGGGCTCACGGGATCGGTGGGGCTCGCCGCGTCCAAGATGCTGGCGAAGATCGCCTCGGAGCAGGCCAAGCCGGACGGTCTCGTCCTGATCGACCCGGGCACGGAGCGGGCCCTGCTGGGGCCGATGAGTGTGCGGACGCTGCCGGGAGTGGGGCCGGCCACCGGGGACCATCTGCGCCGGGCCGGCATCACCACGGTCGAGGAGATCGCCGAGGCGGGCGAGGACGAGCTCGTACGACTGGTGGGGAAGGCGCACGGGCACGCGCTGTTCGCGATGGCGCTGGCCCACGACGACCGGCCCGTGGTCGCCGAGCGGGAGACCAAGTCGGTCTCGGTGGAGGACACGTACGACGTGGACAT
The DNA here is from genome assembly GCF_055559015.1 of Streptomyces sp. NPDC024698. Classification (NCBI taxonomy): domain Bacteria; kingdom Bacillati; phylum Actinomycetota; class Actinomycetes; order Kitasatosporales; family Streptomycetaceae; genus Streptomyces; species Streptomyces sp. NPDC024698. The sequence continues at coordinate 660,076 of NZ_JBVHLK010000003.1, read as the reverse complement.
CCACGACCGGGTCCGGGTGGAGCTGGAGGTCCAGCGGCTCGCGGACCGGTGTGTGCGGCGGCTGCGCGGGGCCGGTCTTTCGGGCCGGACCATCGTGCTCAAGGTGCGCAGGTACGACTTCTCGACGCTGACCCGGTCGGAGACGCTGCGGGGGCCCACGGACGACCCCGGTGTCGTCCGGGAGGCCGCCGGTCGGCTGCTGGAGGGCGTGGACACGACCGGGGGCGTCCGGCTGCTGGGGGTCGGGGTCTCCGGGCTCGCCGACTACACGCAGGAGGACCTGTTCGCCCAGGCTCAGGCGGCCGCCGCCGTGGGGGAGTCCGCGGCCGAGGAGCACGCGGTGGACGAACCGGCCGAGGTGGCCGCCGCGGGTGAGGCGGTGCCGGTGGAGCGGCGGTGGCCCTCCGGGCACGACGTCCGGCATGCCGAGTTCGGGCACGGCTGGGTGCAGGGGAGCGGGCTGGGGCGGGTGACCGTGCGGTTCGAGACGCCCTATTCGCAGCCCGGCCGGGTGCGGACGTTCCGGACGGACGATCCGGGGCTGGAACCGGCCGACCCGCTGCCCCTGGTGGAGCGAAGACCCGAGGACCCGGACGGAGCATCGGCGGGCCCCGGGCCGTCGACGGCCGAGGTCGGGGCGCCGGACCCAGGGCTGTTGGCGCCGGACTTCGGGAAGCGTGCCCCCGGGCCGTCGACGGCGGAGGCCGGTACGCCTGGCTGCGCGCCGCTGGAGTCGGGCGGCGGGGTGCCTGGCTCCGCGTCGCTGGTCTCAGGCACCGAGGCATCTGGCTGCGGGCCAATAGAGTCAGACGTTGAGGTACCGGGCTGCGGGGCGTTGGTGTCAGACGGTCGGGCGTCGAGTTCCGGGTCCGGGGCTCAGGTGTCCTCCGAGCCCGCGAGTCGGCCGAAGTCGCGGTCCGGCGGCGGAGGAGGGGACGCCACGTCGAGGCCGTAGTGGTGGTAGAGCTGGAGTTCCTGCTCGGGTGAGAGGTGGCGCCCGACACCGAAGTCGGGGGCGTCCTTGATCAGGGCCCGCTCGAACGGGATGCGCAGGGTCCCCTCGACGATCTCGCTGGGCTCCAGGGGCACGAAGGCGTCCCTGCTGAACAGCCCGGTCCGTATGGCCGCCCACTCCGGGACACCGGTCGCGTCGTCGAGGTAGACCTCGTCGATCGTGCCGATCTTGGTGCCGTTGCTGTCGAACGCCTTGCGGCCGATCAGGTTGCGCGGATCGATGTCGGTCTGCACGGTCCCTCCAGTGGTCGCAAACTCATCCGTAAGTACTACAAAAGAGCACATCTGTGAAGGCGGCCACTCGAAGGCTGTCGCCTTGTCCTCGCTGGTAGGCTGGCAAGCGGCTGCTGATCCCGTGCGGGAGAGTCCTCCGGAATTCGTCGGAGGCGCCGAAGGAGCAACTCCTCCCCGGAATCTCTCAGGCTCACGTACCGCACGGACGAGGTCACTCTGGAAAGCAGAGCGGGTGTCGATGGCCCCCGCTCTCACCGACGGTGAAAGCCGGATCGTCCACGGGACCATCCGGTGAAACTCTCAGGTTGAGATGACAGAGGGGGAGGCCGTCGGGGTACCCGTGCCGGGGTGCCCCTCGAAGGTCGCGTCAGACCAGGAGGCCTCCGCCATGACCGCCCCTCGCATTCCGCTCTCCGAGCTCGAACAGGGAATCCCCTTCGAGCAGCGCCACATCGGACCCGACTCCGAAGCACGGGCCAAGATGCTCGCGCAGGTCGGCTACGGCTCGCTCGACGAGCTGACCGCCGCCGCGGTGCCGGACGTGATCAAGAACGCCGAGGCCCTGAACCTGCCGGCCGCGCGCACCGAGGCCGAGGTCCTGGCCGAGCTCCGCTCCCTCGCGGACCGGAACCAGGTGCTCGGTTCGATGATCGGCCTCGGCTACTACGGCACCTTCACGCCGCCGGTGATCCTGCGCAACGTCATGGAGAACCCGGCCTGGTACACCGCGTACACGCCGTACCAGCCGGAGATCTCGCAGGGCCGCCTAGAGGCACTGCTGAACTTCCAGACCGTCGTCGCCGAGCTGACCGGGCTGCCGACCTCCGGCGCCTCCCTCCTGGACGAGGGCACCGCCGCCGCCGAGGCCATGGCGCTGTCCCGCCGGATGGGCAAGAACAAGAAGGGCCTCTTCCTGGTCGACGCGGACGCGCTGCCGCAGACCGTCGCCGTCATAGAGACCCGTGCGGAACCGACCGGTGTCGAGATCGTCGTCGCCGACCTCACCGACGGCATCCCGGCCGACCTCGCCGGGCGTGAGATCAACGGCGTGCTCGTCCAGTACCCGGGTGCCTCCGGTGCCGTACGCGACATCAAGCCGCTCGTCGAGCAGGCCCACGAGGTCGGCGCCGTCGTCACCGTGGCGGCCGACCTGCTCGCCCTGACGCTGCTGACCTCGCCCGGCGAGCTCGGTGCGGACATCGCCATCGGTACGACGCAGCGCTTCGGCGTGCCGATGGGCTTCGGCGGTCCGCACGCCGGTTACATGGCGGTCCGCGAGAACTTCGCGCGCAGCCTTCCCGGCCGTCTGGTCGGCGTGTCCGTGGACGCCGACGGGCACAAGGCGTACCGCCTCGCCCTTCAGACGCGTGAGCAGCACATCCGCCGCGAGAAGGCGACCAGCAACATCTGCACCGCTCAGGTGCTGCTCGCCGTCATGGCCGGCATGTACGCCGTCTACCACGGCCCCGAGGGCCTGGCGACCATCGCACGGCGTACCCACCGCTACGCCACGGTCCTGGCCGCCGGGCTCACCGCCGGCGGAGTCGAGCTCGTGCACGGCGCGTACTTCGACACCCTCAGCGTGCGGGTCCCGGGCCGTGCCGCCGAGATCGTCGCCGCCGCCCGCGACAACGGCGTCAACCTCCACCTCGTCGACGCCGACCTGGTGTCGATCTCGTGCGACGAGACGACCACGCGCGAGCAGCTGGCCGCCGTGTGGACCGCGTTCGGTGTCGAGGGCGACGTCGACGCGCTGGACGCGAGCGCCGAGGACACCCTGCCGGAGGCGCTGCTGCGCACCGACGCGTACCTCGCGCACCCCGTGTTCCACGACCACCGCTCCGAGACGGCGATGCTGCGCTACCTGCGCAAGCTCTCCGACCGCGACTACGCGCTCGACCGCGGCATGATCCCGCTGGGCTCCTGCACCATGAAGCTCAACGCGACCACCGAGATGGAGCCGGTCACCTGGCCCGAGTTCGGGCAGATGCACCCCTTCGCACCCGCCGAGCAGGCCCGCGGCTACCTGACGCTGATCCACGAGCTGGAGGACCAGCTCGCCGAGGTCACCGGCTACGACAAGGTGTCGCTCCAGCCCAACGCCGGTTCGCAGGGCGAGCTGGCCGGTCTGCTGGCCGTGCGCGGCTACCACCGCGCCAACGGCGACGACCAGCGCACCGTCTGCCTCATCCCGTCCTCCGCGCACGGCACCAACGCCGCCAGCGCCGTGATGGCCGGCATGAAGGTCGTCGTCGTCAAGACCGCCGACGACGGCGAGATCGACGTCGAGGACCTGCGCGCCAAGATCGAGCGGTACCGCGACGAGCTGTCGGTACTGATGATCACGTACCCCTCGACCCACGGTGTGTTCGAGGAGCACGTCGCCGACATCTGCGCCCAGGTGCACGAGGCCGGCGGTCAGGTCTACGTCGACGGCGCCAACCTCAACGCCCTGGTCGGCCTCGCCAAGCCGGGCCACTTCGGCGGCGACGTCTCGCACCTGAACCTGCACAAGACCTTCTGCATCCCGCACGGCGGCGGCGGCCCCGGCGTCGGCCCGGTCGGTGTGCGCGCGCACCTGGCGCCGTACCTGCCGAACCACCCGCTCCAGCCCGAGGCCGGTCCCGAGACCGGTGTCGGCCCGATCTCGGCCGCTCCCTGGGGTTCCGCGGGCATCCTGCCCATCTCCTGGTCGTACGTCCGCCTGATGGGCGGCGAGGGACTCAAGCGCGCCACGCAGGTGGCCGTGCTCTCCGCGAACTACGTCGCCAAGCGCCTTGAGCCGCACTACCCGGTGCTGTACACGGGCCCCGGCGGGCTGGTCGCGCACGAGTGCATCATCGACCTGCGCCCGCTCACCAAGGCGACCGGTGTCAGCGTCGACGACATCGCCAAGCGCCTGATCGACTACGGCTTCCACGCGCCGACGATGTCGTTCCCGGTGGCCGGCACGCTGATGATCGAGCCCACCGAGTCCGAGGACCTGGGCGAGCTCGACCGGTTCTGCGACGCGATGATCGCGATCCGCGCGGAGATCGAGAAGGTCGGCAGCGGCGAGTGGGCCGTGGACGACAACCCGCTCCGCGGGGCTCCGCACACGGCCGCCGCGCTCGGCGGCGACTGGGAGCACCCGTACACCCGCGAGGAGGCCGTCTTCCCGGCCGGGGTCTCGGCCGCCGACAAGTACTGGCCGCCGGTGCGCCGCATCGACCAGGCCTACGGCGACCGCAACCTCGTCTGCTCCTGCCCGCCGCTGGACGCCTACGAGGACTGATCAGCGCTCGGCACGTGGACGCCTACGGGGAGTGATCACCCCCGGACATGCGTCGGGGCCGGTTCGGAGAGTACGTCTCCGGGCCGGCCCCTCGTGTGTCTGGGCGGCCTGTCACGGCCGCCCGGGTCGTGCGGCTCAGGCGGCCGTCATCACCGGCGCGCCGCCCAGCGGGCGGTGCGGGGCGATGATCTGACCGTCCGGCAGGAGCTCACCGGTGTCCTCGAAGAGCAGAACGCCGTTGCACAGCAGGCTCCATCCCTGCTCCGGGTGATGCGCCACGAGGCGGGCGGACTCCCGGTCGGCTGATTCGGCTGCGGGACACAGTGGCTGGTGCTGGCACATGGATGGGATCTTTCGCTGGGTCGAGATGTGAGTGATGGCTGTGGTGTCTGTCTTGCGGCTCGAGATACTCATCGCCGCCCCCCGTTGGTGTGTGGTCTGGAACCCAGTGTTGCCCCACGGGCGCCGATCCGCAGGGATTTGCGGGCACCGCTTCTTACAGGTTGATGACGCATCACCCGTGCGGAGGGTTCACCCCAACCGCGCTGTCCTTTCGGGTGGTTCGAGGGGGCCGGATCGGGCTAGTCCGGTTGGGCGCGGAGCACGTTTTCCCTCGTACGAGCGGCCTTCACCGCTAACGAGCGAGATGCTCTCCGGGTTCGTGACAGCGCCGTGCCCCGCGGCAGGTTTACCCGTGTGGGGCACGGCTGCGGGGCACGGACGCGCGGATCGGAGGTTCAGGCGGGCGAGCTGAGGAGAGGTGCCGGGGTGACCCGGTGGGTGAGGACCGGAAGCAGTTCGGTGACGAGGTAGGGCCGGTGCGCGGCGATGCCGGGCGGGGCCGGTGCGAGCGGGACCAGGAGGTCGGCGGCGGCCGGATGGCCGGCGGCGCCGTCCGCGGTGCAGTCGCCGTGCAGCCAGAGCGTCAGCATGTACAGCTCGGGCACGGACAGCAGGCGTGCCTGATAGGGCTGTTGCATCGTCTCGGCCTGCCGCAGGGCGAGCTCGGTCGCGGCGATGTAGGGGCCTTCGAAGAAGCGGGAGAAGGCCCAGCCGTCCGGGGTCAGCATGGTGTCGGCGGCGGCCACCGCGCGGTCGCCGCTCCGGATCAGGAAGCGCCACCCGGCGAGCCGGGTGGCGGAGGCGCCCGCGGGAGTGATGCGATCCAGGACGTGGACGGGCAGCGGGAGTTCCGGGGTGACGGGTCCCTGTGCCAGGCGCAGGGACGGGGTGCGGGCCTCACGGACGGCGGTGGGGGAACCGAGTGCCGTGAGGACCGTGCGCAGGGCGGGCGCGGGAGCCGGGGGTACGTGCAGCGGCATGGTGGGTCGCCTCTCATTCGACAGGCATGGTGGCGCGAGGGCGGGGGCGGACGGCGCTGTCAGCTCTCGGGTCAGAGGTGGGGCGAGGGGTCTGGATCTGCCGACAGGGTGTCGCCTGCCGTCGTCACCTGACGACAGGACCTAGGACCGCGAGCGCCAACTCTCTGCCTCGGTAGCGGAGTTTATACGACGGGTGTTCAGGCGTTGTTTCGTCTAGTCGCGGCGAATGAGAAGAACAAGTCGATATCCGGTCGGTGAAATGCGGTATTCATCCCGGTTCTGCGCGATCGAATCGCGGTGACCTCGGAATGCTTCGCCCGAGCGGTCGGCCGATTCTCGTCGGCGTTTTTCACGAGATCATTTCGGTCGGAAAACTTGCTCGATGCTCCATGCCGCGTGAATGTGCCTGGGGCCGATGTCCAGACTAACGGTCGAAGAGCGCGCGCGGGACGTTATGGATCGTGTTGCCTGGGCATCATCCCCCGTGACCCGGGACGCCAGGGCCGTAAACGTCGGCCTGCCCATCAAAGGAGGGACACTTCGATGGGGGAGAAGGTCGTGGCAGGGACGTTCGGCCTGTCCGATCGGCAGCGCCACCGCGACAAGCTCCGACAGTGTCTGACGGTGCTGGAGCGACTGCTGGCGGAGAAGCGGTTCGACCGCCCGAAGAATCTGATGGGCCTGGAGATCGAATTGAATCTCGCGGGGCCCGACGGCATGCCCAGAATGATGAACGGGCAAGTACTGGAACGGATTGCGAGCCGCGACTTCCAAACAGAACTCGCCATGTTCAACCTGGAAGTCAACATAGCCCCCCACCGCTTGGGCGGCCGGGTATTCGACCGGCTCGCCGAGGAGATCCGCACCTCGCTCGCCTATGCCCACAGGAAAGCCAGCGAGGTCGACGCCGGAATCGTCATGATCGGTATTCTGCCGACGCTCGGCCAGGACGATCTGGTGTCCTCCAACCTGTCGGACGTCGACCGTTACACCCTGCTCAACGATCAGATCGTGGCCGCGCGCGGAGAGGATTTCGAACTCGACATCGACGGTGTGGAGCGTCTGGTGTGCAGGTCGGCGTCCATCGCGCCCGAAGCCGCCTGCACCTCGGTGCAGTTGCACCTCCAGGTCACGCCGGGCCGGTTCGCGGCCGTGTGGAACGCGGCACAGGCGGTCGCGGCTCCGCAGGTCGCGATCGGGGCCAACTCGCCCTTCCTGTTCGGGCGTGAGCTGTGGCGGGAGTCGAGGCCCCCGCTCTTCCAGCAGTCCACCGACACCCGGCCGCCCGAGCTCCAGGCGCAGGGGGTCAGGCCGCGCACCTGGTTCGGCGAACGGTGGGTCACCTCGGCGTACGACCTCTTCGAGGAGAACCTGCGGTTCTTCCCGCCGCTGCTGCCCATCTGCGACGAGGAGGACCCGCTCGGTGTCCTCGACGCCGGGGGTGTGCCCAAGCTCGCCGAACTGGTGCTGCACAACGGCACGGTGTACCGCTGGAACCGGCCCGTGTACGGCATCGCCGACGGAGTCCCGCATCTGCGCGTGGAGAACCGGGTGCTGCCCGCGGGACCCACCGTCACCGACGTCATCGCCAACGCGGCCTTCTACTACGGCCTGGTCCGGGCGCTCGCCGAGGAGCAGCGGCCGGTGTGGACCCGGATGTCCTTCGAGGCGGCCGCCGCCAACTTCGACGCGGCCTGCCGGCACGGCATCGACGCGCGCCTCGAATGGCCGCGGCGCGGCCGCTACGGCGGGACCGCGCAGGTGGACGCGGTGAACCTGGTGCGCGACGAACTGCTGCCGCTGGCCGCAGCCGGCCTGGACGCGTGGGGTGTCGAGCCCGTCGACCGGGACTTCTACCTGGGCGTGATCGAGGACCGGTGCAGGCTGCGCGTCAACGGCGCGACCTGGCAGGCGGCCACCTTCCACCGGGCCCTGGAGAAGGGGCTCGGCCGGGAGGCCGCGCTGGCCGCGACGACGCGGCGCTACGGCGAGCTGATGCATCTCGGTGAGCCCGTGCACACCTGGCCGGTGGGACTGCCGGAGCCGGTCCCGCTGGGCTGACGCGACACCGCACGGGACGAGCCCCGACTCGGGCGGCCTCAGGGGTGAGGCCGCCCGGAGTCACGGGCTGCGGGGCGGGGGCGGCCGGGGTCAGGTCGTGGTGCCCGTGCCCGCCGCCGTGATCGCCTTGAGCATCGCCGCGTGGATCTGTGAGGGCTCGTTGACCCGTTCCCCCGAACCTCCGGTCGCCCGGGCGATCTGGTCGACCTCGCGGCGGTCGCTGTCGGGACCCACCGCGATGGCGATCAGCGGCACCGGCCGTTCCGGGTCGGCCAGTTTCCGCAGCTCGGAGACGAGAGTGGACCGGGAGATGCTGCCGGGATCCCGGTTGACCCCGTCCGTGAGGACGACCAGCGCGTTGAACCGGCCCTTCGCGTACGAGGCGACGGCCGCCTTGTACGCGGCGAGCGTGGTGTCGTACAGACCGGTCTCCCCGTGCGGGACCGGCTTCAGCGACGTGAAGGCGGCCGAGAGCCTCGCGCGCTGGCCGCCGGAGCCCTTGGAGTTTCCGAGCCGCGCGGTCGGCACGAGGACGCGGTAGTCCTTGTCGCCGTCGAGCTTGGTGGAGAACTTCCACAGCCCGATCTCGTCCTCGGCGGTGAAGGTGGCGAGCGCCTGGAGCAGGGACTCCTTGGTGACGTCCATACGGGAGCGGCCGCCGCCCGGCACCGGCTCGGCCATCGAGGAGGAGGCGTCGACGACCGTGGTGATGCGGGCCCGCTCCACCGTGATCGTCCACATGCCGAGGGCCTCCTGGACCGCGCCCTTCGACGCCGAATCGGCCAGGATCCGCTGATAGGGCTGCGGGGAGCGCCCGCCGGCCTCGGCGACGAGCGTGGCGGAGGGGCTCTCCGCGTCCGTGCGGAACCCGAACATCCGCAGGAACTGCCGGGGTGCGGGCTCGCCGAGCAGGGTCATGAACCGCAGGGCCGCCCGGCCCTCGTCGGTGCTGAGCCGCGGCTCGTCGACCAGGGTGTACGGGTAGTCGAGGAGGGGCGAGCCGTCCTTGGGGTAGAAGAGATCGAGATCCTGGCCGCCGTCCTGCGCGCTGTTGTGCGCGAACGCCGCCTGCTCGGAGAGGATCAGCGCCTGATTGCTGTCGGCGCCGCTCCGCCCGGTGCCCGAGGCGTCGCCGGGCAGCGTGTCCAGCAGGTGGGTGGCGCTGTCGGAGGTGTGCTCCGAGAGGGCCTTGGCCAGGGCGGCCGCCCGGACGTCACCGTCCTTCACACCGGAACCGGCCGCGCTGATCCGGGCCAGCGCGAGCAGCCCGGGCGAGCTGCGGGCGGGATCGACGGCGCCCAGCCTGAGCTTCTTGGCCCGCGTCGTCTCCCCGGCCAGCTCGGTCCAGGTGTACGTCTTCGCGGGCCAGCCCAGCGTCTTGGCTGCCGACGGGACGACGGCGACCCCGACCGGTGAGGAGGCGACGTTGCCCAGGCTGGTGACCTGCGTGGCGGCGGTGGTGTCGGCGACCCGCTGCACCCAGGCGTCGGAGTCCGGCACCCACACCTGGGCGTCGGACTTCCTGCCCGCTCCGAGCGAGGCGGCGACCTCGTACGACTCGCGGGCGGTCACCCTGACGTCGAGACAGCGGCCGTCGGAGGTGACGTTCTTGTCGCGCGCGTCCTCGGCGACGGCCTTGAGCGCGGGCGCGATGTCCGGCGAGGCGGCCACCTCGATGCGCACGGCGTCGTCGTCGCAGGAGCTCTCGAAGGAGAACAGGCCCCCGCGGACCGCCGCGGCCGTGCCTCCGACGACGGTGAGCACGAGTGCCGTCGCGAGCGCCGTGTTGCGGCGGCGCGCTCGGATCCGGGGGTCGGCGGAGCCCGCCCGTCGTGCGTCGGGCAAGCTGTGACGTCCCATGACGGTGAGGTCCCTCCCAGGTGAGCCTGCGCCGTGAGACAGCCGTAGAACAGGCGATGGGGGACGTACGCCCCGTACGGTGCCCGCCCCCCGACGGCCTGTCGCGCACGATCTTCGTAACTTCTTTCGAGACCCTAGCGGGGCGAGGACGGGGATGCGGTGGGAATACCCAACTGGAGGCGGGAGTGCAGGTGGAGGCGGGATCGGTGGCCGATTCTTTTCCGGCCGAGAGGCTGACCCGACGGGTTTTCCGGGACGAGACGCTGCTCGTGCTGGCGTTGTCGCTCGGCGCGAGCGGGGTGTCCGCGCTGATCAGTTTCGTCGGCTCCGTGACGAAGCCCGGGGGTCTGAAGGACCAGGCGGCCACCCTCAACGCCTCCGCGGCGCCGGGCCGTCCCTGGCTCGACCTGGCCTGGCAGCTCTTCGGCATCGCGTCGGCTCTCGTGCCGGTCGCGCTCGTCGCGCACCTGCTGATGCGCGAGGGCCGGGGCATGCGGGTGATCGGCTTCGACCGCACCCGTCCCTGGCCCGACCTCGGACGCGGCGCCCTGGTCGCGGCGGTGATCGGCAGCACGGGAATCGCCTTCTACCTGGCGGCGCGCGCGTTCGGCGCGAACCTCACGGTGGTGCCCGAGGCCTTGCCCGACGTGTGGTGGAAGTTCCCGGTGCTGATCCTCTCGGCGGTGCAGAACGCCGTGCTGGAGGAGGTCGTCGTCGTCGGGTATCTGCTGCGCAGACTCGGGCAGTTGGGCTGGACACCGGGGACCGCGCTGATGGCGAGCGCGGTGCTGCGCGGTTCGTACCACCTCTACCAGGGCATCGGCGGGTTCGTCGGCAACATGGTGATGGGCGTGGTCTTCGTCTACCTGTACCGGCGTTGGGGCCGGGTCGGGCCGCTCGTGGTCGCGCACTCGCTGCTCGACATCGGCGCCTTCGTGGGGTACGCGCTGCTCGCGGGGAAGGTGGGCTGGCTCCCGACGGCGTGAGTCACGCCCGGGGCCCCGGACTCGCGACCGTGTGAGGGGTGGCCGAGTGGCGGACCCGGTCCCGAAGCAGGGGCGTACGAGCATCTCGTACGCCCCTTTCGTGTGCCGCCGCGCGGAGGGGAGCCTGCCGGGCCGGGCCCGGCGGCCCGCTACGCGAGCAGGTCGCCCTCGATCACCGTGACCGCGTGGCCCGAGAGCAGGGTGCGGTCGCCGCGGACCTCGGTGCGGACCAGGCCCGAGCGCGGGGAGGCCTGGAGGCCGGTGAGCGCGGACCGGCCGAGGCGCTCCGACCAGAACGGGGCCAGGGCCGTGTGGGCGCTGCCGGTGACCGGGTCCTCGTCGATGCCGACGTTCGGGAAGAAGCCCCGGGAGACGAAGTCGTAGCCCCGGGAGGGATCCTCGGCGCGGGCGGTCGCGATGATGCCGCGCTCGGAGTAGCGGGCGAGCGCCTTGTGGTCCGGGGTGAGCGCGCGGACCGTCTTCTCGTCGGCGAGCTCGATGAGCAGGTCCCCGGTGTTCGGGCCGGTGTCGAGGGTGCGCAGCGGCTCGGCGCCGAGTGCCTCCGCGACACCGGCGGGGGTCTCGACCGGAGTGAGGGGGGCGGTCGGGAAGTCCAGGGTGACCGAGCCGTCCGCCTCCGGGGTGGCGATGAGGACACCGCTGCGCGTGGCGAAGCGCACCGGGCCCACATGGGCACCGGTGGTGGTCAGGACGTGTGCCGTGGCGAGGGTCGCGTGTCCGCACAGGGCGACCTCGGTGGCGGGGGTGAACCAGCGCAGCGCCCAGTCGGCCGCGCCGCCCTCGGGAAGGCGGTGGGCGAACGCCGTCTCCGCGTGGTTGACCTCCATGGCCACGCTCTGGAGCCAGGCGTCCTCGGGGAAGGCGTCGAGGAGGAGGACCCCTGCCGGGTTGCCGGTGAAGGGACGGTCGGTGAAGGCGTCGACGATTCGAATCCGCATGCTCCGACGCTAGTCGTCCGATAGGACCGCAGGCCAAGGCCAATCCGGGTGAGCCGGCCCCTGCGGGGATGGACGGACGACGGGTCCCGTGTCCGCGGCGAAGGGGAAAGGGGTTGTCATGAGAATGCTTCCGATATATCGTTGACGCATCGCGACCGATCAACGATGGAATGGAGTGATTGCGATGCGTTCCCGTGGAGAAGACTTCGGATACGAACACGGACATGGACAGGGACACCACGGCGGACCCGGCCATCGGGGTCGGGGCGGCTTCGAGGGGCTGCGAGGAGCTTTCGGGCCCTTCGGCCCGGGTGGTCCCGGCGGCGGACCCGGCGGTCCCGGCTTCGGCTTCGGTGGACCCGGCTTCGGCCCGGGCCCCTGGGGCGGGCGCGGCGGCCGGGGCGGACCGAGGGGCAGGGCGCGGCGCGGTGACGTACGCGCGTCGATCCTCGCCCTGCTCAAGGACCGGCCCATGCACGGTTACGAGATGATCCAGGAGATCGCCGAGCGCAGCGGCGGGGCGTGGAAGCCCAGCCCGGGTTCGGTGTACCCGACCCTTCAGCTGCTGGAGGACGAGGGCCTGATCGCCAGCGCGGCCGAGGGTGGCAAGAAGCTGTTCTCGCTCACCGAGTCCGGCCGCAGCGCGGCCGACGAGGGCCCCGACGCGCCCTGGGAAGAGGCCGGGCGCGGGGTCGACTGGGAGACGCTGCACGAGATCCGGCAGGCCGGTTTCGGCCTCATGGAGGCCTTCGGCCAGGTCTGGAAGACCGGCAGCAAGGGCCAGCGCGACAAGGCGCTGGCGGTCATCAACGAAGCCCGCAAGAAGCTGTACCTGATCCTCGCCGACGAGGACTGACGGCGTGCTGTGGTATCTGCCGGCGCCCCGTGGAAGTGTTTCCGCGGGGCGCCTGTCCGTGTACGGGGGGCCGGGCGCCGCGCGGACGCGCGAGGCTCAGGCCACCAGTGCGGCCAGCTTGCGCAGCGACTCGTCGAGGGCGGCCGTCGCCGAGTCCCTGAGCTTGCCGGCCATCAGCGAGACGGCCGCACCCGTGAACTCCCCGTCGATCCGCACGGAGGTCGCGTCGCCGTCGGGGGCGAGCGTGTAGCGCGTGGTGACGATCACCGACATCGGGCCCTTGCCGCGGATGGCCAGGGTGCGGCCGGGCTCCAGTTCCTCGATGGTCCAGGTGACCTCGGCCGGGAAGCCCATGAGCTTCATGTTCTCCGCGAAGGTGCCGCCCACTTCGAGCTTCTCCGGACCGCCCTTCGGGAAGTTGGTGTGGGTCGCGTTCCACTCGCCGTAGGCGGACCAGTCCGTGAGCTGGGCCCAGATCTTCTCGGAGGGCGCCTCGATCCGTGCCTCCGCGCTGACTTCGGCCATGCGACCACCCCTTCGTGTCGGGCGCTGCGCCCGGCGCAGCTACGGTGTCGCGGAACGTAGCTCCAGGGCCTGGAACATTCAATACTGATGAACCGTCAGGAATTGCGGAGGGGGAGCCGGCCTGCCGCCGAAGGGCCGGGCGAGCGGCGCCCGGACGGCCGGGTGAGCGGTGGCCGGAAGGGCGCGAGGCAAGGCGGCGCGCGCGCCTGGGGGAAAATCGGCGCGAAGTCATCCGTGAGGAGGAGCCCGCACACGGCGACGCCCACCCTGCGTCGGACCCGGAGATGCTGCCCGCCGCGGATGACCCGGCGCCGTGAGCCTGATGGGGTGGAGGTCGTGTCGCCCCGAAATCCCCGGCGGTCCGCCGCGAGCGGACCCGAGCATCCCGGCGCCGAGGCCGGACCCGGCGCGGAACCGGCCTCGGTGGTGTCCGGCGCGCGCAGACGAGCGGTGCGCGACGGGGACCGCCAGATCGACACGGCGCACCTGCTGCACTCCCTGCTGGAGTCCGACCCGGAGGTGCGTGCCGTGTTCGACGGCGGGACGCAGCTCTCCCGGCTGCTCGGCTACCTCGTGCAGCGCAGCATCGGGTACGGGCTCCGCTGGCAGAACGCCGTCGAGAACTCGGGCGCCGGACCGGTGGGGGCCGGGCCCGGCTGGTCCCCGGTGGCGGCCACGGCCCTGGAGGAGGCGTACGAGCGTGCCGTGCTGCGGGGCGACGAGCGCGCCGGTGGCCTCGACCTGCTCGCGGCACTGATCGCCGATCCCCGGTCACGGGCCGTCGAGGTGCTCGGACGGGCCGGTGTCGACGTCCCGCGGCTGCTCGAACGTCTGGGGAGCGGCCGCGACGCGACGCGGCGAAGGGGAGCGGACACGGCGGGGCCGGCGAGCGGCGGGCCCACCCCGGCAGGCCCGCGGGGACCCGTCGCGGGGTCCAGCCGATGAGACAGGTGTCTTCGGGGGTGACGGTCATGTCGTCGCCTGTCATCATGTGCCGGTGCACACGTCTCAGGGCAGTCAGGACAGTCAGGCCGACCGCGGAAGAGGTGTCGGTCTCGGCCTGGCGCTCGTGTCGGCGGTCGCCTTCGGCGGATCCGGTGTCGCGGCCAAGCCGCTGATCGAGGCCGGGCTCGACCCGCTCCACGTGGTGTGGCTGCGGGTCGCGGGTGCGGCCCTCGTCATGCTGCCGCTCGCCGTGCGGCACCGGGCCCTGGTCAAACGGCGCCCCGCGCTGCTCGCCGGGTTCGGGCTCCTCGGCGTGGCCGGTGTCCAGGCCTGCTACTTCGCCGCGATCTCCCGTGTGCCCGTCGGCGTCGCCCTTCTCGTCGAGTACCTCGCCCCCGCGCTGGTCCTCGGCTGGGTGCGCTTCGTGCAGCGCCGGCCCGTCACGCGCGCCGCGGCTCTCGGGGTCGTCCTCGCGGTCGGCGGACTCGCCTGCGTGGTGGAGATCTGGTCGGGGCTCGGCTTCGACGCCTTCGGACTCCTCCTCGCGCTGGGCGCCGCCTGCTGCCAGGTCGGCTACTTCGTCCTGTCCGACCAGGGCAGCGACGCCGGTGACGAGGCGCCCGACCCGCTGGGCGTGATCGCGTACGGCCTGCTCGTCGGCACCCTCGTACTGACCGTGGTCGCACGCCCCTGGACCATGCGCTGGTCCGTCCTCGGAGGCGACGCGGACATGAACGGGACGTCCGTGCCCGCCGCGCTGCTCCTCGGCTGGATCGTCCTCGTGGCCACCGTCGTCGCCTACGTCACCGGAGTCCTCTCCGTGCGCCGGCTCTCCCCGCAGGTGGCGGGCGTGGTGGCGTGTCTCGAAGCGGTGATCGCGACGGTCCTGGCATGGGTGCTGCTCGGCGAACACCTCTCGGCGCCGCAGATCGCGGGCGGCGCCGTGGTGCTGCTCGGGGCGTTCATCGCACAGTCGTCGGCCCCGGCGAAACCCTCGCGGGAGCCGGTCGCGAGCGGGACGAACGACGCCGAAAGGGAGTTGTCGGCCCGCGGAACGGCCGTCTAAGGTGCTGATCATGCCTGCGACGCTCGTTCTTCCGCCTCCGGCCGCCTGAGGCGGGCGTACCGGAACACCGCCCGGCCCCGTGCCGGGCGGGACGGCGCTGCCCGCAGAGGAGTCCGAGGACCTTCCCGCATGCCCCCGCCCCCGTGGCCCGGGCCGCGACGTGGTCCCTTCCCGAACTTCTGCGGAACTGCGGAGAGAATCACGTGTCGAACACCGCTGCCGGCCTGCCCGTCGGGCGAGGCCTGCTCCATCTGATCGTCGCCGGTGTCGCCTGGGGCACCGCGGGCGCCGCCGCGTCCCTGGTCTACCGGTCCAGTGACATGGGGCCGGTCGCCCTCTCCTTCTGGCGCTGCGCGGGCGGCCTCGTCCTGCTGCTCGCCGCGCGGCTGCGCCCTCGCCGCCGCCCCCACGGGCGGGAGGACCGCCCCGCCGTGCGGGAGCCGCTGCGCTCCAAGGCGCTGCGGATCGGTCTGACCGGACTCGGTCTCGCGCTCTTCCAGACCGCCTACTTCGCCGCCGTCGAGGCGACCGGCCTCGCCGTGGCGACGGTCGTCACCCTGGGCGCCGGGCCCGTCCTCATCGCGCTCGGCGCCCGGCTCGGCATGGGGGAGCGGCTCGGCCGGGGCGGGATCGCCGCCGTCGCCGGGGCGCTGACCGGGCTCGGCGTGCTGGTCCTGGGCGGTGGCGGTGCCACCGTGCGCCCCTGGGGCGTCGTGCTCGCGGTGCTCTCCGCGGCCGGATACTCCGCGATGACCCTGCTCACCCGGTGGTGGGGGCGCGACGGCCGCACGGACGGGGCACGCACGACGGTGTGGACGTTCGCCGTCACCACGCTGTGTCTGCTGCCGCTCGGGCTCGCCGAGGGACTGTTCCCGCACACCGCACAGCCCGCGCGGCTGCTGGCCCTGCTGGCGTACATCGCCGCCGTCCCCACGGCGCTGGCCTACGCGCTCTTCTTCGCGGGCGCCGCCGTCGTCCGCTCCGCCGCCGTGTCCGTGATCATGCTCCTGGAACCGGTCTGCGCGGCGCTGCTCGCCGTCGGGCTGCTCGGCGAACGGCTCACCGCGGCGACGCTCGCCGGGACCCTGCTGATGCTCGGCTCGGTCGCCGGACTCGCGGTGGCCGAGGCGCGCGCCGCGGGCACCGAACGCCTCGCGGTGCCCGAGGAGCCGCTCCTCGTGTGACGGGGAGCGGCCTTTTCCGCGACATCGGGTGCGTGGGGCCGTGATCCCGCGCGGCACCGGGTGCCGCGGGGCCGTCGTCCCGGTGGGCGCGGTGACCGGCTCCGGTCACAGGGCCTTGAGGTAGTCGGGCAGTTCGATGCCCGGTGCCAGGTCGTCCGCCGGGACGGGCGCTCCGTGTCCCTTGGTGAGCGGGACCACCCCGGTCCAGTGGGGGAGGGAGAGGTCCTCGGGCTCGTCGCTGGGGCCGCCGCCGCGCAGCTTGGCGGAGACCTCGTGGAGATCCAGGCTGATCACGGCCGTGGCGGCGAGCTCCTTGGCGTTGGCGGGACGGGAGTCCGCCGAGCGGCCGGGGACGACGTGGTCGACCAGTGCGTCCAGCGCGAGGCGCCGCTCCCCGGGGTCCGTCACCTGGTGGGCGATGCCGTGCACGACCACGGAGCGGTAGTTGATCGAGTGATGGAAGGCGGAGCGGGCCAGCACCAGTCCGTCGACATGGGTCACCGTGAGGCAGACGGCGAGCCCGGGGTCGGTCCCGCCCGACATCCGCAGCGGACGCGAACCCGTCGAGCCGTGCACGTAGAGTCGCTCGCCGACCCGTGCGTACAGCGTGGGCAGGACGACCGGCGCGCCGTCACGGACGAATCCGAGATGGCAGACGTATCCCTCGTCGAGTATCGCGTGCACGAGCTCCCGGTCGTACGCGGCGCGTTCCTTGGAGCGGGTGGGGACAGTGCGGTCGGTCGGGGTGTAGGCGGCGGACCCCGTCGTCCTCTGCTGGGTGTTCGTCTCCGACATTGCCATCTCCATTGCACTAGTGCATAATCTCGTTTGTGCTAGGAGAGTATCGGATCGAAGGGCGCCGCGCAGCCGACATCGCGGCCGATGTCGAGCGGGCGGTCGGGGCCGGAGACCTGGAACCAGGTCAACTCCTGCCGCCCATGCGGGAGTTGGCGGAGCGGCTCGGGGTGAACCCGAACACCGTCGCGGCCGCCTATCGCACCCTGCGCGAGCGCGGGGTCATCGAGACCGCGGGCCGCCGGGGCAGCCGAGTGCGCCCGAAGCCGGCCACCACGGGCCGTGAGCAACTGCGCGTCGAGGCACCCGAGGGCGTGCGGGACCTGGGGGAGGGTAATCCCGATCCGGCCCTGCTGCCGGCGCTCGCCGGGGCCTTCGCGGCGGCGACCCGGCAGTCGGACCGGCATCCCGTGCAGTACGGGCAGGACGCCGTCGAGCCGGAGCTGGAGCGCCTGGCGCGTGCCGCGCTCGACGCGGACGGCGTGCCCGAGGGGGCCGTCGTCGTCACCTCCGGATCGCTGGACGCGATCGAGCGCGTCCTGATGGCCCACCTCAGGCCGGGTGACACGGTGGCCGTCGAGGACCCCGGCTGGGGCAGCCTGTTCGACCTCCTGCCGGCGCTCGGGCTGCGTACGGCCGGAGTCGGTGTCGACGACGAGGGCCCGCTCCCCGACGACGTACGAGGAGCGCTGGAGTCGGGGGCGCGGGCCCTGATCGTCACCGACCGCGCGCAGAACCCCACCGGTGCCGCGGTCACCGCCGCTCGCGCTCGTGCCCTGCGCTCGGTGCTCCGCGCCCACCCGCGGACCCTGCTCATCGAGGACGACCACGGTCATCAGATCGTCGATCTGCCCCTGCATCCGCTCGCGGGCGTCACGCACAACTGGGCGTTCGTGCGGTCCGTCGCCAAGGCGTACGGGCCCGATCTCCGGCTCGCCGTGCTCACCGGGGATCCCGTCACCACCGACCGTGTGCACGGGCGGCAGCGGGTCGGCCCCGGCTGGGTGAGCCGGCTGCTCCAGAAGGCCGTGGTCCACCTGTGGACCTCGGGCACGGTCGACGTGGAGGCGGTGGCCGCCGCGTACGGGGCCCGCCGGGACCTGCTGATCGACGCGCTGAGGGCGCGCGGTGTCGAGGCGCGCGGACGCAGCGGGATGAACGTCTGGATCCCCGTCCCGGACGAGACCGGGGCCGTCTCCCGGCTGCTGCACCGCGGCTGGGCGGTCGCACCCGGCGCCCGCTTCAGGATGACCTCGCCCCCGGGCATCCGGATCACCGTCTCGACGCTTCGGCCCGAGGACGTCGGACCGCTGGCGGACGCCGTCGCCTCGGCCGTGGGACCGGCCCCGGCACGCCGCTACGTCTGAGCGGCGGGTCGGCCCCCGGCGCGGCGCCACGTCCCGCCCCGCCGGAACGGCCCCGGCGGGGCGGGACGTCTGAGCACCGAGGGCGCCCCGGGCGTGGCGCCACGCCCGGGCGGCGTGACGGCTCCCGGTACGGCGGCACGTCCGAGTCGCGGAGGTCCGGCGCCGGGCGGGCCACGCTTCAGCGGCTGGGCTTCGCCTGGGTGAGCGCCGCGCCCGCGAGGACGATCACCGCGCCGACCGGCGTCGACCAGGCCAGCGACTCGCCGAGGATCGCGACACCGGCGGCGGTGGCGATGACCGGGATGAAGTACGTGACCATCTGCGCGGTCGTGGGGCCGACCTCGGCGACGATCCCGTACTGGACGAGCATGGCCAGACCCGTGCCGAGCGCGCCGAGCGCCGCGATCGCGAGCAGCGGAACCCAGGCGACATGGCTCGGGAGCGTCGTGAACAGCGGGGTCACGAAGGCCAGCTGGACGGTGGCCACGAGCAACTGGGCGCCGGTCATCGACAGATGTGAGTGGCCGGTGCCCGCCAGGGTCCGGCGCACGTAGATCCAGCCGACCGGATAGCTCAGCGACGCCAGCAGGGCCATCGCCGTGCCCGTGGCGTCCAGTCCGTGGAAGCCCTGCCAGACGCCGAGAACCGTCAGGACGCCCAGGAAGCCGAGGCCGAGACCGGCCACCCTGCGTCTGGTCGGCCGGTCCTCGGAGAGCGCGACCAGGGACAGGGCCATGCCCCAGAGCGGTGAGGTGGCGTTGCAGATGCCCGCGAGCGTGGAGGGGATGGTCAGCTCGGAGTAGGCGAACAGGGAGAACGGCAGCGCGTTCAGCAGGAAGGCCGCGACCGTGAGGTGTCCCCATGTGCGCGCGCCGCGCGGGAGCCGCTCCCGCTTCACCGCCATCGCCACCACGAGCACCGCGCTTCCGAACAGCAGCCGGCCGAAGGTGACCTGGAACGGCGCGTAGCCCTCCGTGCCGACCTTGATGAACAGGAAGCTGAACCCCCAGATCAGCGACAGGACGCCGAAGCGGATCCGCCAGTCGAGGGCGGTTCGGGGGCGGGGTTCGACGTCATGCGGCGCGACGGTGCGGGAGGAGGCGACGGTGCTCATGGGCACAAGGATGAGGCAGAACAATCTCGTAGCACAAGCGAGAATATTCACGCGATATCTCGTAGCATTGCTTACATGTTGAATCTGGAGCGCCTGCGCACGCTCGACGCCCTCGCCCGGCACGGCTCGGTGAGCGGCGCGGCCGAGGGACTGCACGTGACGACCTCGGCCGTCTCCCAGCAGATGTCGAAGCTGGAGCGCGAGGTGGGCCAGCAGCTGCTGGCCAAGAACGGCAGGGGAGTGCGCCTGACCGACGCCGGGCGGCTTCTCGCCGAGCACGCGGCCCGCATCCTGTCCCAGGTCGAACTCGCGCAGTCCGACCTGGAGGCGCAGCGCGGTCAGGTCGCCGGTGAGCTGAGACTGTCCGCGTTCCCGACCGCGGCGCGCGGACTGTTCCCGGCGGCCCTCGCGGAACTGCGCGCCGAACACCCCGGACTGCGGGTGCGCTCCAGCGAACTGGAGCCGGAGGCCGGGGTCGCGGGGGTGGTGCGCGGGGACCTGGACCTGGCGGTCGTGCTCGACTGGTACAACAAGCCGATGCCGCTGCCCGACGGGCTGGTGAAGGCCTCGATCCTCGACGACCCGGCCGATGTGGCGATTCCGGCCGGTCACCGGCTCGCGGACCGCGGCGAGGTGGACCTCGGCGACTTCGCCGACGACGAGTGGATCACCTGGGGCGAGGGCGAGTTCTGCCACGAATGGCTGATGTTCACCCTGCGCTCCCAGGGCGTCGAACCGCGCATCGGGCACCGCGCCGGGGAGACCCACACCCAGCTCGGGCTCGTCGCCGCGGGGCTCGGCGTCTGCGTGGCCCCGCTCCTGGGGCGCCACCCGATGCCCGAGGGGGTCGTCACGGTACCGGTCCGGCAGCGGGTGCGCCGCCATGTCTACGTCGTGTGGCGGGCAGATGCCGACCGCCGGCCCTCGATCAGGGCGGCGGTGGACGCCTTGCGCAGGGCCGGCGCGGCCGTGCGGTAGCGGCAGGTGAGAGGCGTCCGGCGGATCGGGCCGGAGGCGGTCCACGGTGCCGTGCGTCTCCGGCGGGTGTCCGCCGGAGAGGCGCTAGACCGGAGGGAGCTTGCGGAAGTCCCACGAGGCGATGGCGTCCGGGGTCAGTCGCATCCACGCGTGCCGGCCGTCGTGCGGCATCTCCTCCAGGCCGAAGTTCTTGCGGGCGAACAGGACCTCCGGGACGTCGAGTTCGGCGCACAGATCCCCGGTGCGGGGGAACTCGCCGACGAACTCCACCGTGCCGGACAGCTCGACGCCCCGCAGCTCCCCGTACTCCTCACCGGAGTCGATCACCACAGCGACCCGCGGGTCGTTCCGCAGCTGCACCCAGCGCTTGCTGCGCACCACCGAGTACAGCCACAGCGAGGTGCCGTCCCAGGCGAACCAGAGGGCGCTCACATGCGGGACCCCGTCCTTGGAGACGGAGGCGACGCGGCAGGTGCGCTGGGTGGTGAGGAACTCGTCCAGTTCCCCGGGGGTCATCATGATCTTCCGGCCCCTGCGTTGGGTGACGGTCATACGGTCCCCTCTGGATTCCGTGGATCGGCCACGTAGCGCCGATCTTCACTCGGTGTACCGACTCTGTCCGTCGGGGCTTGCCCGTAAAGCTTTCTGACGTTCCGTCAGGAAATCATGCGGCGTCTTCCCTCCGCACGCAATGCTCGTTACGCTCCGCCGTCCCGACCCGCGCCCCGGCCCGTGTCCCGACCGCGACGTCAAGGAGAGCCATGCCGTCGTCCGAGCAACTCAGCGAACTCCTCGACCCCGTCGGCACGGTACTGCTCACCGTGGAGTGCCAACAGGGCGTCGTGGGCCCGGCCAGCGCACTGCCCGAACTCGCCCAGGAGGCACGGTCGTCCGGGGTGCTCGACCGGATCGCCCGGCTGGTGGGCGCGGCGCACGAGAGCGGGGTGCAGGTGATCCACGCGGTCGCCGAACGCCGCCCGGACGGCCGCGGCGCCAACCGCAACGCCCGGCTGTTCCGGGCGGCCGAGCGACTGCCCGTGCGTCAGCTGACCGGCACGGCGGCCGTACGGATCGCGCCGCCGATCGAGGTCGCCGAGGAGGACTTCGTCGTACGGCGGCTGCACGGTCTGTCGCCCATCTCGGGCACCGACGTCGACCCGCTGTTGCGCAACCTGGGGTGCCGCACCCTCGTCGTGACGGGGGTCTCGGCCAACATCGCCGTTCCCAACGCCGTGTTCGACGCCGTGAACCGCGGCTACACGGTCGTCGTTCCGGCGGACGCCGTCGCGGGGGTGCCCTCCGAGTACACCCCCGCCATGGTCCGCAACACGCTCGCGCTGGTCGCCACCGTCACGACCACCGACGACGTCCTCGCCTGCTTCAAGGGACGGCGGCGCTGAGGCCGGTGTTCCTCAGGCGAGCGTGATGGAGCCCCCGTCGACCTTGATGTCGGCCGCCGCCAGCCCGGTCGTCGCGGGCCCCTTCTTCACGCTGCCGTCGGTGGCGGAGAACTCGCTGCCGTGACAGGGGCACGTGATGACACCGTTCGCGATGCCCTTGACCGCACAGCCCTGGTGGGTGCACTTGGACGAGAAGGCCTTGAAGGTGCCCGCCGTCGGCTGGGTCACCACGACGCCCTTGTCGGCGAAGACCTTGCCGCCGCCCTGCGGGATGTCGCTGGTCTTGGCGAGCTCCGTGCCGGCCGCGTTCCCGCCCGCGCCGTTGTCGGAACCAACCGAACTGGAGGCCTTGTCGTCCGCCCCGCACGCGGTCAGCGCGACGGCGATCCCCGCCGCGCCGACCGCCGCCACGACGGTGCGGCGGGCCGGGGCCTGTGCGGGGTGAAGCGATTCGCTGGTCATGCTGGCTTTCCCTTCAGCGGACATGATCTGGATCTGCTCAGAGGTACGGTCCGCCATGACGGGCCGTTCAGGCAATGGCGACTTCTTGACCGGATCCACAGCGTGCCGACAGCCGCGTGTGGGGGGTCACGGCCCGCCCGGGCCCGCGGACCGGGGACTGCTCCGGCCGGCGTCACCGGGTCGCGCCCCGCCGGCCGGGACCACGCCAGTAACCTGGGGCGATGCTCAAGGAAGTGAACGCCTCCCGCTACATCACGCCGTTGCGCGAGGGCGGCTCGCTGCCGGGACTCGTCGAGGCCGACGACCTCGGGACGTACGTCATGAAATTCACCGGCGCCGGGCAAGGGCGCAAGACGCTCGTCGCGGAGGTGGTCTGCGGTGAACTCGCCCGCCGGCTCGGCCTGCGGGTGCCCGGCCTGGTGACGATCGGCCTCGACCCGGTCCTCGGGCTCGGCGAACCGGACCAGGAGGTCCAGGAGCTGCTGAAGTCGAGCGGCGGCCCGAACCTCGGGATGGACTTCCTCCCCCGTGCCATCGGCTTCGACCCGCTCGCCTTCGAGGTGAGCGCGGAGGAGGCCGGCCGGATCGTCTGGTTCGACGCCCTCGTCAACAACGTCGACCGTTCCTGGCGCAACCCCAACCTCCTCATGTGGCACGGCGATCTGTGGCTCATCGACCACGGCGCCACGATGATCTGGCACCACCACTGGCCCGGCGCCGAGAAATCCGCCGCCAAGCCGTACGACGTCTCCGACCACGCGCTCGCCCCGTTCGGACCGGACATCGCCTCCGCCGCCGCCGAACTGGCCCCGCTGGTCACCGAGGAACTGCTCGGCGAGGTCACGGCCCAGATCCCCGAGGCCTGGCTGGCCGACGAACCCGGCTTCGACACGGTGGACGCGCTGCGCCGGGCCTACGCACGGCCGCTGCTGGCACGCGCCGCCGTCATCCACGAGCGGATCACGGGCACCGAGGGGGACAAGTGAACGGGCGGGACGTCTTCGAGTACGCGCTGCTGCGGGTGGTGCCGCGGGTCGAGCGCGGCGAGTGCTTCAACGCGGGGGTGCTGGTGTACTGCCGCGCCCACTCCTTCGTCGCCGCCCGCACCCATCTGGACGAGAACAAGCTGCGCGCCCTCGACCCGGACGCCGACGTCATGGGCGTACGGGCCGCGCTGCGCGCCGTCGAGGGGGTCTGCGCCGGAGGGAAAGCGGCTGGTCAGGCGGCTCATGACGACGCCGGCCGGCGTTTTCGCTGGCTCATCGCGCCTCGCTCCACGGTGGTCCAGCCGGGTCCCGTGCACACGGGCCTGACCGCCGATCCCGAGGCCGAGACCGAGCGGTTGCTCCAGCTCCTGGTCAGGTAATGGATCACATGTGCGCGGTGCGCCGTTGACACCGGGTGCCAGGGCTTCTAGCGTCACGTCTGCTGAAGGTACTAAGCGGTCGCTCACCGGACGGGCGTACCGTGTGAGCCGCGGGTCCCGCGGGACCCGGAAGACGCCGCAAGGTTGTCGAGACAGCTTGGCCGGGCTTGGGCCGGCTTTTCCAAGGGCGAGGAGAACCAGCAATGTCCACCACTGAGCAGCGCGTCGCCGTAGTCACCGGTGCCGCGCGCGGCATCGGCGCCGCGACCGCCGTACGACTGGCCGCGGAGGGCCGCGCCGTCGCGGTGATCGACCTCGACGAGGCCGCGTGCAAGGACACCGTCGAGAAGATCACCGCCGCCGGCGGCAAGGCTCTCGCGGTCGGCTGCGACGTGTCCGACGAGGCCCAGGTGGAGGCCGCCGTCGCGCGGATCGCCGAGGAACTCGGCGCGCCGACCATCCTGGTGAACAACGCGGGTGTCCTGCGCGACAACCTGCTGTTCAAGATGAGCGCGTCCGACTGGGACACCGTCATGAACGTGCACCTGCGCGGTGCCTTCCTGATGGCCAAGGCCGTCCAGAAGTACATGGTGGAGGCCAAGTTCGGCCGCATCGTCAACCTGTCGTCCTCGTCGGCGCTCGGCAACCGCGGCCAGGCCAACTACTCCACCGCCAAGGCCGGTCTCCAGGGCCTCACCAAGACCCTGGCCATCGAGCTCGGCAAGTTCGGCGTGACCGCGAACGCCGTGGCGCCCGGCTTCATCGTCACCGACATGACCGCCGCGACCGCCGCCCGCGTCGGCATGGACTTCGACGACTTCCAGGCCGCGGCCGCCACCCAGATCCCCGTGCAGCGCGTCGGCAACCCGGACGACATCGCCAACGCCATCGCCTTCTTCACCGGCGAGGCGGCCGGATTCGTCTCCGGCCAGGTGCTGTACGTGGCCGGCGGACCGCTCAACTAGACGCGGGGGAAACGCACATGACCACACTCCCCGAACTCTCGGGCAAGGTGGCGCTCATCACGGGCGCCAGCCGCGGCATCGGCTACGGCGTCGCGGAGGCCTTGGTCGCCCGCGGCGACCGGGTCTGCATCACGGGCCGCAACGAGGACGCCCTCAAGGACGCCGTCGAGGCGCTCGGCGCCGACCGGGTCATCGCGGTGGCCGGCAAGGCCCATGACGAGGCCCACCAGGCCGTCGCCGTGGCGCGCACCATGGAGGCCTTCGGCCGCGTCGACTTCCTGGTCAACAACGCCGGTACGAACCCGGTGTTCGGGCCGATCGCCGACCTGGACCTGAACGTGGCGCGCAAGGTCTTCGAGACCAACGTCGTCTCCGCGCTCGGCTTCGCCCAGCAGACCTGGAAGGCGTGGCAGGGCGAGAACGGCGGCGCGATCGTCAACATCGCCTCGGTGGCCGGCCTCGCGCCCTCGCCGTTCATCGGCGCGTACGGCATCAGCAAGGCCGCGATGATCAACCTGACCGTGCAGCTGGCGCACGAGTTCGCGCCCAAGGTCCGGGTCAACGCCATCGCGCCCGCCGTGGTGAAGACCAAGTTTGCTGCCGCACTCTACGAGGGCCGTGAGGCGGAGGCCGCCGCCGCCTACCCGCTCGGCCGGCTCGGTGTCCCCTCCGACATCGGCGGCGCGGCCGCGTTCCTCACCTCGCAGCAGTCGGACTGGGTCACCGGTCAGACGCTCGTGGTCGACGGCGGGATGTTCCTCAACGCCGGAGTCGAATGACCCGAAGGCCGGTCGGACGCTCCCCGCACGCCGGGGACGTCCGACCGGCCTTTTGTTGAAAGCTGACAAACGCTCAACCCGCGTCGAGTCGCGCGGAGTTCCGCGCCCAAAGTGCCGACACGTTCACAGCATTCTGACACCGCGGTCACATACATGCTGATCAAGTGCCCTGCCAGGGAAAGACAGTTCCTCTGGCAGGGCACTGCGGTATGGTCTGCCGACCCTTGGGACGGCGGATCGAGGAGCGTGTGCGTGTTCAACCGGAACCGATACCTGCGACAGTTGGCGGCGGTCACGTCCATAACCCTGGTGGCCGCGTGCGGCAGTCTCACCGAGGGATCGCCGGCCGAAGAGGGGCCGATCGTGGTGGGCACCACCAGCGCCCCCAGCACCCTGGATCCCGCGGGTTCCTGGGACGGATCGTGGGAGCTGTTCCGCAACGTCTACCAGACGCTCCTGAGCTATCCGACCGGCTCCGTGGCCCCGCAGCCCGACGCCGCCGGGAAGTGCGGGTTCACGGATGAAACCAACAGCGTCTACCACTGCGAACTGCGCCCGGACATGAAGTTCGCCGACGGCCACCCGCTCGACGCGGCGGCGGTCAAGTACTCCATCGACCGCATCAGGAAGATCGGCGTACGCGGCGGCCCCGCCGGTCTGCTCGGCAGTCTCGACCGGGTCCAGGTACAGGGCAGGCGTGATGTCCTCTTCCGTCTCAACAAGGCGGACGCCACGTTTCCGCTGGTCCTGGCCACGCCCGCGATGTCGATCGTCGACCCGGGCCACTACCCGGCCGACGCCCTGCGCGAGGACGGCAAGGTCTTCGGATCGGGGCCCTACAGGCTGAGCGCCTACACACAGGACAAGAAGGCCGAGCTCGTCGGGAACGACCACTACGACGGCTTCGCCCGGCGCAGGAACAGCGCGGTGACGATCCGCTACTTCCAGGACTCGGCCCAGATGGTCGGAGCCCTGAGGGCCAAGAAGATCGATGTCACCTACCGCGGCCTCGCCGCCTCGGACATCGTCGCCCTCCAGGTGCAGGGCGTCCGCAAGGACATCCAGCTCATCGACGGCACGGGCACCGAGATCAGCTACCTGGTCTTCAACCCCAGGGACCCGTGGGCCGGCAAGGCCGCCGTCCGCCACGCGATCGCCCAGATCGTCGACCGGCCCGCCATCGCGCACCGGGTGTACCGCGACACCGTCGACCCGCTGTACTCGATGGTCCCCGCGGGCCTGGCCGGGCACACCACCGGCTACTTCGACACCTACGGCAGCCCGAGCCCGTCCAGGGCCCGCAAGATCCTGCACGACGCGGGCATCGACCGGCGCGTCCCGCTCACCCTCTGGTACACGACCGACCGCTACGGCTCCGAGACCGCTCCGGAGTTCCGCGAGCTCAAGCGCCAGCTCGACGGCTCCGGACTGTTCACCGTCACGCTCAGGAGCCGTCCCTGGAAGACGTACGAAGCGGGCTACCGCAACGGCGAGTACCCCGTGTTCGGCCGCGGCTGGTTCCCCGACTTCCCCGACGCCGAGAACTTCATCGCCCCCTTCGTGGGGGAGCGGAACGCCCTCGGTACGCCCTATCCGGCCCCTCGGATCACCGACGACCTGCTGCCGCAGTCACGCGGCGTGCGCGATCGCGGCGCGGTGGTGAAGGAGTTCGAGGAGGCCCAGCGGATCCTCGTCGACGACGCCCGGCTGCTGCCTCTGTGGCAGGGCAGGCAGTACGTGGCCGCGAACGAGGAGATCTCGGGCGGCGAACGGGCCCTGGACCCCTCGACGATCATGATGATGTGGGAGCTGGAGCGCAAGACCAGCTGGTAGCGAACCCGCCGGACCGGGTGACGCAGGGGCACACCGTACCCGTCCCGCGGCCCCGACGCGGGCCCGGAACCGATTGTCAGTGGGCGACGGTAGGTTCTTGCTCCGGAAGTCATCGCACATCGAAGGAAGTTGACGTGACCGATATCGCCATGCTGCCCGAGTCCTGGCGCGGCGTCCTGGGTGACGAACTGGAGCAGCCCTACTTCAAGGAACTCACCGAGTTCGTCGAGGAGGAGCGCGCGCGGGGTCCCGTCTACCCTCCGCGCGAGGAGGTCTTCGCCGCGCTCGACGCCACACCGTACGACCGGGTGAAGGTGCTGATCCTCGGCCAGGACCCGTACCACGGCGAAGGCCAGGGTCACGGCCTGTGCTTCTCGGTCCGTCCCGGGGTCAAGACCCCGCCCTCGCTGCGGAACATCTACAAGGAGATGAAGGAGGAGCTGGGCACTCCGATCCCGGACAACGGCTATCTCATGCCGTGGGCCGAACAGGGCGTGCTGCTGCTCAACGCGGTGCTGACCGTCCGCTCCGGCGAGGCGAACTCGCACAAGGGCAAGGGCTGGGAGAAGTTCACCGACGCGGTCATCCGCGCCGTGGCCGAGCGCCCCGACCCGGCCGTCTTCGTCCTGTGGGGCAACTACGCCCAGAAGAAGCTCCCGCTGATCGACGAGGAGCGGCACGTCGTGGTGAAGGGGGCGCACCCGTCCCCGCTGTCCGCGAAGAAGTTCTTCGGCTCGCACCCGTTCACGCAGATCAACGAGGCCGTGGCCGCCCAGGGCCATGAGCCGATCGACTGGCGCGTCCCCGACCTCGGCTGACGGCCGGCCGCTGGGCAGGTCCGTCACCGGCCTGGCCCAGCGGCGTACGGGGGCGCCTGAGCGTGATTGCCACCGGCTCCGGTTAGCGTCGTGAGCGACAGTGACGAGCCTGGAGGACGCGGTGGCGGAGCAACAGGAGCAGGCGGCGCCGGACGCCATGATGACCCGGATCGGACAGGCCGTCATGCTGCACCACGCCGGTGACCGCGAGGAGGCCCGCGGCCGTTTCCTGGACCTGTGGGGAGAGATCGGGGACGGCGGCGACGCCCTGCACCGCTGCACGCTCGCGCACTACATGGCCGACACCCAGGACGACCCCGCCGACGAACTCGCCTGGGACCTGCGGGCCCTGTCCGCGGCCGAGGAACTGACCGGCGGCCGTGTCACCGAGCCCCATCAGTCGCTCGCCGTGCGCGCGTTCTACCCCTCGCTGCATCTGAACCTCGCCGCCGACTACGCGAAGCTCGGCCGCTCCGAGGCCGCCCGGACCCATCTGCGCCGGGCCCGCGGCGCGGCCGGCGCCCTCGCGGACGACCGGTACGGCGACGGTGTCCGCGCGGCGATCGGCCGCCTGGAGCTGAGGCTCCGGGAGAACGTCACCTCGGCGGACACCGGCGCCGCCGACCGCTTCGACGGTCCGGGAGGCGAGACTCTGGGACCGCCGCGACAGCGGCCCTGAGAACAGTGGTGGCGGACGTCAGTGCCCGTACGTCCTCGTGCAGAGAACCGCCTCCGGGCTGTCGGCCTTCCAGCCCCCGTACTTCCTGCCGAGCGCGCACAGGTCCGGATGCTTCGGCACGGCGGGGACGCCGGGCGGTACGGCGGTACGGCGCCTGTGGTGCCGTGGCTCGGGACGCGGGGCGGGGTGGGCGTGCCGCGGAGGGGCCGGGGGTACGACCGCCCGCGGTGGGGGAGTCACCCGGTGCCTGGCCGGCGCGTCGGGTGAGGGCTTCCGCGAGGGGCTCACCCGCTCCAGCGCCTCCCGCGCCGGCGCCTGTACGATCCGGGGTCCCCCCTTGCTGTCCGGATGCGGCACGGTGTGCCCCGAGGGGGCGCCGGGAGAGCCGGAGGCGGGCGGCCGCTGGACGGTCACACAGCCGGAGAGGGCGGTGACTGCCACGGCGACCAGAAGCGTTGCGGTCGTCGTCGTTCGATACACCCGCGCCACTCTGCTGGTTCGGGACCGCATCCAGGGAACGGAGAAGCCCAGGATGCCCCGCACGGGTGATCCTTCCGCTCCTCCGGCGGGCACGGACGTCGGCGGGCTGACACCCTGCCCGCGCACACGCCCGTGGAGACCCGCCCACCGCCACCCGGGTGCCCGGCCGCCCGCGTACGGCCGTCGCGGCGGCCGTATGCTTCCGACGGAACCCGCGTCGGCGACTGAAGGAGACCCTGTGAAGGTCGGCTGCATCGGACTCGGCGACATCGCGCAGAAGGCGTATCTGCCGGTGCTCGGCGTGCAGCCCGAGGTCGAACTGCATCTCCAGACGCGGACCCCCGCCACCCTCGACCGGGTCGCCGACACCCTTCACCTGCCGCGGGACCGGCGACACACCGACCTGGACGCCCTGCTGGCTCAGGACCTGGACGCGGCCTTCGTGCACGCGCCCACCGCCGTCCACCCGGAGATCGTCACCCGGCTGCTGGAGGCGGGCGTGCCGACCTACGTCGACAAGCCGCTCGCCTACGAACTGCGCGCGTCGGAGCGGCTGGTGCGGCTGGCCGAGGAACGCGCCGTCAGCCTCGCGGTCGGCTTCAACCGGCGCCACGCACCCGCCTACGCACAGTGCGTCGAGCATCCCCGCGAGCTGATCCTCATGCAGAAGAACCGCACCGGGCTGCCCGAGGAGCCCCGCACCATGGTTCTCGACGACTTCATCCACGTCGTCGACACCCTGCGCTTCCTGGTGCCCGGGCCCGTCGACGACGTGACGGTGCGGGCCCGCGTCGAGGACGGGCTGCTCCACCATGTCGTGCTCCAGCTCGCTGGGGACGGATTCACGGCACTGGGTGTGATGAACCGGCTCAGCGGGTCAAGCGAGGAGATCCTGGAGGTCTCGGGCCAGGACAGCAAGCGGCAGGTCGTCAACCTCGCCGAGGTGATCGACCACAAGGGGCAGCCGACCGTGCGGCGGCGCGGCGACTGGGTGCCGGTGGCCAGACAGCGAGGCATCGAACAGGCGGTTCTCGCGTTCCTCGACGCCGTTCAGTCGGGAAAGGTGCTCAGCGCCCGGGACGCGCTGGCGACTCACGAGGTGTGCGAGCGGGTGGTCCAAGCGGTTCAGGAGCGCTCCGCCGCAGTCTGAACGCGCGCGTGCCCTCCGTCACGCACAGCGCCGCCATCACCAGCAGCGCGCCGTGCACGGGCCAGTCGCCGAACCGGACGTACGGAGTGATCCCCCGGGCCAGCGGCACGTCGTAGACCACCGCGCCGCTCGCGTCCGTGCCGAGCCAGGAGCCGATGCGCCCGCCGTCCGGGCCGTAGACGGCGGAGACGCCGGTGAGCGTCGCGTGCACCATGGAGCGGCCGGTCTCGGCGGCACGCAGCGCGGCGAGCGAGGCGTGCTGCTCGGGGGCCCAGGTGTGCTGGAACGTGGACGTCGAGGACTGGGCCACCAGCACGTCGGCGCCGTCCGCTGCGAGGTGACGGCTCATGTCGGGGAACGCCGTCTCGAAGCAGATCATCGGGCCGACGCGCAGCCCGTGACCCACGTTCATCACGACCTGCTCGGTGCCCCGCCTGCGATCCTCGCCCGCCGCCTTGCCGACGGAGGTCGCCCAGCCGAGCAGGGAGCGCGCGGGCACGTACTCGCCGAACGGGACCAGCCGCATCTTGTCGTAGCGGTCGCCGGTCGGGCCGTGCGGTCCCACCAGGACCGAACTCTTGTAGATACCGGGCCGGTCGGAACGCCGCGCGTCGACGTTCACCAGGATGTCGGCGCCGACCTCGTGGGACAGCGTGGCGATGCGCCGGGCCAGATCGGGCCGGTCGGCCAGGTCGAAGCCGACGCTGCTCTCGCCCCAGACGACCAGGTCGACGTCCTTGCCGACGAGCTGACGGGTCAGCGTCTCCTCGCGCGCGAGGCGCTTGTCGCCGCTGGTGCTCCCGTCCACGACACCGGGCTGCACGACCGCGATCCGCACCCGGCCGTCGACCTCCGGGCGCGGCGACCACACCCAGGCCGCCGAGGTGGCGGCGGCCGTCGCGACCAGTCCGGCCACGGCAGGCATACGGGACTCACGCACCGAGATCAGCACGGCGACGGCGACGTTGACCGCCACCACCAGGAGGCTGAGCAGCCACACCCCGCCGACCGAGGCCAGCCGCAGCGCCGGCTCCACCTGCCACTGACTCGACCCGAGCACACCCCAGGGACCGCCCAGGCCCTGCCAGGACCGGACGAGTTCCACCATCAGCCACCCCGACGGCAGGACGAGGAGGGCGGCAGCGACCCGGCCGGGTGAGGGCACCCCGGCCAGGAACCGTCGGACGAGCCAGCCCCAGGGGGCCCACAGCGCGCCGAGCAGCGCCGCTATGACCACGAGGAAGACATGCAGGCTCGGCAGCAGCCAGTGGTGCACGGCCAGCAGGAACCCGAACCCGCCGAGCCAGCCGTCGTACGCGGCACGTCGGCCCGTGGGGGCCGAGCGGGCCAGGAGCATCCAGGGCACCAGAGCCACGTACGCGAACCACCACCAGGACGGGGCGGGGAACGCGAGCATCGGCAGCGCACCCGCCAGCGCGGCGACGAGCCCGCGCCGCCAGGGGGAGACCAGCCATGGGCCGAACGCACGGTCGGGCCTGTTCATCCTTCGCCTCCCTGCCCCGTGGTCTCTCCAGTGTGCGCGTCGGCGGCGATCTACGACAGGGGGCGTGGTGAGCGGGCAGGGGCGTGCGGGGAGCGGGGTGCTTCGGGGTGCCGGGAGGGGCGGGCATGGCCCCCGGGGGAGGGGGGAAGGGGGAGGTGGTTCGGCGGGTGGGGGGCGGTCGTGGCTCAGGTGGTCGCGGGTGCGGGGCGCGGCTGGGGCATCCGGCGCCATTTCTCCTGGACGACCACCTGGCGCAGCCGCCAGCCGTCCTCGGTGCGCAGCAGACCGAAGGCGTAGCGGCCGCCGCACACGAGGTCGGGCGCGGTCGAGTCGCCGTCCTGCCCGGTGAACCGCATCGGATTGACGTAGTCCGCCTGTACCTCGGCGGTGTCGCCCGTGTCCTGTTCCAGGACGCCGAACCGCACCCGCCGGTTGACGATCAGGTGCTGGCGCATCGCGAACAGGTCCAGGCTTCGCGCGAGCCATCCGGCGACCTGGGCGGCGTCGCCCTCGATGCCGCCGGCCGAGCGGTAGTCGGCGCGGCCCTTCGGCGTGAACAGCCGCCGGTACGCGTCCCAGTCGCCGTCGTCGACGGCCACCGCGTACCCGGTGACGATCTCGTCCACGGAGAACCGGTCCAACACGGTCGCGAGCTCCACACGCTGCGTCATCGGCTCAGTGTTGGCCACTCCGCCTGCCACGCCAAGGGCCTGGGCGGGGATATTCGGTGTCCGGGAGGGTTCCTTGTGCTGGAGGTGGGGGCGGGGGGCGGAGTGAGCCGGAACGGCTCTACGCCGCTTCGATGATCTCGCCGCGTATCGCCTCGGCCCACTTCACGATCAACAGTTCGTACTCCGCCCGCTCCTGTGCGGACAGGGAACCGCCCGTCCGCGTCCACAGGGCGCGGATCTGTTCGTTCAACGCGGCGGCAGACCGCACGGAACCAGGCGGGGTGGCATTGGGGGACATGCGGACCAGCCTAGGCGCAAGGACTGACACTGCGCTACCGGGCGGCTACGCACGTCGTATGTGCTGCGTCACGGTGCCGGGAGACGATGTTGCTCCGATGGCCGAACTCCGCGTCCGCTCGGACGAGTTGGCGCCGCTGGGCCGGGTTCCCCGGGACGGGTGAATCGGGCGGGGCGGCGGATGCGCCGGATCCGGCGGGCGCAGGTGGAATCCCCGGCCGGGGTGATCGCCCGGGGTGCTCCATGGGACCTGTCGCGGTTTCTTCTGACGTCAGCCGTTCGGGCGGCTCGGCTCGGAGCGTTCGGCCCAGACGCGGGCCGCCAGCGCCTCCGCCTCGTCCTGAGGGATACCGGCCCGCACGAGGATGACCCCGCGGCTGCCGTCCGGGAACTTCACACTGCGCGCTTCGGTGCCCAACCGGCCCAGCGCGGGATCTTTCGGCATGCTCCACCTCCAGTCGGAGAGGCCACGCTAAATCGTCGCGACCCGGTCCGCAGAAGCGTTCGGCCAGACGGCCCATCGTTCCCGGAACACACGGACGGCGGTCCGCTCAGCCCGACGACTCGGCCGAGTGCGGGCTGAGGACATCGGCGCCCACCAGGCCGAGGAGGACGAATCCGAGGGCGATGCGGTACCAGACGAACGGCATGAAGCTCTTGTGGGAGATGAATTTCATGAACCACGAGATCACGGCATATCCGACCGCGAAGGCGACGACCGTCGCGAGGACGGCGGGCCCCCAGGACACGTGGCCCTCCGCGGCCGCGTCCTTGAGCTCGAAGGTACCGGAGGCCAGGACGGCCGGCATGGCGAGCAGGAACGAGTAGCGGGCCGCCGCCGCACGGGTGTAGCCCATGAACAGACCGCCGCTGATGGTCGCGCCGGACCGCGAGACGCCGGGGACCAGGGCCATCGCCTGGCAGAGCCCGTACAGCAGGCCGTCCTTGGTGTTCAGGTCCTCAAGTGCCTTGCGCTGCTTGGCCGCCCGGTGCCTGCCGCCCGTCTCGTCGCGGGCCGCGAGCCGGTCGGCCACGCCTATGACGACGCCCATCACGATCAGCATGGTGGCGGTGACCCGCAGATCGCGGAACGGGCCCTCGATCTGGTCCTTGAGCGTCAGGCCGAGCACCCCGATCGGGATCGAGCCGACGATCACCAGCCACCCCATCTGGGCGTCGTGGTCGCCGCGCATCGCCTTGTTCGTGAGCGAGCGGAACCACGCCGACAGGATCCTCCCCACGTCCTTGCGGAAGTAGATCAGCACCGCGGCCTCCGTGCCGAGCTGCGTGATCGCGGTGAACGCCGCACCGGGATCGTCCCAGCCCGCGAAGGCCGCGGTCAGACGCAGATGCGCGCTGGAGGAGACGGGGAGGAATTCGGTCAGCCCTTGGACGAGCCCGAGGACGAGGGATTGAATCCAAGACATGGAGGTACGTGGTCCAAGTGCTGATCGCGGAAAGGGAGATGGGGCACGCGCGATCGCGGGGGTGCGGCGATCACGGGCGCTGAGGGAAGCCTAACCTCCACGGGCGACGGCCCGGCCAGGGGGGCTTCGGGGGCCGTCCGGGGCACCGGACGCCCCGCCCGACGCGTCCGAGCCCGCGGCCTGCCGACTCCGCCCCCGCGTTCGCGAACTGATCCGAACGACAGGCCCTACGGGGCGACGGGTCCTGTCACCGTCCAGCCCGGGGACTGCGGGTGGGGCGTCAGGGAATCGTGCTCGACCCGCTCCCCGCATTCCCGGCAGACGACCTGGGGGACCAGTTCGTGGCCGCAGGTGTGCTCCAGCACCATGGGCCGGTCACCGTCGTTCGCGAGGTGAGTGTCTCCCCAGGACATCAGCATCAACAGGACGGACTCCAGTTCACGGCCCGCCCGTGTGGGCCGGTACTCGTAGCGCTTGGGGCGGTCGCTGTACTGCGCCTTCTCCAGCAGTCCGGAGTCGACGAGCCGCCTGAGTCTCGTCGTCAGCACATCGCGCGGGGCGCCGGTGTTCCGTGCCAGCTGGTCGAAGCGGGTGGCGCCGAGCGACACCTCGCGCAGGACCAGCAGGGAGTACTTCTCGCCGACGAGGGCGAGTGTCGCGGCGATCGAGCAGGGGCGGGGGTCCTTCATGCCGCCAGTCTACGAAGGTGGGTTGGATGTTCCAACCCACTGGGTTACTCTTGGGTCACTTAGTGAGTTCGGAAATCCAACTCACTCCGGATCCGAGAGGCATGCCATGCGTGACGCCGTGATCGTCGAAGCCGTACGCACGCCCGTGGGCAAGGGCAGGCCGAACGGCTCGCTCGCCCATGTCCACCCCGTGGAACTCCTGGCCCACACCCTTCGCGCGCTCGTCGAGCGCTCCGGGATCGACCCGGCGCTCATCGACGACGTCATCGGCGGCACCGTCGACCAGGTCGGCGAGCAGGCCATGAACACCACCCGATACGCCGTGCTCTCGGCCGGGTTCCCCGAGACGGTTCCCGCGACCACCGTGGACCGCCAGTGCGGCTCGTCGCAGCAGGCGGTGCACTTCGCCGCCCAGGGCGTCATGTCGGGGGAGTACGACATGGTCGTGGCCTGCGGCGTGGAATCGATGAGCCGCGTGCCGATGTGGTCCAACGTGCCGGCGGGCGCGGATCCCTTCGGCCCCGGGGTCGCGCGGCGCTACCCGGAGGGTCTGGTGCCGCAGGGCATCAGCGCCGAGCTCATCGCCGCCAAGTGGGGCATCACCCGCGAGCGCATGGACGCCTTCGCGATCGAGTCGCACCGCAAGGCGGCACAGGCGTGGGACGGCGGTCTCCTCGACGCCGAGGTCGCGCCCCTCGAAGGCCTCACCCGGGACGAGAGCGTCCGCCCCGGCAGCACCCCCGAGACGCTCGCCGGGCTGAAGCCCGCGTACTACGACCCGGGCTTCGCCGAGCGCTTCCCGCAGATCGACTGGTCCGTCACGGCCGGGAACGCGAGCCCGGTCAACGACGGTGCCTCCGCCGTTCTCATCACGTCCGGCGAGACCGCCGCACGCCTCGGCCTGCGGCCTATCGCCAGGCTGCACAGCTTCGCCGTCACCGGTTCCGACCCGCTGCTGATGCTCACCGGCGTCGTCCCGGCCACCGAGAAGGTGCTGCGCAAGGCCGGTCTCGGCCTCGGCGACATCGACCTCTTCGAGGTGAACGAGGCGTTCGCCTCCGTCGTCCTCGCCTGGCAGCAGGAGACGGGAGCGGACCTGTCCAAGGTCAACGTGCACGGCGGGGCCATCGCGATCGGCCACCCGCTCGGCGCGAGCGGCACCCGCCTCACCACGACCCTCGTCCACGCGATGCGGGCCCGGGGTGCCCGTTACGCACTCCAGACGATGTGCGAGGCGGGCGGACTGGCGAACGCGATGATCCTGGAGGCCGTGCGGCCGTAGGCCGTGTCCGCAGAGTCTCGTCCGCCCGGCGAGGCCCGGGTCGCGACCGTTCCCTCGTACCGGTGTCGTGCGGGTGTCAGTGGCCGCGCAGGTGGTGGCGCTTGCGCCAGGCCACCACCGTGCCGACCAGGGCGGGGACGGTGATCAGGGCCATCGCGATCAGGAACGCCGGCGAGGTCGGGGACGAGGCGCGGGCGCCGGCGACGGCGTACGCGGCGGTGTTCGGGATCGAGCCGAGCGCCGTCGCGACCAGGAAGGGCAGCCAGCCCATGCGGGAGACGGCGGCGCAGTAGTTCGCGGCCCAGAACGGCACCCCGGGAAACAGCCGGGCCACCATCATGGAGCGGAAGCCGTGCCGGCTGAGCTGACCGTCCGCCGCCTTCAGCCAGCGGGCCCGCAGCAGCGGCCGCAGCGCGTCCTGCCCGAGGATCCGGCCGAGCCCGAACGCGGCTCCCGCGCCGAGCACCGTGCCCACCAGCGCCGTTCCCAGGCCCAGTTGGGATCCGAACACGGCGCCTGCCGCCAGGTTGAGCAGCGGCCGGGGCACGAAGGCGACCGTGCACAGCCCGTACGCCGCGGCGAACGCGACGGCCGCCGCGGCGCCGCCGAGCTGGGGCGGCCAGCCGTCGGCGAGCAGGCGCTGCGGGTCGAAGAGGAACACGCTCGAAGCGGCCGCGGCGAGCAGCACGACCAGCAGGGAGAGCCGCGCCCAGGGCGAGCGCAGTGCTCTCAGCAGGCGCGCGGCCGGGCCGGTGCGGACGGCCGCCGGGACCGCGGGCGCGGCGACGGCACTCTCCGGGCCGGCGACCGGGTCGGCGGCGGTGAGCTCCGTGGCGGCGGCCCGGGGAGTGGCCGTGGCGGTGCCCCCGGAGCGGAGGGTGGCATCGAGCATCCGGCGAGATTAGCCGACGCGTGTGTGTGATCGCCGTATGGTTCGTCTCATGGGCGTCACAGCTTCCGGAACGTCGGGTGCGCGGTTCGGGGTGCCGGACAGCGTTCTCGCGGACACCCTCCTGGACCGGCTCACGACCGCCTACCCGGCGGCGGCCGACCCCGAGCGGGCGGCGTCGATGCGCGCGTACATGAAGGACGTCGCCCCCTTCCTCGGGCTGAGGACCCCCGAGCGCCGTGCCCTGTCCCGCACCGTGCTCCGCGACACCGCGCGGCCCGACGAGCGGGACTGCGCCGCGCTGGCCCTGCGCTGCTGGCGGCTGCCGGAGCGCGAGTACCAGTACTTCGCCGTCGACTATCTGCGCCGCCATGTGGCGCGCCTGTCCTCGGGCTTCCTGCCGGTGGCCCGGCATCTCGTCTCCACCGCCCCCTGGTGGGACACCGTCGACCATCTCGCCGCGCACGTGGTGGGAGGTCTGGTGGCCGCGGATCCGCGCCTGCGCGCCGACATGGACGCCTGGATCGAGGACGAGGACCTGTGGGTCGCCCGTACCGCGCTGCTCCATCAGCTCCGGTACAAGGACGCCACCGACACCGGGCGCCTCTTCGCGTACTGCGTCCGGCAGTCCGGCCATCCCGACTTCTTCATCCGCAAGGCCATCGGATGGTGTCTGCGCGAGTACGCCAAGACCGACCCGAGCGCCGTACGGGACTTCGTGGCCGCCGAGCGGGGAAGGCTCGCGCCGCTCTCCGTGCGCGAGGCGCTCAAGAACATCGGCCCCTGAGCCGGCGGACCTCCCGGGCCGCACCCCACGAACCCCACGAAACCTGCGGCACCACCCCCGCCCCACCGGTCCACCGGGCACAGAAAATCGTTCGACGCGGCCGGACCCGTCGGAGATGATCTCCTCATGTTCCGGTACGCCTTCCTCCTCGCAGCATCCGCGGTCGCGGACGCGCCGAAGGCTGCCGTCCCGATCGTCACGGCAGCCGTCGACGGCGCCCGAAGCTGACCCTTCCCGGATCGTCCGGCGGACCCCGCAGGGGGAGGGTCGGTAGCTCCTGGGGGTCCCCGTCCCGGCCGGTACGCGCCGGGGCCATCACTCGGCTCCGCCGACATCGAAGAAGCTTCGAGGAACCGCCATGCCCAAGACGGCTTACGTGCGCACCAAACCGCACCTGAACATCGGCACCATGGGTCACGTCGACCACGGCAAGACCACCCTGACCGCCGCCATCACCAAGGTCCTCGCCGAGCGCGGCTCCGGCACGTTCGTCCCGTTCGACCGGATCGACCGGGCGCCGGAGGAGGCCGCGCGCGGCATCACCATCAACATCGCGCACGTCGAGTACGAGACCGACACCAGGCACTACGCGCACGTGGACATGCCGGGCCACGCCGACTACGTCAAGAACATGGTCACCGGCGCGGCCCAGCTCGACGGGGCGATCCTCGTCGTGTCCGCGCTGGACGGGATCATGCCGCAGACCGCCGAACACGTGCTGCTCGCCCGGCAGGTGGGTGTCGACCACATCGTCGTCGCCCTCAACAAGGCCGACGCGGGGGACGAGGAGCTCACGGACCTGGTCGAGCTGGAGGTCCGCGAGCTGCTCTCCGCGCAGGGCTACGGTGGCGACACCGTGCCCGTCGTCCGGGTGTCCGGCCTCAAGGCGCTTGAGGGGGACCCCCGTTGGACGGCGGCGATCGACGCGCTGCTCGACGCCGTCGACACCTATGTGCCGATGCCCGAGCGCTATCTCGACGCGCCGTTCCTGATGCCGGTCGAGAACGTGCTCACCATCACCGGACGCGGAACGGTCGTCACCGGTGCCGTGGAGCGCGGCACGATCCACGTCGGCGACCGGGTCGAGGTGCTCGGCGCGGGCGTCGACACCGTGGTCACCGGTCTGGAGACCTTCGGCAAGCCGATGCAGGAGGCGCAGGCCGGCGACAACGTGGCGCTGCTGCTGCGCGGAGTGCCCCGCGACGCGGTCCGCCGCGGGAACGTCGTCGCCGCGCCCGGCAGTGTCGTGCCCAGCAGCCGTTTCACGGCGCGGGTGTACGTCCTGTCGACGCGCGAGGGCGGCCGTACGACCGCGGTCGCCACCGGGTACCGGCCGCAGTTCTACATCCGTACCGCGGACGTGGTCGGCGATGTCGACCTCGGTGAGCTGCCCGTCGCCCGGCCGGGCGACACCGTCGAGATGACGGTCGAGCTCGGCCGCGAGGTGCCGCTGGAGCCCGGCCTCGGCTTCGCGATCCGCGAAGGCGGCCGCACGGTCGGCGCCGGGACGGTGACCTCGGTCGGCTGACGCCCGGCCGAAGGACGGGAGACGGGGTCCGCCACGAAAGGCGGGCCCCGCTCTCGTCGCCGGGGGACCCGGTTCCCGCGGACGAGGCGGGGCCGTTCCCGTGGACGGGGCGGCCCCGGGCGCCTCGCTGTGAGTGCCGCACAATGGACCCGTGGACGAGCCGATACCCGTGACGCGGGCCGTGGATCACGGGACCGCCAAGCTGATGCCCGACGTCGACCGCGAGCGGGCGTGGCTGCTGACCGTGGACGGCGCGCCCCAGTCGTACGTCGATCTGGACGAACCGACACACCTGGAGTTCGAGTACACCCGGCGGCTCGGGCACGTGCTGGACACGGTGGCTGAACCCGGGCGCGCCCTGGACGTGCTGCACCTCGGCGGCGGGGCGCTCACCCTGCCCCGCTACGTCGCGGCCACCCGGCCGGGTTCACGCCAGGACGTGGTCGAGGCGGACAAGGGCCTGCTGGAACTGATCGCCGAATGTCTGCCGGTGCCCGACGGCACGGGCATCGAGCTGCACCGGGCCGACGCCCGGGCCTGGACCGAGGCCGCCGCCCCCGGCTCCGCGGACATCCTCATCGCGGACGTCTTCGGCGGCTCGCGCGTGCCGGCGCATCTGACCTCCACCGCCTACGCGAGCGCCGCCGAGCGCGTGCTGCGCCCCGGCGGCGTCTACCTCGCCAACCTCGCGGACGCGGCGCCCTTCGCCTTCCTGCGCTCCCAGCTCGCGACGTTCTCCACCGTGTTCGAGGAGATCGCCCTCATCGCCGAACCCGGGGTGCTGCGCGGCCGGCGCTTCGGCAACGCCGTGCTCGTGGCCTCCCACCACCCGCTCGACACGGCGGTGCTGGCCCGTCGTACCGCCGCCGACACCTTCCCGGCCCGGGTCGAACACGGCCCCGCGCTGCGGGACTTCATCGGCGGGGCGGCTCCGGTGCGCGACGAGGACGCCGTCCCGTCGCCCGAGCCGCCCGGCGGGTCCTTCGGCATCGGCTGACCTGAGCCCGGGATCGCCGCTGTCCCGCACCCGGTGGACTCCGGGCCGGGACAGCGGCGCTGAGGGCCGGTTACTTGGTGAGGGGCGCCAGCTGCGGGTCGTTGGCGTAGGCCTCGGCCGCGTTCTCCTTGGTCACGATGACCGGCGGGAGGAGGTACGACGGGACGACCTTGGAGCCGTTGTTGTACGACTTGGTGTCGTTGATCTGCGGCGTGTCGCCCTTCTGGAGGGACTGGACCATCTTGATGGTCTCGGCGACGAGCTTGCGGGTGTCCTTGTTGATGGTCGAGTACTGCTCACCCGCCATGATCGACTTCACCGACTCGACCTCGGAGTCCTGTCCGGTCACGACCGGGACCGGCTTGCCGGCGCCCTTGACCGAGGTGATGATCGCGCGGGCGAGCGTGTCGTTGGGCGACAGGACGCCGTCGAGCTTCTTCTTGCCGTTGTACGTCGAGGTCAGCAGGCTGTCCATGCGGGACTGGGCGTTCTCCGCCTTCCAGCCCTGGATCGCGGTCTGCTTGATCGCCGTCTGGCCCGATCCGACAACGATGTCGCCCTTGTCGATGAGGGGCTTCAGGACGCTCATCGCGCCGTCGAAGAACACCTTGGAGTTGTTGTCGTCCGGGGAGCCGGAGAACAGCTCGATCGTCCAGGGGCCCTTCGGCTTCTTCGCCTTCATGCCGTTGATCAGGGCCTGGCCCTGAAGCTGGCCGACCTTGTAGTTGTCGAACGCGATGTAGTAGTCGACGTCCTTGGTGTTGGTGATCAGGCGGTCGTAGGCGATGACCTTGGCGCCGGCCTGCTTGGCCGCGGCGACCTGGGTGGCGAGCTGCGAGGCGTCGGTCGCGCCGATCACGATGACCTTGGCGCCCTTGGTGACCATGGAGGAGATCTGCGCCTGCTGGTCGGCGACCGTGGTGGAGGCTCCCGCGTACTGCACGTCGGCCTTGAAACCGGCGCTCTTGAGCCCGTTGGTGAACAGGTCGCCCGCGAGCACCCAGTTCTCCGAGGTCTTCGCGGGAAGCGCGACGCCGATGAGGGAGCTCTTCGCGAATCCCTTGGCGTCGCCGCTGCCGGAGGTGGAGCCCTCGCGGTTGTTGGAGCATGCCGTGCCCAGGCCGAGCAGTGCGACGGCGCCGACGGCGGCGATCCCTCTGATGATGCCTCTGCGCATGGTGGGGTGAGCCTTTCTTACGGTGGTACGGGGTGAGTGGGACGCCGTGGAGGACGGCGCGCTGGGTGACGACTCGGCGTTCAGCTCGTGACCTCTGCCTTGTCGGAATCGGTGGACTGCCCGGACGGTTGGGCCGGGACGGCCGCCTCGTCGCGTTGGAACGGGCGCGCCAGTGTCCCGATGATCGAGAAACGCCCCTGCTTCTTGCTGTAGACGTCGAACGCGACGGCGAGCAGCAGGACCAGGCCCTTGATGATCTGGACCATGTCGGAGCCGACGCCCTCCAATTGGAGGCCGTTGTTGAGCAGGGCCATGACGAGACCACCGACGATGGAGCCGCTGATGGTTCCGAGACCGCCGGAGACCGCCGCACCGCCGATGAAGACGGCCGCGATGGCGTCCAGCTCCCAGCTCAGTCCGTCCTGGGGGCCGGAGGCGGCCGACCGCGCCACGAAGATCATGCCCGCCAGTGCGGCGAGGACGGACATGTTCATCATGACGAAGAAGTTGACCTGCCGGAGCTTCACACCGGACAGCTCGGCCGCACGGGAGTTGCCGCCGACGGCGTAGATGTGACGGCCGCCGATGGTGTTGCGCGTGTAGTACGAGTAGGCGAGCACCAGGACGATGAGGATGATGCCGGAGATGGGCACGCTCGTCCCGATCCGGCCGCCGGCGAACCGCAGCGTCGCGAAGATGATGACGGTCAGCATGACGGCGAGCCGTATCCCGGCCACCCACAGCGGAGCGGCGTCGGCGTTCATCTCGCGCCGGGTCTGGCGCGCCTTCCACTCTCGCCACGCCACGCCCAGACAGGCGGCCAGGCCCAGCAGCAGGGTCAGGTTGTTGTAGCCGGTGTCGGGACCGACCTCCGGCAGGAATCCGGCACCGATGTCGCGGAAGCCCGTGGGCACCGGCACGGTGTCGGCGTTGCCGATGTACTGGTTGCCGCCGCGGAACAGCAGCATGCCGGCCAGGGTGACGATGAACGCCGGCACCCCCACGTAGGCGACCCAGAAGCCCTGCCAGGCGCCGATCGCCGCGCCGACCAGGAG
This sequence comes from Streptomyces sp. NPDC024698, assembly GCF_055559015.1. Classification (NCBI taxonomy): domain Bacteria; kingdom Bacillati; phylum Actinomycetota; class Actinomycetes; order Kitasatosporales; family Streptomycetaceae; genus Streptomyces; species Streptomyces sp. NPDC024698. The sequence continues at coordinate 617,301 of NZ_JBVHLK010000003.1, read as the reverse complement.
GCCGAGCACGATGCCCAGGGGCCAGGGGAGCGAGTACTCCTGCATCACCTTGGCGACCACGATGCCGGTGAACGCCGCGACCGAACCCACCGAGAGGTCGATGTGGCCGGCGACGATCACCATCAGCATGCCGATCGCGAGGATCAGGATGTAGGAGTACTGGCTGACCACGGCGATCAGGTTGCCGGAGGTCAGGGTCAGCCCGCCGGTCCAGATCTGGAACAGCAGGACGATCGCCACGAGCGTGGAGATCATGCCGAACTGCCGGGCGTTGGAAGTGGTACCTCCGAAGAGGTTCTTCTGAAGTTCTGTGATGCGGCTCATGTGGTCGCTGTCTTCGTGAGAGAGGTCATCTTCTTCATCAGGAGTTCCGGGTTCGCGTCCTGCCGGGTCACCTCACCGGTGATGGCGCCTTCGAACACCGTGTAGATGCGGTCGCACAGGCCGATGAGCTCGGGCAGCTCCGAGGAGATGACGATGACGCCCTTGCCCTGACCGACGAGCCGCTGGATGATCCCGTAGATCTCGTACTTGGCGCCCACGTCGATCCCGCGGGTCGGCTCGTCGAGGATCAGCAGGTCGGGATCGGTGAACATCCACTTCGCGAGGACCACCTTCTGCTGGTTGCCACCGGAGAGCTTCACCACGCCCTCGTCGACACTCGGGGTCTTGATCCGCAGGCTCTGGCGGTACTCCTCGGCGACGCGGTGCTCGCGCACCGGATCGACGACCCGGCGCCGGGCGATCTTCGACAGCTTGGCGGCCACCATCGAGGTCTTGATGTCGTCCAACAGATTGAGACCGATGGACTTGCGGTCCTCGCTGACATAGGCGAGGCCGTGCTTGATGGCGTCCGCCACCGACTTCAGCCGGATCTCGCCGCCGTCCTTGAAGACCCGGCCGGAGACGTAGTGGCCGTAGGAGCGGCCGAACAGGCTCATCGCGAGTTCGGTGCGGCCGGCCCCCATGAGGCCGGCGAAGCCGACGATCTCACCGCGCCTGACGGTGAAGGCGGAGCCCTTGCACACGAGCCGGTCCTCCGCGGTCGGGTGCTGCACCGTCCAGTCACGGACCTCGAAGAACACCTCGCCGATGGCGGGCGTGCGGTCGGGGAACCGGCTGTTGAGCTCCCGGCCGACCATGCCCCGTACGATGCGGTCCTCGTTGACCCCGTCGGCCTCGACGTCGAGGCTCTCGATCGTCCGGCCGTCGCGCAGGATCGTGATGGTGTCGGCGACCGCCTCGATCTCGTTGAGCTTGTGCGAGATCATGATCGAGGTGATCCCCCGCTCCCGGAAGCCGCGCAGCAGATCCAGCAGATGCTGCGAGTCGGCCTCGTTCAGGGCGGCGGTCGGCTCGTCGAGGATGAGCAGCTTCACGTCCTTGGCGAACGCCTTGGCTATCTCGACGAGTTGCTGCTTGCCGACGCCGATGTCCTTGATCAGGGTGTCCGGGTCCTCCTGGAGCCCGACCCGTTCCATCAGCTCCACGGCCCGCCGTTGCGCGGTCTTCCAGTCGATCGCGCCGCGTCTGCGCGGCTCGTTGCCGAGGAAGAGGTTCTCGGTGATCGACATGCCCGGGACCAGCGCGAGTTCCTGGTGGATGATCACGATGCCGGCCTGCTCGCTGGCCCGGATGTCGTGGAACTGGACGTTCTCGCCGCGGTAGACGATGTCGCCCGTGTAACTGCCGTGCGGGTGCACCCCGCTCAGCACCTTCATGAGCGTGGACTTGCCGGCGCCGTTCTCGCCGCAGATCGCGTGGATCTCGCCCTCGTTCACCACCAGGCTGACGTCCTCCAGGGCCTTCACGCCCGGGAACGTCTTGGTGATCGAACGCATCTCCAGCAGGACGGGGGTTGCGCTCATGAGCGGAACCCCGCGCTGCGGAGGCCGCGCCGGTCGCACGAGTCCGATCGGTGCGGGACGCGAATTTTCATGGACATCAACTTGCCTCCGATGGCACTGCCTGGTGCCTCCAGCTCCTGCGTGTTTCGTCTGCGGGACCGGACTTTAAATCCATTTGTTTTACTAAGTCAACGCCCCGGCGGCGGTATTGTCAGTGAGCTGGCACAAGAGAGGACGATTCGTGCGGCAAGCAGGAACAAATCTCCCCAAGGTCGGGCGATACAACCGGGCGGTGGTCCTCGACCAGATCCAACTCACGGACGGCATCAGCCGGGTCGAGATCGCTCAGCGGACCGGCCTCACCCCGCAGACGGTCTCCGGCATCGTGCGTCGGCTGCTGGACGAGGGGATCGTCCGCGAGGACGGCGCCAGCCGGGTCGCCAGTGGGGGCAAGCCCCGTACCACCCTGCGGATCAACGCCGACGCGGGCAGTGCCGTCGGACTCGTCTTCGACCCGGTCGAACTCACCTGTGCCGTGGTCGACCTGCTGGGCCGGCCGCTGGTCGTCATCCGGCGGCCCACCCCTCCCGGCACCGATCCCTCGCATGTCGTGTCCGCCATGGCCGACCTGGTCGCCGAGGTGCTGGACGAGGCGAAGACGCCGCGGGAGAAGGTGCTGGGTCTTGGCCTCGCCACGCCGGGACCGATCGACCAGGAACTCGGGGTGATCGTCGCTCCGCCCCAGCTCGCGCACTGGACGCGGGTGCCCTTGCAGAGCATGCTCGGTGACGCCACCGGGCTGCCGGTGACCCTGGACAACGACGCCACCGCCGCCGCCATCGGCGAACGCTGGTCCGGGGTCGGCAAAGGGGTCGGCAACTTCGCCTATCTGTACCTCGGCACGGGCATCGGCGGAGGTCTGATCCTCAATCACCAGGTGTACAGGGGCGGTTCGTTCAACGCCGGCGAGTTCGGTCACTCCTCGGTGCTGCCCGACGGACCGGAGTGCTACTGCGGCAACCGGGGCTGTCTGGAGGGGCTGGTCAACCCGTCCGCGATCGTCTCCGAGACACACCGTCGGCTCGCCGCGGAACCGGGCGTCGGCAGTGCCCTTTCGCCCTCGTTCGAGCGGGACCCGGCCTCCGTCGACCACGCAGCGATCCGGCTCGCGGCAGGAGCCGGTGACCCCGTCGCGGCGGCCGTCATCGACGAGGCCGCGGAGCATGTCGCCTCGCTCGCGGTCAGCATCGCCAACTTCATCGACGTGGACCTCATCATCCTCGGCGGTCACGGCCTCCAGCACGTGGAGTCGCGCTACGTCGACATCGTCGCCTCGGCGCTGGCCACCAGACCGCTGGCCCGGCACATCCGTACGGTGCAGGCCGCCGCGTCCCCGCTGGGCGCGGACGCCGCCGTGGTGGGCAGCGCGGCGCTGGTGCTGCACGCGACGTACTCGCCGCAGCTGTCCTCGCTGCTGTCCGACTGAGAGGACGGGGCGGCCACTCAGTCCGAGCGGGCTGTCCGATTGGGCGGCTGTTCCGGCCGGGCCGACCGAGCGGACCCGGCAGGCGCTCCGACCGGGCCGGCTGGGCGGGCCCGCGGTCGCGATCCGGTGGGGCGGGGGCGGTTGTCACCGGGCCTGGAACGCTGCCCGAGGCCTGCGGCGAACTGACTGGTGTACCCATGCGGCTCCGTCGCTCCGGACCGGCGTGCCCCGCGTGCTGGGGTCTTCACGGGTGAGGCCGCTCCCGTGGGTGACGGTAACGCGGCCGTCACCCGAGGAGCCCGGTGGATCCCTCCGTCTCGGCGTGCACGCGCCCGGCGCCGGACATCGCCGCGGGAGTGCCCTGCGCCACCGCCCGGGAGCGCCGCGTCAGGTTCCGTACGTCCGGGACGCACAGCACCGCCGCCGTGACCACGACGACGAGCGTGGCACAGCCCCACAGCGCGGGCGTCCGGCCGAACGCCTGCTCCACGGGACCCGCCAGCGCCGTGGCCAGCGGAACCATCGCGATCGACCCGAACCAGTCGTAGGCGGACACCCGCGAGAGCTTGTCCTCGGGTATCTCCTGGTGGAGCGCGGTCATCCAGGACACGCCGAACACCTCGATCGCCAGACCGCTGACGAACATCACGGCGTACAGCGGACCCACGGACAGCGGGATCGCGAGCGCGGCGGCGGGTGCCGCGAGCGGGAAGACGCACAGGGTGCCCGCGAACAGCAGCCGACGCGGCTTCCAGCGGGTCATCAGCAGCGCGCCGCCCACGGTCCCGACGCCGAACGCGCCGAGCGCCAGACCCCAGGGGCCCGGTCCGCCCAGACTGTCCCGGGCGACCAGCGGACCGTAGACCGCGTCCGCGGCCCCGACGACCGCGACCACCACGGAGAACTGCGCGACGATCGTCCACAGCCAGGGCCGTCCGACGAACTCGTGCCAGCCGTCGCGCAGATCGGCGAACAGACCGCCGCCGGGCTCACGCGGCGGTATGTGGCCGACGTCGAGGAAGGCGCGCAGCGCACCGGCGACCGCGAAGGCCACCGCGTCCACGGCGAGCACCCAGCCGGGTCCGATCACGGCCACCAGCGCGCCGCCCAGGGCCGCGCCGCCGACGCCGGCGCCCTGCATCGCCATCCGGAACATCGCGAACGCGCGGCTCGCCTGCTCGCCGCGGACGGAGGACATCAGCATGCCCTCGGCGGCCGGGTTGAAGAAGGCCTGTCCGGTGCTGCCGAGCGCGGACAGCAGCATCATCTGCCACAGCCGTGCCTCGCCGGAGAGGACCAGGACGGCGAACGCGGCCTGCGACACGCCGTTGAGGGCGTTGGCCGCGACCATCACCCGGTGCCGGGGCAGCCGGTCCGCCACCGCTCCGCCGATCAGCAGGAACAGCACCAGCGGCAGGGTGCGGGCCGCGGCCACCAGACCGACGTCGCCTCCGTCGCCCCCGGCGCCGAGCACCGCGAACGCCGAGGCGATCAGCGCGCCCTGGCTGCCCAGGTTGGTGACGACCGCGGCGGCGGTCAGAAGGGTGTAGTTCCGGCCCGCCCACGAGGGGCGGCGGGAGGGTCGGGCGAGGTCGGCGGCTGAGGTCACCGGGAGACTATCGCCGCCCGGTGCCCGACTTGCCAAACCCGAGGTGGGACACCCTTTACGGCACCCGGTCCGTCCGGCTGGGGCGGCGGCCCGCTCGCGTGCCCAGAGCCGTCGTGCCGCGGATGCCAGGGCCGGACGCTCACGCTCCACTTCGCTGTCGTGGAACCCGGCGGCCGCCCCGGGCGCAGAGCCCGGGGCGCAGAGTCCGGGGCGCAGAGTCCGGGGCGCCCGGAGACGTGCGGCCCCAGGCCGTGGCCGACCCCTGGCGGCTCAGGAACCTGTCGGGTCGCCGTGCAGTCGTACGGTGCCGAGGATCTTCTTCACCGTCGCGTCCGGGATCTCCTCCGAGACGCCCTTGGCGGCGTAGAGCGTCCAGGACACGAAGTCGCCCGCCGAGTTCTTGAAGGCGAAGGTGGTCGCCTTGCCGTCGGAGTCGCACTTGCCCTTCTTGGCGACGCCCTTGGAGTACGTCGTCGCGACGCTGCCCTCGACACCGGACGCCGTGGTGAACGCCTGGGGCTTGCCGATCTTCAGCAGCTTCTTCGAGGCGTCCTTCTGGTCGGTGTAGCCGCCGAAGACCCACCACGCGGAGTCATTGCGCGCCACGTCGTCGGTGTTCTTGGCGCCGCTCTGGCCCTTGGTGCCCGCGGCGGCGAGCGCGGTGTCCTCGGTGCGGCCGTCCTTGTTCGCGTCGGACGTGCACCACTTCTCCTTGAGGAACGCGGGCGCGGACATGCCGATGAGCGCGGAGCCGTCGCCCTTCTTGTCGTCCTCGAATCCGATGAAGGTGCCGGGAGTGCTGACACTCCAGTCCGGCGGCACGTCGAAGGCGGTGCCCCACTTCGGGTTCACCACGACCTTCCAGCCGGCGATCGTCGCCTTCTCGCCGTCGCCACCGCGCGGGTCGGCCTCGCTCGCGCTCGCGCCGGCCGACGTGGAGGCCGACGCCTTGGGGGACTTGGACGAGTCGCCGCCCGCCTTGTCGTCGTTCTTGTCCTTGTTGCCCAGGACCAGGAATCCGGTGACCCCGGCGGCGATCACGACGACCAGGGCCGCGACGATCGCGGTGATCTTCGTCTTGTTGCCGCCGCCACCGCCGTCGCCGGGCACCTGAGGCGTGCCGAGGGGATCCGACGGCGCTCCCCACTGCGGCTGCCCCGGCTGCTGTCCGTACGGGCCCGGCTGCTGTGGATACCCCGGCTGCTGGTACCCGGGCTGCTGATACGGATTCGGTTGCTGGTACCCCGACTGCTGGTAAGGGTTCTGGTCCTGCGGGTTCTGCTCGCCCCCGGGCGGCTGCTGTCCTGGCCACATGGCTGGTAACGATAGAGGGGCCTGTGACCCGGGTGCCATGGCGGTCCCCCAAACGACCGCGTCATCGGGCCACTTGTCCCATTGGTCCCGGCCGCAGCCTTGCCTGACGTTCCATCAGATTGCTTTCCCTGCCTGGATCTTGATGTCGGACGTCACGCTTCCGCGCTGTCCGGGCGACCTGGCGGCGCCGACATCGTGATCATGGGCCGTCGCGGCCAGGTCGCCGTGGGACGCCTCTGCCGTCGCGTTTCGTCGGGCCTGCACCGGAGTGCGGCTCCGCATTCGGCCGGGACGCCTTTCGGTGCCTTCTGGTGCAAACGTCGGGGGGCGGGTCTGGCCAAGGATTCCTACTCATGGGTAACATCGGGGCATGAGCGCAGACCAGATGACGATCGGCGAGATGCTCGCCGCGACCGTGCCGATGGCCCGGACCCTGAATCTCGAGTTCGTGGAGACCACTCCGGAGAAGGCCGTCGTGGCGCTCCCGGACCAGGGCGACTTCCACAACCACGTCGGCGGACCGCACGCCGGAGCCATGTTCACGCTGGGGGAGTCGGCGAGCGGGGCGATCGTGCTCGCCGCCTTCGGGGACCAGCTCTCCCGCGCGGTGCCGCTCGCGGTCAGCGCCGAGATCGCGTACAAGAAGCTCGCGATGGGCCCGGTCACGGCCACCGCCACGCTCGGGCGCCCCGCGGCCGACGTCGTCGCCGAGCTGGACGCGGGTCAGCGCCCCGAGTTCCCCGTCACGATCGCCATCCAGCGCGGTGACGGCGCGGTCACCGGCGAGATGACCGTGATCTGGACCCTCCGCCCGAACGGCTGACGTCCGGCCTGCGGCACCCCGGCTCCCTCCAGGTTCCTGACGAGCCTCGGGGGGCGGCCGGGGAGATCCTTCGCGGACCGCCCGCCGGAAGGGTGCCCACCCTGGCGGGGCCGGTGCGGACCCACGCGGACCGGCCCCGGCCGGACCCGAGGCGGAGGCCGCCGGCGCGAGCGTCGCCGGGCGCCCCGCGGCCCGGACCGGCGTTGTCGGTGGCCGCCGATACGCTGATGCCATCCAGCGTTCAACGACTACCAGTCGGGGATGCTGCTGACGCCCCACCCGACGTGGAACCCCGGGTGGGGCGTGCTGCTGTCAGGACCCGCCACCGATCACGCCCATTCGGTCCCGCGACCGAGCGGCGGCCGCGTGAGCCGGCGGGTGTGCCCCCGGGGCGTGTTCCAGGGCGTGTTCCGGATGTCGCGCGCGCCGCGGAGCCCCTGGACGCCGTACGGCGACTCCTTGCTCCGGGCGTGTCCCCGGGTGCGGCCGCCACGTTGAAGCTTGGGTAACGACAGGGACTCGCCTCACGAGGGCGGGCCGCCGACGAAGACCCCGCCGACCGGCCAGGGTGAACCCTGAAGGACCTGGTCCAGCCGTTCGCCGGGCACTCCGGTCATCAACGTGAGAAAAGGGCGCCGTGAGTGGGACGTTGCTCGACCTCGCCCGGGACTACGAGGGCGAGGCATCCGGTCTGCCGGTGTGGAAGCGTCACCGGCGGGCGCTCCTGGGATCGGCGCGGCTGTTCCGACGCATGGTCTGCAACCGTGAGGCGGCCGACCCCGGCCGGATCACCATCACCTGGACGATGCTCATCGACATCCCCCAGCGCTGGTGCCTGCGGCACGGTTACCGGGCCGTCCCGGGACCCGACGGATACGTCATCCGGCGCGGTGACGAGCCGCCGTTCGTCGCCGCGCCGGGGGACACGCTCCGGTGGGACGGGGAACGGGTCACCGTGGAACGGGAGCGGTGAACTTCCCGCCGCCGTGCACTCGGATGTTCACGGTCTGGGTGACCCGGGTGCAGAGCCGATGCCGGTCGTCCTCGATGTCGCACTCCACGACCGCCGTGTCGCGTCCCACCCGCAGCACACGGGCCTTCGCGTACGCGGTTCCCTCGCGCACGGGCCGCAGGAAGTGCGTGGTGGAGGTGGTGGTGGCGGGAACGGCGCCCGCGGGACCGTTCAGCGCCGCGCACACGGCCGAGGCGACATCGGCGAGGCCCATGAGCGCACCCCCGTGCAATCCCCCTCCCGCGGTGGACAGTTCGGGCACGAAGTCGAGTTCGGCGTCCACGCCCTCCGCGGACAGGGCGGTGAAGCGCACGCCCAGGGTCCTGGCGTAGGGGGCCATCGCGTAGATGTCGTCGGCGGTGACGGTCACATCGGGCTCCTTGTGGGAGGGGCGGGGCACAAGTTGATGATCCTTTCTATCAACTCCCTTGAGAAAGAGGGGCGTTCCCGCGAGTGAGCGAGGGGCGGTGCGACGAGCGGTGTGACGGGCGCGCGGCGAGCGCCGTGCCCCTCCCGGCGCGAGGGCCGTCGTCGCCGCGCCGGCGGCCCGGAACTCCAGGAGCTCACCACGGCCTGGCCGGGGGATTGAACGCCTGTTCCCTTCCGGCCCTCCATGCCCGACCCTGACCTACGAGCGATGCGCGCACCGCCCGCGGGACAGGGCGGGTGACGCGCCGGGGAGCGGGACCGAGGAGTGCGAGCGTGGACGTACGAGGGCAGGGCACCGTTCTGGTGACCGGTGGCAGCGGGTTCGTCGGGAGCCATCTGGTGAGGCGGCTGCTGGAGCGGGGCTACCGCGTCCACACCACCGTACGAAGCATCGCGGACACCGCGAAGGTGGCACCCCTCCAGGAGATGCGGGAGTCCTTTCCCGGCAGGCTCGAACTGTTCGAGGCGGATCTGCTGGCCGACGGGTCCTTCGACGCGGCGATGAGCGGCAGCGCGGTGGTCTTCCATGTGGCGTCGCCGTTCCTGATGCCGGAGAAGATCAAGGACGGCCGCAGGGACATGGTCGACCCGGCACTGCTCGGCACCCGCAACGTGCTGGCCGGGGTGGAACGGACACCGACGGTGGGGAAGGTCGTCCTCACCTCCACCGTCGGCGCGATCTTCGGCGACTACGTCGACGTCCGGGACATGGACGGGGGTGTCCTGTCGGAGAAGTACTTCAACACCACCAGCACGGTCGAGAACAACCCGTACCACTACGCGAAGACGCTCGCCGAGCGCGAGGCGTGGGCGGCGGAGGCGGCCCAGGACCGCTGGCGCCTGGTGTCCGTCAACCCCGGTCTGGTCCTCGGCCCGTCCCTCACCCCCGCGTCGCGGTCCGGCAGCCTCTTCCTGCTGGACGAACTGTTCAAGGGCTACTTCTTCTACGGCGCACCCGACTTCAGCTTCACCACGGCGGACGTCCGCGAGGTCGCGGACGCGCACATCGCGGCGGCGGAACACGAAGACGCCAAGGGCCGCTACATCGTCGCGGCCGAGACGATGACGTCCTTCCACGCCATGGCGCGTGTCGTCCGCGGCCGGTATCCCCGGGCCCTCCGGCTGCCCCGCAACGCGCTCCCGCACTGGCCGGTCCGCGTCCTCGGCCCGGCCTTCGGACTGACCCAGGACTACATCCGCAAGCACCTCGGCATCCGGTTCCCCGTGGACAACGGCAGGAGCGTGCGGGAGCTGGGGATCACCTATCGTCCGGTCGAGGAGACGCTGCTCGACCACTACGAGAGCTGGCGGCGGCGGGCGTGACGAGCCCCACGTCCCGGCCCCGGTTCATGCCGACCAGGTAGGCTGCCCGGCGAGCGCTCCGGGGAAGCGCACCCCGGTGATCACGCGAAACGCGGTCGGCCGGGTCACGTACACCGAAACGGGAGGAACCGGCGTTGCACGTCCAGGACTGGCTCGAGACGGTGCCCGCGGTCAGTATCTACGCGCTCGTGGCCCTGGTCATCGGCCTGGAGAGCCTGGGCATCCCGCTGCCCGGCGAGATCGTCCTGGTCTCGGCCGCGCTGCTCTCCTCCCAGCACGGCGGCATCAACCCCGTCGTCCTCGGCGTCTGCGCCAGCCTCGGGGCCATCGTCGGCGACTCCATCGGCTACGCCATCGGCCGCAAGGGCGGACGCCCCCTGCTCGCCTGGCTCGGCGCGAAGTTCCCCCGGCACTTCGGCGAAGCCCATGTCGCCACGGCGGAGCGGTCCTTCCAGAAGTGGGGCATGTGGGCCGTCTTCTTCGGCCGCTTCATCGCCCTGCTGCGGATCTTCGCGGGTCCGCTCGCCGGTGTCCTGCGGATGCCGTACTGGAAGTTCCTGATCGCCAACGTCCTCGGCGGCATCATCTGGGCCGGCGGCACCACCGCGGTCATCTACTACGTCGGTGTCGTCGCCGAGTCCTGGCTCAAGCGCTTCTCGTGGCTGGGCCTGGTCGCCGCGGTGCTCGTCGGTCTCGCCTCGATGCTGATCGTCCGCCGCAAGGCCGCCAAGTCCGCCGCGGAACACGGCACCGCGGAGGCGGAGCCCGTCCCCGCCGCCGACTAGCGCGGTCCCCGCACCTCCAGCGGCGCGCGCCGCCGCACTACTTCCCGGTCCCGCGCGCCGAACTACTTCCCGGTCCTGGCACGCGCGCCGAGCCGCTTCCCGGTCCCGGCACGCGCGCCGAGCTCATGGGCCGGTCCCGGCACCCGCGCCGCCGCGTGGGGCGAGGCCGCCTACGTGTGGATCTCGCGGTGTGCCTTGGCCAGCTCCATGTAGAAGACGCCGTTCAGCGAGAGGCCCTCGCGCTCCTCGTCGGTCAGCGGGCGCTTGACCTTCGCGGGAACCCCGGCGACGAGTGAGCCGGGCGGTACCCGCATCCCCTGCGGCACCAGCGCCTGCGCGGCCACCAGCGAGCCGGCTCCGATCACGGCCCCGTTGAGCACCGTGGCCCCCATGCCGATCAGGCAGTCGTCCTCCACGGTGGCGCCGTGCACCACGGCGTTGTGGCCGATCGAGACCCGCTCCCCGACGGTGATGGGGAAGCCGGGGTCCACATGCAGCGTGCAGTTGTCCTGCACGTTGCTGCCCGCGCCGATGACGATCGGGCCGCAGTCGGCGCGCAGCACCGCGCCGTACCAGAGGCTCGCGCCCGCCTCCAGCGTGACGTCTCCGATGACCACGGAGGTGGGGGAGACGAACGCCTCCGGGTCCAGCCGCGGATCCTTGCCGCCGATCCCCTTGATCAGCGCCTGCTGCGTCGTCACCGTGTCACCGTCTCGTCGTCTCGTGGTCGGGTCCCGCTGAGTACACCGGCACCGTATGCCATCGCCCCCGCGTACCTCCGGTGGGGCGAAGATCACAGCCGTGTGACCGCGTCGGCGTGCCCCGCCCTGAGTACCGTGAACGCGTGTCCAGGAGCAAGAACACGTTCTCATCATGGCGGCGACGCCTCGCGCAGCGCGCCGTCCACGCGGGCTGGGCCTGGATGCGGCGCGCGGGAACGGTCTCGGCCGAGCAGCCGGGCCGTTTCCGTTTCGGTGCCATCGGCGAGAACACCCGGCTGGCCTTCCCGCTGGGCACGGTCTTCGGCGAACCCTGGATCCACCTCGGCTCGTACTGCATCGTCGCCGAACAGGTCACGCTGACCGCCGGTCTCATGCCCGATCTGGACCTCGGCCCCGACCCGATCCTGCGCATCGGGGACGGTGTGGTGCTGGGCCGCGGCAGTCATGTCATCGCCGACACGACGGTCACGATCGGCAACGACTGCTACTTCGGGCCGTATGTGTACGTGACCTCCACGAACCACTCGTACGACGATCCGCATCAGCCCATCGGCAAGCAGTGGCCGCGGATGGAGCCCGTGGAGATCGGGCCCGGCTGCTGGATCGGGACGGGCGCGGTGATCCTTCCCGGCGCGCGGATCGGACGGAACGTCGTCGTCGCGGCGGGTGCGGTCGTCCGGGGGCAGGTGCCGGACCACTCCGTCGTCGCCGGGGCTCCCGCGAAGGTCGTGCGGCGCTGGGACCCGGTCGCCGGATGGCAGCCGCCGCTGCGTACGCCGCCTCCGGTGCCGATCCCCGACGGGGTGACCCCCGAGCAGCTCCAGGCGCTCGCGGAACTGGACGAGGAGACCGTGGCACGGCTCGCGGAGCTGGATCTCGACGCGCGGGACGCGGCCGAGGACGTGCACGCGAACTCCGGGGACGTCCGCGCCGAGTCCTGACCCCGGGAACGGTCCCGGGGGCTCAGCCGGTCGCCAGCAGCACCGTGCCGACCAGCGCCAGGGCCGCCCCGGTGGCCTGCACGCCCCGCAGCCGTTCCCTGAGGACACCGCGCGCGGCCAGGGCCGTGACCACCGGATAGAGCGAGGCGAGGACGGCGGCGACGGTGACCGGGCCGTGCTGGGCGGCCACCGAGTACGTGCCGTTGGCGGCGACGTCGGCGAGGCCCACGAACGCGAGCGCGGGCAGGGAGGCCCAGGGGAACCCGCCCTCGGGCAGGGCCCGGGCGCCGCGCCGGACGGAGAACGCCAGGGCCGCGCCGCCGGTGACCACATTGGTCAGACGCTGCACGAACAGCGCCAGGAAGAGCCCGGTGACCGAGGACGACGCCTCCGCGATCAGCGCGAACACCGTGCCGAAGCCGGCGGCCGCGATCAGCGTCAGCAGGATCGCCTGCCGCTGCACGGGCGCGCCCCGCAGCTGGGGACCGCCCGCGAGGGCGACACCCGCCACGGCGACCGCGATCCCCGCGATCTGTGTCAGCCCCGGGCGCTCCCCGAGGAACAGCCCGACGCCGATGGGAACCGCCACGGCCAGCGAGCCGAGCGGCGAGACCACGCCCATCGGTCCGAGCGCGAGAGCCTTGTAGAAGGAGAGCAGCGCGACCGGACCCACCAGACCGGCGGCGACCGCGAACCACAGCTGCGGTCCCGCCGCGCTCCAGCCGCCGGTGGCCAGCACGATCGCGCCGAGGACCACCGCGGCGATCGACTGGGAGGCGACGACCACCGTGAGGGCGGGGGTGCGCCGGGTCAGCAGACCTCCGCCGAAGTCGGCCAGGCCCCACAGAAGGCTGGTGGCCAGGGCGAAGAGTGCTGTCACGGGGGCCCTCGCAGTACAGTTCGGTGAACGATCAGGTGCACCACACGATAGTTCATCTGATTGAACTCTGTCATTCACAATATTGGACGGAATGTGTCGGATCTCGACCTGCTGACTCAGTCCCTGGCGCGCAACATGAAGCGCTGGCGATCCGAGCGCGGCTTCACCCTGGAGACGCTCGCCGCCCGCTCCGGAGTCAGCCGCGGCATGCTCATCCAGATCGAGCAGGCCAGGACCAACCCGAGCCTGGGTACCGTCGTCAAGATCGGTGACGCGCTCGGCGTCAGCATCACCACCCTGCTGGACTACGAGCAGGGGCCCAAGGTGCGGATCGTCCCCGCCGACCAGGCCGTCAGGCTGTGGCACACGGAGGCGGGCAGCTACAACCGGCTGCTGGCCGGCACGGAGGCGCCCGGCCCGCTGGAGATGTGGGACTGGCGGCTCATGCCCGGCGAGGGCAGCCCGTCCGACCCGCATCCCGCGGGGACCGTCGAACTCGTGCACGTCATCTCGGGCGACATGACCCTCACCGTCGACGGGGTCGAGCACCGCGTGCCCGAGGGGGCGAGCGTGTCGTTCGAGGCCGACACCCCCCACACGTACGCCAACACGGGCGAGGTCCCGGTCGAGATGGTCATGGCCGTCTCGGTCCCGCTCGTGCACTGAGGTCCGCGACCCCGTCCCGTCCCCGAAGGACCGTTCCCGGAGGGCAAGGCGGGCGCCGGGCGCGCCCACCGGACTGTTAGCGTGCCGTCATGCGCGCGCCCATCGGACACTTCGACGATGCCTGTCCGGCCCCCGACCGTCTGGACGAACTCGTCCGCCCCGTCGCCGACGCGGTGCGCGGCTGGCGCGGCGGTACGCCCGCCGAGCAGATCGTCTACGTCGAGACGAACCCGGAGTGGGCCGACACCGCCGTCTTCGTGGAGCACTACGGCAAGGAACTGCTCGACACGTCCGCCAACTGCGTGGTCGTCGCGGGCAGACGAGGCAGCGAGACCACCCTGGCCGCGTGTGTCGTCCTGTCCGCCACCCGCGTCGACGTCAACGGCGTCGTACGACGGCAACTGGGCGCCCGCAAGGCCTCGTTCGCCCCGATGGACCTCGCCACGGGCGAGAGCGGCATGGAGTACGGCGGCATCACCCCCGTCGGACTCCCCGCGGACTGGCCGGTGTTGGTCGACGCGGCCGTCGTCGCGCTGCCGTACGTGCTGGTGGGCAGCGGACGCCGACGCGGCAAACTCCTGGTGCCGGGCAAGGCGTTCGCGGAGCTGCCGAACGCGGTGGTGCTGGAGGGACTGGGTGTCGGCGTCTGACGCCCGCCTGCCGCTGAGGTGTGACCGCCCCGCCGATTGACTTCTCGTCGACGGGCCGGTGCCCCGTCGTGACCGCGACCGTGACTGCGACCGCGGAAGGTCACGGCCTTGGGTGGTCGCGACCCCGGACGGGGCGATGTCCGACGGGACCAGGGCCTCGCCCGGGCGCGAACCGGGGGCGGAGGCCGGCGGCGGGGTCCGTTCACGCGGCCGTGTGATGTGCCAGCGCCCGATGGGGGTCCGCCGCGCCCGGTGCCGGCGCCGGATCGGCGTGGACCAGGGCGGCGGTCAGTCTCGGGACGGCGTGCAGCAGGGCGTGTTCGGCGTCCACGGTGATGTCGTGGGCGTGCCGCACGGTCGCCTCGCCGTCCACCACGACCGCCACCTCGGCGCGCAGCCTGTGCCCGATCCAGCGCAGCCGCAGTTCCCCCACGTCACGCACCCCCGGAACCTGCCGCAAGGCGCGTTCGGCCCGGTCCACCAACTCCGGCTCCACGGCGTCCATCACGCGCCGGAAGACCTCCCTGGCGGCGTCGCGCAGCACGAGCAGGATCGCGGCGGTGATCGCCAACCCCACCAGCGGGTCGGCGAGTTGCAGGCCGAGGGCGGTGCCACCCGCACCCACCAGCACGGCGAGTGAGGCGAACCCGTCGGTACGGGCGTGGAGTCCGTCCGCGACCAGTGCGGCGGAGCCGATCTCGCGCCCGACGCGGATGCGGTACCGGGCGACCCACTCGTTGCCGGCGAAGCCGAGGAACGCGGCGGCCGCCACCACCGGAAGGTGCCGCACCGGCTGGGGGTCGAGCAGCCGGCCGACGGCCGCCCAGGCCGCGAAGGCGCCGGAGGCCGCGATCGTCAGGACGATCATGATGCCCGCCAGGTCCTCCGCCCTGCCGTAGCCGTAGGTGAAGCGCCGCGTCGCGGCCCGGCGGCCCAGGGTGAAGGCGACCGCGAGCGGCAGGGCGGTCAGGGCGTCGGCCGCGTTGTGCACGGTGTCGCCGAGCAGCGCGACCGATCCGGACAGTGCGACAACGGCCGCCTGCGCCAGGGCCGTCGTGCCGAGGACGGCCAGGGAGATCCACAGTGCCCGCATGCCCCGCGCCGATGCCTCCAGCGCGGAATCGAGCTTGTCGGCCGCCTCGTGGGAGTGCGGGGAGAGGAGATGGCGCAGCCGGCCCAGGCGCCCGTGCGGATCGTCGTGCGCGTGACGGTGGGGCCGCCCGCCGGTGCCCTCGCTGTCCTCGCCGCCGTGGCCGCCGCTGCCGTGGCCGTCCGCGTGGTGATGGCCGTGGTGGTGCCGGTCGTGGTCGTGCCGGTCGTTCACGTGCGTCCCCTTCCGTGCGCGGGAGTGGACGCGCCGACGCCCACGGGGCCATTATGTGCGTATGAGCGCACGCATGCACCTGTCACCTGCACATGCTGCGCACCCGCGCACCCCGGGCGAGGAACAGTTCGCGCTCGCCGCCGAACTCCTCGCCCTGCTCGCCGACCGCACCCGCCTGACGCTGCTGCACACGCTGACCGGGGGAGAGGCCGATGTCACGACGCTGACCGAGACCTGCGGAGCCGCTCGTCCGGCGGTCAGCCAGCATCTGGCCCGGCTGCGTCTGGCGGGGCTCGTGAACACGAGAAAGGAAGGGCGCCGGGTGATCTACTCGCTCGGGGACGGGCATCTGCGCCGGGTGGTCGACGAGGCGCTGAGCCTCGCCGACCACCGGCTCACCGACCGTCCGGCGCACGACTGAGGCCACCCGCGCGCGGTGGCCGGGCGGGTCAGGGCCGTCCCGTCCGACCGCCGGCGGTCAGCGGGTGAGGGTGCCGTCGCCCAGGACCGGGCGGTCCTCCGCGGGCGTGACGTGGTCCTCGCCCTCGCCCTCCTCCAGCAGGTTCGCCGCCGCGCCCACGATGCTGGGGTCGGGGCTGCCGACGACCTCATGGTCCTTGTCCGCGTAGGCGAAGCGGGCCAGGACGCTGCGCATGGCCTCGACGCGGGCCCGCTTCTTGTCGTTGCTCTTCACCACGGTCCAGGGCGCCTGCGCGGTGTCCGTCTCGCGGAACATGGCGACCTTGGCCGCCGTGTAGTCGTCCCAGAGGTCCAGCGAGGCCAGGTCCATGGAGCTCAGTTTCCACTGCCGTACCGGGTCGACCTGACGGATCGTGAAGCGGGTGCGCTGCTCACCCTGGGAGACCGAGAACCAGAACTTGATCAGGTCGACCCCGTCGTCGACGAGCATCCGCTCGAAGGCGGGCGCCTGGCGCATGAAGCGGCGATACTCGTCGTCGGTGCAGAAGCCCATCACCCGCTCCACGCCCGCCCGGTTGTACCAGGACCGGTCGAACATCACGATCTCGCCCGCGGTCGGCAGATGCTCCACGTACCGCTGGAAGTACCACTGCCCGCGCTCCCGCTCGGTCGGCTTCTCCAGCGCCACCACGCGGGCGCCGCGCGGGTTGAGGTGCTCGGTGAACCGCTTGATCGTGCCGCCCTTGCCTGCCGCGTCGCGCCCCTCGAAGACGACGACGAGCCGTCGGCCGGTCTCCTTGATCCAGCTCTGGAGCTTCAGCAGTTCGATCTGCTGGAGCCGCTTGTGCCACTCGTACTCCTTGCGCTCCATGCGCCGCTCGTACGGGTAGTTCTCCCGCCAGGTGTCCACCGGGCTGCCGTCCGGCCGGATCAGTACGGGGTCGTCGTGGTCGGTGTAGTCCACCCGCATCCCAGCCAGCAGTTCCGTCATCCGGCCCTCCTCCGCCCGTGCCCCGATTGTCCGCCGATCCGTTCGTTCGCGCCGTTTCAGTGATCATCGCGGGAGGGGCGTGATGGTGCCCGTCCCCGATGGAAGCAAGCGGAGGCGTACAGCGGGAGAACCACAGACGAAGAAGCCGAGCCGGAGCCGAGGCCGGGGTGCCGGTCGGGGCGTCCCCGCCTCAGCCCATGCGCGGGATCTCGATCGCCGGGCAGCGGTCCATCACCATGTCGAGGCCGGCAGCGCGGGTTCGCTCGTAGGCCGCTTCGTCGATGACGCCGAGCTGGAACCAGACGGCCTTGGCGCCGATGGCGACCGCCTCGTCCGCCACGGGACCCGCGAGGTCGCTGTTGACGAAGACGTCGACGACATCGACCTCGAAGGGGATGTCCGCGAGCGAGGCGTACCCCCGCTCCCCGTGGACGGTCTCGGCCTTCGGGTGCACGGGCACGATCCGCTTGCCGTAGCGCTGGAGGACGTCGGCGACCCCATGGGCCGCGCGCCGCTCGTTGGACGAGAGCCCGACGATCGCCCAGGTCTCGCCCTGCTCGGTCAGGATCCTGCGGATCGTGTCTGAGTCGCCGTACACGCTCGGCCTCCCTGGGGGCTGGATCAGTTGGTTCCATCCCGCTCAACGGTGGGCGGAGCGTGATGATTCCTCGGGCCGTGCGCCCGCAGGTGGTCGAGCAGCAGACGGTTCAGCGTCCCGGGTGCCTCCTCCGGGATCCAGTGACCGAGGTCCGGAAGGACCTCGAACCGGTACGGCCCCTCGACCCAGCGCGCGGTGTCCTTCGCGGGAACCGGGCCGAACGCGCTGTCCCCCGTGCTCCACACGTACAGCGTGGGCACCTCGATGACGCCGATCGTGCCGTCGGGGCGTCCGGACCGGTACCAGTTCAGCGCCGCGGTGAGGGCGCCCGGCCGGGACAGGTGCCGGACGTAGGCGTCGGCACTGGCCCGCGGGACCCCACCGGCGTAGAGCCCGCGCAGCAGCCCGGCGTCGTCGGCCAGCATGCGCTGCTCGGTCGCGGGTGTCTCGCGCCAGTCGATCATGTACCGGGACCGTGCGCGCTGGTCGTCGTCGGTGCGCAGCGCCTCGGCGAGAGCGCCGGGGTGCGGGGTGGACACGACCGTCAGGGTGCGGACGCGGCCGGGATGGGCCGAGGCGGTCCACCAGGCCACGGCGCCGCCCCAGTCGTGACCGACGAGGTCGAACGTGGACCAGCCCAGCTCCTCCGTGATGGCGACGACGTCCGCGACCAGGAGGCTGATGCGGTAGTCCTCGGCCCGCTCCGGGCGTACCCCCGGGGAGTAGCCGCGCTGGTCGGGCGCCACGACGCGGCAGCCCTCCGCGGCGAGCGCCTCGATCTGCGCCCGCCACGCCAGCCCCGTCTGGGGGAAGCCGTGCAGCAGCAGTACCGGGCGGCCGTCGGGCGGACCCGCCGCGACGGCGTCGAACGCACCGGCGGCGGTGGAGATGCTCATCCGGGTCACGGTCCACTCCTTCATACCGACTGGTCGGTCAGTCCTTGGCCAGCCTTTCGTCGGTGGAAGCGGATTGTCAAGGGCGCGTGGACCCGCGCCCCGATCCCCTCGCCCGGGACCGGCCCGCGACACCGAACGGACCGTACTGCACGCGCTGTTCACGCCCGCCGGGACCCCGCCCGGCCGTCCCGGGACCCGCGGCCGTCGTCGGACACGCGTTCCCCGCGCGGGCGCGTGTCCGGAACGGCCCCCACCTCCCCGCACCCGCACCGACGGCCGCCTAGGCTCACCTCGTGCTCCGTATCATCGACGCCCGTACGGGCGAACCCGTCGACGCAGCCCTCGCCCGCCGCGGTCTGGTCCGCGTCCACGCGCATCCGCCGGGGTCCGACCTCACGGGTCTGCGCGTGCTCCTCGTCGCCGACGTCCTGGTCCGGGCCCTGGAGATCGGCGGCAACCCCGCCTGGACGACGCTGACTTCGGCGCCGGACCCGGTCGACGGGGAAGCCTCCTGGGGCGAGGCGGGGCTCCGGGCGCGCGCCGCCGAACTCGGGATCCGGCCGTTCGAGGAGCACAGGGACACCGAACCGGGACCCGCGGCGACACGGACCGTCGACGTCGTCGGGCAGGGCGCCGCGGTGACGGGCGGACCGCGGGTCGAGGTGGCACCGGTCGCCACCGGGCAGGGTCCCGCACCCGCTCCCGGGGACCCCACGGCGCTGCGGCTCGCGCTGCTCGCCCGGCGGCGGGACCTGCCCCTGAGCCTCGACACCGAGACCGTCGCGGAGGCGGAGGGAACACTGGGGCGCTGGCGCGCCGCCGTCGCCGACTGGGCGACGCGGCCCTCCAAGCCGGTCCCCGAGGACGTACGCCTGCGGCTGCGCGCCGCCTGGGAGGACGACCTCGACATGCCCGCCGTGCTGGACGTCCTGCGGTCGGTGGAGACCTCCGCCGTCCCCGAGGGCGCCCGGTTCGAGACGTACGCCTACGCCGACCGGCTGCTCGGCCTCGAACTCACCCGCGAGATCGGGGCGTCCCGGTGAACGTGCGCGCGGCCGGCGGCCCCAGGCGAAGACTGGTCGTCCTGCGGCACGCCAAGTCCGCCTGGCCGGACGGGGTGTCCGACCACGAACGGCCGCTCGCGACGCGCGGCCGCCGCGACGCCCCCGCCGCCGGGCGCGCCCTGGCGGACGCCGACCTGCTGCCGGACCTCGCGCTGTGTTCGACCGCCGTACGGGCCCGGGAGACCTGGGAGCTGGCGGCGCGCGAGTGGGGCACACCGCCGCCCGTACGGCTCGACGGGCGGCTGTACGGGGCGGACGTAGGGGAGTTGCTGGACGCGGTGCGCGAAGTCCCCGAACACGTAAGGACCTTGCTGCTCGTCGGGCACAACCCGGGGCTCGAGGAGCTGGTCCTGGAACTGGCCGGGGACGGCTTCGACGACGCGCTGGGCCAAGTCCGGACGAAGTTCCCGACCTCGGCCGTCGCCGTCCTGGTCTGGCACGGCAGCGCCTGGCGCGAACTCGCCCCCGGTGACGCGCTGTTGACGGACGTCGTCGTACCGAGGGGCAAGAAGGAGTGAATCCCGGCCGACGTGCGCCCGCGTGGCCTGCCGGACGGCTGCGCCGTGTGATCGCGGATGCGCGCAGGGTCGCCGTCCGGGCCCGTCGGCCGCGCCCGCGCGCAGCGCATACGCTGGGCTGATGCAGGACGAGTACCGCACAGTGGCCCACCCGGGCGTGCACGAGACCGAGGTCAACCGCTCCCGTTTCCTGTGCGCTCTCGCCCCGGCCGCCAGCGAGCGGGAGGCCCAGGACTTCGTCGCGGCCGTCAGGAAGGAACACGCGGACGCCTCGCACAACTGCTTCGCGTACGTCATCGGGGCCGACGGCGCCGTGCAGAAGGCGAGCGACGACGGGGAACCGGGCGGCACCGCGGGCGTCCCCATGCTCCAGATGCTGCTGCGCCGCGACATGCGCTACGTCGTGGCCGTCGTCACCCGCTACTACGGCGGGGTCAAGCTGGGGGCCGGCGGACTGATCAGGGCGTACGGCGGCTCGGTGGGCGAGGCGCTGGACACGCTGGGCACGATCACCCGCCGCCGGTTCCGGCTGGCCACGGTGACCGTCGATCATCAGCGGGCCGGCAAGGTGCAGAACGATGTGCGGTCGACCGGCCGCGAGGTGCGTGATGTGCGTTACGGCGAGGCCGTCACCATCGAGATCGGGCTGCCGGACGCCGATGTCGAGTCCTTCCGGGCCTGGTTGGCCGACGCGACCGCGGGGACGGCCGGCTTCGAGCTGGGCGGAGAGGCCTACGGAGACGTGTGACAAACCGGGCGATCGTGGATGAATGACCCGCGTCCGGTGACGGTCGTGGTGGGCCGATACGGGAGTAACCGCCCGTGATGTCAGACCCGGCCGATACCCTTCGGGGATCATGAGGCTCCTGCACACTTCCGACTGGCACCTGGGCCGGGCGTTCCACCGCGTGAACATGCTCGACGCCCAGTCCCGCTTCATCGGCCATCTCGTCACCACCGCGCGCGAGCGCGACGTGGACGCCGTGGTCGTGTCGGGAGACGTGTACGACCGTGCCGTGCCGCCCCTGGCCGCGGTCCAGCTCTTCGACGACGCCCTGCACCGGCTCGCCGACCTCGGTGTGCCCACGGTCATGATCTCCGGTAACCACGACTCGGCCCGGCGGCTCGGCGTCGGTGCCGGACTCATCGGACGCGCGGGCGTCCATCTGCGCACCGACCCCGCCGGGTGCGGCACCCCCGTGGTGCTGGCCGACGCCCACGGCGATGTCGCCTTCTACGGCCTGCCCTATCTCGAACCCGCCCTGGTGAAGGACGAGTTCGGGGTCAAGAAGGCCGGCCACGAGACCGTGCTGGCCGCCGCCATGGACCGGGTCCGCGCCGACCTCGCCGGCCGCGCGCCCGGCACCCGCTCCGTCGTCCTCGCCCACGCCTTCGTCACAGGCGGCGAGGCGAGCGACAGCGAGCGGGACATCACCGTCGGCGGCGTCGCCTCCGTGCCCGCCGGAGTCTTCGACGGCGTCGACTACACCGCGCTCGGCCACCTGCACGGCAGCCAGACCATCACCGAACGCGTCCGCTACTCGGGGTCCCCGCTGCCGTACTCCTTCTCCGAGGCCGACCACCGCAAGAGCATGTGGCTCGTGGACCTCGGACCCGACGGCTCCCTGACCGCCGAGCGGATCGACTGCCCGGTGCCCCGCCCGCTCGCCCGTCTCCGGGGACACCTGGAGGACCTGCTCGCCGACCCCGGACTCGAGAGCCACAGGGACGCCTGGGTCGAGGCGACCCTCACCGACCCGGTGCGGCCCGCCGACCCCATGGCGCGGCTCGCCGAGCGCTTCCCGCACACGCTCAGCCTCGTCTTCGACCCCGAACGCTCCCCGCAGGCCCCGGACGTCTCGTACGCCCGCCGGATCGCGGGCCGCACCGAGGAACAGATCGCCGAGGACTTCGTGGCCCATGTGCGGGGGACCGGGCCCGACGCCCGGGAACAGACCGTGCTCCGGGACGCCTTCGACGCCGTCCGCGCCGACGAGAGCGCGCGGGAGACCGCCCGGTGACCTCACGTCCGCCGCACACCCAGCGGGCCGACCGCCCGGAGACCGAGGGAAACCGATGAGGCTGCACCGCCTGGAGATCACGGCCTTCGGCCCGTTCGCCGCGACCCAGCGGGTCGACTTCGACGAGCTGTCCGGCGCCGGGCTCTTCCTGCTGCACGGACCCACGGGCGCGGGCAAGACCTCCGTCCTCGACGCCGTCTGCTACGCGCTGTACGGAGCGGTTCCCGGCGCCCGGCAGAGCGCCCAGGGCCTCGGCCTGCGCAGCGACCACGCGGCACCCGACGCCCGCACCGAGATCCGCCTCGAACTCAGCGTCGCCGGACGCCGGCTGGAGGTCACCCGGCAGCCGCCCTGGGAACGCCCCAAGCTGCGCGGCAAGGGCATGACGACCGAGAAGGCCCAGAGCTGGCTGCGTGAGTACGACGCCACGGCCGGCACCTGGAAGGACCTCAGCCGCTCCCACCAGGAGATCGGCGAGGAGATCACCCAGCTGCTGGGTATGAGCCGCGAGCAGTTCTGCCAGGTCGTCCTGCTGCCCCAGGGCGACTTCGCGCGCTTCCTACGGGCCGACGCCGAGGCCCGCGGCAGACTCCTCGGCCGTCTCTTCGACACCCACCGCTTCGCCGAGGTCGAGAAGCGTCTCGCCGAGCGCCGGCGCGCCGCCGAGGCCGAAGTACGGGCCGCCGACACCACCCTGCTCGCCGACGCGCACCGGATGCACCAGGCGGCAGGCCGCACCGTCCAGGAACCGCTGCCCGACCTCGCGCCCGGTGATCCGGGCCTCGCCGAGTCCGTGCTCGGCTGGGCCGCGCTGGCCCGCAGCACGGCCCGCGAGACGCTGGCCGTCGCCCACTGCGCCCGCGGGGCCGCGGAATCCGCCCAGGCCGCGGCCGACCACGCGCTCGACGACGTACGCGAAGTGGACCGGCTCCAGCGCCGGTTCACCGAGGCACAGGAACGGGCCGCACGACTGGAGCAGCGCGCCGACGCCCAGCGGGAGGCCCGCACGCGCATGGAGCGGGCCCGCAAGGCCGAGGCCGTGGCCCCCGCGCTCGACCTGCGCGACGCGGCCGAAGCCGAACACCGACGCGCGAGCGCCGAGGAGACCCGCGCGCGTGCCGCCCTGCCGGAGACGTTCGCCGGCGCCGGAGCGCCCGGACTCGCGGCCGCCGCACGCAAGGCCGCCGAGGAACTGGGCGGTCTGGAGTCGGCCCGCCGCGCCGAGCGGCGCCTCGGTGAACTCGCCGCGGAGCGCGCCCTGCTGGACCGCGAGGAACGCGCCGACGACGACGTCCTCCAGGACGCCGAGAGCTGGCTGGCCGACTGGGAGGAGACCCGCGCCGGTGTCGAGGCGCGGGTCGACACCGCGCAGCAGGCCGCCGCGCGCGCGGAACAGCTCGCCGTCCAGCGCGAACCGGCGTCCAAGCGGCTCGCCGCCGCCCGGCTGCGCGACGAACTGGCCCAGGACACCGAGAACGCCCACGCCCGGAGCCTGGCCGCGCGTGAGCAGGCGACGGGGGCGCACGCCCGCTGGCTCGACCTGAAGGAACAGCGCCTCCAGGGCATCGCCGCCGAACTCGCCGCCGGACTGGTCGACGGCGAGTCCTGCGCCGTGTGCGGGGCCACCGAACACCCGGAGCCCGCGCGGAAGATCGCCGGGCATGTCGACCGCGAGACGGAGGAGCGGGCCCTCGCCGCCTACCGCGGCGCCGACGAGGAGCGCGCCCGGGCCGAGCGCGGGCTCGGCGTCGTACGCGAGGCACTGGCCGCCGCGACCGCCGAGGCGGGCGACGCGCCGACCCATCAACTCCAGCGACAGGCCGAGGAATTGGACCGGCTGCACACCGAGGCGCGGACGGCCGCCTCCGGGCTGCACGCCGCCCGCGAGGCCCGCGAGCAGGCCGAGCGGGAACACGAACGACGGCTGACCGACCGGCAGGAGGCCGGCCGGCGGGCCGCCGCACGGACCTCGCACCGGGACTCACTGGACCGTGAGAAGGCCTCCCTGGAAGGGGAGTTGGAACAGGCGCGGGGCACCGCCGCGAGCGTGTCCGAGCGGGCCACGCAGCTGGAGCGGCAGGTGGCCCTGCTCACCGAGGCCGCGGACGGCGTCCGGGTGGCGGAGGACATCGCGCGGCGCCTCAAGGACGCCGACGCGCGTCTGGCCGACGCGGCCTTGCGCGCCGGATTCGAGACCCCGGCGGCAGCGGCCGCCGCCATGCTCGACGACGTGGCACACCGTGGCCTCCAACGGCAGCTCGACGCCTGGCAGTTGGAGGAGTCCTCGGTGCGCGCCGTACTCGCCGAGGCCGACACGGCGGCCGCGGCGCGGCGCCCCGCGGTCGACGTGCGGGCCGCCGAGCGGACCGCCGAGTCCGCCGCGCGGCGGCTGCGGGAGAGCGCGTCGGCGCGGGACGCCGCGGCCCGGCGCTGCGCCGAACTGGACGCGCTCTCCGCCCACGCGACCGCGGGAGCGCGTCGGCTCGCCCCGCTGCGGGAGGAGCACGAGCGGGTGGCCCGTCTGGCGGGACTCGCGGCCGGCACGTCTGCGGACAACGAGCGCAGGATGCGCCTTGAGGCGTACGTCCTCGCCGCCCGGCTGGAACAGGTCGCCGCCGCCGCGACCGTCCGCCTCCAGCGGATGTCCTCGGGGCGCTACACCCTGGTTCACTCCGACGACCGGGCCGGCCGGGGGCGCAGCGGCCTCGGATTGCATGTCGTGGACGCCTGGACCGGACGGGAGCGCGACACCGCGACCCTCTCCGGAGGCGAGACCTTCTTCGCCTCCCTCGCCCTGGCCCTCGGTCTCGCCGACGTGGTCACCGACGAGGCCGGCGGGGTACGGCTCGACACGCTCTTCATCGACGAGGGCTTCGGAAGCCTCGACGACCAGACGCTCGACGAGGTGCTGGACGTCCTCGACTCGCTGCGCGAACGCGACCGCAGCGTGGGCATCGTCAGCCACGTCGGGGACCTGCGCCGCCGCATCCACGCGCAGCTGGAGGTCGTGAAGGGCAGAACGGGATCGGTGGTACGGCAGCACGGCGCGTGATCGTCGCCGGGGACGGCCCGCCGACCGCCCCGGTCTCAGTGGCCCAGCGGCCGGCCGGGCAGTGGTGAGGAGTAGACGACGCTCGTCGTCACCGAACCGAGCGTGCCGATCTTGCCCGAAATCGTCTCCAGATGGGACATCGACCGCGCGGCGACCTTGATGACGAAGCAGTCGTCGCCCGTGACGTGGTGCGCCTCCAGGATCTCGGGCGTGACCTCCACGAGGTCGTGGAACGGCTTGTAGTTGCCGTTCGGGTATCGGAGCCGGACGAACGCGAGGATCGGCAGTCCGAGGCGCTCGGGGTCGACGACGGCCGCGTACCCGCGTATGACGCCCGCCTCCTCCATACGGCGAACCCGCTCGGTGACCGCGCTCGCGGACATGGAGACGGCCCGTGCCAGCTCGGCGAAACTGGACCGGCCCTCACGCTGGAGGACGTCGAGGATGCGCCAGTCGGTGGCGTCGGGGGAATACGTGGTCATCCGCGATGCATACCAGGGAAATCCCCGGCCGATCAACCGTACCGCCGTGGATCGTCACTTCAGGACACAGGCCGGCGCCCGTAGATTTTCACCGAGAGATCCCGCGGAACGCGGTGCGCGGAAGCACCGGGACGGCAAGGGCGGCATCCGTCCGGCGGGATCACGGAGCGAAGAGAGGCCAGGCCATGACTGCGACTGCCGAGGGCACCACCGACGGCACGGTGACCGGTTCCACGTCGGCGGCGAACCCCGTCCTGCGGGTGCCGCCGGCTTCGCCCGCCGCGGCCGCCGCCTACTTCGGCGCGAGCCTCGCGTTCCACGCGGACGTGGCCGACGTGGCCGCGGCCCTCGCGGCCGGCGGTGATCCCGGGTTCGTCGTCCTCGACTCCCGCTCCACCGCGTCCTGGGACCAGGGCCACATCCCCGGCGCGGTCCACCTGCCCACCGCCCTCGTCGCCGAGCAGGCCGAGCGGCTTCTGGACAAGTCCGTCCCGGTCGTCACGTATTGCTGGGGACCCGGCTGCAACGGCGGGACCCGCGCGGCCCTCGCCCTCGCCGAACTCGGCTTCCAGGTCAAGGAGATGCTCGGTGGCTTCGAGTACTGGGCGCGCGAGGGCTTCGCGTTCGAGACCTGGCAGGGGCGGGAGAGCCGTGCCGCGGACTCGCTGACGGCGCCCGTGGACGCGGAGGACTGCGGCTGCTGACCTACCGGGACGGGGAGCGCGCCGACCGGCCGGGCCTCTGTCCTCACCGGTGTCCGGATCCGTTTTCCGGGGGCCAACTGCCTTAGGGGGGAGCGGTTCCGCCGTGTAGTTTCTGCGCATGCCAAGATACGCGGACCCCGGTGCGGTCCAGTGGGTGGAGTCGGGCGGCGGGCCGCTCATAGCGATTCCGGAGACGGTGCTCCCGTTCTGGTCGGGGGCCGACGGCGACGACCTGTCCTGCGACTACGACCGGGCCTGTGACGTCGACGGGTTCATCGGCCTCCTGCCGGTGGGCGACACCAGGGCACTGGTCCTCGGCGACGATCCCGCCTCGACCACCTACCTCCCCGAGCACGGCGTCTTCGTCCGCTGGTGCGCGGCCGAGTCCGAGGACGAGCTGCTCTCCGTCGTCCCGGCGGCACTGGCACAGGCCGCGTGGCAGCCGGAGGTGGAGTGGACGGTACCCGGCCCCGTCGTCCTCTTCGACGCCACCTGGCCCGGCACCGCGTCCGAGAGCACCGAGCACCTGAAAGTGGATCTCGCGCCGGGCCGTTACGGGGTCCGCGCGGCCCGCGTCGAACCGGGACCCGAGACATGGGTGGGACTCGTACGACTGCGTCGGCTGACGCCCTGACGCCCTGACGTCGTGCCGGCCTGACGTCGTGCCGCTCTGACTTCGTGCCGCTCCGACTCCGTGACGCCGGGTCACTCCGACCGCGTGCCGCCGTGCCGCCGTGACATTTCCGCGTCACGGTGACGCGCGCGGCGGCCGGACTCCGGCCGCCGCGCGGGACGCCGTCAGAGCCGGGAGAGTTCGTCCACCAGGTCGTCCAGGCCCAGGGAACCCTGGGACAGGGCGGCCATGTGCCAGGCCTTCGCGTCGAAGGCGTCACCATGGCGCTTCTTCGCGTTCGCGCGCCCCAGCAGCCAGGCACGCTCGCCGAGCTTGTAGCCGATGGCCTGGCCCGGCATCGTCAGATAGCGGGTCAGCTCGCTCTCCACGAAGTCGGCCGGCCGGCTGCTGTGGGCGCCGAAGAACTCCTGGGCCAGGTCCGGGGTCCACCGCTCGCCCGGGTGGAAGGGCGAGTCGGCCGGGATCTCCAGCTCCAGGTGCATGCCGATGTCGACGATGACCCGGGCGGCACGCATCATCTGCGCGTCGAGATATCCCAGCCGCTGTTCGGCGTCGGTGAGGAAGCCGAGTTCGTCCATCAGCCGTTCCGCGTACAGGGCCCAGCCCTCGCAGTTGGCGCTGACCATACCGACGGTGGCCTGGTAGCGGGACAGGTCGTCGACGACGTACGCCCACTGCGCGAGCTGGAGGTGATGGCCGGGCACGCCCTCGTGGTACCAGGTCGAGACGAGATCGTAGACGGGGAAGCGGGTCTGTCCCATCGTGGGCAGCCAGGTGCGGCCCGGCCGGGAGAAGTCCTGCGAGGGGGCGGTGTAGTAGGGGGCCGCCGCGCTGCCGGGCGGCGCGATCCGGGACTCCACCTTCCGTACCGGCTCGGCGAGTTCGAAGTGAGTGCCGTCCAGGGCCTCGATCGCCTCGTCCATCAGCCCCTGGAGCCACCGCTGGACCTCTTCGACGCCCTCGATGTGCCGGCCGTGCTCGTCGAGGTGGGTGAGGGCCACCCAGGGGGTCGCCGCACCGGGCAGGATCTTCTCGGCCTCGGTCCGCATCTCGGCCAGGAGACGGTGGTACTCGGCCCAGCCGAACGCGTACGCCTCGTCCAGGTCCAGATCCGTACCGTTGAAGTAGCGCGCCAGCCGCGCGTATCGCTCGTGGCCAACGGTGTCGGGACCGCCCTCGATCGTGGGCGCGTACACATCACGCATCCAGTCCCGCAGCGCGACCACGGCCCCCGTCGCGGACCGAGCGGCCGTGTCCAGCTCCTCGCGCAGGGAGGCGGGACCCGCCGAGACGAAGTCCTCGAACCAGCCGCGGCCCTGTCCGTCCGTGTCCGACCACTCCGTGAGCTGCTGGACGAACGTCGCGGTCGGGCGCGGCCCCGCGTACAGCTTGCGGTCGAGCCCGAGCGCGAGGGACTCCCGATAGCCCGCGAGCGCGTCCGGCACCGCCCGCAGCCGTTGCGCGACCGTGGCCCAGTCCTCGTCGCTCTCCGTCGGCGTCAGGTTGAAGATCTCCCGGACCGAGTGCACCGGTGTGTGCAGATTGCCGACCGCCCGCAGGCCCTCGCCGGCCTCGTGGACCGCGATCGCGGCGGTGAGGCGCTCACGCAGCAGCCGGGCACAACGGCGCTCGATGTCACGGTCCGCGCCCGGACGCCGCTGCGCCTCGTCCAGCCGCGCGAGGGTCACCCGCGCCAGTTCGGCGACGGCCTCCTGGCCGGCGGGCGAGGTGTCGGGAAGCCTGCCGTGACTCTCCTTCACACCGAGGTAGGTGCCGAGAACCGGGTCGAGGGCGATGAGCTCGTCGACGTACGCGTCGGCGACCTCGCGGGGCAGCGGGTTCTTCGTCTCTGACATGCGCACATCCTCGTACGGGCACGGGTGCCGCGTCAGCCCGCGCAACCGGGCTATTCGGCGGGTCGGGCGGATTTGGCCGGAGACGGTGTGCCGGACGCGGCGGGCGGCAGCAACGGCCCGCAGTCCCATTGCTGGAATATCAGCCGCGTCTCGACCCGCGCCACTTCACGCTGCGAGGTGAACTCGTCGAGCACCAGCCGCTGGAGATCAGCCATGTCCGCGACCGCGACATGGACGAGATAGTCGTCCGGGCCGGTCAGATGGAAGACGGTCCGCGACTCCGGCAGCAGCCGGATCCGGTCGACGAACGGGCCCACCAGTTCCCGCCGGTGCGGCCTGACCTGCACCGACAACAGCGCCTCCAGACCCCGGCCGAGCTTCGCCGGGTCGAGCCGCAGCTGATGGCCGAGAATCACTCCGGCCCGTCGCAGCCGGGTCACCCGGTCGAGGCAGGTGGACGGAGCGACCCCGACCTGGGCTGCGAGGTCGCGGTAGGTCGTCCGGGCGTCGTTCTGCAACAGCCGCAGCAGATGAAGATCCACCGGATCGAGTACGACAGAATCGGCCATGGCGCGAACGTAACACGGGATGCGGCGCCGAAACTCCGCCCGGTGTTCAGGCTTCGGCGCATGGACTCCGTTGTGTACGACACGAAGGGCGCGCAGGACGCGCAGGACGACCTGAACGGAAACGGCCAGGTCTTGGCGGCTCCGACCCGGGCACTCGCCACGGAAGCCGTGCACGCGGGGCGGGAGGACCTGGCGGCTCTGGGCCTGCACGCCGCCCCGATCGACCTGTCCACCACCTACCCCTCGTACGACAGCCGGGGCGAGGCGGCCCGGATCGACGCCTTCGCGGCCGAGGGCGCCGAGCCCGAGGGCCCGCCCGTCTACGCGCGGCTCGGCAACCCGACCGTCGCCCGCTTCGAGACCGCCCTGGCGCGTCTCGAAGGCACCGAGAGCGCGGTCGCCTTCGCGAGCGGCATGGCGGCGCTGAGCGCCGTCCTCCTCGTACGCAACTCCATGGGCCTGCGCCATGTCGTCGCCGTACGCCCGCTGTACGGATGCAGCGACCACCTCCTGACGGCGGGGCTGCTCGGCAGCGAGGTCACCTGGGTGGACCCGGCCGGGATAGCCGACGCGCTGCGGCCCGACACGGGTCTGGTGATGGTCGAGTCCCCGGCCAACCCGACGCTCGCCGAGCTCGACCTGCGGGCCGTGGCACACGCCTGCGGTTCCGTCCCGCTGCTCGCCGACAACACCTTCGCGACCCCCGTGCTCCAGCGCCCGGCCGAACAGGGCGCGCGACTGGTCCTGCACAGCGCCACCAAGTACCTGGGCGGGCACGGGGACGTGATGGCCGGAGTGGTGGCCTGCGACGAGGACTTCGCCCGCAAGCTGCGCCAGGTGCGGTTCGCCACGGGAGGCGTCCTCCATCCGCTGGCCGGCTATCTGCTGCTGCGCGGCCTGTCGACCCTGCCCGTCCGGGTCAGGGCCGCCTCCTCGAACGCCGCGGAACTCGCCCGCCGGCTCGCCGCCGACCCGCGCGTCGCCCGCGTCCACTACCCGCGCATCGGCGGCGCCATGATCGCCTTCGAGGTGCACGGCGACCCGCACGACGTGATCGCCGGAGTCCGGCTGATCACCCCCGCCGTGAGCCTCGGCAGCGTCGACAGCCTCATCCAGCACCCGGCCTCCATCAGCCACCGCATCGTCCCCACGGCGGACCGCCGCGACGCCGGCGTCAGCGACCGGCTGCTGCGTCTGTCGGTGGGCCTGGAGGACGTGGACGATCTGTGGTCCGATCTGGACGGGGCACTGGGGTTCGGCGGCAGCGGCGGGGAGTGAGGGGCCCGGACGGCGAGAGGCGGGGCGCGGACCGCCCGTGGTTTCGGGCGGTGCCGGAGGTGCGGGCCGGTGGGGCCTGCCTGGCCGCACCGGGCCGCCTGGCTCGGCGGGCCTGCCGGGCTGTGACGGGCTCGGCGGGCTTGGTCGTATCGGTGATGCCGGCGTGCTCGTGGCCGAGGCGAGGGCTCGGGCACGCCGGCACCGAAGGGTGCGGACCGGGGGTCTTGGGTCAGTCCCGGCCCGTCCCGGTCCCCGGCACCGTCCACGCCCCCTGCTGAAGGTGACCGAGGGCGTACGGCGGGGACGACGTCACGGGCGTCGCCACCGCTGCCGTGTCCAGGCGGGCGGTGATGACCAGGGTGCCCTCCTCGATCTGGTAGTCGAGGGGGAGGCCGAGGCCGCGCATGGCGGCGACCATGCCGGTGTTCGAGGCCTGCGTGACGGCGTAGACGCTCGCGCAGCCCGCCTCGCCGGCCATCGCCACCAGGCGGCCGAGCAGTTCGATACCGATCCCGCGCCGCTGCCATTCGTCCTCGACGAGCAGCGCGACCTCCGTCTCGTCCCCGTCCCACAGGAGATGGCCGAGCCCGACGATCCTGCCCGATGCCGTCCGGACGGCGAGGGTGCGCCCGAAGCTCGGGCTCAGCAGATGGGTGAGGTACCGGTCGGCGTCCCCGACGGGTCCGTGGTACCGCATGCTCAGCGTGCGCGCCGAGCACCGGTCGTGCATCGCCTTGGCGGCCTCGAGGTCGGAGACGTCCGCACGCCGCACGGTGATCGCGTTGCCCTCGGGCAGCGTCAGCAGGTCCTGCCCGCGCGGAATGCGCGGACCGAGCCGCGCGTCCAGTTCGACCAGCGCCCGCGCCCGGGCGAACTCGGTCGGTGTGAACGGCAGATACGGCCGCTCGACCGTGATCACTCCGCCCTCCGGCGCGCGCAGGCGCATCACCGTGTCCTCAAGAGCCCCCTCCACGGGAGCGCCCTCCGTCGCCCGGCCGGAGACGGGCGAGGTGCCGGGCAGCGAACGGATCGTGCACCGTCCGAGCAACTGCCGCAGGGCGAGCGGGAGTTCCGAGGCGTCCAGAGCCGTGCGGGTGGCCAGTCCGAGCACCCGGGTCGGCGCGTCCACCAGGTCGTGGGCATCGGCGCGCTCGATCCAGGTCGAGGTGCCACCGGCCTGGGCCACACCGCGGGCGATCTCGGACGTGGGCAGTTCGGCGGGGGCGCGCAGCAGGAACTCGTCGACCGTCCCGTCCGCCAGCGGGTGCGTCTGGAGGCTCAGGATGTCGACCTGGTGCCGCGCGAGTGCCGCGCACAGTGCCGCGAGCGAACCCGGTGCGTCCTTGACCGTCGTACGCATCCGCAGCAGTGCCGTCGCCTCCGCGCCGGCCAGGGGCGCCGAGGCTGCCGCCTGGTCCGCGGGAAGCGTGCCCGTCCGCCCGTCCGAGGGCGGCCGGGCGCCGGTATCACTCGTCGGCGGCGCGTGCCCGTGGCGCCGTGCCCACCATGTGTGGAATCCGGCCGTGGCGACCAGGAACACCGCGGAGATCACGAGCAGCGTGGGGCCGCCCGGCCCGTGCCCGACGAGGTTGGCCACACCGTCGGCGACCGCCACGGCCGTGAACAGTGCGGCGAGTTCGACGATGTCCCGTCGCCAGTGGTGAATGGGTCGTCCATGCTTCGCGCGCGTCACATCAGACATGTCTGGAGTCATACAGTCACTGTGAAGGAATGGTGTTGCGTGATCACGAACGGCTTGTGACTGATCGGTTAAGTGTCAATCTGTCCTTTTTGTAGTTCTTTTTACGGGTCTTTTGCCCCGACCGTGGGAGCCCGCTGCCCACCTGGTCAGAGCCGACAGACGGTTGATCCCCTTACGTCCAGTGCGGCGGCCCTGCCCGACGGAGCCCGTCGCGTCAGGCGGCGGCCTCCCGCGTGAGCGCCGTGCGCAGCCGTCGTGCCTGGGTCACCACTCTGGACGAGCCCTGCCGGTCGGCGGTCCCGGCGAGATGCGCGAGATCGCCGCTCGCCCCGGAACGCTCGGCGCAGTCCGCGGCGACGGCCAGCAGCTCACCGAGCCCCCGCACCGCGCCGCCGGCCGCCCCGTCGGCGGCGAGGTCGGCCAGCAGATCGGGCAACAGGCCGCGCAGCACCGACCAGACGGTGCCGTACGCGCCCGTGGCCGCCGCCGTGCGGAGCGACTCGGCCAGCCGCGACTTCTTCAGCGCGCCCCGGCGCACCAACTCCCCGATGTCCGAGCCGAGCCGCCCGGCGTCGAGCTGTCCCCGGGCCGCGAGGACCAGCAAGGCGTCCACCGCGCTGAGCCTGTCCTCGGGATGCCGGGCCCCGAGCCCGTACGCCACGCACAGATGCAGGGCCTCGCCCGCCGTACCGTCGGCCTCGGCGAGCAGCGGCAGTGTCGTGGCGTCCATGCGGGTGTCCTCCACCGCGGCCGTGCTGATGTCGCGCAGCAGACGCGCGGCCACCAGCTCGCGTCGTCCCGGAACGACGGCCGGCCAATGCTGCTGGTCCGTGAAGCCCCAGTGCCGGCAGTACCAGTGGTCCTTGAACACCGTCAGAGGGCGGCCCAGCGGCCGGAACTCCCTGGGGAACAGGCCCTGTATCTCCTCGAGTTCGCCGAGTTCCAGCAGGACCCGGGCGCCTGACGTCCTGCGACGGCTCGCCGGGAGCAGAGGCCCCTCCGCGGTGAGCAACTGGGCCAGTCGGTACCCTTCGGGGCTGCCGAGCGTGCGGGCCCGCGCCGCGGCTGCCGCCGACACCGCCGGGTCGTCGCGTCGCACCCGCAGGAGCGCCTGGGCGAAGTCGGCCGTGCCCGGCCGGGCGTCGAGACGGCGGTACTCGGTGAGGCGTTCGACCAGCTCGTCGGGTTCCAGGAGCCCGGTGTCCCAGCTGGGCGTGGCCAGCAGGAACGGCATCGGTTCGGCACGGAGCCGGTAGGCCGCCTCCCACAGACGCGCCTCGAAGGCCCGGGAGAGCGCGCTGTGATGGCAGTTCCCGCTCGTCGTCCCCTGCTGTGCCGCCGCGTGGAGGGTGTCCATGCCGACCTGTTCGAAGAGGGCCGCGAGGACGACTTCGAGACCGTGCGGCGCGTCCCGGAAGACCCTGTCCGCGCTCGGGTACCGCGGGTCGCGGTCCTGCCACCAGCATCGCGCGACCACGGGTTCGAGCGCCTCCGTCAGGGCGTCGCGGTCGCGGTGGGCGTGGCGGACCAGGCCGTCCAGGGTGCGCTCGAACGCGGCGACTCCACCGCCGGAGGCCAGGATCGCGCTGACCTCCTCGGCCAGTTCGGCCACCGACTCCGGCGCGGGCGTCAGCCTTTCCCGCTGTGGAACGGGCGGAAGCACGTCCTCCTGGACCGTCGAGGCGGAGCTGGGAGCCTCGATGCCGAGGGCTCGCCGCGCCCGGAGCCGCAGGCCGGGACTCAGGTCCGCGGCGAGCTCGCCGAGTCGCTCCCGCGCGGTGTTCGCACCATAGGCATCGCCGGTGTCGTCGGTGCCGCCCGCGCCGTCGGGGTCGTCCGCGTCGGCTGCGTTGCTTCTGCCGGCGGTGCCGACGGTGCCGGACGGGCCGTTCGTGCCGGGCAGCGCCGTCACATGGCGCTCCACCAGCTTCAGCGCACGCTCCTGCACCTCCGTGTCCTCGTGCCCGAAGGCCTCCGCCACCGCGGGAAGCAGCACATCCGCCGTGGACGGATCGCGTTTGAGGACCTTGCCGAGCAGGACGAGCTGGGCGCGGACCAGTTTCTTCTCGGTGCGGAACAGCACGCCCGCGGACATCTCCGCCAGTTGCCGGGGGGTGAGCTCGCCGTCCAGCGCGAAGGAGGCGAGCACGGACTGCGCGTGCCAGGCGACCGATGGCACGGCCTGGCAGGCGAGAGCCGTCCAGTCGGCGGAACGCTCGCGTTCCTCGGCACGGGTCAGGGCCAGAGCGGACAGGAGACGCAGGAACACCCGCTGGTCGGCCGGGGCGCCGCCGCGCAGGAGCCGCGCGACGCACGCGTCCACCAGGACCTTGCGGTCGAGAACGCCCTCCTCGGCCAGCTCGGCCAGGGCGTTGTACCAACTGCCCGGCCCGTCGCCGAACAGCCAGGCGATCTGCCCGGTGACCTCGAGCGACTCGAACAGCGCGTTGATCATGACGGACAGGTGCGGTTCCTGGCGCAGGCGCTGTGCCACGGAGCACCCGCCGTGCCGGGAGGCACCCATGTGCTCGAACCAGCCCCGCACATAGGCGTCCGTCGTCGGAACCTCGCAGCCGGACAGCCCCACAAGACCCGACAACAGGGCGAACGGCAGCCGGGAGGTCGCGGGCCGGGCGGCGAGCCGGCGGGTCAGATCGGCGAGCCAGTCGGACTCGCGGTCGCCGAGCACATGGAGCAGGACGCCGGGGGAGGCCTGGGACCAGCGCATGTCGACGCCGGCGATCCAGGTCGCCGCTCCGGCGGCGCCGGTGTGACACGCGGCCCCCGCCGCGTGCAGCGCGGGACAGGCCACACGGGAGGCCGCGTTCCACGGAGCGGACCGCAGCTCCTTGCGGAGTTCCTTCAACGCGGGCAGACATGCCCGGCGTTCGGCGTCGGTCATCCCGTCCAGCAGACCGGCGGCCTCGACGGTCCGCCCCGCCCGTACCGCCTCCAGCAGTGCTTCGTCGCTCATCGCTCAACGCCCCCGTCGGCCGGAACATCCGTCATGTCATCGATGCGTCCCGCGGTCGCGGCCATAGCCCTTGCCGCAGCGGGAGTTGAAGCCTCAGCCGGAGCCGGAGCCGGAGCCGGAGCCGGAGCCGGAGCCGGACCGGCCTCCTGGCCTGCCCGGGTGGCGCCCCGGCGCACCATCCGCACCGCGAGAGCGTGCTTGCACGGCCCGCGGCCGCCCCGGTACTTCGCCCACCACAGGCAGGAACAGGTCAGCGTGCCCGCGTCGTCGCGGACCCGGTGCACATGACCGTCGTCCGCCGTGACCGTGCCGATGGCTCCGTCCAGCGCGACCGCGCCGGCGGAGACCAGGGCGAGGGCCGACCGCAGGCGCGGATTGTGCCGCTCCGCCCGCCCCGCGTCGTAGGGCAGCTCACGATGGAAATACGCGGCCTCGGCGGTGTCGTAGCCGACACGGCCCGACGTGCCCAGCCGGATCAGGGCGGCCCGCACCCGCTCGGCGGGAAGACCGGAGGAGGCGGCCAGGTCACCCACGTCCACGCGCGGCTCCCAGGCCAGCAGCACCGCGATCAGCTCCGCGTCCTCGGCGGCCTCGTCGGTCGCCAGGGCGTCCAGCACTCCCCCCTCACCGGAGAAGCCGCGGGAGGCGTCCGGTGACAGCGTGAGTGTCAGCCGCATCCCGGGAAGGACGGCTTCCCAGGCGCCGGCCAGCGCCGCGTCGCCGTCGACCGGCGGGCCGTACACCCGCAGGGCCGTGGCATGGCGCAGCACCCGCTGGAGCGCGATCAGCCGGTCGGGTCCGGGCAGACAGACCGCTCCCGGGACCGGCCGGGTCGTCGGACGCAGTGCCCTCCCGGCCGGCACCACCCACTGGGCGCCGCCCGACCGGCCGCGCGCCGTGCCGCGCGGGAGCGAGCGCAGGAACCGGACGGCCTCGGCCGCGGGCAGCTCCGCCCGCAGGTCGAACCGGGCCGCTGTCACCTGGGCCTCGGCGAATCCCCGCAGCCAGCGATCGGGAAGCGGCACCTTCTTCTCCACCACGGGTCCGTCCAGGGTGGTCACGGCCATCTCGTCGGGACCGACCCGGAGGTGCAGCGGATCGTCCGTTCCTATGCGGGAAAGGGCCTCGCGCAGTGGGTTGTTGACGTCGACGTTCGTCGTCCCGTGACCGATCTCGTCGCCGTCGAGGCCCGGGGTCAGCACGTCCAGTCGCGCGTACACCCCGCCGCAGCCGGAGAAGGACTCGAACCGCAGACGGTCGCCGTTGCCCGTGACCACCGGGTCGAGGGAGGCCCGCAGCTGCGGCTGGTAATAGCGCGCCGCCGCGACGTCGGCCACCGCCAGCAGGCCCGCGGCCGCCACCTGAGGTGACGTCAGAAAGCCCGCGAAGAACCGCGGATGGTCCTCGACACCCCTGGGCGTCGAGCCCCGCGAGGTCTCCAGTCCCAGCCGTCGTCCGCCGGGCGCGGATTCCAGCACGGAGGGTCGGGTGTAGGCCACGGCCTGCAAGGATCGCGTCATGGAAAAACCGTAGAGGCGACCACTGACAATCACCTCTGACCTGCGACGACTTACGCACGGTGGCCGCCCTACCGGGCGCCCGAGGACGGCCCCGGGGTCCGGTACGGCGGTTCCTACTGGCCCACGCGCCCCGGCGGGAGCACCTGCGTGAACAGCACGCTCCCGTCCTGCTCGCGCAGGCGCACCGTCAGTTCACCGCTGTCGCCGTCGATGTCGACCTCGCCGAAGAACTGGTAGCCGCCCGCCGGCGAGACGTTCGAGGCGACGGGCGCCTTCACGAAGACCCGCTCCGGACCGAAGGTGCCGTCCAGGGCGCTGGCCGGGAAGGCTCCGGCGTTCAGCGGCCCCGACACGAACTCCCAGAACGGCTCGAAGTCGGTGAAGGCGGCCCGCGAAGGCTGGTAGTGCTGCGCCGAGGTGTGGTGCACGTCGGCCGTGAGCCACACGGTGCCCGTGATCCGCCGGTGCTTGATGAACCGCAGCAGCTCGGCCAGCTGGAGTTCCCGTCCGAGCGGCACACCGGGGTCGCCCTGGGCCACGGCCTCGAAGTTCGGCCGCCCTTCGGTCGTGTCCGGGACGACGAGTCCGAGCGGCATGTCCGCGGCGATCACCTTCCACACGGCCCGAGAGCGCGAGAGCTCGCGCTTCAGCCACTCCAGCTGGGCGGCCCCGAGGATGCCCTGAGGGTCCGTCGTCCGGTCGTCCGGGGAGTTGGCGTCGCGGTAGGTGCGCATGTCCAGGACGAACAGGTCCAGGAGCGGACCGTGCCGCACGACCCGGTGCACACGGCCGTCCCGGTCGCCTGGTCGCAGGGTCGACACGGGGAAGTACTCGCTGAACGCGCGCCGGGCCCGCGCCGCCAGGACGTCGACGCTCTTCTCCGTATACCGCGTGTCCGTGGTGGCGATCGCCTCGCCCGGGTACCAGTTGTTGCGCACCTCGTGGTCGTCCCACTGGATGACGGAGGGCACCTGGGCGTTGAACCGTCCGAGGTTCTCGTCGAGCAGGTTGTAGCGGAAGTTGCCGCGGAACTCCGCGAGGGACTCCGCGACCTTGGACTTCTCCTCGGTCGTGATGTTCCGCCAGGTGCCGCCGTCCGGGAGCGCGGCCGTCGCGGCGATCGGTCCGTCCGCGTAGATGTTGTCGCCGCTGCACAGGAAGAAGTCGGGGTCGAGCCGGGCCATCGCGTCGTAGATGCGGTATCCGCCGAGGTCCGGGTTGATACCCCAGCCCTGCCCCGCCAGGTCGCCCGACCACAGGAAGCGCACGCCGCCCCGGCGCCCGTGCGGAGCCGTACGGAACGTCCCGCCGACCGGTTCGCCGGTGCGCCGGGGGTCGTCGGGGTCGGCGAGCAGCACGCGGTAGTGGATCTGTTCACCCGCGGGCAGGCCGCGCAGCCGGGTCGTCCCCGTGAAGTCCGTGTCGGCGCCGAGGAGCGGGCCGTGCCATCTGCGCGGGGCGCGGAACGACTCGGTGGCCGAGGTCTCGACGATCATCCGTGCGGGCCGGTCGGAGCGGACCCACACCAGACCGGAGTCGGCGGTCACGTCTCCGGTCTGGACGCCCCAGCCCGCCTTCGGCCGGCCGGACAGGGCGAACGCCGGTGCCGAGCCGAGGGTGGTGGGCAGGGCCAGTGCCGCCGACGCGGCGAGGGAGCCGCGCAGCACGCTGCGGCGGCCGGGGGACGAGCTGAGCGGACGGTGCGCCATGGATACGCCTCCGGGATCGGATTCGGCCAGTGTGCAGAGCCACACCTACTGGCGCGGCGCAGCGCGCACGCAAACCATGGATGAACAACCGGCTGTCGCCCGGAGGCACCCGGGCCCGTGCGGCGATTCGCGCCTGCCCTCCGGGCGACGAAGCAAAGGGTCGGTCGCGCACACTCGATCACCCCCAGGGTGTCTCAACAGGCCCTAGGCGTGCGTGCCGTGCACCGCATTCGCCATCAGCCGCACACCGCCTCCGCCATCAGCCGCACACCGTCCCGTATCCGTGCGGGAGCGAGATGGGCGTACCCCAGCACGAGCCGTACGCCGTCCGCGGCCGTCGCTCCGTAGTGCGCCGAGGGCCGGACCACGATCCCGGCCGCCGTGACCCGTTCCATGAACCGGTCCTGCGGCCCGTAGCGGTCGGGCAGCGCGGCGACGACATGCAGTCCGGCCGCGATCCCCGACACCTGCGTGCCCGGGAAACGCTCCTCCAGGGCCGTGACCAGCGCGTCACGCCGTTCCCGGTAGGCGCGCTGGCAGCGGCGGAGCTGGCGGTCGTAGTCGCCGCGTTCCACGAGACGGGCCAGGAGCGCCTGGTCGATGACGGGGTTGCCGAGGTCCATGGTGCGCTTGCGTTCGACGGCCTCCTCGAAGTGGGACGCGGGGACGAGGAGCCAGCCGAGTCGCAGCCCCGGGGCGAGCGACTTGCTGACCGAGCCCGTGTAGGCGACCTGTTCGGGGTCGAGCCCCTGGAGGGCCCCCACCGGGGCGCGGTCGTAGCGGAAGTCGCCGTCGTAGTCGTCCTCGATCAGCAGTCCGTCCACGGACCGCGCCCAGTCGAGGAGTTGGGCGCGGCGCCGGGCCGAGTACGCGATCCCGGTGGGGAACTGGTGGGCGGGCGTCGTCACCACGGCCCGTACCCCCGAGCCCTCCAGTGAGGTGATCGCGAGACCCTCGTCGTCGAGCGGCAGCGGTACGGTGCCGACGCCGGCCGAGGCGAACAGCGAGCCGAGTTCCGGACTGCCCGGATTCTCCACGCCCACGCGGGTCGTCCCGCGCGCGTGGAGCGCGAGTCCGAGCAGCGTCATCGCCTGGGCGACACCGGAGACCACGATGACGCGCTCCGGGTCCGCGACCACGCCCCGGCGGCGTACGAGGAGTTCCGCGACGGCGGTCCGCAGCCTCGGCAGACCGCGCGGGTCCGGGTAGCCCAGCGCGTGGTGGGGCAGCTCGGCCAGCACTCCGCGGTGCGCCGCGGCCCACGCCGAGCGGGGGAAGAGGGACAGGTCGGGGGTTCCCGGCACGAAGTCGGCCCGTACTCCGGCAGGCCGCGGGGCACGGTCACGCGCGCGTGGGCCGACCGCGCGGACCGCGCCGCCGACCCAGGTACCGGCGCCCCGGTCACTGCGCAGATACCCCTCCGCCGTCAACTGCTCGTAGGCCTCCGTTACCAGCCCTCGCGACACGCCGAGATCACCGGCCAGTTCACGGCTGGACGGCAGCCGGGTCCCGGGAGCGAGCCGCCCGGAGCGGACCGCCTCGCGCAGAGCGGCCTGAAGGGTCCGCCCCCGCGCGCGTGGCGCCGCCGCCGCGGCCGGCAGGAGCAACTCCCACGCGGCCGACGCGGACGCCTTCCCCTCTTGAGCCGTCGGTGGCGGCCCGGCGCGATTGGTCCCCGATGACGTCATGGAAGTGGACCTTAAACCGGACCGCGTCCGTTCATAACGTCGAAGGCATGAACGCCACCACCACCCGGGGCGCGCTGCTCGCCGCCCTCGCCTGTGTGCTCGTCGGAGGTTCCTTCACCGCCAACAGTGTCATGGGCCACTATCCGTACGCGGGCGGCCTGTTCCTGCGCTACGCCCTCGCCTGTGTCCTCCTGCTGCCCCTCGTCGGCCGGGGCGGGGCCGCCCCGCTGCGGCGGCTCACGCTCCGCCAGTGGGGCCGCCTCGCCGTGGTCGCGGCCGTGGGCATGGTCGGCTTCAACCTCGCCGTCCTCGCCGCCGAGCGCACGGCCGAACCGGCGGTCCCCGGCGTCTTCGTGGGCTGCGCCCCGGTCGTCGTGGCGGTGCTCGTGCCGCTTCAGGAGGGCCGCCGTCCGCAACACCGCGTCCTGTACGGGGCGTTGCTCGTCGCCCTGGGCGCCTGCGCCGTTCAGGGGTGGGGCCGCACGGACGCGGCCGGGATCGGGTACTCCCTCGGCGCGCTGGCCGGGGAAGCGGGGTTCGCCGTCCTGGCCGTACCCGTACTGCGCCCGCTCGGGCCGCGGCTGCTGTCGGCCACCGTGTGCGGTGTGGCCGCGATCGAGGCGGCCGCGGCCGGGGTCATCACCGGCCGGGGAGCGTGGCTGCGGGTGCCGGACGCCACCGAGGCGACCGCGCTGCTGTGGCAGGCGGCGGTCGTCACGGTCGTCGGCTTCGTCTGCTGGTACATGGGCGTGCAGCGCATCGGAGCGGAGCGCGCCACGCTCTTCTCCGGCCTCGTCCCGGTCTCCGCAGCCCTGACCGCACCGCTCGTCGGCACCGGCTCCTACGGGCTCGCGCAGGCCGCGGGCAGTGTCCTCGTGGGCGCCGGAGTGGCCCTCGGATCAGGCGCGTTGAGCCGCCTCGGGGGACGCGGCGCTCGTGCCGCCCAGGGCCGTCCGGTGCCTGGCTCCGAGGTCGGCTCAGCGGCTGCCGTCCAGGACGACCCGGGCGACGAGCGCCGGGTCGTCG
Source organism: Streptomyces sp. NPDC024698 (assembly GCF_055559015.1). Classification (NCBI taxonomy): domain Bacteria; kingdom Bacillati; phylum Actinomycetota; class Actinomycetes; order Kitasatosporales; family Streptomycetaceae; genus Streptomyces; species Streptomyces sp. NPDC024698. The sequence continues at coordinate 575,788 of NZ_JBVHLK010000003.1, read as the reverse complement.
TTCATCGGGACGTGACCACAGCCGGGCAGCCGTACCAGCCGGGCCCGCGGGATGATCTGCTTGGCCCGGACACCCTGGCGGCGCATCAGGAGCCGGTCCTTGCTGCCCCAGGCCACCGTGACGGGCAGCGTCGGGATGTCGTCCGTGAACTGGACGCCCGTACCCGCCCGGAGAGTCTCGGCGAATCCCTCGGCGTGGGCCAGGGCCAGGGTCTCGGCGACGACCGCGTCGGGTGAACGGCGGCCGGGCCGGGCGTAGATGGTGCTGGTGAGCACCGTCCGCCCGGCCACGGACCGGGAGAGCCGCTCGACGACCGGGAGCGGCATGCGCCGGGCCGTCTGGCGCATGGCGATCAGCAGGCCGAAGGCGTAGCGCCGCTCCACCGGTGACCAGAATCCGGCGGGCGAGAGGGCGGTCACGGACCGTACGAGCTTCTCGCGGCCCAGTGCCAGGGCCAGCAGCCCGCCGAGCGAGTTGCCGGCGACGTGCGGCCGTCCGAGTTCCAGGGCCTCGCACAGCGCCCCGAGCACGGGTACCACCGTCGGCAGATCGTGGGTGAGCCCCTCGGGCAGGGCCGGGGACGCGCCGAAGCCGGGGAGGTCGACCGCGATCACGTCGCGTTCGGCGGCGAGGATGGGGATGACCGGGTCCCAGGCCTGGCGGTGATGACCGATGCCGTGCAGCAGGAGCAGTGGTTCGCCGGTGCCCACGCGCGCGTAGGACACGGTGACCGCCTTCGGGCCGCGCGGTGAGGGAAGGCTGACGGTGACCGTTTCGGACATGGAACTGCTCCTCGCCTGAACGCCGTGACGAACCATCTCGTAGACAGCTTGTCAGCAACTGCTACCGACGGGTAGCCCCGAACCCTCACGAACCGTACGTCGTACGCCGAACGGCCGCACCCGAACGGCCGCACCCGAACGGCCGCACCCGAACGGCCGCACCCGAACGGCCGCACCCGAACGGCCGCACCCGAACGGCTCCCGGCGGTCCTCACGCACTGCGCCGACCACCCCCGGCGCCCCGATCCGGATCCGCGGCCCGCTCTAACGCGCCCTGCGCACCTCCACGTTGAAGTCCGGGTGCCCGATGCCCCGCATGAGGTTCAGCCACAGCGGCAGATACATCTCCGCGGCCCGCGCGCTCCGGATGCCCCCGAGGTCGAACACGCGGTCCGCGGGCCAGCCGAACTCGCCGAGCAGCGCCGTCACCTGCTCCTTGGCGCTCTCGTCGTCACCGGACACGAAGATCTGGTGCTCGCCCGGCACCCTCGTAGGCTCCACCATCACCTCGCAGTTGACGGTGTTGAGGCTCTTCACCACGCGGGCCCGTGGGAACGCCCGCTGGATCTGCTCACCCACACTGTCCGACTCGACCGGGGACAGGCGCAGTTCGCCGTCCTCGAACGCCATGGGGTTGGAGACGTCGAGCAGCACCTTGCCGTCCAGGTGTTCCTCCCCGGCGGAGCCCAGCACGGTGAGCGCGATCCGCCCGCCCACCGCGTTCACGACCACCTCGCCGAACGCCGCCGCGTCCGCGAAGGTGCCGTGATGCGCCGTGGGACCCGCGCCCTCGGCCCACTCGACGGCCGCCGTGTTGTCCTTCGTACGCGAGCCCAAGGTGACTTCGTGGCCCAGTTCGACCAGCTTGCCGGCCAGGGTGCGTCCCACGTCGCCCGTGCCGAGAACTCCGTATCGCATGGTCATTCCTCCCGTTGTCCCGAACCGTCGGCCACCGGCGGCCCGTGGTCATTGTGCTCCGGAGGCGGCCGTCCCGCCCGGACACCGGGCAGCGGTTCCTCGGCCCGGCCCCCGGCGGACGCCCTCGGCGGACGTCTCCGGCGAGGCGCGCGGGACCGCGAAAGTCCGCTTCCTTGTACGGGGGCTTTCGGCGTCGTGTCACGAACATCGCCGGGCGAGAACACCCCGTGAACACCCCGCCGCCGGCCGCCTGTGCAAACCGTACGGGTTCCAGGATTGGTCTTGACCAAGGGTGGGGCCCGCCCTATCGTCGCAGGGATAGTGCAGGAACCTTTAATAAACAAGGGCGTTAAAACGCCGCCGGGCCACGGCGATTGCGGAGGACAGGGTGGGGACCACGCAGTTGGAATCGGTGCCGGAACCGAAGTACTGGCATCTCAGGACCGTGCTCAGCGAAGCACTGGACTCCGAGTTCACCGTGGGCGAGATCCTGCCCAACGAACGTGACCTCGCGGCCCGCTTCGGGGTCGCCCGGGCGACCTTGCGCCAGGCACTCGAACAACTGGAACTGGAAGGCCGGCTCCAGCGCCGTCGCGGGGTGGGCACCACCGTCGCGCCGCCGCGCGTGGGGGTGGCCGTGGGCACCGAACAGCACGTGTGGCCGGGGGCGGCGGGCGATGCCTGGCACGCCGCGGACTGCACCGTGGCGGCGCCTCCCGCGTCGGTGGCCGGCATGCTGGAGGTCGCGGACGGCGAGTCGGTGCACACCGTCCGCCGGTCCCGGGTGACACATGGTCAGCCCGTGGCCGCCGAGCTCCTGTACATCCCGGAGTCCTCGGTGCCCGACCTGTCGGCGATCGACGCGCCCTCGGGTGCCGCACGCGCGCGTGCCGTGCTGCGCGAGCTCCAGCGCCTGGACCTGGAGGGCCAGGACCGTGCCGTCGAGCTCGGCTCGGCCCGCGCGGACGACGCCAAGGAGCTCGACCGCCTTCCCGGAGCGCCCGTTCTCGTCGTCACCACCCGCTTCTTCACCGAGGGGCGTACCGCGGCGGTGTCCGTCGCCACCTACCGTGCCGACACCTGCCGGCTCACGTTCGGTGATTCCGGCGGTGTGGAGATCCACCACGACCCGGAGCGCCGGGCCTCCTGAACCGTCCGGCCCGGACCCCGGGCCGTCCAGGGCGGGCCCGCACCTCACCCGTCGCACCCCGGAACACTTCGGGGCGCGACGGGTTTCGCGGTCGTGGCCGAGACCTTCACCGAAGCGGAATCCGAAGCGGAAGCCACGGCCGAAGTCGAAGCCGAGGCCGAGGCTGAGACCACAGATGGGACCTCCGCCGAGTCCGGGTTCGCCGGCCGGTCGGCGCCACCGCCTCGCTCGCGCGCCACCGCCTCACCCGCGCGTCTCAGCGGCGCGCCGTCACGGTTCCCTCCACCGCGAACAACTGCTCCTCCACATGGTCCAGGGCCAGCCGCAGCGCGCCGGTCGCCACGGCCGCCTCCCCGAGCATCGAGAGCGTCACCCTGGGCGGGCGCAGGCAGTAGCGCGCCAACTCCCGGCGCAGGGGCTCCAGTACGCCGTCGAGACCGGCCGCCCAGCCGCCGACGACGACCAGCTCCGGGTCGAGGGCGAGGACCAGGGCGGCCACGTCGTGCACCAGCCTCTGGATGAACCGGTCGACCGCCGCGCGTGCCCGCTGGTCGCCGTCCTTGGCCAGCGCGAACACCTTCGCGACCGCCGGCTCGTCGAGCGGGTGCAGCGGCTCGTCCGTCGTCGACAGGAGCGTCTCGGGGGTGACGTCACGGCCCAGCAGATGCAGCGCGCCGATCTCACCGGCCGCCCCGCCGAACCCCCGGTGCAGCCGCCCGCCGATCAGTGAGCCGGCGCCCGGACTCAGCCCCGCCAGGACGAACACGACGTCGTCGACCTCGGTCGCCGCACCCTTCCAGTGTTCCGCGACCGCCGCGGCGTTGGCGTCGTTCTCCACGAGCACCGGACACTTGAAGGAACGGCCCAGCCGCTCGCCCAGCGGCAGGCCCGTCCACTCCGGCAGCGCCGTGCCCAGACGTACGGTGCCGTCCGCCTCCACGATGCCGGGACTTCCCACGCCCACCGCGCGCAGCGAGCTCCGGGCGACACCCGCCCTGCGCAGCAGCTCCGCGACCGCCACCCGCAGCCGTTCGAGCCGCTCGTCGGCGGACGCCGTCTCCTCCACGTCCTTGGCCATGGCGCCGATCACGCGTCCGTCCAGGTCCGCGAGGAGCGCCGCGACGCGATGCGGGCCGATCTCCAGGCCCAGCAGATGCCCCGCCTCGGCCCGGAACCGGAATCTGCGCGCGGGACGGCCCTGGCGCCGCGTGGCGCCCTCCTCGGCCGCCTTCTCGACGACGAGCCCGTTCTCGATCAGCCCCTCGACGACTCCCTCGACCGTCGGCCGTGACAGTCCGGTCACCCGGGTGATCTCGGTGAGCGTCGCGCAGTCCGTGGCACGCAGCGCGTGCAGGACCACCGCGGAATTGATCCGTCGCAGCAGAGAGGGATCCCCGCCGGTCAACCGCCCCAACGTCTGTCCTCCCAGCTCGTACGCGTGTTGGCCGGATCGTACTCGCCGCGGGGGACCCCGGCGAGGGCCGGGGACCCTTTCGGTCCGCGGGCCGCCGTCAGCCCGGCGCCACGAAGCCCGACTCGCAGGCCGCGATGACCGCCTGCGTACGGCCCCTGGCCCCCGCTTCACCAGTACATCGGGGGCCGCGCGTACGCCACCCTCGACGAGCGGCTCCGGACGCTGGGCGCCCGCCTCGACGCGGCGGGCCGTGCACGAATCGCGGCGGCGCCGGGGGCGGGCGCGTGGTGCGTCCGGTGCCGGGACGGGCGACCGCTCCGGTTTCCTGACGCCTCACCAATTGTCAGTGGTGGCCGCTTTACTGGACGTCATGACCATCGCGGACCAGCTCGCCATGATCGACCGGCTGTGCGCCGAGGAGTTCCCCCCGGAGCACGGCGGGTCGGTCGCCCGGTCGTACGGAGGACCCGGGGGCCCCGGCTTCCATGTCGTCGAGCTGGAGCGGGGCACCGGTTCCGCGGCGGGCCCGGAGAGCGAGGAGCAGGAGGCCGAGCAGTACGAGGCACAGCGGGAGGCCCTGGCACAGCGGCTCACCGACCGCTGGCGGGACCCGGACTGGATGAGTCTCGACGGCGTGTTCCTGCGCGCGCAGCAGGGCGACGAACACATACCCGAGCCCTGGGCGTCCCTCGGTTCGCACATGAGGAACGCGCAGGTGTGGCGGGCGGACGAGGCCGGCCGCTGGGTGGCGCTCGGTGTCTCCCGGCTGGGCGAGGACCAGGAGTTCAGACTGCTCGCGGTGATCACGGACGTGGATCCCCCGTGACGCCGGAGACGGCCCGCGGTGATCATGGAGACCGGCCGTGGTGACGTGACGCGGTGGTCGCAGCGGTGGCCGGTTCCACGGCGGCTCAGGGTGCCCGCGTGGCCGCCCGTAGACGGCCGAACTCGTCGGCCATCGTCGCCGCGGTCCAATGCGCGTTGAGCCCGCTCGGGTTGGGCAGCACCCACACCCGGCTCAAACCGATCGTCCGCTCCTGGGGACCGATACGCGCCTTGCGGTCGCCGAAGGCCGCTCGGTACGCGGTCACGCCCACCACCGCCAGCCACTCGGGGCGCAGCCGCTCCACCTTCTCGCCGAGCAGCCGCCCGCCCTCGCGGTACTCCTCGGTACTCAGCTCGTCGGCGCGGGCGGTGGCCCGTGCCACGACGTTGGTGATGCCCAGCCCGTAGGAGAGCAGTTCGTCCTGCTCGGACGGCTTCATCAGTCGTGGAGTGAACCCGGACAGCTGGAGCACCGGCCAGAACCGGTTGCCCGGCCGGGCGAAGTGGTGGCCGGTGGCCGCGGTCATCAGGCCGGGATTGATGCCGCAGAAGAGCACCGAGAGGCCGGCCGCGGCGACATCGGGCACGAGCCGGTCGCGGGCGGCCTCCAGGTCCGCTCGGGTAAGGGGGGAGCCCCCTGCCCGAGCGGAGCCGCGAGCTCGGGGGAGGGTCAGAGGATCGCTCCGGGCGTGTAGCCGGCGGCCTCCGGGTGCTGCTTCACGATCTCCTCGACACGGCCGACGACGACGGCCACCTGGCCGGCCGCGGCGCCCGTGAAGGACAGCTTGTCGGCCATCAGCTCGTCGAGCTGAGCGCGGTCCAGCGGAATCCGCTCGTCCGCCGCGAGCTTGTCGAGCAGCTCGTTGCGCTCGGCGCCCTGCTCCCGCATGGCGAGGGCGGAGGCGACGGCGTTCTCCTTGATCGCCTCGTGGGCGACCTCGCGGCCGACACCGGCGCGGACCGCGCCCATCAGGACCTTGGTCGTCGCCAGGAACGGCAGGTAGCGGTCCAGCTCACGGGCGACGACGGCCGGGAAGGCGCCGAACTCGTCGAGGACGGTCAGGAAGGTCTCCAGCAGACCGTCCAGGGCGAAGAACGCGTCCGGCAGCGCGACCCGGCGGACCACCGAGCACGACACGTCGCCCTCGTTCCACTGGTCGCCGGCCAGCTCGCCGGTCATCGACGCGTAGCCGCGCAGGATGACCATCAGGCCGTTGACACGCTCGCAGGAGCGGGTGTTCATCTTGTGCGGCATCGCGGAGGAGCCGACCTGGCCGGGCTTGAATCCCTCGGTGACCAGCTCGTGCCCGGCCATGAGCCGGATCGTCTTGGCCGTCGAGGACGGAGCGGCCGCCAGCTGCACCAGCGCGGTCACGACGTCGTAGTCGAGGGAGCGCGGGTAGACCTGGCCGACGGAGGTGAAGGCCCGCGAGAAGCCGAGGTGACCGGCGATCCGCTGCTCCAGGTCCTCCAGCTTGGCCGCGTCGCCGCCCAGCAGGTCGAGCATGTCCTGGGCCGTGCCGACCGGGCCCTTGATACCGCGCAGCGGGTAGCGGCCGAGCAGCTCCTCGAGGCGGCCGTACGCGACGAGCATCTCGTCGGCGGCGGTCGCGAAGCGCTTGCCCAGGGTGGTGGCCTGCGCGGCCACGTTGTGCGAGCGGCCGGCCATGACCAGCTCGGCGTACTCGCCGGCGAGCTTGGCCAGCCGGGCGAGGACCGCCACCGTACGGTCGCGCATCAGTTCCAGGGAGAGCCGGATCTGGAGCTGCTCGACGTTCTCGGTGAGGTCGCGGGAGGTCATGCCCTTGTGCACGTGCTCGTGGCCGGCGAGGTCGTTGAACTCCTCGATCCGCGCCTTCACGTCGTGCCGGGTGACCTTCTCGCGCTCGGCGATGGAGGCGAGATCGACCTGGTCGAGGACACGCTCGTAGTCGGCGATCGCGGCGTCCGGCACCTCGATCCCGAGGTCCTTCTGCGCCCGCAGCACGGCGAGCCAGAGCTGACGCTCCAGTTTGACCTTCTGCTCGGGGGACCAGAGCGTGGCGAGCTCGGCGGAGGCGTAGCGTCCGGCGAGAACGTTGGGGATACGGGGCTTTGCAGGCGCGGCTGTCACGTGAACGGAGCATACCGGCTGTCCGAGGAGGGTTCCGTTCTGTCCGCCGCGTCCCGGATGCGCAGGTCAGGGCGGAGCGGCACCCCCCGGCGGACCGGGGTGTGCGTGAGAGGTGCGGGGACGGGAGGGGGGTGTCGCGCTCGGCGCGCACCACAGACCACGTCGTCGCTCCTGCCGACCGCCGGTGCTCTCGGCGGATTGACGCTCAACTCCTTTGAACAGAAGGGAGTTGTTCACCGTATTGATGGACGGAAGTTCTGGTGGAACGTTTCTGGTGGAACGTTTTCGCAGGGTTCGTGCTCAGGATCCCGACCGCGGGGGACGGCTTCCGTAGCCTGCTTGGGCGTGCGGATCCGAGCGGGACTGTTCGCTGCCGACCACAGCGCGCAGACCCCCGTAGGTCTTGGAGGTGAACCGGTCGTGGGCGAGCGTGAGCTCGGCCATGATCAGCTGGTTGCGCTCGTCGTTGACTTCCTCGATCTCCTGCATGAGCCGGGAGTTCTTGGCGCGCAGTGCCGTGTTCGCGTTCCGCGCGTCGTCGAGGGCTCTGGCATGGCTGCCGAGTCTGATGGCGGTGATGGTGGCTCTGCGGGCCATGGCTTTCTCCCGCTGGGCCAGGTTCAGCTCGCGCTTGTGCATGTCCAGCTCAAGGCGTCGTCTGTGCTCCGCCATGACGCTGAGATCATGCCGTGTGCGGGCGTCGGCCTGGCTGACCATGTGACGGAGCAGAGCGGCGAGCGCCCCTGCCATGCCCATGGTCAACAGACCGATCCCGACTGTGGCCAACTCCCATGTATGGTGCCAGACGCCTTCGCCCACGAATGTCCAGCCGGCTGTGCAGCTGGCGGCGGACGCGAATGCCAGTCTGTACGCCACGTCTTGTTACCCCCTTGCAGTGGCCCCCCGGCTGTCGTCGGCATCGAGATCCTTTTGGAGCTCGATCGCTTGGACGATGTTCCCGCTGAGCATTGTGCGGATTCTGAGATCAGTGATTCCCCATGCGTCCATGGCCTCCTCCGGGGTGAGTGATGCTGAGGCTACCCTCCGTACCGAGGGCTGAGGCCCGTGTTCCGGCGGAAGCATGCCGCTGTTCACCAACATCTCTCGCTGGTCGAGGCCGAGTACTGACGCCCAGGTCGTCAGTTGCGAGGGAAGGGGGAGGGTCTTTCCTTCCAGCGTTCTGCTGATCGTCGTGAGGCTCACTCCAATCGAGGTGGCCAGCTGAACCCGGCCGCCGGCTCGTGGGCGGACGTCGTACCCGGCCGCTGTCGCGGCCTTCGTGAGGTACTCGCCCACCCTCCTTGCGAGAGCTTGTCGCTCGTCGCGGGACTCGTGGGGGGACTCTTCCATGCTCCGCATGGTCCGGAGAGTAGCGCGCGTGTATGCAACTTGCACGTGACTTGCATGCGTGCATCTCCGCAGGTCAATTGGTGTATCGGTGTCATGGCAGGCCAAGAGGGACGGCTCGCACGCCAGTTCCCAGCAAAAAGTCTCGCCGTGATACCGGCGAAGCAACTTGCGTGCATGTACGCAAGTTGCATATGTTGCATGACTGTGAGTTAGTCGCACGTATGCAAGTCCCTTTGAGGGGACCCTATTTGCACCGCCTCGGCATCGGCTCGAACAGGCTCCGGAGCTGCGAGGCATCCGCGGGGGGACGCCTCGAAACGTTCGGACGCGACGACCCGGTCACCCGGCGCCCGGCGCCCGGGCCCGGTGGCCATGGCCGGAGCGGACCGTCGCAGCACCTGCCCACCAGAGTTCATCCACTCATGAACGGAGTAGGCCTTGATCGCCGAGGCTAACGCCGCCACACCGCGGTTCGACACCAGAGAACCGGCCCTCATCGCCCGTGCGCTCGCGGGAGACCGGGACGCGTTCGGGGAGCTCTACGCCCTGCATCACCCTGCGGTCCTGGCTTATGTACAGCGCCGTGTACGCAATCGGCAGGTCGCCGAGGACCTCACCGGCGAGACATTTCTCAACGCCTGGATGAAACGCGGGACTTTCACCTATCGCGGCATCGGGTTCGTCGGGTGGCTGATCACCATCGCCCGGAACAAGGTCATCGACCATTGCAAGAGTGCGCAGCGCCGCGAGTTCGTCGTCGAGGACATGCTCGGCTTCGACGAGGATCTCACCGTCAGTACCGAGGACACCGTACTGATCGGCCTGGACGAGGAGTTGCTCCGCCGGGCGCTGGAGCAACTGCGGCCGCCGCAACGCGAAGTCCTCACGCGCAGGTTCTTGATGGAGTTCTCGGTGCTGGAGACGGCACGCCAGATGGAACGGTCCGAAGGGGCAGTGAAGACCTTGCAGTTCAGAGCACTTGCCAAGCTGCGCAGTGAGTATCTGGGGGTGGCGGCATGACCACCGTGCCCGGGACCCGTTCGGCCGTCGAAGCCCACCTTGCCGAGCAACTCAGTGCTTTCGCCCGGGAGTTCGTCGCCGATCTGGAGGCGCAGGGGCGCCTGGTTGAGGCGGGCGGTGCCGGCGTCCTCGAACGGCTGCGGACCCAGGTCGAGGCAGGGCAGAACTGCCCGGAGGCCTATCACGCCGCGGTCGACACGATCGTCGAGGACTGCGGCTACCCGAGCGAGGTCGCCATGCGGATCGCCACCGCGCTCAACCGCAAGGGGCTGATCCCGGGCGACGAGGCCGAGCCGCCGTACGACGGCGAGTCCGCGTCCGCGCCGGACCGCGAGGAGCGGGGCCTCGCCGAGGGCGCCGAACCCCGGCACGACCGTGCTCCCGCACCCGGGACGGACCACGGGGAACCCGCTCCGGGCGGCGAGGGGCCCGCGCCGCGTCGCGATCACGGTCCCGCGTCCGTGCCGGACCTGGTGGGGTCGGGTTCCGGTGGCGGAGGCCCCGCGCCGCGTCGCGATCACGGTCCCGCGTCCGTGCCGGATCTCCTGGGACCGTTCTCCGGCGGCGAGGGGCCCGAGTCCCGGCGGGATCATGGTTCCGTCTCGGCGCCGAACCTCAGGGGGGCGGCCCCCGGTGGTGAGGCGCCCGAGTCCTGGAGGGATCACGCTCCCGCGTCCGAACCGGACCTCCTGGCGCCGGCCTCCGGTGGTGAGGGGCCCGAGCATGCTTCCGCTTCGGCGCCGGACCTCAGGGGGGCGGTTTCCGGAGGTGAAGGGCCTGAGTTCCGGCGCGATCACGGTCCCGCGTCGGTGCCGGATCCGGTGGGGTCGGTTTCCGGTGACGGAGGCTCCGAGCGGCCGCACGACCGGGCCTCCGCGGCCTCCCCGCTCGTGCCGCCCGCCCGCGGAGCGATCGTCCTGCATCTCGCCGACCGAAGTGCGGGCCGCGTCATGGCGGAGCACGGGGCGGCGCCGGTCCCGCAGCGCGTCGACGGCCAGGCTCCGCGGGTACGGCCGGCCGCCGCGCGATCGCGCGTGGTCGGCTGGGGCAGCGCCTCCGCCCGGGCGGTCTCCGTCGCCGCGAGCCTCCAGTCCGACCACCTGGCCCGCCTGGAGGCCATGCAGATCACGGCGGACGGCGAGCGGGTGACGGTGGCCATCAAGGCCACGTGCCTGGACGACTGGGACTACTGGCTCGACGCGATCGGGGCTCCCCGCAACGTACGGACCAGGACGGCCGGGCACGCGCAGGTGGCCGCGGGGACCCTCGACGGGGTAGCCGTCCACCTCACCGCGCACGGTGTCCCCGAACTCCTCCAGGAGGCGAGCGACGCGGCCGCCGATCCCTTCTATCTCTGGGGACGGATCTACGACCTCGGAATGGGGCAGGTCGACCGGACCGACCGCATCTGGCTGTCGCTCGGCCGGCGCCAGGACGAACGCGGGATGCCTCTGCTGATCCTGCGCGGCACCGACGGTCCTCCCTATCCGCTCGCCTCGATCGTCATGGCGCACGGCCCGCTGACGGCGACCCCCCTGCCGTCCGGCGGAATGGCCGGAATGGCCGGGGACAGCGCCTGACCGCTGCCGGGGCGCCGACTCGGCCGACTGTTTCTCACTCGTCCCACCCCACACCTCTGCATGAGGCGGACCGCGCACGCATGTCCATTCATGCTCACGTTCCGTGTACTGCACCTGGCGCAGAGCGATATCGGCCCGTGGTAGGTGTGGTCGCGTGGCATGGCTGGTTTCCCACCTTGTCGACGGCCCGCCGCAAGGGTGCCGATGGGGCACATCGGCCCTGATCGGTCGAGCGGTGGCGTGTCGGTGCCAAAAGGTACGCGCATCTCTTTGCCCCGGCCACACCGGTGAAGGGCGTCGGCACGTTCCTCCGGTGGCGCTCGGGGGCGTACTTCTCAGGCCCACGCATGAGTGCTTTGATGTTCGATCCAGCGGTAACTCGCGACTGGCCTGTTACTTGCCATCCGGTCCAGGGTGGCGAGACGGCTCCTCTCCATGCTCCGCAAAGCTGGAGGGGCCGTCGGCGGGGCCCGGCGTACGCGCCGGGCCCCGCCCTACTTCCGGGGCGTGAGCGAGCGAGGCGACGGCACTCCCGCGCTGTCGAGCGCCCCCTGTGCGCCCTGTGGCGGACTCGGGGGTAACCGGTAGCGTCTGCTTCATGCGGAGCATGGGCCGCCGTGTCACTCGGGAGAGGGACACGGCGGAAGCCGTCCGATCGGCGCTCCCCCCGGCCCCCCTGGCCATCCCGGTCAGTGGCTGTGGCCGCCCGTGACAGGACCCTCGTAGGGCAGTAGTTCGGGCCGCTTCGCGGGCAGTCCGTCGCCGGACGAACGCCCCGTCAGCCGTCGCCCGATCCACGGCAGGAGATGCTGCCGGGCGAAGCGTGCGTCGGCGGTGCGGCGGGAGACCCAGCCGGGGGGTGCGGTGGGCGCCGAAGGGACGTGCCAGTCCGGGTCCTCCGCCTCGTATCCGAGGGTCTGCCACACGGCCTCGGCGACCCGGCGGTGTCCGTCGGCGGTCAGGTGCAGCCGGTCGACGTCCCAGGAGCGCGGGTCGGCGAGCGAGGGCGCGCCGTAGAGGTCGACCACCAGGGCCCCGTGCCGCTTCGCGAGCTCGTCGACGACGATGAAGAGCTCCTCCATGCGGGGCCGGAAGCGCTCCAGGACGGGACCGTTGCGGCCGGGGCTGCGCATCAGGACGAGCTGCTCGCAGGCCGGGGCGAGGCGTTCAACGGCCTCTTCCAGCAGACCGCGGACGCGTCCCATGTCGACCTTGGGCCGCAGGGTGTCGTTGAGGCCGCCGACCAGGGTGATCACGTCGGGCCGCATCGCGGCGGCCACGTCCACCTGCTCGTCGACGATCTGCCCGATCAGCTTGCCGCGCACCGCGAGATTGGCGTAGCGGAAACCGGGTGCCCGGGCCGCCATCCGGCCCGCGAGGAGGTCGGCCCATCCGCGGTAGGAGCCGTCGGGCAACAGGTCCGACATGCCCTCGGTGAAGGAGTCGCCGACCGCGACGAGGCTGGTGTAGGAGGCATTCATCTGCATGGCGAGAAAGATGGTAACCCGAACACATACCCATCGGTCTGTCGGACCGCCCCACCCGCGCCTTTCGCGCACGAGACCTGTCCGGCGGACCACGCCGGACAGACCCTGGCCGACTCTCCGAGCAGCTGCTGACGCCGGTTGTCCCAACAGCTGCTGACGCCGGCTGTCCGGACAACTGCTTACGCCGGCTGTCCGAACAGCTCTCTCAGGACGTCCTCCATCGTCACCAGTCCCGTGAGCCGGCCGTCGCTGCCCATGACCCCCGCGAGATGGGTACGGCTGCGGCGCATCGCGGTCAGCACGTCGTCCAGGGGTGTGCTCTCCCGGACGCGGGCGATGGGCCGCATGTCCTCGACGCGGAACGGCACCTCGCGAGGTGCCGCGTCCAGCGCGTCCTTGACGTGCAGATACCCGACGATCCGGCGTCCGTCGTCGACGACAGGGAAGCGGGAGAATCCCGACTCGGCCGACAGTCGCTCCAGTTCCTCCGGAGTCACGCCCACGCTCGCGTAGACGACACGTTCGACCGGCAGCACGACGTCGTGCACGGGCCTGCGGCCCAGCTCAAGGGCGTCACGCAGCCGCTCCTGGGCACGGTGGTCGATGAGCCCCGCCGCACTGGAGTCCTTCACCAGGCGGGCGAGTTCGTCGTCGGAGAAGGTCGCCGCGACCTCGTCCTTCGTCTCGACCCGCAGCAGCTTCAGCAGCCCGTTGGCGAAGGCGTTGACCGTGAAGATCACCGGGCGCAGCGCACGGGAGAGCGCGACCAGCGGCGGTCCGAGCACCAGCGCCGTCCGCACGGGTTCCGCGAGGGCCACGTTCTTCGGCACCATCTCGCCGAGCAGCATGTGCAGATACGTCGCCAGGGTCAGCGCGATGACGAAGGAGACGGCGTGACCCGCGCCGGAGGGGACGCCCACCGCGTGGAACACCGGCTCCAGCAGGTGCGCGATGGCGGGTTCGGCCACGATGCCGAGCACCAGGGTGCACAGCGTGATGCCGAGCTGCGCGGTCGCGAGCAGCGCCGAGACGTGTTCGAGGCCCCAGAGCACACTGCGCGCCCGCCGGTCGCCGCGTTCGGCGTGCGGTTCGATCTGGCTGCGGCGCACCGAGATCAGTCCGAACTCGGCGCCGACGAAGAAGCCGTTCACGACGAGGGTCGCGAATCCGATCAGCAGTTGTACGGCGGTCATCGCGCGCTCTCCTCGGCGTCGTGCGGGGCGTGCAGCAGCACCCGGGCGGCCCGCCGCCCCGAGGCGTCCACGACGTCGAGCCGCCAGTCGTCGGCCTCGACGGTGTCTCCCTCGGCGGGGATGCGGCCGAGCTCGGCCGCGATGAAGCCGGCCAGGGTCTCGTACGGGCCGTCCGGGACCCGCAGCCCGACCCGGGCGAGCTGGTCCGTACGGGCGGACCCGTCGGCCGAGTACAGTGCCCGGCCGTCGGCGTCCGTGCCGACCGGGGCGAGGTCGGGGGTCTCGTGCGGGTCGTGCTCGTCGCGAACCTCGCCGACGACCTCCTCCACGATGTCCTCAAGGGTGGCCACACCGGCCGTACCGCCGTACTCGTCGATGACCACGGCCATCGTGCGCCGTCCCGCCAGCCGGTCCAGGAGCCTGTCGACGGTCAGCGACTCCGGTACGAGCAGCGGTTCGCGCATGATCTGCGAGACGGGCGTCTGGGTGCGGCTCGTGGCGTGCACGGTCAGCACGTCCCTGATGTGCGCGACGCCGACGACCTCGTCGAGGGTCTCGTGGTAGACCGGGAACCGGGACAGGCCGGTCGCCCGGGTCGCGTTCGCCACGTCCTCGCAGGTCGCCTGGACGTCGAGCGCCATGACCTGGACGCGCGGTGTCATCACGTTCTCCGCGGTCAGGTCGGCGAGGTTCAGGGTGCGCACGAACAGCTCGGCGGTGTCCGCCTCCAGGGCGCCCTCCTTGGCGGAGTGCCGGGCGAGCGCCACCAGCTCCTGGGGTCCGCGGGCGGAGGCCAGCTCCTCGGCGGGTTCGAGGCCGAAGCGGCGTACGACGTGGTTGGCGGTGTTGTTGAGATGGGCGATGAACGGGCGGAAGGCGGCGCTGAACCAGCGCTGCGGTGTCGCCACCCGCTTGGCCACGGCCAGCGGTGCGGAGATCGCCCAGTTCTTGGGCACCAGTTCCCCGACGACCATCAGGAAGAGCGTCGACAGCGCCGTGCCGACGACCAGGGCCACCGAGTCCGACGCGGAGGCCGGGACGCCCAGCGACTCCAGGGGGCCCGCGATGAGCTTGGCGATCGACGACTCGGAGAGCATGCCGACCACGAGGTTCGTCACCGTGATGCCGAGCTGGGCCCCGGACAGCTGGAAGGTGAGGTTCCGTACGGCTTTCAGGGCTCCGGAGGCGCCCCGTTCACCGCGCTCCACGGCACGTTCCAGTTCGCTGCGCTCGACCGTGGTCAAGGAGAACTCTGCCGCCACGAAGCCGCCGCAGGCCAGCGACAGCAGAACTGCGACCAGCAGGAGCAACACTTCGGTCATCGGGTCACCTCCGTCCCATGATCGGGCAGGGACAGGGGGATCGCGCGATGTCCGCTGTCGCCGTGGGGAACACGGCCGCGGGTACTGGGAGGCTCGCCCATGGGCGGACGCTCACACCTTTCGTGGAGGGGACGGTGCGACAATAGTAAAGGACAGGCAAAGCGGCGTCGTCGGTGACCGCCGCCGCCCCTTCGAGCCTCCGCCTCCGCCGGTGGGCCCCTGGGCCGTGTCCGCAAGTCTCGTCCGCCCCGCGGCACGCCCTAGTCGGTCAGCGGCTTCACCCAGCGTCGCCAGTGCTCCTCCGGCGTGTACCCAGCGACCCGCCAGGCATGGTGGGCGGTCTCGTTCCGCTTCAGCACCATCGCGTCCCCGCGCCGCCCGCCCAGTCGTACGAAACGTTCCTCCGCCGCGGTCAGCAACGCCGAACCGATACCCAGGCGCCGCCGGTCCGGACGGACCGCCAGCCGGTACAGATGACAGCGCCAGCCGTCGAAGCCCGCGATCACCGTGCCGACCAGTTCTCCGTCGCGCTCCGCGAGCAGCAGGGCCCCGGGGTCCCGGGCGACGAGCCCTTCCACACCGCCGCGGTCGTCACTGATGCTGGTGCCCTCCGCGGCCGCCTTCCAGAAGGCGAGCACGGCGTCGAGGTCCTCGGGCAGGGCTGCCCGTATGCGCGAGTCGGTCATGACCCGATCCCACCACGGGGCCCGGACGCCGGAACGGCATTTCCGCCATACGGACGGTCACCGGCCGCGCAGCCCGCCGGCCGCGGGAGCCAGGACCCTCCGGGTTCGGCGCCACGGCCGTCACGTCCTCGTGGGAATCCCCCCGGCCCCGGCGGACCGGGCAGAGCCCACGGCCGAGCCCCGGGCCGAGTGGCCCGGAGCCCGGTCGCCGCCTCACTCGTGCGCGATGGCCGCCAGTACGTTCATCCGGGACGCGCGCAGGGCCGGGAGCAGCGCCGCGACGATGCCGACGACGGCCGAGCCGATCACGACCGCGACGATCGTCGTCCACGGCACGGCCAGCGCCTTCATGCCCTGGAGCGCGAGCACCTGCTGGACACAGACACCCCAGAGGATCCCCAGCGCCAGGCCGAGGACGGCGCCGAACACGGCGATGACCACGGACTCCAGACGGATCATCCGGCGCAGCTGGCGCCGGCCGAGACCGATGGCGCGCAGCAGCCCGATCTCCCGGGTGCGCTCCACGACCGACAGGGCGAGGGTGTTCACGACGCCCAGCACGGCGATGACGATCGCGAGTCCGAGCAGGGCGTACACGAGGTAGAGCAGCACGGCGATCTGGTCGTGGACGAGCTTCTTGTAGTCGGCCTGGTCGCGGACCTGGACCTGCGGATACGGCTCCAGGGTCTTCTCCAGCCGGGGCCGCAGCTTCGCCGGGGACGTGCCCGGGGCCGCGTTCACGTACAGCGCCGAATCCTGCCCGCCGGGCACGTACTTCTCGATCGTGCCGAAGCCGAGGACGAGTCCGCCCTGCGTCCCGAACCCGCCGCCGCCCTGGTCGGTGAGCGCGCCCACCGTCAGTTCGGTCGTGCGGCCGGCGGGGAACTCGACCGCAATCGTGCTGCCGACCCGCACGTCGTGGTCCTTCGCGAACGTGGCGTCCATGGCGATGCGCCCCTCGCCGAGCGCCGCCGCGGTGTCGCCCCGTGTGTACGTGACATGGGCGACGTCGTCGAGCCGCGGATCGTAGGCCGCGGCGGTCGTCTCGACCCGCTTGCCGTCGGGCAGTTCGACCGCGATGGGGGTGAACCGCTGCCGGACGACCAGTCCGACGCCGTCGGTGGCGCGCACCTTGTCCGTGACCTCGTGCGAGAACGGAACGAAGTTGGCGTTCTGGAGCACGAAGTCGGCGCCGAGTGTTCTGTCGATCTGCTGGTCGAAGGACTTGCTCATGGACGCGCTGGCCACGGACATCCCGCCGACCAGGGCGAGTCCGACCATCAGGGCGGCGGCGGTGGCGCCGGTGCGCCGCGGATTGCGCAGCGCGTTGCGCTGGCTCATCCGGCCGACCGGGCCGAAGAGCGCAGGGAACGCGCCGCCGAGGACCCGGATCACCGGACGGACGAGCAGCGGGCCGGCGATCACCGTCGCGATCAGCGTCAGGACGACACCGAGTCCCAGCAGCGAGGCCGCCGTCGACGTCTTCGTCGAGGCCGCGCATCCCGCGAGTGCCGCGGCCCCGGCCGCGCCGACGACTGCGCCCACCACGGCCCGTACGCGCAACGGCCGTCCCACGCCCGCGACTTCGGCGTCGGAGAGCGCCGCCATGGGGGAGACACCCGCCGCGCGTCTGGCCGGCAGATAGGCCGCCACGTACGTGACGCCGACGCCGACGACGTACGCCGCCACAGGAGTCGGCCACCCGATCACCATCTCCGTGGACTTGAGGTTCATGCCGAAGGCGGTCATCAGCTTGATCAGCCCGACCGCCAGCCCGATCCCGGCCGCGAGGCCGAGCGTCGAGCCGACCAGGCCGAGGAGCAGTGCCTCGGTGAGCACCGACCGGCGCACCTGACGGCGGTCGGCGCCGAGCGCCCGCAGCAGCCCGAGTTCGCGGGTGCGCTGGGCGATCAGCATGGAGAAGGTGTTGACGATGAGGAATATCCCGACGAGCACCGCGATCCCGGCGAAGCCGAGCATCACGTACTTGATGACGTCGAGGAATCCGCCGAGTTGCTCGGCGGACGACTTCGCCTGCTCCTGCGCGGTCTTCACGTCGTAGGTGCTGTTGCCGAGTTCGGCCGAGACGCGACGCTTGAGCTGGGCGTTGTCGACGCCCTTGGCGGCGTCCACGGAGATGCTCGTGGCGAGACCGGGACGGCCGAGCAGCTTGGTCTGCGCGGTCGGGGTGTCCAGGAAGATCAGCGCGGCACCGGGGTTGGTGGTGGTGAAGGTGGCGATCCCGACGATCCGGACCGCGAAGGAGCCGGGCTGCGCCTGCACGGTGAGGGTGTCGCCGATGCCGAGGTGCTTCTTGTCGGCGGTGTCCGCGTCGAGCAGTGCCTCGTTGTCGCCGCGCGGCGCGTGTCCTGAGGTCAGTTTCACCGGACTGCGTTCGGTGATCTGCCAGTTGGTCACGATGGTGGGGGCGCCCGTCGTCGGCCCGACCGACTTGTTCGCGCCGTCGACGACCGGGGCGTTCTCGACCGAGGCGTCCACGTGCGTGGCGGCGACCCCGTCGACCTTCGCGAGCCGGTCGGCGAGGGAGGCCGGGACCGTCTCGGTGGCGCCGGTGGGCAGTTGGGACTTCAGGTCGTTCTTCGGCTCCACGGTCACATCGGCCGCGGTGGAGGCGAAGAGCCGGTCGAACGTACGGGTCACCGTGTCCGAGAAGATCAGGCTTCCCGCGACGAAGGCCACGGACAGCACGATGGCCAGCGCCGAGAGCAGCAGCCGCCCCTTGTGCGCGAGAAAGCTTCGCAGTGTCGCCTTGAGCACGACCGCCTCAGTCCTTGTCGGGGGTTACGTCGCCGGAGCCGCCGCCGGGAGCCACGCCGCCGCCGGGAGCCGTGTCGCCGAAGGTGCCGTGGGCCGGGACGCCGGCGCCGGCTTCTCCGGGTGCGTCACGTCCGGCCTCGAAGGTCACCCGGGCCGTGTCGAAACGCTTCATCCGTTCCAGTACGGCTTCCGCGGAGGGCCGCTCCATCTCGTCCACGATCCGCCCGTCCGCGAGGAAGAGGACCAGGTCGGAGTGGGCGGCCGCGCCGGGATCGTGGGTGACCATGACGACGGTCTGACCCAGCTCGTCCACGGCCTCGCGCAGGAATCCGAGGACTTCGAGGCCTGCCCGCGAGTCCAGATTGCCGGTCGGCTCGTCCGCGAAGATCAGTTCGGGCCGGGAGGCGAGCGCGCGGGCGCAGGCGACGCGCTGCTGCTGGCCACCGGAGAGCTGGGCGGGCCGGTGCTTGAGGCGGTCGCGCAGTCCGAGGGTGTCGACGACCTGGTCGAGCCACTTCTGGTCGGGTTTCTGGCCCGCGATGTCCATGGGCAGGGTGATGTTCTCGGCCGCGTTCAGGGTGGGGATCAGGTTGAACGACTGGAACATGAAGCCGATGCGGTCCCGGCGCAGCCGGGTCAGCTCACGGTCCTTCAGCCCGGTGATCTCGGTGTCGCCGAGCCACACCTGTCCGGCCGACACGGTGTCCAGGCCCGCGAGACAGTGCATGAGGGTGGATTTCCCGGAGCCCGAGGGGCCCATGACGGCGGTGAACCGGCCGCGCGCGATGTCCACGTCGACCGAGTCGAGGGCCAGTACCGCGGTCTCGCCGGAACCGTACGCCTTGGTCAGACCGCGGGCGCGGGCGGCGATCCCGTCCCCTTCCGCGCGGCCGGGAATCTGCTCGGCAGCAGCTGTGGACAAGACCGCCTCCTCCTGGGATGGACGTCCGGACACATGGTCGGCCCGAGCGTAGTGTGACCGGACGCACACCCGGTATCCCCCCTAGGTGCCGCATGCTCTCCGCCCCAGGGTGTGGCCCTCTTATGGATGTAAGGGGCAATCTCCACCGGCCTCGTCCACCCTTGGTTCCCCTTGCCCGCGCTAGCGGTATCGCGCTAGCTTCGAAGCATGGCGAAGACTCAGCTGAACGTCCGGGTGGACGAGGGCACCGCGCGAGCGGCCCGGGAGCGAGCCCTGGAACGGGGGATGAGCGTGAACCGCTACATCGAGGAGCTGGTCAGGCAGGACACCGGGGAAGTGGGCCACACCTTCGTGGAGGCCGCCGCCGACTTCATGAAGCAGTACGAGTCCGTCTTCGCCGAGGAGTTCGGCGCGGAGCGCGAAGGCACCAGCGAAGGTCGTCGTTGATCCCTTGAGCAGTATCAGAGTCGATCTTGCCTGGCTCCTCATGATCGCCGAACAGAAGACACCCGGAGACCCGCAGGTCACCGACTGGGGCGCGCTCGTCGCCGCGGTCAGCCGGCACGAGGCGGAGATCCTCGGGATTCCGGTCTACGACAGCCCGCACGCCCGCGCCGCCGCGTTGCTCCAGCTCCTGCTGCACGTCCCGGCGCTCGAACGCTCCAACGCGATGTTCGCCTCGGCCGTCGCCTACGCCTACCTGGTCGCCAGCGGCCTGAAGGTCGTCACCTCGCCCGAGCAGGTGCGGGAACTGGCCCGTCTGGTCAAGACCGGCGAGGCCACCGTGCACGACATCGCCCACGAACTGCGCCGCTGGAGTCTGTGACACCCCGGCGCGATGTGCCGGGGTGTCACCCGTCAGGTGTCCGACGGCCCGCGCCGGCCTGTGTGGGGCGGTTGGGGTCAGGCCGGGTGAGTCGTGGTGAAGATCCCGGCGTTCCAGCGTCCGCCGAGCCGGTGGTCCAGCCAGCTCGGTGCCCCCGTGCGGAAGTCCGCGGGGGAGAGGGCCCCCGCGCCCGCCGGGACCGCGCCCAGCAGGGGCGCTCCGGACACCGCCGGGAGGTCCCCGAGATTGCACCGCATCGCCAGGTCGGGGGAGTCCGGCCAGCTGCCGATCACGACCCCCGCGAACTCCAGCTCCCGCAGCCGCAGTTCACGGGCCGTCAGTTCCGTCGTGTTGAGCGTGCCCAGTCCCGCCGAGGCGACGACCAGCACGGGCGCGTCCAGCAGCCTGGCCGCGTCGGCCAGCGTCCCGTCCTCGTCGTCGAACCGCACGAGCAGACCGCCCGCGCCCTCGACCAGCACCAGATCGTGCTCGGTCGCGAGCTTCGCCGCCGCCTCGGCCGCCGCCACCGGGGACACCGCCGCGAGGCCCGCCCGCCGGGCGGCCGTCGCGGGCGCCAACGGCTCGGGATAGCGGCCCAGTTCGAGGGTCGTGACGGCACCGGCGAGCCGGGCCACCTCGTCGGCGTCGCCGCGCTCGTGCGGTCCGACACCCGTCTGCGCGGGCTTCAGGACGGCCACGGACCGTCCGGCCGCCAGGGCCGTGGCGGCGACGGCGGCCGTGACGACCGTCTTGCCCACCTCCGTGCCCGTGCCCGTGATCACCAGTACCGTCATCTCAGCCCTCCCGCGCCGCCGCGCACACGGCGCGGGCGATCCGCGCCAGGTCCGTGTCGCCGGTGACGTACGGCGGCATCGTGTAGACGAGGTCGCGGAACGGCCGCAGCCACACGCCCTCGCGCACCGCGGCCGCCGTCGCCGCCCCCATGTCCACCTCGTGGTCGAGCTGGACGACTCCGATCGCGCCGAGCACGCGCACGTCCCGGACGCCCGGCAGCCCCGCGGCCTCCGCGAGCCCGTCCCGCAGACCGGTCTCGATCCGCTTCACCTCGGTCCGCCAGTCCTGCGCGAGCAGCAGGTCGACCGAGGCGCATGCCACCGCCGCGGCGAGTGGATTGCCCATGAAGGTCGGGCCGTGCGCCAGCACCGGGACCTCACCGCGCGAGATGCCGTCGGCCACCCGCGCGGTGCACAGCGTCGCCGCCATCGTCAGATAGCCGCCGGTCAGTGCCTTGCCGACACACATCACGTCCGGGGTCACGCCCGCGTGGTCCGCGGCGAACAGCTCACCCGTACGGCCGAATCCCGTCGCGATCTCGTCGAGGACCAGCAGGACGTCGTGCTCGTCGCAGGCCTCGCGCAGCACCCGCAGATACGCGGGGGAGTGGAAGCGCATCCCGCCCGCGCCCTGCACCACCGGCTCCACGATGACCGCCGCGAGCTCGTCGGCGTGCCGCCCGATCAGCTCGCGCAGATGGTCCGCGTACGACTCCTCGTACGCGGCCGGTGGCGCGTCGGCGAAGATCTGACGGTGGAGCACTCCCTGCCACAGCTCGTGCATCCCGCCCTCGGGGTCGCACACCGACATGGGCTGCCAGGTGTCCCCGTGGTAGCCGCCCCGCCAGGTCAGCAGCCGCTGCTTGCCCGGACGGCCGAGCGAACGCCAGTGCTGGAGACACATCTTGACCGCGACCTCGACCGCGACCGAGCCGGAGTCGGCGAGGAAGACGTGCTCCAGACCCTCGGGCGAGATGTCGACCAGCCGCTTCGCCAGCCGGACGGCGGGCTCGTGGGTGAGCCCGCCGAACATGACATGGCTCATCCGTTCCAGCTGGCCGCGGGCCGCGTCGTTCAGGACCGGGTGGTTGTAGCCGTGGATGGCCGACCACCAGGACGACATCCCGTCGATCAGCTCACCCGTGCCGTCGGCCATCCGCAGCCGGACCCCGCTCGCCGACTCCACGACCAGCGGCTCCTGGCGGCCGGGCATGGGCCCGTAGGGATGCCAGACGTGCCGCCGATCGAGGTCGAGCAGTTCCCGCACGGACAGGTCAGGCATTGGGCGCGAGGTCCGTTCCGGCACCACGGCGACGCACGGAGACCAGGTCCGTACGGGCGTCGGAGGGCGCCTCGGCCTCGGCCGCGGGCGCGGGAGCGCGCACACCACCGCCCTGCCGGGGCCCGGGGCCCGCCTCGGCGTGCGAGCCGCAACCGGCGGCGCCGTGCGAACCGCACCCCTCCTCCTCGTGCGAACCGCAGCCGTTCTCCGCGTGCGAGCCGCAGCCGCCGCCGGACGGAGCGCGGTGCTCGGGCAGGGTCACCTCGCCCGCGTTCTCCACCTCGAAGCCCGCGTCCGCGATCATCTCCAGGTCGGTCTTGCCCGCCTGGCCCTCGCTGGTGAGGTAGTCACCCAGGAAGATCGAGTTGGCGAGGTGCAGGGCGAGCGGCTGGAGGGTGCGCAGATGCACCTCGCGGCCGCCGGCGATCCGGACCTCGACGTCCGGGCAGACGAAGCGGACCATGGCGAGGATGCGCAGACAGCGCTGCGGGGTGAGGTTCCACTCCTTGGCGAGGGGGGTTCCCTCGAACGGGATCAGGAAGTTCACCGGAACGGAGTCGGGGTCGAGCTCGCGCAGGGCGTACACGACGTCCACGAGGTCCTCGTCCGACTCGCCCATGCCCGCGATCAGACCCGAGCAGGCGGACAGCCCCGCGGCGTGGGCCTTCTGGACCGTGTCCACCCGGTCGGCGTACGTGTGGGTGGTCGTGATCTCCCCGTACGTCCCCTCGGACGTGTTCAGGTTGTGGTTGTAGGCGTCCGCGCCGGCCTCGCGCAGCCGCTCGGCCTGGCCCTCGGAGAGCAGACCGAGACAGGCACAGACCTCGACGTTCTCGTTCTGGTCCTTGATCGCCTTGATCGTGTCGGAGACCCGGTCCACGTCACGGTCGCTCGGACCGCGCCCGCTCGCCACCAGGCAGACCCGCTTGGCGCCCCCGGCCAGCCCGGCCGCCGCGGCCTTGGAGGCCTCGTCGGGCTTGAGCCAGCTGTACTTGAGGATGCCGGCCGTGGAGCCGAGACGCTGCGAGCAGTACGAGCAGTCCTCCGGGCACAGGCCCGACTTCAGGTTGACGAGATAGTTCAGTTTCACCCGTCGGCCGAACCAGTGCCGGCGTACCTTTCCGGCCGCGGCCACGACGTCCAGCACGTCGTCGTCGGAGGTGGCCAGTACGGCCAGCGCCTCGTCGCGGGTCGGCAGCTCGCGCCGAAGCCCCTTGTCCACCAGCGTGTTCAGCAGGTCCATGAGGTCCGATCCTGGACCATGCGACCGCTCCCGGCCAAGGAGAGTTTGCACAACAGAGATGGTTCGACGTGTGGGTATTGCCACATCATGCGCCGCCGGACCGCCCGCTAGGGTCTGTGCACAGCCTACAAATCACCGAGACCGCAGGTGTGGCGAGACCCGGAGGACACATGGCGTTCGGCTGGATCGACGAGCAGGCCGAGGCGCGCCGCCGGGCCGGACTCGTCCGTACGTTGCGGCCCCGTCCGGCCCACTCGCCGCTCCTCGATCTCGCGAGCAACGACTATCTCGGGCTCGCCCGCCATCCGGAGGTCACCGAGGGCGCGGCCGAGGCCGCGCGCCGATGGGGCGGCGGTGCCACGGGCTCCCGGCTCGTCACCGGCACCACCGAACTCCACACCGAGCTGGAACGCGAACTGGCCGACTTCTGCGGTTTCGAGTCCGCGCTCGTCCTGTCCTCCGGCTACGCGGCCAACCTCGCCGCCGTCACCGCGCTCGCGCCGCACGGCTCCCTGGTCGTCTCGGACGCCGGGAACCACGCCTCCCTGATCGACGGCTGCCGGCTCGCCCGCGGCACCACGCAGGTGGTCTCCCACGCGGACCCCGACGCCGTGCGCAAGGCCCTCGGCACCCACGACGGACCGGCCGTCACCGTCTCCGACACGGTCTTCTCGGTGGACGGCGACGCGGCCCCGCTCGGCGAACTCGCCCTCGCCTGCCGGGAGTACGGTGCCGGACTGATCGTCGACGACGCGCACGGACTCGGTGTCCTCGGCGACGGCGGCAGGGGCGCTCCGCACGCCGCGGGGCTCGCGGGGGACCCGGACGTCGTCGTGACCGTCACGCTCTCCAAGTCGTTGGGGAGCCAGGGCGGAGCCGTCCTCGGTCCGGCCGCGGTCATCGACCATCTGATCAACGCCGCGCGTACCTTCATCTTCGACACCGGTCTGGCGCCCGCGGCGGCGGGCGCGGCCCTGTCGGCGCTGCGGCTGCTGCGTCGTGAGCCCGGGCGGGCGGCACGGGCGCGCGAGGTGGCCACGGCACTGCACACGCGGCTGACGGCGGAGGGTCTCTCCGCGGTACGACCGGATGCGGCGGTCGTCTCCGTGCGGGCACCGTCCCCCGAACGGGCGGTGCGTTGGGCGTCCGACTGTCGCGAGGCGGGCCTCGCCGTCGGCTGTTTCCGTCCCCCGTCGGTGCCCGACGGTGTTTCGCGACTGCGGCTGACGGCCCGCGCGGACCTCACCGAGGAGCAGATCGAGCACGCGGTGGACGTGATCAGCCGGAACCGTTGACGCGGTGGAGCGGTGAACCGTACGGGGTCAGTTCAGCCCGGTGATGAACCCCTCCCAGACGTCCGGGGTGAACAGCAGGGCGGGTCCCGCGGTGTTCTTGGAATCGCGCACGGCGACCATTCCGGACCAGGGTCCGGTGCTCGGGCGTGCGGTCTCGACGCAGTTGTTCATCCCGGTACTGCGGCTGCTGCGCAGCCATCGCACAGGGTGCAGTGAAGTGCTGGAAGGTACGTACCGAGGCATTGCGGGCATGACGTGCCTCCTTACGCGTCGTCACCTATCGCGGCGATGTAGTCCGACGAGTCCTCGGGTGAAAGGGCGTGGAACTGAAGGGCGTTGAAGGCCTCGGCGTAGGCCTGGAGGTCTTCTTTCCGTTCGAGATAGAGGCTACTCGTCAAGTGGTCGAGAACAACCACATCCAGATCGGTTGTGTTCGGAAATGAGAAAATAACGAAAGGGCCGGTTACGCCGATGTGTGCCCCGGCGGCGAACGGCAGTACCTGGAGCCGCACTTGGGGCAGGGCGGCGGCCTCCCGCAGCCGGCGCAGCTGGCGTGCCATGACATCGGGACCGCCGACCTCCCGCCGTAACACCGCCTCGTCCAGGACGGCCGACAGTTCGAGCGGCGGGACCGAACGCAGCACGTCCTGCCGGGCCAGGCGCACCTCGACCAGGGCGTCGAGCTTGCTCTCCTCCAGTCCTCCCACCGCGGCCCGCGTCACCGCGCGGGCGTACTCCGGGGTCTGGAGCAGACCGGGTACGACGGAGGTCTCCAGCGTGCGCATACGGCTGGCGCCCGACTCCAGGCTGATGAAGTCGCGGTAGGCCTGCGGGAGCACGCCGCGATACGCGTGCCACCAGTGGTGCCGGCCGTTGCCCTCGGATCCCGCCAACACGACCAGAAGCTCGCGCAGTTCGGGATCCTCGACGCCGTACGCGTGCAACAGGCGCTCCACATCGGCCGGTTTCACCCCGCTGGTGCCCGTCTCGATGCGGCTCACCTTCGACTGGTGCCAGCCGAGCAGGCGGGCCGCCTCGCCGCTCGTGAGGCCCGTGCCCGCGCGCAGCGCGCGCAGTTCGGCACCGAGCTTGCGGCGGCGCACCGCGGGACCGTGCTGCATGGTCGTTCTCCTTACTCCTTCCAAGTCGCCCGAATACGCTCTGCCGACGCAGAGTTCACCGCATCGAGCGACAGATATATGCATTACTCGGTGGATCGCACCCGCGACCGGCCCGGTAATGGCAGTCTGGCGCAAGCACCAGTCCGGGACCGTACTCGAACCATCCGCTCGGTGTCGGGTTCCGGTCCCGTGGGAAAGGGACGAACGTCGCCATGGCAGACCATCAGGAAGCATCCGTCACCCTGCCGAGCGAACCGGCCTCGGTTTCCGTGGCCCGGAAATTCGTCGCCGAAGTACTGGCCGAATGGGGCCTGCCGGGTGACGCGGAAGTCGCCGAGACCGTACGGCTGATCGTGTCCGAACTGGCCACCAACGCGGTCCAGCACACGTTCGGGCAGTCGCCCACCTTCACGGTCGGGGTGCTTCTCGAACGGGAGGAGCGACTGACCGTCGGAGTCACCGACAGCCATCCCCGCTTTCCGAAGCGGCTGCCCGCGGCCGTCCAGCAGGACAACGGGCGCGGCATGGTGATCATCCGCTGGCTGACTGCCGAGTGCGGAGGCAGGCTCACCGTGCTGCCGACCCGGGAGGGCGGCAAGACGGTCTCCATCGAGCTCCCCTGGACGGTCCCGGTCCGTCCGGTTCCCGCCGGCCGGCCCCAGGAACCCTGAGGCGGGCCGGCCCGGCATCCGGCCGACCTGTGCGATGCCCAGGTGCCTCCGAGGGGCCCAGAGGGCGTCACGGGGGCCGTGGGAGGGGCCGCACCGGGGCGAGGAGCGCCGTCTGCGCCAAGGCGAGGAGCGCCGTCCACTCCGGGGCGGAGAAGGCGCCCGCGCTGGGGCGGCGAGGTGCCGCCGCCCCAGGGACGAGGGTCAGCCGACCCTGCCGTACCAGACGCTTCTCGTCCAGATCCTCTCCAGCTTCACCACTTCCCCGGTCTTCGGGGAGTGCCAGATCTTTCCCTTACCGGCGTAGATGCCGACGTGGTACACGTTCCGGCCCGAGTGGAAGAACACGAGGTCACCGGCCTTGCGGTGCGAGGCCGAGACATGGTGCGTCTTGTTGTACTGCGCCGCGGCCGTACGAGGCAGCGTCTTGCCCGCCTTCTTGTACGAGTAGAGCGTGAGCCCTGAACAGTCGAAGCGACGCGGTCCGGTGGCGCCCCACTGGTAGGGGGAGCCGTGCTTCGACGCCGCGACCTGGAGTGCCCGCGTCGCCAGAGTGGCCGCCTCGGCGTCAGGTGCGGCGCCGGGGACCATCAGGCTGCCGCCCACCGCGGCAAGGGTGAGGGCCGAGGCCGTACCGGCCCTGGTCCACAGCGACGGGACACGATTGAGCGCAGTCATGCGCAACCCTTCGTCAGCCGCCTGTGAAGGATGACCTGTCGGATTCGGGCTGGCGAAGTTGCCCGGCCGCGGCTGCGGCTTCACCCCAAGGACCGCCCGGAACTGTTCCGGCGGCCCGTCTAGCTGGGTCCTCCACTCCTGCCGATGCACTTCTGTCGACCGGGCATCCGGGCGGCGGCAGGACTCGGCGTCCGCCCGGACCGCCCCGCCGCTGCGGCGGGGGCTTGTCGTCGGAAGGGATCTTCACTCATGAGAGTCGGAAAATCCGAGCGGAAACGGTGTTTTGTGGGCTTACTCACCAATCAGCCGTTCGAGTGAACACCCTTCTGTTCGAGCACGTGTTGGGGACACCGGTGAGGCCCGCACCTGCGGTGACAGGACTCATCCGGCCTTCGGTCCCCGCGTGTTGCGCAACTCGGAGGGGTCGCGGAAAGGAGCCAGGAATACGCCATCGGGGGGTACACCATCCGGTCCGTTTGAGTCGTGAACTGGACGCCGCGGGGCTTCGGCGCCTGCGGGCTCGTCGATGCCGGTCCGTCAACTTCCGGATGGGGGCGGCACGGTGACCCGGGCCGCCCGTCGCTCGCCGTCGAGCACCCGCAGCGCCTGGGCCAGCGTCGGGGCGTGCACCTCGCTCTCGCCCCGCTGATGCATGAGCGCGAGGGCGTCCCGCAGGGCCTCCGCCTTGCCGACCAGCGCCTGAGCCGCCCTCAGGCCCCGATAGGTGTCCCCGGGACGGGACGGATTGATACGGCCGACCAGGTCGACCACGTCGAGATAGCGGTCGATCAGCTCGGCCTCGGCGCGGGTCAGCGCGGGCAGCGGGGGAAGATCCGGGATCATCGGCCGCTCACCTCTCGCCATGCGTCGGGCGCGCGGTCCTGCGGCTCGGCACGATCCGGTCGATCAGCCCGTAGTCCCGCGCCGCCGGGGCGTCGAGGATCGTGTCGCGCTCGACGTCCGCCGCCACCCGCTCCGGGCTCTGCCCCGTGTGCCGTACGAGCATCTCCTCCAGGATCCCGCGGGTGCGGACCAGTTCCGCGGCCTGGACGGCGAGATCGCCGGTCCGCCCCTCGACCGGCTCCCGGATCGCCGGCTGGCCCAGGAGCACGCGCGCCCCCGGCAGCGCGAGCCGCTTGCCCGGGGTCCCGGCGGCCAGCAGCACCGCCGCGGCCGCCTCCGCCCGGCCGAGGCAGACCGTCTCGACGTCGCAGGTCACGAACCGGATCGTGTCGTAGATCGCGGTCATCGCGCCGAATGAGCCGCCCGGGGAGTTGATGTACAGCGAGATGTCCTGCTCGGGCGCCTGGTGTTCGAGGTACATGAGCTGCGCGGTCACATCGCTCGCCGAGGTGTCGTCGACCGGGGTGCCGAGGAGGACGATGCGCTCGCCGAGCAGCTTCGCGTACGGATCCAGGGTCCGGCGCCCCGCGCTCGTGCGTTCGGTGAACTCGGGCAGGACGGAGCGTGCGGACGGGCTGTCCATGGCGCGCCTCCTCAGGTCGACGTCTGTAAAAAATGTACAGGACGTACGTCGACGGGGAAGGGGGCCATGCTGAGAGCGAAACGGCGGATGCCTCGGCGGCCCGGCGGCCCGGCGGCCCGAGGGCGTCGCGTACGCCCGGCCAGGGGGATCTCGCGCCCCGCGGAGTGCGCGAGGCCCGGTCTAAGCTGGACGTCATGGCCTACGAGATTCCGGTGACGCAAGCCAGGGCTGAGCTCGCCGAACTGATCAACCGCGTCGTGTACGGCGGTGAGCGCGTCGTCGTGACGCGGCACGGCAAGCCGCTCGTCGCCCTGGTCTCCGCGGCCGACCTGGAGCGCCTCGAAGAACTCCCTGACCCCGCCGACGGCCAGGTGGTCAGCTCGCTGTCCAGCGTCCGTGACGTGGCCTCCGGGCCCCGCGAGCGCCAGCGGTTCGGCATCGCCGCGGAACACCGGGGGCCCAGCGCCTCGTAGCCGCTCGCGCGGTTTTCCGGGCGGCTCCCGTGGTGTGCGTGGTGCGCCGCCGTATACGGTCCGGCCCTCGGCGGTCCCAGCGCGTCCCGGTGCGCCCCCGCGGTCCCCTCGGCCGGAACCGGCCAAGCGGGACGGTGTCGCGGACCCGAGCGGCTCCTCCGGACCGGCCCGGACGCGATCACAGGCTGGTTAACGTCCTCGAAACTCCGGCCAACTAGCGTGCCCCTCCACGCCACCAGGGGTTTCGGTGGCCGCGGCCACCGGGCCCCGCACGGTCCGGAGCGAGGATGTGAGGTGGGACGTCGTGCAACTGACCCCGCACGAGCAGGAGAGGCTGCTGATCCACGTGGCGGCCGATGTCGCCGAGAAGCGCCGGGCCCGCGGGCTGAGACTGAACCACCCCGAGGCGGTCGCCCTGATCACCTCGCACATCCTCGAGGGCGCCCGTGACGGCCGTACC
Source organism: Streptomyces sp. NPDC024698 (assembly GCF_055559015.1). Taxonomy (NCBI): domain Bacteria; kingdom Bacillati; phylum Actinomycetota; class Actinomycetes; order Kitasatosporales; family Streptomycetaceae; genus Streptomyces; species Streptomyces sp. NPDC024698. The sequence goes on along the minus strand of NZ_JBVHLK010000003.1, from coordinate 545,922 downwards.
GTCGCCGAACTGATGTCCTCCGGGCGCAGGATCCTCACCCGGGACGACGTCATGACGGGCATCCCCGAGATGATCCACGACGTCCAGGTCGAGGCGACCTTCCCGGACGGCACCAAGCTGGTCACCGTCCACGACCCGATCGTCTGACGGGGGAGAACACCGTGATTCCGGGAGAGATCCTCTTCGCCGACGGACCCGTCGTGTTCAACGAGGGCCGTGAGACCACCCGCCTGACCGTCCTGAACGCCGCCGACCGTCCCGTTCAGGTCGGCTCGCACTACCACTTCGCCGAGGCCAATCCCGGCCTGGACTTCGACCGCGGCGCCGCGCGCGGCAAGCGGCTAAACGTCGCCGCCGGCACCGCCGTGCGCTTCGAGCCCGGGATCCCCGTCGAGGTCGAACTCGTCCCGATCGCCGGCGCCCGTGTGGTGCCCGGACTGCGCGGGGAGACCCGGGGTGCCCTGGATGCCTGAGATCTCACGGGCCGCGTACGCCGATCTGTTCGGTCCGACCACCGGCGACCGCATCCGGCTCGCCGACACGGACCTCCTGATCGAGATCGAGGAGGACCGCTCTGGCGGGCCCGGTCGCGCCGGTGACGAGGCGGTGTTCGGCGGCGGCAAGGTCATCCGGGAATCCATGGGCCAGGCACGCGCCACGCGCGCCGAAGGCACCCCGGACACCGTCGTCACCGGCGTCGTGATCGTCGACCACTGGGGGATCGTCAAGGCCGACGTCGGTATACGCGACGGCCGGATCTCGGGCATCGGCAAGGCCGGCAACCCGGACACCATGGACGGGGTCCATCCGGACCTGGTGATCGGTCCCGAGACCGAGATCATCGCGGGCAACGGGCGGATCATGACCGCGGGCGCCATCGACGCCCACGTCCATCTGATCTGTCCCCAGATCGCCGACGAGGCCCTCGCCTCCGGCATCACCACGCTCGTCGGCGGCGGCACCGGCCCCGCCGAGGGCTCCAAGGCGACCACCGTCACCCCGGGGCCCTGGCATCTGGCCCGGATGCTGGAGGCGATGGAGGGCTATCCGGTCAACTTCGGGCTGCTCGGCAAGGGAAACACCGTCTCGCACGAGGCGATGCTCTCCCAGATCCGGGGCGGTGCGCTCGGGCTGAAGATCCACGAGGACTGGGGCTCGACGCCCGCCGCGATCGACGCCGCGCTCACCGTCGCCGACCGCACCGGCATCCAGGTCGCCATCCACACCGACACCCTGAACGAAGCCGGGTTCGTCGCCGACACCCTCGCCGCCATCGCCGGACGCGGGATCCACGCGTACCACACGGAGGGCGCGGGCGGCGGGCACGCGCCGGACATCATGTCCGTGGTCTCCGAGCCCCACGTCCTGCCCAGTTCGACCAACCCGACCCGGCCCTACACCGTCAACACCGCCGAGGAACACCTCGACATGCTGATGGTCTGCCACCATCTGAACCCGGCGGTGCCCGAGGACCTGGCCTTCGCCGAGTCCCGTATCCGGCCGTCCACCATCGGGGCCGAGGACATACTCCACGACCTCGGTGCCATCTCGATCATCTCCTCCGACTCCCAGGCGATGGGCCGTGTCGGCGAGGTCGTGATGCGGACCTGGCAGACCGCCCACGTCATGAAGCGGCGCCGTGGCTCCCTGCCGGGCGACGGCCGCGCGGACAACCATCGAGTGCGTCGCTATGTCGCCAAATACACGATCAACCCGGCGCTCGCGCAGGGGCTCGCCCGCGAGATCGGTTCGGTGGAGACCGGGAAGCTGGCGGACCTGGTGCTGTGGGAGCCCGCGTTCTTCGGGGTCAAGCCGCACCTGGTCGTCAAGGGCGGCCAGATCGCGTACGCGCAGATGGGCGACGCCAACGCGTCCATCCCGACACCCCAACCGGTGCTGCCCAGACCGATGTTCGGTGCCATCGGGCGGGCTCCGGCCGCCAACTCGTTCAACTTCGTGGCGCCGCTCGCCATCGAGGACGGACTGCCGGAGCGGCTCTCGCTGGGCAAGCGGTTCGTCGCCATCGAGTCGACGCGGGCGGTGACCAAGGCCGACATGCGGGAGAACGACGCCCGGCCCGAGGTGCGGATCGACCCCGACAGCTTCGCCGTGCACATCGACGGGGAGCTCGTCGAGGCGACTCCGGCCGCCGAACTGCCCATGGCCCAGCGTTACTTCCTCTTCTGATGTCCCGGGCGGCACTTCTCGTCCTGGCCGACGGCCGCTTTCCCGCCGGAGGGCATGCGCACTCCGGCGGGGCCGAGGCCGCGGTCAGGGCCGGGCGGATCACCGACGGGGCGAGCCTGGAGGACTTCTGCCGGGGGCGGCTGCACACGAGCGGACTCGTCTCGGCCGCGCTGGCCGCCGCGGGTGCGCTCGGGTCCGATCCGGTGGCCCTGGACGCGGCCGCCGACGCCCGCACACCCTCGCTCGCCCTGCGGGTGGCCGCGCGCCGTCTGGGCCGGCAGCTCGTCCGGGCGGCCAGGGCGACCTGGCCCTGTGCCGAACTCGACGCGCTGGCACGGGAGTTCCCGAAGGGGGCGCATCAGCCGGTCGTGCTCGGCGTGACCGCGCGGGCCGCCGGGCTCGGGCCCGAGGACGCCGCGTACTGCTCCGCGTACGAGTGTGTCAGCGGGCCCGCGTCGGCGACGGTGCGGCTGCTGAGCCTCGACCCGTTCGACGCGACGGCCGTGCTGGCCCGGCTCGCGCCGGAACTGGACGTCGTCGCCCACGCGGCGGCGAGTGCGGCGCGACGGGCTCTCGACGAGGGGTTCGACGTGCTGCCCGCGGCGTCGGCACCCCTGCTGGAGATCGGTGCCGAGGCGCATGCGGCCTGGCCGGTACGGCTCTTCGCGTCCTAGGCCGTGTCCGAACCTCCGGCCCCGAACCCGATCCCGAACTCGACCGACACTGGAGTCAGCGTGCATCTCGATCACCCTCACGGCGGGCCGTCCGCGGTCAGTGCCGACGCTCACCGGCCCGACGGCAGGCGCCGTGCCCTGCGCATCGGGCTCGGCGGCCCCGTCGGCTCCGGGAAGACCGCGACCGTCGCCGCGCTCTGCCGGGCGCTGCGCGACGAACTGTCCCTCGCCGTCGTCACCAACGACATCTACACCCGCGAGGACGCCGAGTTCCTGCTGCGGGAGGCCGTCCTGCCGCCCGAGCGCATCACCGCGGTCGAGACGGGCGCGTGCCCGCACACCGCGATCCGGGACGACATCTCCGCCAACCTCGAAGCGGTCGAGGACCTGGAGGACGAGATCGGGCCGCTCGACCTGATCCTCGTGGAGTCAGGCGGCGACAACCTCACCGCGACCTTCTCCAGGGGACTGGTCGACGCGCAGATCTTCGTCATCGACGTCGCGGGCGGCGACGACATCCCGCGCAAGGGCGGCCCCGGCGTCACCACGGCCGACCTGCTCGTCGTGAACAAGACGGACCTCGCGCCGTACGTCGGCTCCGATCTGGCGCGGATGGCGACCGACGCCAAGACCCAGCGGGCCGAACTCCCTGTGATCTTCCAGTCGTTGCGCACCGAACCCGGTGTCACTGCGGTCGCGGGCTGGGTACGGGAACGGATCGCGGAGTGGACCGCGTGACGACGGCGGGCATGCGCGCGACCGCCCGGATCGAGGCCGCCGCCGACGGACGGGGCGGAACCTCGCTGCCGGTGCTGGACGGTGAGGGACCCCTCGCCCTGCGCCGCGTCCGCGGCAGTGCGCCCGAGGCGCGCGTGATGCTGGTCGGAGCGATGAGCGGACCGCTCGGTGGTGACCACCTCGCCGTCGAGGCCCGGGTCGGACCGGGCGCGCGGCTGAGGGCCGGCTCGGCCGCGGCCACCATCGCCCTGCCAGGACAGGCCAAGGGCGAAGCGCGCTACGACGTCCGCCTCCACGTCGCCGACGGCGGCGAACTGTGCTGGCTGCCCGAGCAGTTGATCTCCGCCAAAGGCAGTGAGCTGACCGTCACCTCGTGCGTCGACCTCCGGGGAGCCGCCCGGCTCGTCTTCCGTGAGGAGCAGGTGCTCGGGCGGGTGGGAGAGGACCCCGGACGCCTCACCAGCCGCCTCACCGTGCGCCTCGACGGACGGGCCCTGCTCGACCAGGAGTTGGTCTGCGGTCCCGGTGCCCCTGGTGGCTGGGACGGTCCCGCTGTCCTGGCGGGCCACCGGGCGCTCGGGCAACTCGTCGTCGTACGACCGGAATTCGTGAAGAACACGCCGGCCGCACGCCCGCTCGGGGAGTACGCCGCCCTCACCCCGCTGGCCGGACCGGCCGTGCTCGTGACGGCGCTCGCCCCCGACGCGCTGCGGCTGCGACGCCTGCTGGGCGAAGCGATGCGTGAACTCACGTAGCGTCAATTGTGCGCTGGGGAAGGTGAATTCACGTCTTCTTCACCGCTCACCGGAACACGGCATACCGGCTATCGGATTGGTAAAGAACACCGGTCGCGTCTGTTCTCAGGGACCTCACAGCCGAAAGGATCCCCGTACCAATCGCAATGATGTACGGGGAGGTCACACTTGAGGTCCAAGAGACCGACGAAACGAGTGGCAGCGTTCGGTTCGGCCGGCGTGCTCGTCACGGCGACCCTGATAGCCGGAGCCGTCGCGGCGCCGTCGGCCACCGCCGACTCGCGGCACGGCCAGGGCTACGGCCAGAACCGTGAGCAGCGTGGAGCGGCCGTGGCCGCCGAGCGTGCCGCCAAGGCCGGGATCGACTGGCAGGACTGCCCGGCCGACTGGGGCTTCGAGAAGCCGATCCAGTGCGGCTGGGTGAGCGTGCCGCTGGACTACGCGCACCCCTACGGCAAGCAGCTCAAGCTGGCCGTCGACCGCATCGGCAGCACGGGTACCAAGGAGGAGCGCCAGGGCGCGCTCGTCTACAACCCGGGCGGTCCCGGTGGCTCGGGCATGCGCTTCCCGCGCCGTGTCACGACCAAGAGCCCCCTGTGGGTGAACACCGCCAAGGCGTACGACTTCGTGGGCTTCGACCCGCGCGGCGTCGGCCACTCGGCGCCCATCTCCTGCATCGACCCGCAGGAGTTCGTCAAGGCGCCCAAGGCGGACCCGGTCCCGGACTCCGTGGCCGACAAGCTGGCGCAGCGCAAGCTGGCCGCGGAGTACGCCGACGGCTGCGCCGAGCGCACCGGCAAGGCCGTGCTGGCGCAGATGACCACGCCCAACACGGCGCGCGACCTCGATGTCATCCGGGCCGCGCTCGGTGAGAAGAAGCTCAACTACCTGGGCGTCTCGTACGGCACGTACCTGGGAGCCGTCTACGGCACGCTCTTCCCGGGCCATGTGCGCCGCATGATCGTCGACAGCGTCGTGAACCCGTCGCGGTCGAACATCTGGTACCAGGCGAACCTGGAGCAGGACATCGCCTTCGAGGGCCGCTGGAAGGACTGGGAGGACTGGGTCGCCAAGAACGACGCGTCCTTCCACCTCGGTGACACCCGCGCCAAGGTGCAGGACCAGTGGCTGAAGCTGCGCGCCGCCGCGAAGAAGAGCCCGCTGGGCGGCGTCGTCGGCCCCGCCGAGCTGATCTCCTTCTTCCAGAGCGCCCCGTACTACGACTCCTCGTGGGTGCCGGTCGCCTCGGTGTTCAGCAAGTACGTCGCCGGTGACACCCAGGCGCTCGTGGACGCGGCGTCCCCCGACCTGTCGGACACCGTGGGCAACATCTCCTCGGAGAACGGCAACGCCGTGTACACGGCCGTCGAGTGCACCGACGCGCAGTGGCCCACCAGCTGGAAGAAGTGGGACCGGGACAACACGAAGCTCAACGCCCAGTACCCGTTCATGACCTGGGCCAACGCGTGGATGAACCTGCCGTGCGCCACCTGGCCGGTCAAGCAGCAGTCCCCGGTGGAGGTGAAGACCGGCAAGGGCCTGCCCGCCGTCCTCATCGTGCAGTCCACCAATGACGCGGCCACCCCGTACCCGGGTGCCGTCGAGCTGCACAAGCGCTTCAAGGGCTCCCGCCTGATCACCGAGCAGGGCGCGGGCTCGCACGGTGTGACCGGTCTGGTCAACCCGTGCATCAACGGGCGGGTGGACTCCTACCTGCTCACCGGCAAGACGGACGCCGCCGACGTGACGTGCACCCCGCACGCCATTCCGCAGCCGTAGTCCCGACAGCACGAAGGGGGCGGCCGGGAGACCGGCCGCCCCCTTCGCCGTGTACGGCGCGGGCGTCTGTGACCTGTGGCCTCAGCTCATCGGCATCTTGGGGAACCTGCGCCCCGACTCGGCCTTCCGCTCGGCCTCCTCGGCCTTGACGACGGCCGCGTACTGGTCGACGTACTCCTGCTCGGACAGGGACAGGATCGCGTACATGATCTCGTCCGTGATGGCGCGCAGGACCGCCTTCTCCCCCTCCATCCCGGCATAGCGCGAGAAGTCGAGGGGCTTGCCGAAGCGGATCACCACGGGGTGGATCCGCGGGAGCTTGCGGCCCGGTGGCTGGGCCTCGAAGGTGCCGATCATCGCGCAGGGAATCACCGGGGCCTGGGCCCGCAGGGCCATGACCGCGACGCCGACCTTGCCCTTGTAGAGCCGCCCGTCGTGCGAACGGGTGCCCTCGGGATAGATGCCGAGCAGCTCGTCCTTGCGCAGCACTCCGAGGCCCTCGCGGATCGCGGCCTGGCCCGCCTCCTTGCCGGAACGGTCCACCGGGATCTGCCCGATGCTGCGGAAGAACGCGGCGGTCAGCCGCCCCTTGATGCCGGGTCCGGTGAAGTACTCGGCCTTCGCGAGGAAGGTGATCCGGCGCTTCAGGATGGCCGGCATCAGGAAGTGGTCCGCGAAGGACAGATGGTTGCCCGCCACGATGGCGGGACCCGACGACGGTATGTGCTCAAGGCCCTCGATCCGAGGCCGGAAGACCAGCCTCAACAGTGGACCCAGAAGCACATATTTGAGCACGTGATAGAACACTGGGGCGCTCCTCTTTTTCCCCTGGGGAGCGATCAGTTTAGGCGCGGCCGTCGCCGGGCGTAACCGCTGCGGTGTCACTCTCTGTGGCCTCTTGGCCGGTATCAGACCCCTTGCGTCAGAACTTTCTCAAGAGAACCGAGAGCCGACCGGAGTTCCTCGGCCGTGATGGTGAGCGGCGGCGCGAGACGGATGGTCGAGCCGTGGGTGTCCTTGACCAGAATCCCCTCGTCCATCAGGCCGCGGCTGATCTCCCGGCCCGTGCCGATGGACGGGTCGATGTCGACGCCCGCCCACAGCCCCCGGGACCGGAAGCCCTCGACGCCCCGGCCCACCAGAGCTGTCAGCCCCTCCCGCAGGACCACGCCGAGCTCGGCCGCCGCGCGCTGGTACTCACCGGTCTCCAGCAGTCCCACGACCGCCGAGCCGACCGCAGCGGCCAGCGGATTGCCGCCGAACGTCGAACCGTGCTCGCCGGGCCGCAGCACCTCCAGCACGTCCCGGCGCCCGACGACCGCGGAGACCGGCACGATGCCGCCGCCGAGCGCCTTGCCGAGCAGCAGCAGGTCGGGGACGACCGACTCGTGCTCCACCGCCAGGGTGGTGCCGGTGCGGCCGAGGCCGGACTGGATCTCGTCCGCGATGAACAGGCAGCCGGCACGCCGGGTCAGCTCGCGGACGCCGGCGAGATAGCCGTCGTCCGGGATGACCACGCCCGCCTCGCCCTGGATGGGCTCGATCAGCACCGCGGCCGTCGTCTCGTCGATCGCCGCCTCCAGCGCGGCCAGGTCGTTGTACGGCACGACCCGGAAGCCGGGCGTGAACGGCCCGAAGCCCGTGCGGGCCGTCTCGTCGGTGGAGAAGCTGACGATCGTGGTCGTACGGCCGTGGAAGTTGTCGGCCGCCACCACGACGGTGGCCCGGTCGGGCGCGACGCCCTTCACCTCGTACGCCCATTTACGGGCCACCTTGATGGCGCTCTCCACCGCCTCGGCGCCCGTGTTCATCGGCAGCACCATGTCCAGGCCGGTCAACGCGGCCAGGGACTCGGCGAATCCGGCCAGCTGGTCGTTGTGGAAGGCCCGCGAGGTCAGGGTGAGCCGGTCCAGCTGGCGGTGGGCCGCCTCGATCAGCACCGGGTTGCGGTGGCCGAAGTTGAGGGCCGAGTAGCCCGCCAGCATGTCGAGGTAGCGGCGCCCCTCGACGTCCTCGACCCAGGTGCCCTCGGCGTGCGCGACGACCACCGGCAGCGGGTGGTAGTTGTGCGCCAGGACGGGCCCCTCGGCCCGGATCAGTTCCTCGGAGCTGCGCGCACCGGCGCCGGCGGGAGCGGTCGTACGGGCGGGAGCGGTCATGAACGGATCTCCTGTGTGCAGCACTTGATGCCGCCGCCGGCCTTGTGGAACTCCGACAGGTCGACGGGGACGGGGACGTAGCCGTGGGTCACGAGCTGGTCGGCGAGGGCCTCGGCGCGCGGCGCGATGAAGACATGACGGCCGTCGGACACGGAGTTGAGACCGAAGGCGAGGGCGTCCTCCCGGGTGGCGAGCACCGCGTCCGGGAACAGCCGGCCCAGCGCCTCGCGGCTGCCCGGCGAGAACGCCTCCGGGTAGTACGCGATGTTGTCGTCGTCGAGGACGAACAGGGCGGTGTCCAGGTGGTAGAAGTGCGGGTCCACCAGTCGCAGACCGATCACCGGGACGCCGAAGAACTCCTGGACCTCGCGATGGGCCTCGGGCGTGGTGCGAAAGCCCGTGCCGGCGAGGATGTAGCGGCGCGTCGGGACGAGATCGCCCTCGCCCTCGCACACCGACTCCGGACGGTAGACGTCGAAACCGGCCGTCTTGAACCAGGTCTCGTAGGCCGTGGACTCGGGGCGGCGCTCGGGCGCGTGGAAGGACGAGCCGAAGACCCGGCCCTCCAGGACGAGAGCGCAGTTCGCGGCGAAGACCATGTCGGGCAGACCGGGGACCGGCTCCGCGGAGTCGACTGTGTGGCCGTGGGCGCGATAGGCGCTGATCAGCGCCTGCCATTGAGCGCGCGCGAGTCCCGCGTCCACCGGGGTGTCGGGACGCATCCACGGATTGATCGCGTACTGCACGGCGAAGTGTCTGGGTTCGCAGACGAGAAAGCGCCGGGGGCGCGGCACACGGCTTTCGGACACAGAGAGGTTCCTCCGCTTCCTGCGGTGTCATCTGGTGGGATGTCTCAACGGTAAGAAGCGGGGGACACGGGCGACAAGCGACAAGAGCTGCGCGTATACGCAACACTGCTGCGTGATCGGCCCGGTCAGCGCACGTTTCCTGCGTCGTCCGGGGCGGCCTGGGTCGCTCCCGCCTCCGGGGCCTCGGGCAGCAGATGGGACAGCACCATGTAACTGATCGTCTTCCGGATGAACGGCTCCACCCGGATGCGCTCCAGCACCTCCTCGAAGTGCTCCACGTCGACGGCCCGCACATGCAGCAGCGCGTCCGCGCCCCCGGTCACCGTCATCGCCGCGGTGATCTCCGGATGGTTGCGCACCACCTCCGCCAGCCGCCGGGGCGGCGCCGCGCCCTCGCAGTACACCTCCACGTACGCCTCCGTGCGCCAGCCGAGCGCCGCGGGCTTCACCGTGGCCGTGAACCCGGTGATCACACCCGTCTCGCGCAGCCGGTCGACCCGGCGCTTGACCGCCGTCGCGGACAGTCCGATCGCCGCGCCGATCTCCGCGAAGCTCGTCCGGGCATTGGCCATCAGGGCTGTGACGATCTTGCGGTCGAGCTCGTCGAACATCGCGGGCTTGCTGTTCATTGCCGCACTGTATCCAGCGGCGACCGCCGGCCGGCCGGGCGCGAGGAGCGTGTCCGGCACATGTCCAGCCGCGCGAATCGCTCCTACACTCCACTCTCATGCTGCGCGCGCTCGCCGTCGACGACGAACAACCCTCCCTCGAAGAGCTGTTGTACCTGCTGAACGCCGACCCCCGGATCGCCGGCGCCGAGGGCGCGAGCGACGCGACCGAGGCGCTGCGCCGGATCAACCGGGCCCTGGAGAGCGGACCCGGTGGACCCGAGGCCATCGACGTCGTCTTCCTCGACATCCACATGCCCGGCCTGGACGGGCTCGACCTGGCCCGGCTGCTCGGCGGGTTCGCCCGGCCGCCGCTCGTCGTGTTCGTCACCGCCCACGAGGGCTTCGCCGTCCAGGCCTTCGACCTCAAGGCCCTGGACTACGTCCTGAAGCCCGTACGCCGCGAACGGCTCGCCGAGGCGGTCCGGCGGGCCGCCCAACTGCGGGACACCACACCCCTGATCCCCGTCCACGAGCCCGACCCCGACCACATGTCCGTCGAACTCGGCGGAGTGACACGGTTCGTGGCCGTCGAGGACATCACCCACGCCGAGGCCCACGGCGACTACGCCCGGCTCCACACCGCGCAGGGCAGCCACCTGGTGCGCATCCCGCTGTCCACCCTGGAGGAGCGCTGGCGCTCCCGCGGCTTCGTCCGCATCCACCGTCGCCACCTCGTCGCCCTGCGCCACATCGGCGAACTCCGCCTGGACGCCGGTACGGTGAGCGTCCTCGTCGGCTCCGTCGAACTCCAGGTCAGCCGCCGGCACGCCCGCCAACTGCGCGATCTGCTGCTGCGCCGGACCACGAGCTGAGGAGCACCGCGTGCCGCAGGACCCCACCGAACGCCGCGTGGTCGTCACCGGAGTGCCCCGGCGCACCGGCCGGACCCCCGGCCCCCACCGGCCGCGGGCCGAGATCGACGAACAGACCACACTCGGACACACCTACGTCCGGTCCCTGATGCGCAGTCAATTACGAGCGGCCTGCTCGACGTTCGCCGTGCTGATCCTGCTCGTCGGACCGCTGCCCCTGGCCTTCGCCGCGATGCCCGACGGCGCCACCCTGGAATGGGCCGTCCTCGGCTTCTGCCTCTACCCGCCGCTGGTGCTGCTGGCCCGCTGGTACGTACGGCGGGCGGAACGCAACGAGAAGGACCTCGTGCGCCTGGTCGAGGACCGCTGAACCGTGAACGAGAACTACTCCGTCCCCGCCGTCGCCCTCGTCGTCGTCGCGACCGTCCTGGTCGGCGCGTTCGGGCTGCGCATCTCCCGTACCACCTCCGACTTCTACGTGGCCTCCCGCACCGTCGGCCCCCGGCTCAACGCGGCCGCGATCAGCGGCGAGTACCTCTCCGCCGCCTCCTTCCTGGGCATCGCGGGACTGGTGCTCGTCCAGGGGCCCGACATGCTCTGGTACCCGGTCGGCTACACCGCCGGCTATCTCGTGCTGCTCCTCTTCGTCGCGGCACCCCTGCGCCGCTCCGGCGCCTACACCCTGCCCGACTTCGCGGAGGCCCGGCTCGGCTCCCGGGCGGTCAGACGGCTCGCCGGGGCCTTCGTCGTCGGTGTCGGCTGGCTCTATCTGCTGCCCCAACTCCAAGGAGCAGGACTGACGTTGGCGGTGCTGACCGACGCGCCCGACTGGTTCGGCGGAGTCCTGGTCGCCGTCGTCGTCGTGGCCACCGTCGCCGCGGGCGGCATGCGCAGCATCACCTTCGTCCAGGCCTTCCAGTACTGGCTGAAGCTCACCGCCCTGCTCGTCCCCGCGCTCTTCCTGGTCCTCGCCTGGCAGTCCCACGGCGCACCCCGCGACGCCTTCGGGGAACCACCGGCCTTCCGCGCACAGCGCCTCGTCCGGGTCGGCTCCACGCTCGACCTGGTGCTGTCAGGGCCGCTCACCGTCACCGCCACGGGCACCGTCGACGGGCGGCGGTACGAGGACGAGCGCGTCAAGCTCCCGGGAGGCAGCCACCGCATCGCCGGCGGCACCCGGCTGACCTTCGACCGGGGTTCCCCGGTCCCGGCCGCGGAACGGGGCGGCGACGCCACCCTGTCGACCTCCCCGTCCGCCGGACACGGGGAACGCCCCCTCTACGCCACCTACGGACTGATCCTCGCCACGTTCCTCGGCACGATGGGCCTCCCGCACGTCGTCGTCCGCTTCTACACCAGTCCGCACGGCGTCGCCGCCCGCCGCACCACCGTCGCCGTGCTCGGGCTGATCGGCTTCTTCTATCTCCTGCCGCCCCTCTACGGGGCGCTGGGCCGGCTGTACGCCCCCGAACTCAGCCTCACCGGCGACGCGGACGCCGCCGTGCTCCTGCTGCCCGACAGGATGATCGGCGGCGTCAGCGCGGACCTGCTCGGGGCGCTCGTCGCGGGCGGCGCCTTCGCCGCGTTCCTCTCGACGGCGTCGGGACTGACCTTGGCGGTCGCGGGCGTGCTCACCCAGGACGTGCTGCCCGCCCGGGGCGTACGGCACTTCCGGCTCGGCACCGTCCTGGCCATGGCCGTACCCCTCGCCGCGAGCGTGCTGGTCGGCGGGCTGCCCGTCGCCGACGCGGTGGGACTGGCGTTCGCCGTGTCCGCCTCCTCCTTCTGCCCGCTGCTGGTCCTCGGCATCTGGTGGCGGCGGCTCACCCCGCCCGGGGCGGCGGCCGGAATGCTGGTCGGCGGAGGCGGGGCCCTCATGGCCGTCGGCGCGACCATGGCGGGATACCCCGGGACGAGCGGTGCCCTGCGCACACTGCTGGCCTGGCCCGCGCTGTGGTCGGTGCCGCTCGGATTCGTGACGATGGTGCTGGTGTCGCTGGCCACCGCCGCCCGCGTACCGGCCGGGACGGAGGCGATCCTCGCCCGCTTCCACCTCCCGGAGGAACTCACCGACGACCAGGTCAGGGCCGCGGCGGGCGGAACCGCGGGTGCGGGTGCGACAGCCGGGACGGTGAGCGGGTGAGCGGGTTCGTCGCCGGTCTGTGCGTGGCCGTCCTCCCGCTGCTGGCGGCGGGATTCTGGCTCGGCCGGCACACCGCGCGGCCCGAGAGCTCGGGAGGACTCGGCACCCCGGTCGAGCACGCCACCTTCCAGACGCTGCACACCGCCTCGCTCGCCGCGCCCCCGCTGCGCGCCGGACTGACCGAGGAGACCGCCCGCCGGTCCGCCCGGCGGCTGCGCACCCTGCTCGGCACGGACGCCCTGTGCCTCACCGACCAGGAGACGGTCCTCGCCTGGGACGGCGTCGGCGCCCACCACCGTACGGAGATCATGGAACGCCTCGGCGGCCCGCTGGAGACCGGACGCGGCGAGGCCTTCCGGCTGACCTGCGACGAGCCCGACTGCCCGCTGCGCTGGGCCGTCGTGGCACCCCTCACCGTCGACGAACGCGTGCACGGGGCGATCGTGGCCTGCGCGCCCCGCGAGTCCGCGGTCCTCGTACGCGCCGCGGGCGAGGTGGCGCGCTGGGTCTCCGTACAGCTGGAACTGGCCGACCTCGACCGGTCGAGGACCCGGCTGATCGAGGCCGAGATCAAGGCGCTGCGGGCGCAGATATCCCCGCATTTCATCTTCAACTCGCTCGCCGTGATCGCCTCGTTCGTGCGGACCGATCCGGAGCGGGCCCGGGAGCTCCTGCTGGAGTTCGCCGACTTCACCCGCTACTCGTTCCGCAGGCACGGCGACTTCACCACCCTGGCCGACGAGCTGCACGCCATCGACCACTACCTGGCGCTCGTGCGCGCCCGCTTCGGCGAGCGGCTGTCCGTCACCCTCCAGATCGCCCCCGAGGTGCTGCCGGTCGCGCTGCCCTTCCTGTGCCTCCAGCCCCTGGTGGAGAACGCCGTCAAGCACGGTCTCGAAGGCAAGACGGACAAGAGCCACATCAGCATCACGGCCCAGGACGCCGGTGCCGAGGCGCTCGTGGTCATCGAGGACAACGGCGTCGGCATGGATCCCGAGCGGCTGCGCCGCATCCTGTCGGGCGAGGTCGGCCCCTCCGGGGGGATCGGCCTGTCCAATGTCGACGAGCGGCTGCGCCAGGTGTACGGCGATGATCACGGCCTGGTCATCGAGACCGCGCCGGGAGCGGGAATGAAGATCACCGCGCGGCTCCCCAAGTACCAGCCCGGCGTCCACTCCGCGGCCGGGCGTCCCCGGCAGTGAGCCGCCTGCCCCGCCGCGGCCCTGGCCGTGCGCCCCGGGCCGGGATCAGGCGCTGCTGGAGGCCACCATCCCCAGCGTGATCAGACCCAGCACGACCCAGCCGAACCACAGCCAGCCGTTGCTGCCCAGCGCCACCGTGTAGGCCGTCACCACGACGAGCCCGCCCACGGTGAGCGCCCCCATCGTCTTCGTCGAACCGGGCATCGCGACACCCTCCTCCAGGCGGGTCCGCGACGCGGGCCGTGGCCTCTGGGGCCATTTTCACCCGGAGGGAGTCACATCGCCAGGGCCGTGCCGGTCTCCGGGGCCACGGCGACGGGCCGCGGCCTCAGTGACCGCGTGCGTTCAGGGAGGCCAGATAGGCGTTGTAGGCCTCGAGCTCCTTGTCGCCGTCGCGGTCCGCGGCACGGTCCAGACGCCTGGCCTGCCGCTGTTCGGAGTTGTACCACTGGAAGAGCAGGGCGAGCAGGACGAGGACCGAGGGGATCTCGCTGAACGCCCAGGCGATCCCGCCGGCGGCGGTCTGGTCGGCGAGCGCGTCGAGGCCCAGGGAGGCGGGCGGGTTCTTGTACGACTCGACCATCGGCCCCGAGGCCATCATCAGGGAGATGCCGAAGAACGCGTGGAACGGCATCCCCGCGAACAGCTCCAGCATCCGCATCAGATAGCCCGGCCGGTGCGGGCCCGGGTCCACGCCCATGATCGGCCAGAAGAAGAACAGGCCGACGAGGAGGAAGTGGCACATCATCACGATGTGACCCGCGGTCGAGCCCATCAGGAAGTCGAAGAGGGGGGAGAAGTACAGCCCGTAGAGGCTCGCGATGAACATCGGGATCGTGAACGCCGGGTGCGTGACGATCTTCATGTACCGGCTGTGCAGGAACATCAGCAGCAGTTCGCGCGGCCCCTTGGTGCCGCGCTTGGCGGCCACCGGCAGCGCGCGCAGCGCCAGCGTGATCGGCGCCCCGAGCAGGAGCAGGATCGGGGACAGCATGCTGATCACCATGTGCTGGACCATGTGCACGCTGAACATGACCATGCCGTAGTCGTTCAGCCGGGTGCACATGACGAGCATGACCGTCAGCACGCCGGTCACGAAGGCGGCCGTACGGCCCCACGACCAGGCGTCGCCGCGCCGGGCCAGCCGGACGACTCCCCAGCCGTACGCTCCGAGCCCGAGCAGGCAGGCGACGAGGAAGAACGGGTCGGCGGACCATTCGAGCCCCCGTCCCAGCGTGAACGGCGGCAGATCCATGGTCATGCCGTGCCCGCTGTGATCCATCCGCCGGCTCCTGTTTCTGGGGGTGCCTCCGAGGCCCTTTTAAGGCACTGGGGAGGTTGTGCGCTGTCTGTCCGCACCAGACTAGAACCGCCCCCGGCCGCGGCTGCGACCGGGGGCGGTTCTCCCGCGTATGTCTCAGAGCACGCACTCCGCCTCGGCGTAGCGCTCGTCCGGAACGGTCTTCAGGGTCTCGACCGCCTCCGCGAGCGAGACCATCACGATGTCGGTGCCGCGCAGCGCGGTCATCATCCCGAACTCGCCCCGGTGCACCGCCTCCACGGCGTGCCATCCGAAACGGGTCGCGAGGACGCGGTCGTACGCCGTCGGGGTGCCGCCGCGCTGCACGTGCCCGAGGATGACCGGCCGGGCCTCCTTGCCGAGCCGTTCCTCCAGCTCGATGGAGAGCTGCCGGGCGATGCCCGCGAAGCGCTCGTGGCCGTAGATGTCCTTGCCGCCCTCGTCGTAGCGCATCGAGCCCTCGCGGGGCTTGGCGCCCTCGGCGGCGACGACGATGGCGAACCGCTTGCCCGCCTCGAACCGCTCGCCGACCCGCGCGGCCAGCTCCTCGATGTCGAAGGGCCGCTCCGGCACGACGATCGCGTGGGCGCCCGCGGCCATGCCGGAGTGCAGTGCGATCCAGCCGGTGTGGCGGCCCATGACCTCCACGATCAGGACGCGCTGGTGGGACTCGGCGGTGGTCTTCAGCCGGTCCAGGGCCTCGGTCGCGACGCCTACGGCCGTGTCGAAGCCGAAGGTGACGTCCGTGACCGCGATGTCGTTGTCGATGGTCTTCGGCACCCCGACGATCGGCAGGCCGCCGTCCGAGAGCAGCCGGGCCGCCTTCAGCGTGCCCTCGCCGCCGATCGGGATGATCGCGTCGAGCCCGAGGTCCGCGACATGGCCCTTGGCCCGCTCCACACCGTCACGCAGATGCGCGGGTTGGACCCGGGAGGAGCCGAGCATGGTGCCGCCGCGGGCGAGGATGCCGCTCACCGCGTCGAGGTCGAGCTTGAGGTAGTCGCACTCCAGGAGACCCTTCCAGCCGTCCCGGAAGCCGATGACCTCGTCGCCGTGGTCGACGACGGCGCGGTGTACGACCGACCGGATGACGGCGTTCAGGCCGGGGCAGTCGCCGCCGGACGTGAGGACACCAATGCGCATAGCCCGAAATACCTTCTCAACGTGGTCCGGGGACCGGACCACGTTGTCCGGCGAGGATCGGCGTCAGCCTACCGGCGGAAGGGGGCCGCGCCCTACCGTGCGTCCGCCTGCTGGACGCCCCCGCTCACCTGTGCGGATGCCGTTTCAGACGCGCTCCGGGCGGGGCTCCGTGGGTCCCTCTCCTCGTGTTTCCC
Organism: Streptomyces sp. NPDC024698; assembly: GCF_055559015.1. NCBI lineage: Bacteria > Bacillati > Actinomycetota > Actinomycetes > Kitasatosporales > Streptomycetaceae > Streptomyces > Streptomyces sp. NPDC024698. Next base: position 529,356 of record NZ_JBVHLK010000003.1, on the reverse strand, counting down.
GAGACGACGGAAACCGTTCTTCCCCGGGAAACGCGAAGAGGAACCGTTCCTCCTTGAGGAACGGTTCCTCCGGCCCGCCGGAGCGGGGGTGCTACGCGGGCTGCTGGGCGGACGCGATGCGCTCGGAGCGCAGCGCCTCGTACCAGCGGTCGTCGGTCGGCGGCAGCGCGTTGACGTCGAGGGCCAGCTTCAGCAGCAGGTCCGCGATCTGCGGGTTGCGGGCGAGGACGGGTCCGTGCATGTACGTGCCGAAGACGGTGTCGTTGTACGCGCCCTCGGTGCCGTCTCCCGTGCCGTTGCCCTTGCCGAGCCGCACGTTCGCGAACGGGCGGGCCGTGGGTCCGAGGTGGGTGACGCCCTGGTGGTTCTCGAAGCCGGTCAGCTGGGGCAGACCGAGGCGCGGGTCGATGTCCGCGAGGACGTCGCCGACGCACCGCTCGCCCTCGCCGCGCACCGAGATCACGTCGAGCAGGCCGAGGCCCGGCTCGCGCTGGCCGAGGTCGTTGATGAACTCGTGCCCGAGGATCTGGTAGCCGGCGCAGACGGAGAACACGATCGCGCCGTTGCCGACCGCGCGCTCCAGACCGCCGTCGCGGCGCAGCCGCTCCGCGGCGAGCCGCTGCGGCCGGTCCTCGCCGCCCCCGATGAGGTAGATGTCGCCGGAGGTCGGGATCGGCTGGTCGCTGCGCACGTCGACACGGGCCACGTCGAGGCCCCGCTGACGCGCCCGGCGCTCCACGACGAGGGCGTTGCCCTGGTCGCCGTAGGTGCTCAGCAGGTCCGGGTAGATCCACACCAGGCGCAGGCTGTTGTCAGTCATTCTCTTCGTCCTCCGTGGCTCAGTTGCCGACACGACGCCTCAAGTCCTGGAATGCGGTGTAGTTCGCGATGACCTCGATGCGTCCGGGCGGTGCCATCTGCACGGCCTGGTCGAGGGTGTCGCAGACCTGGAACTGCTGGTTGGCGACTTCGAGGCGGACGGCGAGGTCGAGCTTGCGGTCGCCGAGGACGAAGATCGGGTGTCCGGTCAGACGGGTGTAGTCGACGTCCCACAGCCAGGAGGTGTCGGTGCCGTCGGCGCCGCGCGCGTTCACCGACAGGATGACCGGGGTCGGCGGCGGGTCGATCAGGGAGAAGGTCTCCAGCCAGCCCGCGGGGTTCTTGGCGAGCAGCAGACGCAGATCGCGCTCCATGAACTGGACCACGTCGTAGCGTCCGGCGACGGCCTGCACCTGGTACATGCGCTCCAGGGCGACCTGCGGGGGGACCCCGAAGACGGCGGCCACGGCGGCGGAGGAGGCGGCGTTCGCCTTGTTGGCGCGGCCCGGCAGCTGGAGGTGGATCGGCCACGCGGAACCGTGCGGGTCCAGGACGTGGTCACCGGACAGCGCCCAGGTCGGCGTCGGACGGCGGAAGCCGCACTCGCCGCAGAACCAGTCGTCGCCGGGGCGCTGCATCACACCGCCGCACGACGGGCAGGACCAGGCGTCTTCCTTCCACATCTGGCCCGCCGCCACCCACATGACGTTCGGCGAGGAGGACGCGGCCCAGACGACCAGCGGGTCGTCCGCGTTGGCGATCACGACGGCCTTGGAGCCGGCCAGTCCCTCGCGCCAGTGCTCGGCCATCATCCGCGTCTCGGCGGCGCGGTCGAGCTGGTCGCGCGAGAGGTTCAGCAGCGCGATGCACTTCGGGTCGGTGTCGCGGGCGACACCGGCGAGGTACTTCTCGTCGACCTCGATGACCGCGAACTTGGCGTCCGAGCCGCCGGCCAGTGCCGAGGTGATGCCCGCGGGCATGTTGGCGCCGAGCGCGTTGGACACGACCGGGCCCGCGGCGCGCAGCGCCTCGGCGATCAGCCGGGTCGTCGTGGTCTTGCCGTTGGTCGCCGACACCAGGATCACGTCCAGGTGCGTGGCGAGCCGCGCCAGCAGGTCGGGGTCGAGCTTGAGCGCCACCCGGCCGCCGATCACCGATCCGCTGCCGCGTCCGGCGGCTCGCGAGACGGCTGCCGCCGCCTTGCCCGCCGTCACGGCCAGCTTGGCCCGCGGCGACAGCGGGTCCGAGTTGCCTGACATCGTTTCTCGATCCTCCTTGCGTACGCGCCGCGCCCCTGCCCCCGGCACATGTGGGGGTCAGCCTATCGAGATCCACACACGGGCCCGAATCGCGGCACCACCTCGGTGCCGGCGCGACATGCGCGCGCCTACCAGGACCGTACCCTTGCCGCCATGCGACACGGTTCCATCCCCGGCACGCGCGGGCGCGTCCGGCCCCTCATCCTGCTAGGTGACCCCGTCCTGCGTACAGCCTGCGAGGACGTCACCGATTTCGGCCCCCAACTCGCGGAGCTCGTCGAGGACATGTTCGCGACGATGTACGCCTCCGAGGGCGTCGGGCTCGCCGCGAACCAGATCGGCGTCGGCCTGCGGGTCTTCGTGTACGACTGCCCGGACGACGACGATGTCCGTCATGTCGGGCATGTGGTGAATCCTCGATTGGTCGAGGCGGACGGTGTGGTCCTGCGCGGACCGGAGGGCTGCCTCTCGCTGCCCGGCCTGGAAGCCGGCACCGAGCGGTTCGACCACGCGGTCGTCGAGGGCCGCACGGTCACCGGCGAACCGGTCACCGTGCACGGCACCGGCTGGTTCGCGCGGTGCCTCCAGCACGAGTGCGACCATCTCGACGGCGGGGTCTACGCGGACCGGCTCACCGGGTGGCGCCGGCGCCGCCTGTTGCGCAAGGTGGCGCGAGCCTCCTGGAGCGGCTGACGGGCGGTCGGTCCGGGGTTGCGACGGTCTCGGGGGGCCGGGGCCGCTGACGGGGTGTCCGTGTGAAGCCCCGTCAGAACCCGGTGGGACCAGGTGCGAACCCGCCCTGAAGCCGGTTGGAACCCGGTCAGAAGCCCGGGCCGCCGACCCGGTCGCCCGCCGCCGCGAGGCGGCCCCACAGCAGGTCGGCCAGGCTCCGCACCAACTCGGCGCGCGTGCAAGGGCGTTCACCCAGCCACCAGTCACCGGCCGCGTGCATCATGCCGACGATGCCGTGGCCCCACACCCGTGCCAGCTGCTGGCTGCCCGGTCCGAGGTCCACCCGCTCCTCGATGACCTCGGCCAGTTCCTCGCCCATGCGGCGCAGCACGGGCGCCGAGTACTTGCCCACGTCGAATCCGGGGTCGCCCGGCTGGCCGCCCTCCGCCGGATGCATCAGGAACCGGTAGACCTGCGGCCGGGCCTCGATGGCGGCCAGATACGTATCGAGCGTCGCCTCGACACGCTCACGCCGTGCGGCCGGGGCGTCCAGTGCCGCCCGCAGCGCTTCGAGGAGCGCGTCCGTGTGGCGCTTGGCGAGCGCGGCGTAGAGGCCGCCCTTGTCCCCGAAGTGGCGGTACAGGATGGGCTTGGTGATGCCGGCCTCGGCGGCGATGGCGTTCATGGAGGCGCCGGGGCCGTCGCGCAGCACCACTCTGTCGGCGGCTTCCAGCAGTTCGCGCCGGCGGCGGTCGGCGGACCTCTGCTGATCGGTCCGCTGTGTGGTGTCCATGTGCTCTCCCCACCCGTGGTGATTCGGTGACGCCTGCGCAAACTAACACTGACCGGCGTATGGGTATCGAACGGGATGCCGAGCCGGGCTCGGGAGTTGACTTTTCCTACTAGCCAGTAACAGACTCCAGTTACCGCAAGTAACAGTTTAGTGCAGCGCTGGAGGGGACATGGCCGAGTTCACCATGGAGCTCAACGACGAACAGAAGGAGGTCCGGGACTGGCTGCACGGCTTCGCCGCCGATGTGATCCGCCCCGCGGCCGCCGAATGGGACGAGCGTGAGGAGACTCCCTGGCCGGTCATCCAGGAAGCCGCCAAGGTCGGCATCTACTCCCTCGACTTCTACGCCCAGCAGTACTTCGACGCCACCGGCCTCGGCATCCCCATGGCGATGGAGGAGCTGTTCTGGGGTGACGCGGGCATCGCGCTGTCGATCGTCGGCACCGGCCTCGCCGCCGTGGGCGTCCTCGCCAACGGCACCGAGGAGCAGATCGGCACCTGGATCCCCCAGATGTACGGCGATGCCAACGATGTCAAGGTCGCGGCCTTCTGCTCCTCCGAGCCCGACGCCGGCTCGGACGTCGCCTCGATGCGTACGCGCGCCGTCTACGACGAGGCCAAGGACGAGTGGGTCCTGAACGGCACCAAGACCTGGGCGACCAACGGCGGCATCGCCAACGTCCACGTCGTCGTCGCGGTCGTCGACGCGGAGCTCGGCTCCAAGGGCCACGCCTCCTTCATCGTGCCCCCGAACACGCCCGGCCTGTCCCAGGGCCAGAAGTTCAAGAAGCACGGCATCCGCGCCTCGCACACCGCCGAGGTCGTCCTGGAGAACGTCCGCGTCCCCGCCTCCTGCCTGCTCGGCGGCAAGGAGAAGCTCGACGAGCGGCTCGCCCGGGCCCGCGAGCGCGCCAGGGCGGGTGGCGGCGAGCGGGTGAAGAACGCCGCGATGGCCACCTTCGAGGCCTCCCGCCCGGCCGTCGGCGCCATGGCGGTGGGCACCGCGCGGGCCGCGTACGAGGTCGCCCTCGACTACGCGATGACCCGTGAGCAGTTCGGCCGCCCGATCATCGACAACCAGGGCGTCGCTTTCCAGCTCGCCGACATGCGCACCTCGATCGACGCGGCCCGGCTGCTGGTCTGGCGGGCGTCCTGGATGGCGGTCAACGGCAAGCAGTTCACGGCGGCCGAGGGCTCGATGTCCAAACTGTTCGCCAGCGAGACGGCCAAGAAGGTCACCGGCCAGGCGATCCAGATCCTGGGCGGCAACGGCTACACCCGCGAGTACCCGGTGGAACGCATGCACCGCGACGCGGCCATCTACACGATCTTCGAAGGCACCAGCGAGATCCAGCGACTGGTGATCGCCCGCACCCTGTCAGGAATGCCGATCCGCTGACCCGAGTCACCGGCAGGACGCGCACGGTCCGCCCCGTGCCGCGCTCCCGGGCCGGGACGCCGGTGATCACCGGCGTCCCCGGGCCCCGCGCCGAGTACGGCACCGTCACCCCTCCGGACCTGCGACGTCGCGTCGGACCGCTGGGAATCGGGTGGGGGCGTGCACTCTGGTCGCGGGGGCTCGGAGTCGGGTGGACCGAAGGAGTGCGTGATGGCGCGGACGGCCAGGGAACTGCTGGAGGGCGTCACCGGGCAGCTCGCCCCCGACCCGCATGCCAACCGGCTGCTGCCCCTGATCGCCCGGGGCGCGGCCCAGCCCGGCACCCTCGCGGCCCTCGCCCTGGAACAGCGCCATGTGATCGCCGCGGACCGACGGGCCTTCGTTCACCTGGCCGAACGCTCGGCCGCCGACCCCGCGAGCGCCGCGTTCTTCGAGATGCTCGCCGAGGGCGAGGCGGTCGCGGCTGACCGGCTCGGCGCGTTCGCCGCGGCGGTCGGCGCCGACGAGGCACGGGCGGCGGAGTACGAACCGCTCGCCGACTGCCAGGCCTACCCCGCGTACGTCGCCTGGCTAGCCCTGAACGGGGAGCCGGCCGACGTGGTCCTCGCGCTCGGCGCCAACCTCGCCGCGTGGGGCGGTTACTGCGAGACCATCGCCGAAGCCCTGCGCCGGCACTACGGCTTCGACGACGAGGCCTGCGGCTTCTTCGACCTCTTCGCCGCGCCCGCCCCGGACCTGGAGAACCGGGCCCTGGCCGCCGTGCAGGCCGGCCTCGACGCCGACCGCGTCTCACGGGACGACGTCCTGCGCCAGGGCCGGCTGCTCCAGGCCTACGAGACGAGGTTCTGGCACGCGCTGTGGGAGCTGGACCAGCGGGTCGCCTGACCCCGGCACCGCCGGTCCGGCCCGGCGGTGCCGGCCGTCCGGTTCGGCGGTGCCGCCGCGTTCAGCGGCCGCTGGGACCGCTGCTGTGCGCGATGCAGGCCACGTCGATCCGGTCGGCCAGCTTGGCCAGTTCGATCGTGAGCGCGGCCACCGTGTCCTCGTCGAGGCCGTCCTGACCGGCCTCCACCAGATGCAGCCACCGGCCGCCCACCGTGCGCAGCAGCTTGCTGACGTCGGAGGCGGCCACCTGCAACGTGCCGCGGTCGTCGACGATCAGAGGGAGGGTCACTTCGCGGTTCACACGAGGGATCGTAGCTGCGGAACGCTCACGCTCCGTGCCATACGGTGGTGATGTTGCAGAACTCGCGGATTCCGTGTCCCGACAGTTCACGCCCGTAGCCGGACCGCTTCTCCCCGCCGAAGGGGAACGCCGGGTGGGAGGCCGTCATCCCGTTGACGAACACCCCGCCCGCCTCGGAATCACGCACGAACCGCTCCACCTCGGCCTCGTCACGGGTCCAGATCGTCGAGCTCAGCCCGAACGGGGTGTCGTTGGCGAGGGCCACCGCCTCGTCCAGGTCCTCGGCCCGGTACAGCGTGGCGACCGGCCCGAACGTCTCCTCCAGGTGGATGCGCATGTCGGGCGTGATGTCGGTGAGCACGGTCGGCGTGTAGTACCAGCCGGCGCCGAAACCGTCGGGGCGTTCGCCACCGCACAGCACCGTCGCGCCCTTGTCGACCGCGTCGTCCACCAGTTCCTCCAGGTCGGCGCGCCCCTGCTCGGTGGAGAGCGGCCCGATGTCGGTGTCCTCCTCCAGCGGGTCGCCGATCCTGAGGGCCCGCATGCCCGCCGTGAACCGCTCCGCGAACGCGTCGAACACGTCCGCGTGCACGATGAACCGCTTCGCGGCGATGCACGACTGCCCGTTGTTCTGGGCACGCGCGGTGACGGCGATCGTCGCGGCGCGCTCCACGTCGGCGGACGGCAGCACGACGTAGGGGTCGCTGCCGCCCAGCTCAAGCACCGTCTTCTTGACCTCGTCCCCGGCGACCGAGGCGACCGCCCGGCCGGCCGGTTCGCTGCCGGTGAGGGTGGCCGCCTTGACCCGCGGGTCGCGCAGGACACCCTCGACGGCCCCCGACCCGATCAGCAGCGTCTGGAAGCAGCCCTCGGGGAAGCCCGCGCGCCGGAACAGGTCCTCCAGGTACAGGGCGGTCTGCGGCACGTTCGAGGCGTGCTTGAGCAGGCCCACGTTGCCCGCCATCAGCGCGGGCGCGGCGAACCTGACCACCTGCCAGAGCGGGAAGTTCCACGGCATCACGGCGAGCACGGGGCCGAGCGGCCGGTAGCGCGCGAGGACCCGGGAGGCCCCGGAGTCCATGGCGTCCGCGGGGGCGGCCAGCTCGTCGGCGAGCAGGTCCTCGGCACGGTCGGCGTACCAGCGCATCGCCTTGGCGCACTTGGCGGCCTCCGCCCTGGCCTGCTTGACCGGCTTGCCCATCTCGGTGGTCATCACCCGGCCGATGTCGGGCACGTCCTCGTCCAGGAGGGCGGCCGCCACGTGCATGAGCCGCGCCCGCTCGGCGAAGGGGGTGGTGCGATACGTACGGAACGTGGCGTCGGCGGCAGCGAGCCTGCGCTCGATCTCCTCGGCGCCGAGGGCGTCGTACGTCTTGAGCGTCTCGCCGTTCGCCGGGTTCACCGTCGCGATGGGCATGGCCGACCTCCTGAAAGCTGACTGTTCCCCGACCCTCCCGCGCGGTGCGGCGCGGCGCAACGCGGGCGGCGGGCTTCGCGGGCGAGCCGGCGCTGCTTGCCGAACGCCGACTCTCAGGCCGAGTGCTCCGCCAGCCGGTCGAGAAACACGCTCTGGGCGGTCACCAGCAGATCCCTGGCCCGCTCCGGGGTCATCCACTCCACCCGGTCCAGCTCGGGGAACTCCTGGCGCCGTCCCGATCTCGGCGGCCACTCCATAGTGAACGTGCCGGGAACCACGGCCGCGGGATCGAGGTCGGCCTCGATCGCCCAGGCCGTGACGACCTTGCCGTTCGTCTGGGTGACCTCGCCGAGAGCCAGCGGCTCCCCGTCGGGCGGCGGCAGTCCGAGCTCCTCCCGGAACTCGCGCCGGGCGGCGTCCCAGGCGGTCTCGCCGGGCTCGTACTCGCCCTTGGGAAGGGTCCAGGCCCCGGCGTCGCGCCGTGCGAAATACGGGCCGCCCATATGGCCGACCAATACCTCCACGCCGTGATCGGTGTGCCGGAACAACAACAGTCCGGCGCTCCTCTTCGCGTGCTGTCCCGCGCTCATCGTGGCAGTCCTCCGTTCATCGCGTCACCTCCGGGTGGGCCGCCAGCAGGGTGTCCACGGTGTCGGCCCCGGCCGCCGGCTTGTCCTCGCGATAGCGCACGACCCGGGCGAAGCGGAGGGTGACACCGGCCGGGTAGCGGGTGGACCGCTGAAGACCGTCGTAGGCGATCTCGACGACGAGCTCGGGCCGTACGGTCACCACGTGACCGTCGTCCGTGACGGCCAGCTCCCGGAACCGTGCGGTCTGCCAGGTGAGCATCGCGTCGGTCATGCCCTTGAACGTCTTGCCGAGCATGACGAAGGAGCCGTCGTCGGTACGGGCGCCCAGGTGCAGGTTGGAGAGCTTGCCGGTGCGCCGCCCGTGGCCCCACTCGGCCGCCAGGACCACCAGGTCGAGGGTGTGCACGGGCTTGACCTTGAGCCAGGCGGCACCGCGCCGGCCCGCGCTGTACGGGGCGTCGAGGGCCTTCACGACGACGCCCTCGTGCCCCCGGTCCAGGGTGTCGGCGAGAAAGGCCTCGGCCCGTCCGGCGTCCTCGGGTCCCCGCACGAGCGTCCGCCGGACCCGCATCGGCTCGGGAACCAGCCGTGCCAGCTCCGCGTGCCGCTCGGTGAACGGCAGATCCAGCAGGTTCCGCCCGTCGACGGACAGCGCGTCGAAGAAGACGGGGGAGACGGGCACGGTCTCCGCGGCCGCCGCCACGTCCACGCGCGACCCCACCCGGGCGGCCGTCTCCTGGAAGGACCGCGGCCGCCCCCGGTCGTCCAGGGCGATCACCTCACCGTCCAGGATGAACCGATCGACCGGCAACTCCCGTGCAGTAGAGGTGAGTTCGGGCAGCCGGTCGGTGATGTCGTCGAGGGTGCGGGTGTAGACACGGATCTCATCGCCGTCCCGGTGCAGCTGCACCCGGATGCCGTCGAGCTTCTCCTCGACCGCGCAGGCGCCGAGCTTGCCGACCGCCTCCTGGACGGAGGACGCGGAGTGCGCCAGCATCGGCAGCACCGGACGGCCCACGGTGAGCCGGAACCCGTCGAGCGCCTCCGGCCCGTCCGCCAGGAGGGCGCGCGCCACCGCCCGCAGCGAGCCCGCCAGCATCACCGCCCGGCGTACGTCGCCCGCGGGGGCGCCGGTCGCCTCCGCGAGCCCCTCCACCGCGAGCGCGTCCAGCGCGCCCTGGCGCACCTCGCCGGTCAGCAGCCCGATCAGGAAACGCTGCTCCTCCTCGGTGGCCGCCCCCATCAACTCGCCGACCAGACGGGCCCGTTCGGCCTGGGAACCGGCGCCGGAGACCTCGCCGAGCACGGTGAGCCGGGCGTCGACCTCGCGCACGGTGAGCGTGGGCTCGGCGGCGGGGGCGACCGGTCTGCTCAGCACCTTCCAGCCGACGCCGATGCGGCCCTGCGGCAGCCGGCCCGCCAGATAGGGGATCACGATCGGCGCGTCGTCCGCCTCGGCGTCCCGGAACAGCCCGGCGAGCAGCGCGGTCTTCCGGGACCGCGCCGAGGTGGCGGCGACCTCCTGGGACACATGGGCGAGCCGGCTCAGCAGCATGCAGCCATCGTGCAACGCGAGCGCCCGCTTCACACCCGTACGCGCAACGCGAGCGCCCGCTCCACACCCGTACGGCATCCGGCGCGTGCCCCTGAGCCGTGTCTCAGTCCGTTCCGCGCGCGATCGCCGCGTCGAGGTCGGCGAACAGGAGCTCGCCGTTGAGCGTGGCCGCCGCGCGGTATCCGCCGCTCGCGGCGTTCACCACCTGCTCCGCGAAACCGGCGGCGTTGCCGGCCGCCCAGACGCCGGGCACGCTGGTCAGCCCGGTCGGGTCGGTCACCGGGTAGGCGCCGAACGGCGTCTCCCGCAGGTCCGCGCCCAGCCGCTCCAGCAGTCCGGTCCGCGGCACCGGGCGCGGCGCCACGAACAGCACCGAGCGGTCGTGCGTGGTCCCGTCCGTGAGCCGTACGCCGGTGAGCCGGTCGTCCGCGACCACCAGCTCCGCGACCTCGCCCGGCACCACGTCGGCGCCCGCGGCGGCGAGCCGGCGCAGATCCTCGTCGGAGAGCTCGTCCTCGGCCACCGTGTGCAGGAACAGCGTGACGTCCTTCGACCACTGGCCGACCATGAGTGCCTGGTGCACGCTCATCGAAGTGGTGGCCAGCACGCCGAAGGCCCGGTCGCGCACCTCCCAGCCGTGGCAGTACGGACAGTGCAGCACATCGCGTCCGAAGCGCTCGGCGACTGCGGGCACCGGCGGCATCTCGTCGGCCAGCCCCGTCGTGACGATCAGCCGGCGCGCGTGGACGGTGGTTCCTGAGCCGGTCGTGAGGTCGAACTCGCCTGCGCCGTCCCGGACGGCGTCCACCACCCGGCCCCGGACGATCTCCACCCCGTAGCCCTCGACCTCGCGCCGGCCCTCGGCGAGGAACTCGGCGGGCGGCATGCCGTCGCGGGTCAGATAGCCCTGTAGGTGCGCGGCGGGCGCGTTGCGCGGCTCACCCTCGTCCACGACGAGCGTGCGGCGCCGCGCCCGTCCGAGGACCAGGGCCGCGGAGAGCCCCGCCGTGCCGCCGCCGACGACGACCACTTCGTAATTCCCGGGCACGGTCCCGGTCATGGTCATGGTCTCGGTCATGGTGACCACCTCCACCCAGACGGTCGCCCGAGGTGCGTCGGATTGACAAATGGCTTTGCCGATTCTGCAATAGGGGGATGAGTAGAGCGGCCCACGCGGGCGAGAGCGGTACCGGCGGGCACGATGCGGCCGGTGAGGTGACGACGGACGCGGTCCTCGCCGAGGTGGGCCCGCGGCTGCGGCGGATCAGGAAGGAGCGCGGGGCGACCCTGGCCGGCCTGTCCGAGGCGACCGGCATCTCGGTGAGCACGCTCTCGCGTCTGGAGTCGGGCCTGCGCAAGCCCAGCCTGGAACTGCTGCTGCCCATCGCGCGGGCCCATCAGGTGGCCCTGGACGAGCTGGTCGGAGCCCCGCCCGTCGACGACCCCCGGGTGCGTGCCGAGCCGATCGTGCGGCACGGCAGGACGTACTGGCCGCTGACCCGCCAGCCGGGCGGACTCCAGGCCTACAAGGTGCTCGAACCGAAGCGGACGGCGGAGCCCGATCCGCGCACGCACGAGGGCTACGAATGGCTCTACGTGCTCTCCGGGCGGCTGCGCGTGGTCCTCGGCGAGCACGACGTGGTGATGGAGGCCGGGGAGGCGGCGGAGTTCGACACCCGCGTGCCGCACTGGTTCGGGTCGACGGGGGAGGGGCCCGCCGAGTTCCTGAGCCTGTTCGGGCCCCAGGGCGAGCGGATGCACGTACGGGCGCGGCCCAAGGCGCGGTCCAAGGAGGACTGAGGGCGGGCGGCGGGGCGGCGGTACGACCTGGGGCGCCGGCGCCGTCGTGGCGAAGACGACGGCGGTCCGCTGTTCCCAGGGTGGCAAGCGACCGCTTAGTATGCGAAGGACCCCGGTCAGCCGACACAGTCCCCCTGGAGGCCCCGCATGCAGGCATGGCAAGTGCACCAGAACGGCGAGCCCGCGGAGGCGATGCGCCTAGTGGAGGTGGACCGGCCGACGCCCGGTGACGGCCAGGTCCTGCTCAAGGTGCGCGCCGCGAACATCAACTTCCCGGACGCGCTGATGTGCCGCGGCCAGTACCAGGTCAGGCCGCCGCTGCCGTTCACACCGGGCGTGGAGATCTGCGGCGAGACCGAGGACGGCCGCCGGGTGATCGCCAACCCCGCGCTGCCGTACGGCGGCTTCGCCGAGTACGCGGTCGCGGACGCCGCCGCCCTGCTGCCGGCACCCGACGCCCTCGACGACGCCGAGGCCGCCGCCCTGCACATCGGCTACCAGACCGGCTGGTTCGGCCTGCACCGCCGGGCCCGCCTGGAGGCCGGCGAGACGCTGCTCGTCCACGCGGCCGCGGGAGGGGTCGGCAGCGCCGCCGTCCAGCTCGGAAAAGCGGCGGGCGCGCGCGTCATCGGCGTCGTGGGCGGCACGGACAAGGCGGCCGTCGCGCGCGAACTGGGCTGCGACGTCGTCGTCGACCGGCGCTCCGAGGACGTGATCGCCGCCGTCAAGGAAGCGACCGGCGGACGCGGCGCGGACGTGATCTACGACCCCGTCGGCGGCGAGGCCTACACCCAGTCCACCAAGGTCGTCGCCTTCGAGGGCCGGATCGTGGTCGTCGGCTTCGCGAGCGGTTCGATCCCGAGCCCCGCGCTGAACCACGCCCTCGTCAAGAACTACGGCGTCCTCGGCCTCCACTGGGGCCTGTACAACACCAAGAACCCGAAGCTCGTCCTGCACTGCCACGAGCAGCTCACCGAACTGGCCGCACGGGGCGCGATCAAGCCGCTGGTGAGCGAGCGGGTGCCGCTGAGCGGGGCCGCGGCCGCCGTGCAGCGGGTCGCCGACGGAGTCACCACCGGACGGATCGCCGTGGTGCCCACACTTCAGAACGGAGCCGCCGCATGACCGACGCAGCCGAACTGCGCCGCCGCACGCAGGAGTTGCTGGCCGCCCACCCGCCCGGGGAGACGGACCGGCTGGACTTCCTGAAGGCCCGCTTCGACGCCGGGCTCGCCTGGGTGCACTACCCCGAGGGCCTCGGCGGACTCGGCGCCCCGCGCCGCCTCCAGGCCGTCGTGGACGCCGAACTGGCGGCCGCGGGCGCGCCCGACAACGACCCCCGGCGGATCGGCATCGGCCTCGGCATGGCCGCCCCGACCATCCTCGGCTTCGGCACCGAGGAGCAGAAGCGCCGCTTCCTGCGCCCCCTGTGGGTCGGTGAGGAGGTGTGGTGCCAGCTCTTCAGCGAGCCCGGCGCCGGTTCGGACCTCGCCGCCCTCGGCACCCGCGCGGTCCGCACGGACGGCGAAGGCGGCGACTGGGTGGTCAACGGGCAGAAGGTGTGGACCTCCAGCGCCCACCTCGCCCGCTGGGCCATCCTCATCGCCCGCACCGACCCGGACGTGCCCAAGCACCGGGGCATCACCTACTTCGTCTGCGACATGACCGACCCGGGCGTCGACGTGCGCCCGCTGCGCCAGATCACCGGCGAGGCCGAGTTCAACGAGGTCTTCCTCACCGACGTCCGCATCCCCGACGCCCACCGCCTCGGCGAGGTCGGCGACGGCTGGAAGGTCGCGCAGACCACCCTGATGAACGAGCGCGTCTCCATCGGAGGCATGCGCATCCCGCGCGAGGGCGGCATGATCGGCCCGGTCGCGAAGACCTGGCGCGAGCGGCCCGAACTGCGCACCCACGACACGCACCAGCGGCTGCTGAGGCTGTGGGTCGAGTCAGAGGTCGCGCGCCTCTCCGGCGAACGGCTGCGCCAGCAGCTCGCCTTGGGCCAGCCCGGCCACGAGGGCGCCGGCATGAAGCTCGGCTTCGCCCGGCTCAACCAGGAGATCAGCGGCCTCGAAGTCGAACTCCTCGGCGAGGAAGGCCTGTTGTACGGGGACTGGACGATGCGCCGGCCCGAACTCGTCGACTTCACCGGCCGGGACGCCGGATACCGCTACCTGCGCTCCAAGGGCAACAGCATCGAGGGCGGGACCAGCGAGGTCCTGCTGAACATCGTCGCCGAACGCGTCCTCGGCCTGCCGTCCGAGCCGCGCACCGACAAGGACGTCGCATGGAAGGACCTCGCCCGATGAGCCAGGTGAGCACCGAGCCCGATCTGCTCTACACCGAGGAGGAAGAGGCGCTGCGCGCCGCCGTCCGCGACCTCCTCACCGACCGCTGCGCGGCGGCGGACGTCATCACCCGCAGCGAGTCGGGCACCCCGTACGACCCCGAGCTCTGGAAGGCCCTCGCGGAGGGCATGGGCCTCGCCGGACTGCTGGTGCCCGAGGAGCGGGGCGGCCAGGGAGCCACCCACCGCGAAGCCGCGGTGGTCCTGGAGGAACTGGGCCGCGCCGTCGCTCCCGTGCCCTATCTGACGAGCGCCGTGGTCGCGACCGAGGCGCTGCTGGCCTGCGAGGGGCCCGTCGCGGACGAACTCCTGGCAGAGCTCGCCTCCGGCCGGACCGTGGGCGTCCTCGCCGTCGCGCTGAACGTCGGACCGGGCACCGCCCACCGGACCGTCCGCCTGGAGAACGGTTCCCTGCACGGGGAGTTGACGGGCATCGCCGACGCGGCCGCCGCCGACGTCCTGCTCGTCCCGGCGCAGGACGGCGGGCTGTACGCCGTCGCCGCGGACGCCGTCACCGTCGTCGCGCAGGTCAGCCTCGACCAGACCCGGCCGCTCGCCCGGATCACCTTCGACGCGGCCCCCGCGCGACCGCTCACCACGGACGCGGCGGGCGCCGTACGGCGGGCGCTGCGGGCCGGGGCCGGGCTGCTCGCCTCCGAGCAACTCGGCATCGCCGAGCACGCGTTGACGGAGACGGTCCGCTACCTCAAGGAGCGCAGGCAGTTCAACCGGCAGGTCGGCGGATTCCAGGCGCTCAAGCACCGGCTGGCCCAGGTGTGGCTGGAGGTCGTGGGCACCCGCGCAGCGGCCAGGAACGCCGCCGACGCCCTGGCCACCGGCAGCGCGGACGGCGACGTGGCGGTCGCCGTCGCCCAGGCGTACGCGGCACCCGTCGCCGTCCGCGCGGCGGAGGAGGCGCTCCAGCTGCACGGCGGCATCGGCATGACCTGGGAGCACCCGGCGCACCTCTGGCTCAAGCGCGCCAAGGCCGACTCGATCGCCTACGGCACGGCGGGCGCGCACCGCGAGGCCCTGGCCGCTCTGGTCGACCTGCAAGCACCCTGACCCGTTCCGCGAGGAGCCCGTCCCCACCCGGGGCGGGCTCTTCGCGTGCGCGGGGCCGGAGTCCGCTCCTCCCGCCGGGGACCGGGACCCGGTCGTTCCGGGCGCCCACGGCCGACGGCGCAACTCCACCCGTTCGGGGGACACGTCAGCCGCCCGGGCGAACCCTCCGCTACGCCACACTTACGGCCGAACGCCGCGAAGTGGACGTGGCGGAGGAGGTTGACGATGGCCATTTCCATCTCTGCGGTGCTGTTTCTCCTGGTGCTGGCGGTGATCTTCCTGCGCAACGGAGGGCTCAAGGTCTCCCACGCCCTGGTCTGCGCCCTGCTCGGGTTCCTGCTGGCCAGCACGAGCATGGCCCCGACCATCCACAGCGGTCTCACCGCGACGGCCGACATCGTGGGCAGCCTGACGCCCTGACCGGCCGGCGCGTCAACGGGTCTCGAACACCCCGATGCCGTTGGGGACGGGACGCTCGGCGCCGACGCTCGGATGGTTGAGGACCCTGACGGCGTCCGCCCCCGCCCGCCGGGCGACCATCGTGGTGGATCCGCCGCCGTCCAGACTGAAGGCGTCCACCGACCCCAGCCGTTTCATGGCCCGGGTGACCTCGGCGATGGTGAGCCCGGCCCGGAATCGGGGGGCGCCGTCCAGGGCGAGGAGCTGCATCCGGTGCCCGTGGTCGGAGAAGCCCACCGCGGTGCGTACGGCGGAGGTCCTGTCGTCCAGGCCCGGCAGCGGCACTCCGCGGGTCATCATCGGATAGCCGCCGATCGCGAAACGGTAGGGCACCCGGGAGGACTTCGCGACCAGCCGGTACCGCACCCCGACCCGCTCGCCCACGGACAGCTTCCGCAGTTTCCGGGCGCCCGCCTCGCGGCCGACCAGCACGGTCGTGCCCCGGGCGATCGGCCCGCTTCCCGGAGTTCCCGCGGTGGACACGACCCGCCCGCGGCGCAGCGTCACCTCGTAGGTCTCGGTGCTGCACGGCGCGGCCCGGTCCGTGTCCGTACCGCAGGTCGCCCGGACCCGCGAGACGCCGCCCCAGTCCGCGGTGAACTCGCCGACGGAGCCCACCGGGAGCGCGTACTGGTTGAGACCCCGGAGCCGCCAGGTGCCGGCGGCGCTGCGGACCGACCCTTGGAGGGCCACGGCGTCCAGCCGGGCCCGGCGGTCGGTGCCCACACCGAACACGTCCTCGGTGTTCGTGCCGGGCGGCAGCGCCGGTCCGAACCGCTGGCCGTCGGGGACAGCCCCCTTCAGGGCGCGACCGCTCGCGATCGCCGGACCCACCGTCGCGCCCGTCGCCTCGACGCCCGGATGCTGCGTCTCGGTGATGTCGAAGAAGTCGCCGTTGACCCCGGCGACCGCGCCCCGGGAGTCGGCCAGTTCGGACACGGGTGCCCGGGACGCCACGGAACCGGGATGGAGGAGATCGACCCGCACACGGGGATTGCGCAGGTCGACGGTCAACACATGCGCGCGGGCGACACCTTTGGCCGCCGGGATGTCCAACTGCGTGTAGGTGATACCCGGCGCGAGACGGTTCGTCCTCTCCGCGCCGCCGGCCGGTGCCGCCCCCGTCAGGGCCGCACCGGCCAGCGCTCCGCATGCCGTGAAGACCGTCAGCGCCGTTCTGAACCGTCTGTCAAGACGCGTCACCGTGCCCCCTGATGTCTCGTCAACTCTGCAAGTACTCAGGGAAATTGCATCAGAGACGAGAAGCGGGGACGGTTGCTAGGCGCCGACGACGCGGGAACGGATGAGAAAACGCACTCCTTCGGGTGCTTCCAGGGAGAAGCCGCTGCCACGGCCCGGCACGACGTCCACGATCAGGCGCGTGTGGGACCACAGTTCGTACTGGCTCTTCGACATCCAGAAGGACACCGGCTCCGTGACGCCCGCGATCTCCAGATCGGCGAGCAGGACATCGGAACCGCCGGTGCGGAACTCGCCTGCGGGGTAGCACATGGGCGCGCTGCCGTCGCAGCAGCCGCCCGACTGATGGAACATCAGGGGACCGTGCTCGGTGTGCAGTCGCCTCAGCAGTTCGGCGGCCGCGGGTGTCAGCTGCACGCGCGGGACGACGTCCATCGGCTTCCCCCTCGGGTCTCGCGGCTGTCGCGGACCAGCCGACCACCCCGGACGTTGCGAGAGGGTTGCAGCCCCCGGGCACGACCCCGGACACCGACCCGGGCACATGACCGCGGGCGCGGCCCCGGGCAATCGACTACGGGCAGACGACTACGGGCGCGACCCCGGGCAGACGGAAGAGGCCGGTCCTGGCGACGCCCGCGTGATGCGGGTCGTCACCGGGGGCCGGCCCCTTGGAGGGTCGGGCCGCGGGCCCGCGCGACGGCGGCGGGCCCGGAGACGGGTCAGCAGATGCGCGGAAGCTGCTCCCCGAGCGGCATGTCCACCACCCGGGTGCCGCCCAGACCGGTGGCCGCGACCACCATGCCGGGATGGTCGGGCACGCACTGTCCGATCGCCACGGACTCCTTGCCCAGCGGATGGGCCCGCATCGCCGCGAGCACGGCGTCGGCGTGCTCGGCCGCAACGAACGCCACCAGCTTGCCCTCGTTCGCCACGTACAGCGGGTCGAGGCCGAGGAAGGCGCAGGCGTTGGCGACCGTCTCCGGGACGGGCAGCGACCGCTCGTCGAGCCGGACGCCGACCCGGGCCGCCGCCGCGATCTCGTTCAGCGAGGTGGCCAGACCGCCGCGGGTCGGATCGCGCAGCACATGGACGTCCGGACAGACGGCCAGCATGTCCGCGACCAGACCGGCCAGCGAGGCGGTGTCGCTCTGGATCTCGACGCCGAACTCGAGCCCCTCCCGCACACTCATGATCGCCACCCCGTGCACGCCGATCGGCCCACTGACCAGCACCACGTCACCGGGGGCCGCGCGCTGCGGGCGGATGTCGACGCCGTCAGGGATCAGGCCGATCCCGGCGGTGTTGACGAAGACGCCGTCGCCGTGACCGGCGTCGACGACCTTGGTGTCACCGGTCGCGACCAGCACCCCCGCCGTCCGCGCCGCCTCGCCCATCGCCTCGGCCACGCGCCCCACGACGGAGAGCTCGACCCCCTCCTCCAGGATGAACCCGCAGGAGAGATACGCCGGTACGGCTCCCGCCATGGCCAGGTCGTTGACCGTGCCGTTGACGGCGAGGTCCCCGATGCTGCCGCCGGGGAAGAACAGCGGCCGGACGACGAACGAGTCGGTGGAGAAGGCGATCCGGGCGCCGCCCATCAGCAGATGGGCGGAGTCTCCGAGCTCGGCGAGCACCGTGTTCCCGAAGGCGGGCGCGAACAGGTGCTCCACCAGTTCCGCGGAGAGCGTGCCGCCACCGCCGTGCCCCATCACGATCCTGTCGTGGTCGCGCAGCGGCGCCGGGCAGGTCCAGGAGGAGAAGTCGACGGGAGCGTATGCCGAGTCAGCCAACGGAACTCGCCTCCTTGTCCGGGGTGTCAAGACGCCGGTAGAGGTAGTACGCGGCGCACGCGCCCTCGCTGGAGACCATGGTGGCGCCCAGCGGGTTGCGCGGAGTGCACTCCTTGCCGAACGCGGCGCACTCGTGCGGCTTGATGAGCCCCTGGAGCACCTCGCCGCTGCGGCACACGGTCGACTCCTCGGTCGCGATGCCCGTCACCGAGAAGCGGTGCTCGGCGTCGAACTCGCGGTACTTGGGCGACAGTCGCCAGCCGCTCACCGGGATCATGCCGATCCCGCGCCAGGCCCGGTCGGTCACCTCGAAGACGTCGGAGAGCATGGCCCGCGCCGCGGGACTCCCCTCGGGCTGCACCGCGCGCGGATAGGCGTTCTCCACGGTGTGCTGCCCCGCCTCCAACTGGATCACCGCCCGGCGGATGCCCTCCAGGATGTCGAGCGGCTCGAAGCCCGTCACGACGATCGGAACCCGGTGCCGCTCGGCGAGTTCGGGGTACTCGGCCGTGCCCATGACCGTGCAGACGTGCCCGGCGGCGAGGAACGCCTGCACCCGGCAGTCCGGCGAGTTCATGATGGCGTCGATGGCCGGGGGCACCCGCACGTGCGAGACCAGCAGGCTGAAGTTGGCGATGCCCAGCTTCTTGGCCTGGTACACGGTCATCGCGTTGGGCGGTGCCGTGGTCTCGAAGCCGATGCCGAAGAACACGACCTGCCGGTCGGGGTTCTCCTGCGCGATCTTCAGCGCGTCCAGCGGCGAGTAAACGACCCGGACGTCGGCGCCCTCGCTCTTGACCTTGAACAGGTCGCGTCCGCTGCCGGGCACACGCAGCATGTCGCCGAACGAACAGAAGATCACGTCGGGCCGGGAGGCGATCTCCAGCGCCTTGTCGATGATCTCCAGCGGGGTCACACAGACCGGGCAGCCCGGCCCGTGGATCAACTGGATCTCCTCGGGCAGGAGCTGGTCGATGCCGTGGCGGATGATCGAGTGCGTCTGGCCGCCGCAGACCTCCATGAGGGACCAGGGCCGGGTGGTGACCGCCCTGATGTCGTCGAAGAGCCGCTTGGCGAGGGCCGGATCGCTGAACTCGTCCAGGTACTTCATGACCGCGCCTCCTTCTCGGCGCCCTCCAGGGGCGGACGTCCGGTTCCGGCGGGGCGTTCGGCGCCGGCGTCCCGGGCGGCCTTGCCCCAGGCGTCGCCGAACTCCTCGTCGAGGACCCCGAGGTTCTCGAAGAGCTCCAGGGTCTGCTTCGCCGATTCCTCGTCCAGCCGCTGCAACGCGAATCCCACATGGACGATGGCGTAGTCACCGACCTTCATGTCCGGTACGTACTCCAGACACACGTCCTTGACGACACCGCCGAAGTCCACCTTGGCCATCCGCGTCGCGTCTCGTTCCTCGATCTCCAGCACTCGGCCGGGTACGGCCAGACACATGACTCGCTCCTGCCTCACTCGTACGCTCGGCCGCGCCGGTCCAGTGACCGTGCGGCGACGGCCAGTTGGCCGAGGGCCAGACCTCCGTCGTTGGGGGGAACCCTGTGGTGCCTCAGCACGGTGAAGCCGTCCCGCTCCAGGACGGCCCCGCAGCCCTCGGTGAGCAGGGCGTTGCAGAACACCCCGCCGCTGAGGGCGACCGTGCCGATCCCGGTCCTCTTCCGTGCCACCGTGCACACCTCCAGGACCAGGCCCGTGACGGCCCGATGGAACCGGCGGGCCACGGCACCGGCCGTGACACCTGCCCTGACGTCCGCGACGGCGGCGGCCAGGACCGGCGCCGGATCGGCGACGATCGGCGCCCCGGGGTCCTCAGGGACCGCTCTCAGCATGAACCGGTACGCGTCGTCGCGCTCGTCGTCGCCGAGCGGACCCGCCGGATCGGCCAGCGCCGCGTTCTCCAGTTCCATCGCCGCCTGCGCCTCGTACTCCACCCGGTGACACACCCCCGCGAGCGAGGACACCGCGTCGAAGAGGCGTCCCATGCTGGACGTGGGAACGCAGTTGAGCCCGCGTTCCAGCTGCCGTTCGAGCAGCCGCCGCTCCTCCGGCGTGGCCGCCGCCGCGCACGGCAGCTCGTCGTGCCAGGGCAGTCCCGCGGCCCGCAGATGCGACAGCGCCATGCGGTAGGGGTTGCGTACGGCCGCGTCGCCGCCCGGCAGAGGGACATAGCCCAGATGGGCGAACCGCCGGTATCCGTCGTAGTCGGCGAGCAGCACCTCGCCGCCCCACACGGCACCGTCGTCGCCGTACCCGGTCCCGTCGAAGGCGACCCCGATCACCGGTGCCGAACCGTCGAGACCGTGCTCGGCCATCGCCGAGGCGACATGGGCGTGATGGTGCTGCACCTGAAGCAGGGGCAGTCCGCGGGCGGCGGCGGTGCGCCGCGCCCACTGGGTGGAGCGGTAGCCGGGATGCCGGTCGGCGACGATCAGGCGCGGTGTGACGCCGGTGAGGCCGGTCAGATGGCCGGTGGCCCGCTCGAAGGCGTTCAGGGTGGCCAGGTCGTCCATGTCCCCGACGTGCGCGGACAGCCAGGCGTAGCGGCCGTCCCCGGCGCAGAAGGTGTTCTTCAGGTCCCCGCCCACGGCCAGGGCCGGGACCACCGGCACCGGGAGCGCGACGGGGAAGGGGGCGTAACCGCGCGACCGGCGCACCGGGAGCTCGGCGCCCGCGCACACCCGTACCACCGAGTCGTCACAGGGCACATGGACGGGCCGGTCGTGGCCGAGCCAGGCGTCGGCGAGCCCCGCCAGCCGGGTCAGCGCCTCGGCGTCGTCGGTGACGATCGGCTCGCCCGAGCGGTTCCCACTGGTCATCACGAGGACGGCGGGACCCGGCGGATCACCGGGCAGACCGAGCAGCAGCCGGTGCACCGGTGTGTACGGGAGCATGAAGCCGAGGTCGGGGCTGCCCGGCGCGACGCCCGCCGCGATCTCGTCGCCCGACTCCGCCCGCCGCCGCAGCAGGACCACCGGTTTGCGCGGCCCGAGGAGCAACTCCCGCTCCTCGGGCCCGACATGGGCCAGTCGCCGGACGGTGTCCAGCGATCCGGCGAGCACCGCGAAGGGTTTGCCGCCGCGGTTCTTGCGCTTGCGCAGGGTGCGGACGGCCGCGGGGTCTCCCGCGTCGCACGCCAGGTGGTAGCCGCCGATCCCCTTGACCGCGACCACGGCGCCCTCGGCCAGCAGCCGGCGGGCCTCGGCGAGCGCGTCCCCGTCGCGCAGTTCGCCCGGGTCGTCCGCCCCGGTGCGCAGGGTCAGCCGGGGACCGCAGGCGGGGCAGGCGATCGGCTGGGCGTGGAACCGCCGGTCGGCCGGGTCCGCGTACTCACGGGCGCAGTCCGCGCACATCGGGAAGCCCGCCATGGTGGTGCTGTCCCGGTCGTACGGCAGCGAGGTCACGATGGTGAACCGCGGGCCGCAGTGCGTGCAGGTGATGAACGGGTGCCCGTACCGCCGGTCGGCGGGGTCGGCGAGTTCGCTCAGACAGGCGTCGCAGGTCGCGGTGTCCGGGGAGACCAGGGTGCGGCCCGGTCCGCCGGAGGACGGGCGGATGGTGAACACCGAGCCGTCGTTGCCCAGGGGCACCGTCTCGTGCTCCACCGACTCGACGACCGCGAGCGGCGGCGGCCGCGTCCCGATCCGCGCGCAGAACTCCGCCACGCCGTCGGCCGGGCCCTCCACCTCGGCCTCGACGCCCCGCGCGTTGTTGGTGACCCAGCCCGTCAGCCCGAGGTCCTGCGCGAGGGTGTAGACGAAGGGCCGGAACCCCACTCCCTGGACCACGCCCGTGACGGTGACGTGCCGGCGCTCGCGCCCCGGGGAGCTGTTCACCGGGTCTGTCCCCGCACGCCGGGGCGCGTGCGCACGTCGGCGTGATCGTGCCCGCCGGTGTGCTCGTGCCCGCCGGCCGGGTGGTACCCGCCGGTGTGCTCGTGCCCGTCCGCCGAAGGGTGTTCGCGGACGTTCTCGTAGTGGTGATGCCGCTCGTGCTGCCGCGCCAGCACCGGTACGTGCGTCTCCTCGCCCGCCGCGCAGCGCAGGACGTGCGCCAGCAGGGCGTCGACCCCCGCGCCGGTACGGGCGGAGGTCTCCAGCACCGGAACCCCGGGATTGACCTGCCGGACACCCCGCAGGAACGCCTCCCGGTCGAAGCCGACGGCCTCCGCGATGTCGGTCTTGGTGACCACGACCAGCTGCGCGAGACCGAACGCGGTCGGGTACTTGACCGGCTTGTCCTCGCCCTCGGTCACCGAGGCGAGCGCGATGCGCAGGGTCTCCCCGAGGTCGTAGGAGGCGGGACAGACGAGATTGCCGACGTTCTCGACGAACAGCAGCCGGGTGCCCTCGGGCAGCCAGCCCTCAAGCCGCCGCTGGAGCATGCCCGCCTCCAGATGGCAGAGCCCGTCGGTGAGGATCTGCCGCACCGGCGCGCCGGAGCGGGCCAGCCGCGTCGCGTCGTTCTCGGTCGCCAGATCGGCGGTGACGGCGGCGGCCGGGGTGCCGCCCGCCACGGCGCGCGCGAGCAGCAGTTCGAGCAGGGCCGTCTTGCCGCTGCCCGGACTGGACAGCAGATTCACCGCCACCGTGCCGCGGTCACCCAGATAGCTCCGCAGGGCCAGCGCGTTCTCGTCGTTCTTGGCGAGCACGGCCTGATGCAGGTCAACGGTGCGGCACATGGCTCGCCTCCTCGTCGCGTACCTCCGGGGGACCGTCGGCCAGCGTCACCCGGACGATCTCCAGCTCCCGGCCGCCGAGCAGGGTCAGCGGAGCCCCGCACCCGGCGCACCACAGCACCGGAGGCATGCCGGTCGGCGCCTCGCGGCCGCAGGCCTCGCAGCGGCCCCGTGCCTCGACAGTCTCGATCAGCAGCCGCGCACCCGCCAGCGCGGTCCCCTCGGCCGCGAGCCCGAACGAGAAGTCCAGCGCCTCGGGCACCACCCCCGCCAGCTCACCGATCCGCAGGGTCAGCGATTCGACCGCGCGGCCCTGATCCCGTACCGCCTCCTCGACCTGTTCCACGACCGCGACGGCGATCGACAGCTCATGCATCACCCTCACCTCCCGCCGCCCCGCCACGACGCGGGGCCGCCTCGCCCGGATGTGAGGCGCGCGCATGGCTGGTTACCCTGAGAACACGATGACCGGGCAAGAGGTCGAGCGACGCGCTCTGCTCACCCCGGTGCTGCTCCTGTTGCTGGCCGAACGCCAAGGTCATGGCTATGAACTGGTGCAGCGCCTGGGTGCTTTCGGCTGCGGCGACGCGGACCAGGCGCATGTGTACCGGCTGCTGCGCGGCATGGAGAGCAGCGGTGAGGTCACCTCGCACTGGCACGCCTCGGAGAGCGGCCCCGCGCGCCGTGTCTACGCGATCACCCAGCAGGGCGCCATGAACCTCGCCCTGTGGTTCGTCCGCCTGGGTGAACTCCACGGCACCCTGCATCTCTTCCTGGAGCGGTACGTACAGCTCGAGGACGTCGGCGGTCGCGCCGGGCGCGACGGCGGGAGTCCGCGCGCGGGGGCGCGTCCACCGGATCACGCACGGCCGCCCGATCATTCACGTCCGCCGGATCACATGCGCCGCATGCGCAAGTAGCGGCGGATGTCGGAGAGGTTCCTCGCGACTCCGTAGGCCACTACGAGGCCCGCGGCCAGGCCAATCCATTGCCATTCCATCCTTGCCTCCATCGTGGTCAGCTCCGCTGGGGTACGGAGGTGGCGCGGCGTACCAGGTCGAGCACCAGGCCGGCGGCGGCGTCCACGGCGGCGGCCACCGGGGGAGTCAGCCCCATGCCCTCACCGGTGTCCTGGGGGACGCAGCCGATGACGTACACCTCCCGCGGGAGGGTGCCGCCCGCGCCGGCGTGCAGATCGTGCAGCAGGGCCAGCACGGTGGCCGGATCCATGGCGTGGGTGTCCAGCGGGCCCGGTGCGGGTCGTGCGGCGGGGGGTTCGGGGCCGACGTCGATCGTGTGGAGGGTGCCGGGCGGTCCCTCGCGGGCGACGATGTCCACCAGGACGAGCGTCCGGTAGCCCTCCAGCAGCCGGTAGGCGAGGTGCACCCCGCGGATGCCCGCGTCCATCAGCTCGACACCGGGCGGCAGTTCGGGCGTCCGGGCGGCGAGCCGCCGTACGGTCTCCACACCGAACCCGTCGTCGCCGAGGAAGACGTTGCCGACTCCGGCGACGAGGACCCGGCCCCTGCCGTGCTCCTGGGTCCCATCGGACGGGCCGGTGCGATCGGATCCGGTCATGACGCCTCCTCCGGGTCCGGCAGCGGGGCCACTTCGTCGGGCTTGAAGTACAGGAATCGGCCCTGGGCCCTGCGTACGTCGGTGCCGGGGTCGTCGTCCACGACGACGGCGAGATGCGTCTCGCCGTCGAGATCGCCGACCACGGCCTCGACCGTGGCGTGCCGGCCGTGCAGGAAGGCGTCCTGGGCGTCGGAGCGCCGGGCGCCGGGGGTGAGTCTGACCCTGCTGCCGGCCCGTACGGTCGCGCCGTCGATGACGACGGCGGCGGGCACCTCGTCGGCCCCGGCGTCCTGCGCCGGGTCCCACCATGGATGGCCCGGGCCCTGAGGCAGACTCAGGCCGGTGTCGGGAGCGGACGGGACCGGCTCGCCCGGCGGGTCCTCGCCGGTGATCTCGCGCAGCCCCCGGATCGCCCCGTGCAGCCGTTCGCGGACCGCGTCCGGCATGTCGTCCACCAGGTCGATCACCCCCGCTGCGCGGGCGTCCGTGCCGCGGGCCTCGCGCTTCTCCCGGTCGGTGAGCGCGGCCGTGCGCAGCGAGAGGATCTCGTCGATCTCGGTGGCGTCGTAGAGGGGCCCCGGGCTCTCCTCGGCGACGGCGGGGTGGTCCTCCAGGATGATCGGCGAGGACAGCATGACGTCGTCCGTGCCGGGCGGGCCCGCGAGCACGGGCCAGGTGCGGTCATTGTGGCAGCCCGCCACGGCCGGACGCGCCCATTCCGGCGGGTCCGTCAGCGACAGGAACCGGCCCCCGGGGATTCCGAGCAGCAGATGGGTGCCGATCAGGCTGTGGGCGAGCGCGGTCTCCCGGTCGGTGCCGGCGTGTTCCGGTACGGCGGTGGTGTTGTGCACCGTCACCGTGAGCCGCAGTACCCGGTAGGGCCCGGCCAACTCTTCGACATGAGGGCGTAGTTCACCGGTCAGTCGTCGTCTGCGCCGCACGAGCCGGCCCACCGTCCGGCCCTCGGCCTCGGTCACCGGCTCGTACTCGACGGCGTCCGGGAGGTCGAACCGTACCGCGTGCGCGGGGGCTTGGTCACCCGTCAGTTCGTCGAAGGTCTCGTGGATCAGGACACGCTCCTCGTGCCCCTCGTCCCAGGGGACCAACACCCGGTCGGAAAGCTCCAGTTCGGGAACCTCCGTGTAGCCGCCGTCGGCGTCGAGCCGTTCGACGGTGCGCCGCCTGACGTGCAGGAAGCGCAGTTCGGCGTGCAGCCGGTCGCCCTTGCGGGGTTCCAGCAGACACTCGGTGCGCTGGACGGAGTGCTCGCCGGTCGTGGCGGTCCACGCGGGCGGCACCAGGACGCCGAACTGCCAGCGCAGCTGGTTCTTGGCGGCGGAGGCGCGGTAGGGGTAGAGGACGTACCCCTCGAACAGGACGGCGTCCGCGATGGTGCGGGCCTGTTCGAAGCGGTCCTCCAGGGGATTGCTCATCTCAGTCGGCCCCCTTCGCTTCGGCCTTCGCCTCGGCGGTGGCGAGGAGTTCGTCGAAGACCCGCTCCCAGGACGGCAGGGCGCGCGCGGAACGGTAGCGGCGCAGCGCGTCGAGCACGTCAAGACGTACCCGCAGCCAGCCCGAGTTGGGGAAGTACTGCTCGATCATGTTCCGCCACACGTCCACCGGCATCCGGTACGTCGTCTCCTTGTGCCAGGGCACCGGCTCGGCGCGGAAGCCGTCGCGGCCGGTGAACACCGTGCCGGAGAACAGCAGGAGCAGCGGCACCTCGCCCCGCGTCAGCGCCCGGAAGTACGAGGCGGACGCGACCTCGGTGTCGTAGGTGCAGGGGACCGGGAGATCGACCTCGGTGGAACCGGTGAACCCCGGGACCGTGATGGAGGTGTGCGCGAACTGCAACGGCTTGAGCGTGCTGTTCCAGCGGCTCGGCTCACCGAACAGGTCGCCCAGCATGCCGACCTCCTCCGGCTCGTACGAGCGTCCGGCCGGCTCGATCCGGATCTGGCAGCGGAGTGCGAGGGCGTGCACCGGCTGGTGGTCCGCCTCCTCGATGCGCAGCCCGAACAGCAGCGTGGGGCCGGCTCCGTACGGCTCGGGCCGCACGCCGGTGCAGGTGAACTGGAGATCGCTCACGGGGCGCCCCCGGACCGTGGGGCGGGGTCCTGGCCCTCCTGGCTCCTCGGTTCCGCCGACGGGACGGTGGGTCCGGGGGACGGGGTGGTCAGGGGCCGGGCCGCGGCGGTGATCCGCTCCAGGAACTCCGCGATGTCCGCGCGGGCCTCGGCGCCGCCGTCGAAGCCCTTCCAGTGCAGCCGCATCCGGCCGACCAGTTCGTAGCAGACGTCGACCGGGACGAGCGTGCACGTCACCGAGCCGGCCCGTCCGCGGTGCAGCAGCAGTGCCTCCACGTCGGGTTCCAGCAGCTCCGCCAGCCGGCTGCGGCCGAGCACCGCGTCCCAGGTCGCCGGGTCGAGCTCGCTCTCGGTGGCGCCCGCGGGGCTCGGATAGAAGGCCGCGAGCCGGCCGAGCTCGGAGTTGCGGAAGAAGAAGGCGAGCGCGACCGGGATCTGGAGCCGGTTCCAGTCCGCCTCGTCCAGCGCGAATCCGGGATCGGTGAGATAGCGGGCCGGGACCGCCCGGAAGCGGCCCTGACCCGCGCCCGGCCGGGTGAAGAGCAGATGGCAGGGCGGGCAGGAGCACTTGAGTGACCGGCGGGAGGTGTCGACCAGATGCCGGTGCTCGGCGGGCAGCGGCTCCCCGCACAGGTCGCAGCGTTCGCCCTCGGGCGGCGGCCTGCGGGTGAACTGCCTGAGGATGTCGGTGGTCACGGTCCTGCCCCCAGCAGCTCGCCGGGCAGCGCCACCCGCACCGATCCGTCTTCCTCCAGCAGCGGTACGGGATCCAGATGGCCCTGGTCGCCCCGGCCGGCCCGGCGCACGTCGAACGCGGCGCCGCAGTCCGCGCACCGCAGCAGTTCGCCGTCGAGGACCGCGGGGGCCAGGCCCGCCGCGCACAGGGGGCAGTGGGCGCGGTAGGCGTACAACTGTCCCGGCAGACGCACCAGCAGCAGCGCGCGGCCGGCGACCTCGGTGACCCCGGTGGTGCCGTCGCCCACCGGCAGTGCGTGCGGGCCCAGTTCGTACCAGCGGGCCGTCTCGCCCGGTTCCGCGGACGGCGCCGCCTGGCCGGGGGCGTCGTCCGGCCGGTGCGGCAGGATCTGGAGCAGCGCGGGCTGCGGGTCCTCGGCGGTCATGCCCTCGACCTCGATGTGGGCGACCTCGGGGGCTATCCGGGCGACGGCCTCCTCGATGGTCCAGCGCACGGTCTGGGTGGAGGAGGGACAGCCGTCGCAGCTGCCGCGCAGTCTCAGACGCAGCGTCGGACCGCCGTCCGCGTCGAGGTCGAGCCCGGCCACCTCGACGTCGCCCGCGTGCGAGCCGAGGTAGGGGCGGACCTTGTCGAGGGCGCGGCCCACCCGGGTCGCGGTGTCCTCGGGGTGCAGATCGTGCAGGATCAGCAGGTCACCGACGAGTTCGTCGGCGGTGAGGACGGCGAGGGGGTCCGCGCCGTCGGGCGCGGAGCGCAGCAGGCGTACGGCCCGGGCCAGGCCTTCGCCGTAGAACTCCATGAGGCAGCGCACCAGTTCGTCCGCGATGTCGCGCGCCTCCGGTCCCGCCCGCTGCGCCAGCTCGTCGAGCAGCGCGCCTATCCGCTCGCCCGTCTCCTGTCCGGCCATCGGCAAGCCCCTCTCCTGAGGCTCCTGGGGAAGGTCGTACCGCGATGAACGTCGTGTCGACATGAACGTCGTGTCGGACGGCGGATCGCGATGAACGTCGGATCCCGGGAAGGTCAGACCGCCAGTCCGCTCAGCCCTGTGGGCAGGTGCGTCTGCTCCACGGTCCGCCCGCCGCCGACGTACATGTGCACACCGCACGGCAGACACGGGTCGAAGCTGCGGACGGCCCGCATGATGTCGATGCCCTTGAAGTTCTCGGGCGGGTTCTCCTCGAAGATGGGCGTGTTCTGCACCGCGTCCTCGTACGGGCCCGGTGTGCCGTAGCTGTCGCGCACACTGCCGTTCCACGGGGTCGGCGGGTACGGGTGGTAGTTGGCGATCTTGCCGTCCCTGATCACCATGTGGTGGGAGAGCACACCCCGGACCGCCTCGGTGAAGCCGCAGCCGATCGACTCGTCCGGCACGTCGAACTTCTCCCAGGTCTGGGTGCGTCCGGCGCGTACCTCCTCCATCGCCTGTTCGGCGAAGTACAGGGCCGCCGCGGCCGCGTACGCCTGGAAGTAGGTGCGGGCCCGGTTGCGTTCGAGGGCGTTGCTCCACTGCGGGATCGTCCACTCCAGCGCCATCTCCGGCTTGGTCATCGTGCGCGGCAGATTGATCTGCACGCTGTGCCCGGTGGCCTTGATGTAGCCGATGTCGACGAGCCCGGACAGGGCCGTGGACCACAGCCGGGCGATCGGGCCGCCGCCGGTGTCGAGCGCCAGATGGTCGGTGCCGTCGAACCAGCGCGGCGACATGACCCAGCTGTACTTGTCGTCGAAGTCCCGCTTCTGCGGGGCCGGGATGGTGTGCTGGTTCCAGGGGTGCCGTTCGTCGACCGGGTTGCCCAGCGGGTCCCGTTCGACGAACTTCTCCATGCCGGACCAGTCCTCGTAGTACGAGCTGCCGAGCAGGATGCGGATGCCGAGGTTGATGTCGACGAGGCTGTTGGTGACCAGCTTGCCGTCCACGACGACCCCCGGGGTGACGAACATCCGCCGGCCCCAGTTCTCCATGTTGGCGTACTGGAAGTCGCAGTACTCCGGGTCGTTCAGCGCGCCCCAGCAGCCCAGCAGCACCCGGCGCCTGCCCACCTCCTCGTACCCGGGCAGGGCCTCGTAGAAGAAGTCGAAGAGGTCGTCGTGCAGCGGGACGACCCGCTTCATGAACTCCACGTAGCGGGTGAGCCGGGTCAGGTAGTCGGTGAAGAGCTGGATGGTCGCGACCGTGCCGACACCGCCCGGGTAGAGCGTGGAGGGGTGCACATGGCGGCCCTCCATCAGGCAGAACATCTCCCGGGTGTAGCGGCTGACCTGGAGCGCCTCACGGTAGAACTCGCCCTCCAGCGGGTTGAGCGAGCGCATGATGTCGGCGATCGTGCGGTAGCCGTGGTCGGCCGCGTGCGGGGCCTCGGTGCGCTCGGCGAGTTCGAGCACGCCGGGATTGGTCTCGCGGACCATCCGCTCGCAGTAGTCCACGCCGACCAGGTTCTCCTGGAAGATGTTGTGGTCGAACATGTACTCCGCGGCCTCGCCGAGGTTGATGATCCACTCGCCGAGGTGCGGGGGCGCCACCCCGTACGCCATGTTCTGGGCGTACACGGAGCAGGTGGCGTGGTTGTCGCCGCAGATGCCGCAGATCCTGCTGGTGATGAAGTGCGCGTCACGCGGGTCCTTGCCGCGCATGAACACGCTGTACCCGCGGAAGACGGACGAGGTGCTGTAGCACTCCGCGACCCGCTTCGCCTTGAAGTCGATCTTGGTGTGGATGCCGAGACTGCCGACGATGCGGGTGATCGGGTCCCACGACATCTCCGTGAGGCCGTCACCGGCCGGCTTGTTCGTCGCCGTCGCCATGGTGCCGCGCCACCTTCCTGTCGAGTGTCTGCTCAGCGGGCGACCGTGGTCACCACGGGGCCTTGTAGCCGGTCGTGAGCTCCTCGCTCCGGCCGCGCCACTTCGGTTCCTTGTCGACGGTCTTCGCGGTGATGTTCCGCAGCCGCCGGATGACGGATCCGTAGATGCCGCTCGCCGTCGCGGACACATGGCCGCCCGGCGGCTCGTCCATGAACGGCATGAACTTGTCGGGGAAGCCGGGCATGGTGCAGGCGATGCAGATCCCGCCGACGTTCGGGCAGCCGCCCACGCCGTTGATCCAGCCGCGCTTGGGCACGTTGCACTTCACCACCGGGCCCCAGCAGCCGAGTTTGACCAGGCACTCGGGAGATCCGTACTCCTTCGCGAACTGCCCCTGCTCGTAGTAGCCGGCGCGGTCGCAGCCCTCGTGGACCGTCGCGCCGAACAGCCAGGTCGGGCGCAGTTCCTCGTCCAGCGGGATCATCGGTGCCGCGCCCGCCGCCTGGTAGAGCAGGTAGAGCAGTGTCTCGGAGGCGTTGTCCGGATGCACGGGGCAGCCCGGGATGCAGACGATCGGAATGCCCGCCTTGGACTTCCACTCCCAGCCCAGGTAGTCCGGCACGCCCATCGCGCCGGTCGGGTTCCCGGCCATCGCGTGGATTCCGCCGTACGTCGCGCAGGTGCCGATGGCGACCACCGCGAGCGCCTTGGGGGTGAGCCGGTCCAGCCACTCGCTGGTGGTGATCGGCTGGCCGGTCTCGGGGTCGTCCCCGAAGCCGCACCAGTAGCCCTCGGGCTTGACGCGCTCGTTGGGGATGGATCCCTCGACGACCAGCACGAAGGGTTCCAGTTCGCCCCGGTCCGCCTTGAAGAACCATTCGACGAAATTGTCGGCGCCCTCCACGGGCCCGCACTCGAAGTCGATCAGGGGCCAGTGCACCGCCACCTTGGGCAGTCCCGGCAGGGCGCCGAGCGCCAGTTCCTCGATGCTCGGCTGGGTCGCGGCGGTGAGCGAGACCGAATCCCCGTCACAGCTCAGCCCCGCGTTGATCCAGAGAATGTGGACGGTCGGGTCCTCCTGCGCGTCGTCCTGCGCGGCCGGGCCCGCCGTCGTCTCGGTCGGGGCGTTCATGAGCCCTCCTGGAATCAGCTCATTCTGGTCATACCTGTCCAAACAGCCTCTCCCATGGTTACCGCCCGGGAACGCCACCGGTAAGTGCGAAGCGGCCCTATCGGTGCCCCGCACCCTCGCCCCGCGTGATGGCGCGAAATGTTCGCAAAATTGCTGGGTATTTTGTTAACAATCTTGTAGCGTGCGTGACGCCTTGGGCCCGAGGCGTCAGTGGATCCCCCGACACGCAACAAGAGGAGACCTCATGCAGTCGCTCTCGGAATCCTCCGGTCGAGCAGCCTCCGTCCGTCCGGCGGGTGCGGCGAAAGGGCGCGGCCGCGGGTCTCGCGCCCGGGGCATGGCGATAGCGGGCTCACTCGCCCTGACGGCGTTCGCCGTGCCCTCGTCCGCGATCGCGGACCCGGGGCGGGCCCCCTCCCGCGTCCACGCCGAGGACCCGCAGGACGCGGCCCTGGCCTTCGACGCGGACACCTACACCACGCTCACCGTCACGGTCGACGGCCGGCCCCTCACGGTGCGCGCCTACACCGAACTCTGCTACGTCGCCGCCCCGGTCGCCGCGGCCGCCCAGCAGTCCGGCATCTTCGGTTCCACCACCATCGCCAACACACGCTGCGGCTACGAGAGCATGAACGTCTTCGTGCCCGAGAGCGCCGTCGCCGACCAGCGCGCCCCGATCTACTTCGCGGTGAACAACGCGGGCTGGATGGCCAGTTACCTCAGAGCGAGTGTCACCGACGGCGCCTCCTACAACAGCGCCACCAGCAACGTCGGCGCGGCCCTGAAGGCCGGCTCGGTCTTCGTGGACGTGGCCAACCGCAGTCGCGGGCTGATCGGCGCCGACGGTTCCTCGCCGGGCAAGGCCCCGGCCGCGGTGGTCGACGCCAAGGCCGCGGTCCGCTACCTCCGCCTCAACGACGCCTCCATGCCCGGCAGCGCCGAGCGGATCGTCGTCAACGGCACCAGCGGCGGCGGGGCGCTGTCCGCGATCCTGGGCGCCTCGGGCAACAGCCCCGCGTACGACTCCTACCTCGCGGCGATCGGCGCGGCGGGCATCGACGCCAAGGGCCGCAGCACCCTGCGCGACGACGTGTTCGCGGTGAACGCCTACTGCCCGATCACCGACCTCGGCAACGCCGACGCGGCCTACGAGTGGCTCTACAACGTCCTCGGCACCCGCGACGCGACCGGCTCGAACGCCACACCCGAGGACGCGGCCGAGATCGCGGCCGGCTTCCCGGCGTACCAGCGGAGCCTCAAGCTCCGTAACCCCGACGGTTCCCGGCTCACCGCCGACGACATGCTCGACACGATCAGGAAGGAGGTGATCCGCTCCGCGGAGACCTATATGAAGGGCGATCCGGCCAACACCGTCCCCGCGCTCGGGGCCACCTTCGACATCACGTCCGGCGGGCCCGGCGGTACCACCACCAAGTCGTACGTGAACGACTGGATCGACGCCGACAACGCGACGGACACGGTGCGGTCGGTCGACATGGCGAAGTACCTGAAGTTCGTGGCCACCCAGGCCACGCTGAAGACGACGCCCGCCTTCGACGCCGTGGGCGTGCACGGGAACACCACCAGCGGGACCGAGACCAACCTCTTCGGCCCGTACACCCAGAAGTACATGAACTACACCGAGTGGAGCTGGAACCACAACGACGTCGCCGGTGACGGCAGCGGCCCGGACGACACCGGTCTGACCTGGGGCCAGTACATCGCCCGCGGGAGCACGACCCTCGACGACCAGATCCACCTGATCGACCCGATGGACTTCATCGGTACGAAGGCCGACACCGCGCCCAACTGGTATGTCCGCAACGGCACACGGGACCGGGACACCTCGTTCATCGTCTCGGTCGATCTGGACCGCGCGCTGGAGGCGGACCAGCAGGTCAGGAACGTCGACTACCGGCTCGCCTGGAACCAGCCGCACGCCGGCAACTACGACGTGCCGGAGGCCATGGCCTGGATCGCCGAGGTGGTGAAGAAGGCCGGCGACCCGCTCATCACCCGTCACCACCGTTCCGCAGGACACTAGCGTCCGTCCAGATCGTCATGTACCCTTCTCCCTCCCCGGGCGGTCTCGTCCAGGAGCGGGTGGTGAGCGTGTGCAGCCGCCCGCTCACGATCGCGTGACGCGGCAGCCGGGCGCCGAACTCCGCGGCCAGCGCCTCCAGCAGCGGCCGTTCGGCCCCGGCGCCGTCGTCGCCGTCACCGAAGAACCGGTCCGGGTCCAGTGCCTCCGGTATCTCCCCGCTCCGCCGGACCTCTCCGTCCGCGAACGTGAACGCGTACTCCTCGGCGCCCTCCCGCGCCACCGACAGATGGAAGAACGGCTTGCCGTGCCGTGCCCTCAGGCCGCACCACACCACCACCGCGCGGGTTCCGGCGCCGGCATCCGGGGCCGGGGAGACGAACCGCCGCCCGTCGAACGGGGCGGGGTCGCCGTCGAAGGCGAAGCTCCAGCGGCCGCCGGCCCGGCCGACCGTCATGAGCGCCCTGTCGTCGTACGAGGAGAACTCCCGTCTGCCGAGGAGTGATCCGCGGCGCGCCTCCCAGGCGGTCAGGGGCGCGCTCAACTCGGCCTCGGCCCCGGCCTGGTTGGGGTACTCGGCCTGGTTCGTGCCCCCGGTTCCGGACTCGGCCCGGTTCGTGTCCCGGCCGTCGTTCCCGGTCGCGTCCTCGCCGTCGTTCCCCTTCTCGTGCGCGAGGCGTCCGGGCAGTTCGCGCGGCTCCACGCCCTCCACCAGGACGAAGCGGTACGACGTGCGGTCGCCACCCCGGTCCGGCTCCGCGAGCCACGCAAGCCCCGGCGGGTCGAGGTCCGGTGTCACGTCCGGCGCGGCACCGGCCTGTCCTGCTCTCGGCGTGGACAGCAGTTCCCGGCCCCGTTCCGGGGTAAGCAGCGGTCCGAGCAAGGGGTCGCCCACCCATCCGAGCGGTGCCAGGTGGTCAGGGCCCAGTGGCTCCCACAGGGGCACGGCGTTCCTCAGCGTCCGCCACGCCTCGTCGCCGTCGCCCCAGCGCGCCAGTTCACGCGCCCGCTCGACCGCCTCCCCGAACGGACCGGCAGGCGCGTACCGGTAGGTGCCGTCTCTCACCTGGCCCAGCGTGGCGTGGGCGAGTGACACCAGGGCCTCGTCGGCGCCCCGCAGGTGGAACCTCAGCGTGGAGTCGTCGCGCGGGTGCGCCGCGTGTTCGGCCACCAGCAGCGGCAGCAGCTCGCCGGCGTACCGCGGATCCGCCACCAGGTCCTCGAAATAGACCATGTGGGACTGACCGAGCAGACGCCGTATCTGGTCACCCAGCCCGGTGGCCGACGGCCTGCCGTACTCCCGCGCCTCGTCCAGCACCGCCAGGGCCCGCTCCCAGCCGCCGCACAGCGCTTCCAGCCGGGCCTTTTCCACCCGGGCGTCGAGTGCCCGGGTCGTGTCGTTGACGAACTCCGGCGCCCCTTCGCCGTCGTGCGACCGCAGCCGGTGGAACTCCCGGTGCATCTCCCGCATGAACTCACGGAAGTTGGCGTGCCGTTCGGGCGGTGCGGCCCGCCAGCTCGCCCAGGTGTACACGGCCCACTCGCCGTCCTCGTCCACGTCCTCGGGATCCATGAGCACGTACGTGGCGTCGGACGTCACGTCGAGCTGGAGTCCGCGTCGCCAGATGTCCACCTCGCGCCGCTCCTCAGGACCGGCGTCCTCCTCCAGATACTCCTCGAACGAGGCCCCGAGGCCCGATGCGTCCTCGTGCCAGCTCGCGTCCCGCGTCCCCGCCAGTAGCCACACGAATCCACCGGCGTGCCGCCACCCGTCGCTGACGGAGAGGAACTCGCGGTACGACGACGGCATCCGGCGGCCCAGGCGCTCCTCCATGGCCGCGATCCGTTCCTCGGGCGCGGGCGGTAAGCCCAGCCACCGCGCCTGCCGGGCACCTTGTTCGTCCTCGCCGAGCACCTCGTCCTCGGGTAGTGAGTCCGCCCACTCCTCGCTCCACCGGAGCAGGAAGGACCGCCAGTCGATGGCCATGGATTCGCTCATGAACACGATGCTGCCACCCGCCACTGACAACGGCCGTGGTGAGGCCGCGGTGCCCTCAAGGGGCTCACCCGGTGTCAGATATCGCCCATACCGTGCCATTAGGTGGATATGACCGAATTGCCCCCAGGGTGTCGGACGTCACTGGGCCGGGCTCGACGCGGCCAACTCGGCTGCGGGGCAAGAAGTTCCAGGAGGCGCGGGCGCGCTTTCGCGCCGACGGGGCACTTGCGGAACGAGTTCGCCTCGCGCAGAGTCCATCACCGTTCAGTCCGTCATTTGCTCTCTTGTTCCGCAAATGGCCCAGCTGTCGCATGGGGGCGAAAGGTCACGCGTACATGCCAATGAATTGCACAACGGACAACCGGAAACACCGCCGTCCTCGCGCCATGCGGACGAAACTGGGTGCGCTCGCGGCCGCCACCGCCGCGCTCGCCGGGGGCGTGCTCACGCAAACGGATCAGGCCGAGGCCGCCACGCCCGGCGTGGTGGTCGACTCCCTGTCCGTGGTGTCGGCCCCGAACGGACAGTCCAAGGCCACCGCCACCGTCCACGGCGTCAAGACGATCAAGCTCCAGGCGCTGACCGTCGCCGTTCGGTCCGCCGACGGCGCCAACCGCGACTTTCCCGGAGCCGTCGCGACGACACTGGGAACCCGGTCCACCACCTTCACGTCGGGCTCCCGCGCCTTCCCCGCCGGTACCTATACGTATTACGTCGCTTACAAGTCCCACGACCAGTGGCACAGTCTCTCTCCGGT
The DNA here is from genome assembly GCF_055559015.1 of Streptomyces sp. NPDC024698. Lineage (NCBI taxonomy): Bacteria > Bacillati > Actinomycetota > Actinomycetes > Kitasatosporales > Streptomycetaceae > Streptomyces > Streptomyces sp. NPDC024698. The sequence goes on along the minus strand of NZ_JBVHLK010000003.1, from coordinate 493,225 downwards.
GAAGTCCTTCACCACCGGTGCCGGCACCGGCACCGCGGCACCCGCGCCGACGGCCTCGGCTCCCTCGGGCACGGCCACGCCGACCGCGTCCACGCCGGCGCCGTCCACACCGGCACCGACGGCGACGCCCAGCTCGACCGCACCGTCTACTTCCGCGCCGTCCTCGACCGGCGCCGCGCCCGTCGGTATCCCCGGCACGTGGCACTCGGTGTTCGCCGACGAGTTCAACGGCGGCGCCCTTGACGCCTCCAAGTGGAACGCGAACTGGTTCGGCTGTCCCACGTGCGTCACCAAGCCGCCGAACTCCGCCGAGGGGTCCGCCTATTCGCCGTCGCAGGTCACGGTCGGTGACGGATCGCTCCATCTCAAGCTCGCCCAGCAGCCGACCACCGTCGGCGGCAAGACGTATCCCTACGTCTCCGGCCTGGTGACCAGCAACGGCAAGGCCCAGTTCACCTACGGCGCCTTCGAGGCCCGCATCTACACCCCGTCGTCCGGTTCGCAGATGGCCAACTGGCCCTCTTTCTGGGCCGACGGACAGAACTGGCCGACGGACGGCGAGCTGGACGTCTTGGAAGGCCTGGGCGGCTCCGCCTGCTACCACTTCCACTCTCCGGCGGGCGGCCCGGGAGGCTGTGCCTCCGGCACCTACTCCGGTGGCTGGCACACGTTCGGCGCCGACTGGAAGCAGGGCTCCGTCACGTACTACTACGACGGAAAGCAGGTCGGTCAGATCACCTCGGGGATCACGTCCGCCCCGATGTACCTGATCCTCAACAACGCCGTCAACCCGAGTCACAGCGGGACCAATGTGGCCCCCGCCGACATGCAGGTCGACTACGTGAGGGTCTGGCAGCACTGACCCCACGCACCTGCCGGGGCGCCGGCCGCATCGAGCGGCCGGCGCCCTCCGGGCTGTCGGCCCCCGGGCGGCCGGCACCCGTGTGACGGCGCGGTGCTCGAGGCGCGCCGTCCCGCGTGTCTACGGTCCGGCCGCGACGGCCTGTTCCGGCGCCCGCCCGGAAGCCTCGGCCTCCGCCACGAACCAGTCGACCGTCTGCCGAAGCCCCTGCTCCAGGGGCACCCGAGGCTGCCAGCCGAGCGCCTCCCGGGCCCGGGTGATGACCGGGCGCCGGCGGAGAGGATCGTCGACGGGCAGCGGAAGGCGGCGCAGCCCTGCGCCGGATCCGGTGATCGCCGTCACCAGTTCCGCCAGTTCCCGCACCGTGTGCTCCTCCGGATTGCCCAGATTGATCGGGCCAGGCTCGGCGGAGTCGAGCATGGCCACCAGGCCCTGGACCAGGTCGTCGACGTAGCAGAAGCTGCGCGTCTGGGTGCCGTCGCCGAAGATCGTCAGCGGCTCGTCCCTCAGGGCCTGCCTGATGAAGCTGGAGATCACCCGGCCGTCGTACGGACGCATGCGGGGGCCGTAGGTGTTGAAGATCCGGACGATCCCGGCATCGACCCCGCTGCTGCGCCGGTACGCCATGGAAAGCGCCTCCGCGAAACGCTTGGCCTCGTCGTAGACGCTGCGAGGGCCGATCGGATTGACGTTCCCCCAGTAGGCCTCGTCCTGCGGATGCACCGCGGGATCCCCGTAGACCTCGCTGGTGGACGCCAGGACGAAGCGGGCCTTCTGGGCCTCGGCCAGCCGCAGCATGTTCTCCGTTCCCCGGCTGCCGACCGCCAGCGTCTCCAGCGGATGGCGGTGGTAGTCGGCCGGGGAGGCGGGAGACGCGAGGTGGGCGACGGCGTCGACCGTACGGGGGAAGCGGAACCGCTCCGTGACGTCGCACGGGACGAAGTGGAAGCCCGGCAGGTTCAGCAGGCGGGCGATGTTGGCCTTCCGGCCCGAGGAGAAGTTGTCCAGGCAGTAGACGGTGTCACCTCTGCGGAGCAGTTCCTCGCACAGATGGGACCCCAGGAAGCCGCTGCCACCGGACACCACCACACGCATGAGACTCGTCCTTCCGCTCAGCCGAGCCGCGGACGGCCCGGGGCGCTCAGCCGCCAGCCCGCCGCCCGCCAGGTCCCGGCGTCGAGGGTGTTGCGGGCGTCGACCAGGGCCGGGCTGCGCACCACCGTGGCGAGGGCGGCGGGGTCGAGCTCCTGATACTGGGGCCACTCGGTGAGGTGCAGGACGACATCGGCCTGCTCGCACGCCTTGGTCACGTCCAGGGCGTATTGAAGTTCGGGGTACACGGCCCGGGCGTTGTCGATCGCCTCCGGGTCGTGCACGCGGACCCGGGCTCCGCGCAGGCGCACCGTCTCCGCGACCGCGAGTGCCGGGGAGTCCCGTACGTCGTCGCTGCCCGGCTTGAAGGCGGCCCCCAGGACCGCCACGTCACGGTTCTCGAAGCTCCCGCCGACGCAGCTCTCGGCGAGGTCGACGGTGCGCCGGCGCTGGCGTGTGTTGATCTCGTCGACCTGGCGGAGGAACGCGACCGACTCGCCTCGGCCGATCTCCTCCGCCCGCGCGGCGAAGGCCCGGATGTCCTTGGGCAGACAGCTGCCGCCGAAGCCGAGGCCGGGGGCCAGGAAGGAGGGGCCGATACGGGAGTCGCCGCCCATCGCCGCTGCGAGCGTGAGCACGTCGGCGCCCATGACGTCACAGATCTCGGCCATGGCGTTGATGAAGGAGATCTTGGTGGCCAGGAAGGAGTTCGAGGCGACCTTGACGAGTTCGGCGGTGACGGTGTCGGTGGCGATGAACGGCGCGCCGGCCGCCGTCAGGGGGGCGTAGACGGCGCGCAGCCGCTCCTCGGCCCACGCGGACCGTACGCCCGCCACGATGCGCTCCGGCCGCAGGGTGTCCTGGACCGCGGATCCCTCGCGCAGGAACTCGGGGTTCCAGGCGATCTCGGCGCCGGTGGCGCTCAGGCGTGCGGCCAGCCGGTCCGCCGTACCGACGGGCACGGTGGACTTGCCGACGACCAGGGCCTTGTCGTGGCCGGCGGCGCCCAGACCCGCCGCCAGCGCGTCCACCACGGCCTCGACATGGCGCAGGTCGGCGGCGCCCGAGTCGGGCCGCTGCGGGGTGCCGACGCAGATGAAGTGCGTGTCGGCGAACCGGGCGGCCTCGTCCAGCGACGTGGTGAAGCGCAGGGTGCCCGCGTTCACCGTCCGCTGGAGCATTCCCGACAGGCCGGGCTCATGGAACGGGGGGTGCCCGGCGGCGAGCGCCGCGACCCGCTCCTCGTCGACGTCGACGCCGAGCACCTCATGGCCTGTCTCCGCCATGCAGGCGGCGTGGACCGCTCCGACGTACCCGGTGCCGATGACTGTGAGGCGCATGTCTCTCTCCGAGGGGATCCGTCCGTATATTTACGACGTATACGTACATGGTCGCCCCAGGATGGGCTGAGGTCAACGCGCGACGGAGAGAAGTCCGCGGACCCGACGGTGTCCGGCCGTGCGTGTCGGCCCGGACTGCCGTGGTGCGGGGGACAGTTGCCGGTTCCGGCGAGGAGTGCGGGTGCGTCGGTGCCCGGCGGGGGAGTGCCCGCCCCTCTCCGGGAAGCTTCCCCGGGAAGGAACTAACATGGACGAAGTTCGTAGATCCACTCAAACGTTTCGGATCGCCCGCCCTCCTTGTCGCAGGCAAGCAGGGGTCGTGCCGCTGACAGCCCGGCAAGGTCAGGTATGAAGACACCCGCCAAGATGTCCTCGCTCTCCGGTCTGCTGCCCCTCTACTTCCCGCGCGCCCTGGCCGGTCTGGACGACCGTCTGCGGGCTCACTGGCTCGTACGCGGCGCCGGTCCCAGGGACATCACCGTGGTCCGGCGCCCCTCCCTGCCCAAGGCGGGCCTGCTGGTGTTCGCGCTGCGGCACGGCGCCGACAGCCTGGTGATCAAGCACCCCAGGGACGAGGCCGGCGCGGCCGTCACGGCGCGGGAGCGGGAGGTCCTGCTGGAACTCGCCGACGACACCCGGCTCGCCCCCTGGCGTGCCCTCCTGCCCCGGGTCGTCGGCTCGCCCGGCCCCGAAGGCACCCTGGCCCAGGCCGCGCTCACGGGTGTCCCGGCCGAGCGGCTGCTCCTGGACACCTTCCGGGACCCGTACGCCGCCATGGCCCCGGCGCTGCGGCTGCTGGCGGATCTGCGGGCCGCCACGGGGCGTCCCCGCAAGGCGGCCGACCGGGCCCCCGCCTGGTGCGAGGAGCAGCTGACGATCCTGTTCGCCGGGATGCCCGGTTACCGCTCCGGCCGCAGAGCGGCCGAGTTCGAGGCCCTGCGCCACCGGCTGGACGCGGCCCTGACCGGTGCGGTGCTCACGGAGGGCTGGACCCACGGCGACTACCACCCGGGCAACGTGCTGCTCGGACCGGCCCCGCTCCGGGTGACCGGTGTCTTCGACTGGAGCAGCGGCCGCGCCGACGGTCCGAGCGAGATCGACGCCTACTCCTTCGTCCTGGCTCTGCGCAGCACGCTCACCGGCCGCCCGATGGGTGGCCTGGTCGCCGAGACACTGCGCGCCGGCCGGGTGCCGGACGCCGACCGCGCCCTGCTCGCCCTGGCCGGTCTCGACCCGGACGACGGTGTCGTCGATCCGGTGGCGATTCCCCTGCTGAGCTGGCTGTGGCACGTGGTGAACAACGTCCGCAAGTCCCCGAGGTTCGGCCGCAGTCACGGGTGGCTGACGCACACGGTCGCGCCCGTGCTCGGCGAGTGCGCCCGGTGGGCGGCCGGGGACCGCGCCCGCCCATGACATCGCGGGGCGCGGTGCTCGGTGTGCTCATGCTGCTCCTGCTGGCATGCGGTGCCTGCGGTCCCACGTCCGGAACGGCGACGCCCCGGCCCGTGGCACCCGGCCACTGGCGGCTGGTCATGCACGACGAGTTCGACGGTTCACGCCTCGACACGAAACGCTGGGCCACGTGCTACGACTGGAACAAGCGCGGCTGCACCATCAGCACCAACCATGAGCTGGAGTGGTACCAGCCGGGTCAGGCCGTCGTGGGCGGAGGGAAGCTGCACCTCGACGCCCGGCGCCGGGCCGTCCGCGGCAGCGACGGGAAGATCTACCCCTGGGTGTCCGGCATGATCTCCACCGGCCGGGACGACTGGTACGCCAAGCCGCGGAAGACCTTCACCTACGGCTACTTCGAGGCCGCGGTCCGCATCCCGGCGCAGGGCGGGATGACTCCGGAGTTCTGGATGATGCCCGCGAGCCGCTACACCCCGCCCGAGGTCGACATCATGGAGTTCCTCGGCACCACGCGCACGCTGTCGATGTTCGTGCACTGGAAGAACGCCGAGGGCGCCGAGAGGAAGGCGCGGGGGACCTTCACCGCGAGCGGCTTTCCCGACGGCTACCACCTGTTCGGGCTGCTCTGGGAGAAGGACCGACTCGTGTGGTACGTCGACGGGATCGAACGGTTCCGGGTGACCGAGCCCGAGCGCATTCCCCACGTGCCGATGGAAGTCATCCTGAACCTGGCCGTCGGTCTCCCCTACGCCCCGCCGCCGGGCACCGACTCGGCACGCATGCTCGTGGACTGGGTCCGGGTCTGGCAGCATTGACGGTCCGTCAGCGGACGTCCGTCAGCGGCCCGTCAGTGAACTCCGCTTCCGGGGTGGCGATTTGCGGCCCCTCGGTGAACTCGGCTTCCGGGGTGGCGATTTGCAGCCCGTCAGTGGACCCGCGTCCATGGCGTCCGGTCGACCGCGCGTGTCAGGCGGGCAGCGCCCGGTAGGGCAGCCCGACCACCGCTCTCGCCCGGCGGTAGGCCCGCCAGCCCCTGGTCCGTGCCCCTTCGGCGAACGGGGCGACGGGTGCCCCCTCGCCACCGGTCCAGAGCGCGAAGCGGTCCCGGCCGGTGTCGGCCCGCACCATGAGCCGGGCGAACCGCAGCGGATCGTCCGTCCCCGAACTGAAGGCCGAGTCCGCCCGGATGGCGGCGGCCGACGTCCAGCCGGCCTCCCGCACCAGCGTGCGCACGGTGCGGCTGGAATAGCCGTGCGGGTAGGCGAAGGCGTCTGCGCGGTGCCCGAGCGTGTCCTCGATGTCCCGCTTGCACGCGCCCACCTCCTCCCGCACCGACGCCCGGGGCAGCGTGTCCAGCTGAGGATGTGTCACGGAGTGCCCGCCGATCTCGACGCCGGCCGCGTCCAGTTCCCTGACCTGGGCCCGGTCGAGCGTGGCCACGGACGGGAAGGGCCCGCCGCCCGACGGCCGGCCGGAGGCGCTCAGGGCGCCCGTGGTCACGTACAGGGTCGAGGGAAGTCCCCGGGCGGCGAGCAGGGGAGCCACCGTGGCGGCGAAGTCCGCGTAGCCGTCGTCGAAGGTGAGCACCGCCGACCGCGGTGGCACCGGAGGACCCCCGAGCAGGGCGGCGACCAGCCGGCGCAACGGGACGACCCGCAGTCCGCTGTCGGCGATCAGGTCGAGGTGCTCCGCGAACGTCCGCGGACTCACGGTGTAGGGGGCCAGCCACGAGGGCGAGTCGTCCGACACCGCGTGATACAGGAAGACGGGGACGACGCTCATGACCCGGCTACCACGGTCGGCGTCGCCCCTCCGTGCCGACGCCGGGAGAAGAGCCGGGATCCCAACGGCCGGACCGATCCGACGACATAGCCGGACACGGTCGCGCCCACACCTCCGGACAGCGCCCCGATCGTGCGCAGCGCGCCGGGCCGGCGGATCCGGGTCACGTTGCGGGCCAGGGCCCGAGAGATGGTCGACCGCACATAGACCCGCTCGTTGGCCAGGGCCGGTCCCCGGCCGCAGCGCTGTGCAACCAGCGCCTTGGACAGCCCTTCGATGTAGCAGCGGTTGCGGAAGTAGGCCCAGCTGGTACGGGACGCGGGGACCCGGTGCCGTATCTCGGCGGCCGGCTCGTACAGCAGGACGGACCGCGGGTCGCGGGCGGCGAGCCGCAGACACAGGTCCGTCTCGTCGCAGCTCGCCAGCGGACGGCTGCCCACGCGTCCGAGGGCGTCGAGGAAACCGCCCACGATGATCAGTTCGCTTCTGCGGAAGGACATGTTGGCGCCGATGAAGTTGCGCACGGGCGCGGCGTGGCGGGGCTGTCCCCGGTAGGAGCAGCCCACCACCCAGTCGAACTCAGGGGGGAACCACACCGGTCGCCCGGTCACCCACCACGGCCGGACGAACCCGCCGACCCCCACCACGCGGGGGTCGCGGTAGGGCGCCAGCAGACGGCCCGTCCAGCCGGGTTCCGCGGTGGCGTCGTCGTCGAGGAACGCCACCACGTCGGCCCGCGACACCGAGACTCCCGTGTTGCGGCCTCCCGACAGACCGCGGCGCCTGTCGTTGGGGACCACGTGGACGCCGGAGAGTTCGCGCCGGGCGAGCTCCAGGAGTTCCTGGTTGTGGTCGACCACGAGCACGACCTCGTCGGCGGGCGGGTCCTGGGCCAGTACCGACCCGATCGCGGCCCGCAGATCGTCCCAGCGGTCCAGGGTGTAGGCACAGATGACGACCGTCAGCGTGGGGACGGTGCGTTCGGTGGACAGGGCGCTGTTCATGATGACCCTTCGGCGACGGGGACGAGCCAGCGGGACCGGGACACGATCAGGAACGCGGCGATCACGCACTGGGTGGCGAGCCAGGCGATGCCCGCGCCCGCGAGGCCGACCACGGGCAGGAGCAGATGGGTGAGCCCGAGGACCAGGACGCACATCGCGACCTGGAGCCACACCGCCCAGCGGAGCCGCCGCTGCGCGCGGGCCACGTCGATGGCCACGCTCAGCAGCAGGTTCGGCAGCGCGGACAGGGCCAGCAGCCGCAGCAGCGTGGTTCCTTCGGCGGCGTAGGAGGCGCCGAAGATCGACAGGATCTGCGGGGCCGCGACGACCAGCACGACGGTGAGGCCGCCCAGCAGCAGACCCGAGTGGCGCAGGACGCGCAGGGAGTGCTCCACGAGTCGTTCGGGCCCGCGCACGGATTCGGCGAGCAGCGACGTGCCCATGTTGCGGGCGATCAGGTAGGGCACGTAGGCGACACCCCAGGCGACCGAGTAGAAGGCGCTCTGCTCGGCACCGCAGTTGTTCAGCACGATCAGCGGGACCACGGTGTATCCGGCGACCCGGAACAGGGAGCCGAGATAGTCGGCCGCGGCGTACCCGAGCATGCGGGGCGGTGGCGGCGCGGTCGCCGTCTCCCGCTCGTGCCGGGGAACGCCCCGGCCCATGAGGACGGAGTTGGCCACGATCAGCGAGACCACGAGGGCTCCCGCCCACGACAGGAGTATCCCGGAGAAGAAGCCCAGGGCGGCACCGAGGCCGAGCAGCAGGATCTTCACCAGGGCGAAGATCAGGTTCTCGCCCACGACCCAGCCCGGCATGCGGATCGCGGTGAGCGCGCCGTCCTGGAGGACGAAGACGGCGTAGCCGGCGGTCGCCACCACGAAGCAGGTCGCGGTGACCGGTGTCAGCAGGAAGCCGAGTCTCGGTGAGATCACCGGCACCAGCGCGAGGAACGCCAGGGACACCACCACACTGAAGGACACACTTGCCGCGTAGCAGGTGAGGATCATACGGCGGCTGCGGCGGCCGGCGGTCGGCACGAACCGCACCAGGAAGTCGTTCAGGTTGAGCTGCCCTATGCCGGTGAGCAGGAGGGACGCCATGAGTGCCGAGTAGCTCAGGCCCACGGTCCGCTCGTCGTACCAGTGTGTCGCGAAGGTCCAGAAGAAGAAGCCGAGGCCGGCGTTGACCAGGGAACTGACCGCGAGGACGTGTCCCGTGCGCAGGACGGGCTCTCGCGGGAGCACGGCGGCGACACCGGCGCGCAGCATGCTCAGAGGCCGTCGTCGCACACCGGCGCCTCCCGCCGCCGAGTCGGTCACCTGACTGGTGTCCAAGCCGCTCACCCCGTCATCGGATTCCGGCGCCGGCGCCGGTGAGGCGTCCGCGGAGGTAGCCGCAGGGGCCGTAGAGCATCCCGCGCACCTCCAGGAGCGCCAGGTGCCGGGACCAGCCGGCCTCGGGATCGGCGCCGCGGACGCGGGACCGGGTCATCGCGTAGCGGATGCCGCCGGGCAGCCTTCGCAGCAGGGCGGGCAGCCGACGGGGGTTCCTCAGCAGCGCGCCCGCGAGGTAGGCGCCGAGGCCGGCGCCGTAGCCGAAGGCCTGCGCGGCCACGGCGTCCATCGTGCGGCGATGGCAGTGCCAGACGATGGCGCCCGGCTGGTAGGCGAGGGTGTGGCCGGCTGTCAGGGTCTCGAAGAAGGCGAGCAGGTCGTCGCCGCCCCGGCCGGGGGTCCCGGCACCGGTCGCCGTGTCGAAGCCGCCCAGGGCGCGGAGCACGGTGGTACGGAAGGCCATGTTGGCGCCGGAGCCGAAGCGTCCGGCGGTGAAGGGGAACAGCGGCTCGGCGGGCGGCGGATCGGACAGTGACCAGGTGCGCGGCACGTACCCTTTCGCGAAACCGCCCTGGCGTTCCAGGGCGGTCTGGGCCTGGGTCTCCAGTTCCGCGGGCACGATCAGTCCGGTGACACAGCCGATCCGCGGGTCGCGCGCGAAGGTTTCGGCCAGAGCCGAGAGCCATCCGGGGTCGACGAGCGTGTCGTCGTCCGTGAAGGCGACGATCGCTCCGCGTGCCCGGCCGAGACCCAGGTTGTGCGCGCGGGCCAGCCCGGCGACGGGCTCGCGGACGTAGTGGACCCGTCCGGTGAACTCCGCGCGGACCAGGACTTCGGTCGTGCGGTCCGCCGGGGCGTTGTCGACGACGATGATCTCGAACTCGGGGTAGGCCGAGCGCAGCAGTGAGCGCAGGCAGTGCCGCAGTTTCTCCGGCCGGTCACGCGTGGCCACGACCACGCTGATGACGGGGGTCCGCCGGGGCGCGTGCCGGCGGACCGTGTCGTCCGAGGGTCCGGTCCGGTGGGCGCGGTGGTGGGCGAGCTGCCCGGCGAGTTCCAGGCGGGCGGTGTCGGCGAGCGCCCGCCACAGGCCCTCGGGTCCTGAGGCGTTCCCGGCGCTCACCATGCCCAGGGGGCGGCCGTGCAGTCGTACGAGCGCCCGTGCCTGTCCTTGGGGCCGGGCGGGCCCCCGGTCGCCCGGCAGCCGGAACTCCCCCGGACGGGCCAGGTCGATGTCGACCACCGCCAGCGGGGGCCGGACCCGAGGGGAACCGGCCGGGGCGTGGCTCACGACGCGCTCCGCTCGGGCCGGTCCGCGGAGGACCGGGCACCCGGCCGTTCGGAGAGCAGGGTGCGCAGCACCCGGCGCCCGTCGGATATGGCGTGGAGGTTCGAGCAGCCGCTGCGCCGGGGGAGTTCCAGGCTGGGGACCTCGGCGATGCGCAGACCGGAGCGCAGAGCGTGCACGATCATCTCGGCCTCGATCTCGAAACCGACGGCGTGCAGGTCGAGTTGGTCGAGGAAGCTGCGCCGGAAGGCGCAGAAGCCGTAGCAGAGGTCGGTCAGGCTCGCGTCGTAGAGCCGGTTGGCGGCGAGCAGGAGTACGTGGTTGCCCAGCTTGCGGAACCGGGTGATGTCGAGCGAGCCGCCGCCGGCGACGAACCGCGAGCCCTTGACGAAGTCGTAGCCGTGTTCGAGGAAGTGCACGAAGTGCGGGATCTCCGCCGGCGACATGCTGCCGTCGGCGTCCATCATCACCACGTAGTCCCCCTTGGCCGCGAGGAAGCCGGTGCGCAGCGCGTTGCCCTTGCCGGGGCCGTTCTGCCGCACGTTGCGCACGGTCGGCAGGCAGTGCTGTGCCATGGGGACCGTGGCGTCGGTGGAGTCGCCGTCGACGAGGATGACCTCGTCCACGCACGCCGGGATCTGCTCGAAGACCCACGCGATGTTGCGGGCCTCGTTGAGGGCCGGGACGACCAGGCTGACGGTGGACTGCGTGGACTGTGTTCCGGTCTCCCGCTCGTCACTGAGGATCGGGTCCTTGTACATGATCATGCATCTCCGAGTGCGCCCATACGGCATATGTTTACGACGTATATCTACACCTTCACCCGATTTGCGGCCGACGTCAAGCGAGGGGATCCGAGCGGCTGTGTCATCGGGATTCCGGGAGCTCGGAGCGGCTGTGTCACTCGGTCGCCGGAGGCTCGGACCGGCTGTGTCAATCGTCGGCCGGGGGCTCGGAGCGGCCCGTGTCGGCCCTCCGCGAGTCCGGTTCCTGGGTGTCCGACGAGTCCCGGCGGCGGTCTCCGCGGGGCCGGGGGCACAGGGCCAGGGCCGAGGTGAGGGCGGCGAGGACGAGCAGCGCCCGGGTGACGGTGAACACGCCGCCGAGGAACAGCGGCTCCACGACGAGCACGGCGATCGACAGGCTGAGCGCCAGGGTCAGGACACCCGTCTCCAGGATCGCGGTGCGGTCGGAGAGGCGCGCGGCCCCCGACCGTACCCACCGTGACGCCGCCAGCCCGGGACAGGCGAGCAGGAACGCCGTCGTCACCGCGACACGCACGAACGAGGCGTCCGGCAGGAAGGTGACCACGAGCAGGGTCACCCAGCCGGACAGCGCGAGTCCCCAGCGCAGGGAGGTCATGGCCCGCTCAGCTCTTCGCGCCCTGATACCGGTAGACCACGGCGTCCTTGCTGCGGTAGACGGGGATGAAGCCCGGGGTCTTCGCCAGGGCCGAGTCCAGGCGCTGCACGGTGCCGCCGGGCAGGATCCCTCGCTCGTAGAGGTCGGCGGCCTGGGCCCGGCTCAGGATGATGTAGGCGGGCTGCTGCGGACTGGCCCGCTGGATGAACCCTTCCAGGCCCTTCACCGGGTCCTTGACCAGACGCTCCCGGTCCTGGAGGTCCTGCTCGTCCATCTGCACCTGGGGATTCTCGTCGTAGCGCAGGTACAGGCCGGGCACCGCCGAAGTCAGGGAGACGATCGTGGACCCGGGTGGCGCGGTGGCGGCGACGAAGCGGCCTGCCGCGACCTCCTCCCGCGTGAAGTAGTTCGCCGATTCCTTGCCGTAGTAGCCGAACATGAGTCCCCCGAGCAGGGCCAGCAGCAGAGGATAGGCGGCCAGTGCCCGAAGGTGCGGGCGTGGGCTGGGCTGTGGAGGCGCGGTCCGCGGCGAACGGATGCCTTCCTCCGGCCGTGTGCTCCCCTCCGGCCGTGCGATCCCCTCCGGCGGTGTCCTCCGCTCCGACCGTGTGCTCCGCTCCGACCGTGTGCTCCGCTCCGACCGTGTGCTCCGCTCCGACCGTGTGCTCGGCTTCAGGAGGAGGATCGCGATCAGGAGCGAGGCCGCCGGAAGGGCGAAGAGGTACGCGCGAAAGATCATCTCTCCGCCGTAGGCGTTCGCCGCCAGCAGGGGCAGCGGAGCCACGACGAGCAGCGGCAGCGCGGTGCGCCGGACCCAGGGGTAGGTCAGGAAGGCGATGGCCGCCAGCACGAAGACCGCCGCGGACAGGCCCCGGTCCACCCAGGACACCACGACCTGGCCCGGGGCCGCGGTGCCGAGGGCGGCCAGCCCGGAGACGACGTTGGTGTCGGGTTTCAGCAGGGAGTTCATGAAGTCGCCCAGGTTCTGCGAGAGATACGGGCGGGCGACGGTGGCGTCCCAGACGACGGCCAGGACCACCGTGCCGGCCAGGACGGGCAGGACGACCCGTCGGTTGCGCCGCGGGAGCGACAGCACCACCAGCGCGCTGATCAGCATGAACGGTGTCAGAGGATGTGAGGAGATGATGACGGCCGCGATCACCATGACCGCCACGAAGCGGCCGACGGGCCATCGGGCCGTGCGGGCCTCTCCGGTGCGGCTGCCGTCCGTACGGGTGCCGCCTGTGCGGCTGCCGCCCGCGCGGTACAGCACCGAGGTGGGCAACTGGCCCATGACCAGGGCGATCACCGTGACGAAGAGCAGGAACGCGAAGGCCTGGGGCGCGAAGTAGTCCTGGCCCACCCAGGAACACGAGTAGTAGACCCAGGCCGCCCCCCAGAGCAGCCGGCGATCGCGCGTCACCGTCCGGTAGAGCAGCAGCAGCGGACCGAGCAGCACCGCGTTGAAGACGGGCGGGGTCCACGTCGCGTAGCCGAGCGCCGAATGCAGGCCCGTGGCTTGCACGAAGAACGCGTTGAGGTCGAAGAAGCCGGGCCACTGGTTGTAGATGGCGAGCTTGTCCGCGTGGGGCACGTCGCCGTGGTGGCGGATCACCGCGTCGACGACCGCGACGTGTTTCCACGCCCAGCTGTAGCGAAGTGTCGGATAGAGCAGCGTGGGGGTCGCGTGGATGACCGCGATCAGCCCCAGGACGTATCCCGCGAACCATCCACTGCCGGTGCGCCGGTCGGTCAGGGCCAGACAGAAGCCGAGGGCGAGCAGGCCGAGGGCGACCCAGTAGAGCACCGGCAGCACCTGGAGCAGACCGTAGTCGCGCATGCCGGCGAGATCCACGTGGCGCAGGGACAACAGCCAGAGCGTGAGGGCCGCGGGAAGGACCAGGCGTGTCGCCCACGTGAGTGCCGTGGCCGGGCCGGAGGGGCACCGGTCGGCGGCGGTGGTGCCGGGCCGCCGGGCCATGGCGTTGGTGAACGACGCCACGCGCCCGCCCGTCAGCGTCTGGAGCTTGCCCATGAACAGGTCTCCCGGGGGACCGGCGCTCCGGCGGCGGCCTTCCTGACGCGCGACGCCGACTCCTCGCGGCGACCGGCCGTCCTCCCACCTCGGCCGACGGAGGCGTTGACTCGACGCATGGGGCACCTTCCGGATCCGGCCCGTCGGTCTCCCGCCCCGGCGTGACGGTCATCGTCGGTACGGCCTTCGGCGCGTCCGCTCGTCGGTCCGCGTCAGCGCCGGATGTCGACCAGTAAGAGGTATCAATACCGATTGTGACGATATTTCCGATTGCTGCAAGTGGCAGCTCACAGCGGCCACCCGCGCCGGGCGCCGGAACGATGCCCGGACGGGCAAGCGAAGCGGTGCCCGGACAGAGAGCGGTGAAGCGACAGGTGAGAGGCGTACGACAGGGTGCGGGGCGCCGTCCCCGGAGAGGGCTCCTCGCCCCGGGACGCCGTGCGCGGAGGGCGCTCCTCGCGTCGGCGGCCGTGCTGGCGGCGCTCTTCTCGGCCACGGGCTGTGACGGCTCGACGGCTCGGAACGGGCTTCCCCGGCCGGACCACATCGTCGTGGTCATCGAGGAGGACCAGTCGTACGACGCCGTCATCGGCAACACGGATGCCCCGTACCTCAACCAACTGGCCCGGCGGGGCGCGTCGCTCACCCAGTACTACGCCCTCACCCACCCCAGTCAGCCCAACTACCTGGCGCTCTTCTCGGGCTCCTTCCTGGGGGTCGACAACGATTCCTGCCCGCACGCGCTCACGTCCCGCAATCTCGGTTCCCAGCTCCTCCAGGCCCATCTGACCTTCGTGGGCTACGCGCAGAGCCTGCCGCGCGTCGGATTCACCGGCTGCGCCGACGGTGCCTACGTACGCCGGCACAACCCCTGGGTGAACTTCGACAACCTTCCCCCGTCCGCGAACCGCCCGTGGACCGACTTCCCCCGCGACTTCACTCGGCTGCCGACGATCGCGTTCGTCGTCCCCGACCTCGAACACGACATGCACGACGGGAATGTGCGGCAGGCGGACGACTGGCTGCGCGACAGCCTCGGCGGTTATGCGGACTGGGCGATGACCCACAACAGCCTGCTGGTCGTCACCTGGGACGAGGACGATTCCAGGGGGCCCAACCACGTCCCCACCATCCTGATGGGTGAGCACGTCCGGCGAGGCGACGACGACCAGCCGAACAACCAGTTCGGACTGCTGCGCATGATGCTGGACGCGTACGGTCTCAAGGCCCTCCACCACAGCGACGACGTGGAACCCGTCAACGTGGGATGACGAGCGGACCGAAGCGCTCTCGCGGTGTCCTGTGGTCCGACGCGCTCTCAGAGATCCTCAGGGATCCTGAAAGCCGATCAGGCGTTTGACGGCCGTCCGCAGCCGGCGGTCGGCCGCCGAGACGGGAAGGCGTTCCCGGAGCAGCCGCGGGGAGGGGAAACTCTCCGCCCCGAACCCCGCCTTGAACTCGGCGAGAGAGGACCCCGGTGCGGACTCTCCCATGTCGAACGTCCGGCAGGCGGCCTCGCAGGCGTCCTCGATCGCCAGCCGGTACAGGAGCGGGACGGCGCGCACCGGATGGGCCAGTTCCCGGTCCATGGCGCTGCGCCACATCTTGGCGTGACCACCGTGGCGCAGGACGATGCACGCCCCGGCGGGCTCACCGGCGCGCCAGGCCATCCAGATCGCGCACCCCTCACCGAACCGTGAGGCCACCTCTTCCAGCCGCCCCACGGGGAACTCCCGCGTTCTGCGCCGGCGGGCCAACGCCAGCGGCTCGTGCTGCTGTTCGGCCCAGCGCACGATCGACTTCCGGTACAGGTCGTAGAAGGCGGGAACGAGCCGGCCGGTACGGTCCACCTCGGTCTCGACGTCCGAACGCTCGGCCCGGCGGACCTCCCGTCGCATACGGCGTCCGAAGCGCCGCTCCCATACGGTGCCGAAGCCGCCGTCGAGGTTCACCATCTGGGTCATGTGGGGCTGGACGTCGAATCCGGTCGCCGCGTTGGCCCAGAGGGCCTGGTCGGCGGGCCGCAGCCGCACGGCGACCCGGAGCGCGCGCAGCCGCGCGAGGTCGGCGAAGACCGCGCGTGCCTCCGCCGGACTCACACCCTGCGGGCACACCGGCCCCCCGATGCCCCACTGGGCGGGCCAGGACTCCTCCGCGCCCAGGATTCGGGGCAGGTGCCTTCTTCCCACGAGGGGGAGCACGAGCCGCCGGCCCGTCTCGAACACGTAGAGGCGGCTCGCGTCGCGGTACGGCCCGGTGGCGCACAGGCAGTCCAGCCACAGCGGAGTCTGGCTGGGGTTGGTGTCCTGGTCCTTGCCCGCCAGCTCCCACCAGACGTCACGTGGAGCCGGTGTGGTGACCTGCGCGAGACCGGCCGGAGTGCCGATGAGGAGATGAGCAGGTGCGTTCACGGGCCTCTCCCGCCGGGCGCGGGCCCCGCGAGGACGACGCTCGCGGACCGAGGACCCACGTGCCCACGTCCGATGCTAGGCGGGGCACCCGGGCCGGGCATCTCGGTGAGGGCGGGTGCCACCGGGGTGGGGCCTCTCGGCGGGACGGTGCGTTGCCCGGGCCGGGCCTTCCGGTGGGACCGGCTGTCACTCGTCCTTGAAGCCGATGAGACGCTTGACCGCACCCCGCAGGAGCTGATCGCCCGCCGTCAGGGGAAGCACTTCCCTGCGGTAGCCGAACGACGGGTGGCCGCGAGCGCCGAGCCGTTCCTTGAAGACGCTGACCGAGGACTCGGGCGCAGAGTCGCCGAAGTGGTAGAAGCGGCAGCCGGCGGCGCAGGCGTCCTCGATGGCGAGCTTGTGCAGCAGTGTGGTGGCGCGGATCGGATGCGCCAGTTCCTTGACCATGCCGCTCCGCCAGTACTTGGCGTGAGGCCCGTGGTGGAGCACCATGATGGCCGCCACCGGCTGACCTTCGTACGAGGCCAGCCACACGGCGCAGGACTCCGCGAACGTCTCGGCGACGGCCTGGAACTTGCGCAGCGGATCGATCCGGTTCCTGCGCCAGCGGGCGAGCGCCAACGGCTCGTTCGCCTGCTGCGCCCACCGCGCGATCGAGTGCTGGTAGAGCGCGTAGAAGGCCGGCACCAGGCGCCCGGTGCGGTCGACCTCCACGTCGACCCCTGCCTTCTCGGCCTTGCGCACCGCCGTTCTGACCGATCCCTTGAACTGGCCCCAGACGTCTCCGAAGCCGCCGCCGAGCTCCAGGACGTACGTCGTGTGGGGCAAGGTGGTGAAGCCGGACGGCACCGAGGACCGCCACACCGGGTCCGCGCTCGGCCCGAAGCGTACGGACACGCGATTCGCGGGAAGCCGGGCCAGATCCTCGAAGACGGCGCGCGCGTGCCGCGGGGCGGGTGCCTCGGCTGCGACCGGCCCTCCGATGCCCCACTCGGAGGGCCACGCGTCCTGGGCGATCAGACGGGCGGGCCAACCGCGTCGGCGGGCCAGCGGCACCACGAGCCCGCCGGAACCGCCGAACTCGTAGAAGCGACTGGCGTCGTCGTAGGAATCCGTCGCGCAGATGCAGTCCAGCCAGCCAGGGGTCTGGGTGATCAGTGCCTCGTCGCTCTCGTCTACCAGACGCTGCCACACATCCCGGGGCGCCGGAGACGTCACGCGGACAGGGCCCCGGATCGACGAGGTTCGAGAGCCCGAAAAGCGCATGGCGCCAGTTCCTCCCGCGTCGCGGACGGTTGGGCGGTGCGGACCTTCTCCCACCAAGGGTGCTCTGCCGCCCACCGGGCCGCACCTCGGGCAGGGGCACCGGCCGTTCGGCTCGGCAAGGCCGAATCGGGCGTCATCAACAGGGTCGGATCAGCTCACATCGAAAGGGCCAAATTGTGGGAGATTGCCAAGAAAGGTACTGTTTTGTTGCTCTGACATGGCACTACGAGCGACCACATATCGCCAGTCGATAGAGGTATCCGTGGACCAGTTGGCCGGAACTCAGACCTCCACGCGCATGGTGCGCCTCCATCAGCGATTCCCCTCGCTCCGGTTCCTGCACGACGCGCGCCGCGTGATCGACGACGGGATCGATCAGTTCCGGCTCAAGCTCGACGCGCTGCCGGACGGCGTCTACCAGCCGGTCCCCGGCATCCGCGTCCGTAAGGCCAAACGATCCGTCGGTACGGGGTCGCGCTGGGCGGCGATGGAACCGCTCGTCGAGCGGCTCGGCGTGGAGAGCGCGCTGGACGTGGGCGCGAACGTCGGCTACTTCCCGATCAGGCTCGGCCAGCGCGGCATTCCCTCCGTCGCCCTGGAGGCCGACCCGAAATGCGTCCGGACGGCGATGACGGCCGTGCGCCGGAACGGGCTCGACAACGTGGCGGTGATGAGCCTCGAGTTCCGGCCCGACACGTTCGGGCTGCTGCCGGCGACGGACTGCACCCTCCTGCTGTCCCTGTGGCACCACCTCGTACGGGAGTTGGGCCTCGACACCGCCACTCAGCTGCTGCGGGGACTCTGGACCCGGACCGGCAAGGTGATGTTCTTCGACAGCGGCGAGGACGAGATGCCCGGGTCGTTCGGGCTGCCGCGCATGGTGCCGACGCCCGATGCCTGGCTGACGGAGTACCTGGAGAAGAACTGCGCGGGCGGCCGGGTCGAACACCTCGGCCGTCACCGCGCGTTCGACGCCGACGGCCTCCCCACGGACCGGGCGCTCTTCGCCGTGATCCGGGAGACGTCCGACGCCTAGCGCCCGGTGCTTCTACGGCGAGGTGGGCGTGTCGGGGAGCGCAGCACGAGCAGGGTGATCTCGCTGGGGGCGAAGATGCGGAACGGCGGGCCCCAGAATCCGGTGCCGCGGCTGGTGTAGAGGAGGGTACGGGCGCCGTGGCGGCTGAGGCCGGCGACGGTGGGCTGGTCGATGCGGACCAGGTGGTGGAAGGGCCAGATCTGGCCGCCGTGGGTGTGGCCGGAGAGCTGGAGGTCGATACCGGCGGCCGCCGCCCGGTCGACGAACTTGGGCTGGTGTGCCAAGAGCAGGACGGGCAGATCGGGGTCGGCGCCGTTCAGGGCTCCGTCGAGATGGGCGCGATGGCCCTCCAGACCGGAGGACTCGGCGGTGACGTCGTCCACGCCGGCGACCACGAGGGTGTCGCCCCCGCGTTCCAGCAGCAGATGGCGGTTGCGCAGCGGCTCCCAGCCAAGCTCGTCCATCAGGTCGACCCAGCCCTGGGCCTCGCTGTAGTACTCGTGGTTGCCGGTGACGTACACACGGGCCCGGGTGGCCTTCACGGTGCCGAGCGGGGTGGCCTGGGCGCGACGGCGTTCGGCCGTGCCGTCCGCTATGTCGCCGGTGTGGCAGACCAGGTCGGCTTCCAGGGTGTTCACCGTCTCGCACACCCGTTCCGACCAGCGGGCGCGATCGAGCGGTCCGTAGTGGGTGTCGGTGATGAGGGCGACCCGGGTGCCGTCCAACCCGGCACCCAGCCGGGGGAGCCGCACGTCGAGGCGGCGCACCCGGGGCACGCGGCGTGCCTCGGCGTATCCCCAGCCGAGCAGGACGGCGGTGACACCGAGGACGGCCCACGTGACGATCCGGGCCCGGTCCTGACTCTCGCCCACCCCGGCCAGGGTCAGGGCGAGCCGCAACAGGACGCCGAGCAGGACGGACCAGGTGAACAGGACCCAGCTCGCGCCCAGCAGGGTGTCACCGACGATCGCCAACCGGTCCTGCTGACGGCGGCCGTGACCGCGCACCATCGCGAGCGGCATACCGACGAGACCGAGGACGAACAGGGCGGTACCGGCGAGCGTGACGGGCAACGCCCAGTGCTGGCCCGTGTACAGCAGCACCCAGCAGGGCACGGCCCACAGCAGAACGGGCGCGATCAGCGGGATGAAGCGCATCAGACGGTGCAGCCGGCTCGGCCGCTCCCGCGCTTCGCTGTCGGCGGGACGGGTGTTGCTGGTGTCGGTCACGCTTCCCCTCTCTGACCGGACTGCCGTCCCGCGCACTGTATCCGGTCGCCCCCGGGCCGACCGGACGGGTGTTCAAGGGATGCTTCGCGGTCGCGCTGTCCGAGCCGCGACGGCGTGTCCGCGCAGAGTGGTTCCCCTGTCGGCCGCCCGGAGCGCGAGGGAGCCTCCGGGCAACCGACTCGGGGGTCTGTCGGGGGTCTAGAAGAAGCCCAGCTTCTTCGGCGAGTAGCTCACCAGCAGGTTCTTCGTCTGCTGGTAGTGCTCCAGCATCATCTTGTGGTTCTCCCGGCCGATGCCGGACTGCTTGTAGCCGCCGAACGCCGCATGCGCCGGATACGCGTGGTAGCAGTTCGTCCAGACGCGGCCGGCCTGGATGGAACGTCCGGCCCTGTAGGCGGTGTTGATGTCCCGCGTCCAGACACCGGCGCCGAGCCCGTACAGCGTGTCGTTCGCGATCTTGATGGCGTCGTCGAAGTCGTCGAAGGACGTCACCGAGACGACCGGGCCGAAGATCTCCTCCTGGAAGATACGCATCCGGTTGTCGCCCTCGAAGATCGTCGGCTGGACGTAGTAGCCGCCCTTCAACTCCCCGTCGTGCTCGATGCGTTCACCACCCGTGAGGACCTTGGCGCCCTCCTGCCGGCCGATGTCCAGGTAGGAGAGGATCTTCTCCAGCTGGTCGTTGGACGCCTGGGCGCCGATCATCGTGTCCGTGTCGAGCGGGTGGCCGGGCTTGATGAGCTCGGTGCGGGCGACCGCCGCCTCCATGAACTCGCGGTAGTGCCCGCGCTGGACGAGGGCGCGCGAGGGGCAGGTGCACACCTCGCCCTGGTTGAGCGCGAACATCGTGAAGCCTTCGAGCGCCTTGTCGCGGAAGTCGTCGTTCTGTGCCCACACGTCGTCGAAGAAGATGTTCGGGGACTTCCCGCCCAGCTCCAGCGTGACCGGCTTGATGTTCTCCGAGGCGTACTGCATGATCAGCCGCCCCGTGGTGGTCTCACCCGTGAACGCGACCTTCGCCACTCGCGGGCTGGAGGCCAGCGGCTTGCCCGCCTCCACGCCGAAGCCGTTGACGATGTTCACCACACCCGGCGGGATCAGGTCCGAGATCAGGCTCATCAGGTAGTGGATGGACGCCGGTGTCTGCTCGGCCGGCTTGATGACGACCGCGTTGCCCGCCGCCAGCGCCGGGGCCAGCTTCCACACCGCCATCAGGATGGGGAAGTTCCACGGAATGATCTGCGCGACCACACCCAGCGGCTCGTGGAAGTGGTACGCGACGGTGTCGTCGTCGACCTCGCTGAGCGCGCCCTCCTGAGCACGGATCGCCCCCGCGAAATAGCGGAAGTGGTCGATCGCGAGCGGGATGTCGGCCGCCAGCGTCTCGCGGACCGGCTTGCCGTTCTCCCAGGTCTCGGCGACCGCAAGCTTCTCCAGGTTCGCCTCCATCCGGTCGGCGATCTTGAGCAGGACGTCGGCGCGGGCGGTCACGGAGGTGCGCCCCCACGCGGGTGCCGCCGCGTGGGCCGCGTCCAGCGCGCGCTCCACGTCCTCGGCGGTGCCTCGCGCGACCTCCGTGAACGGCTGCCCGTTCAACGGGCTCGGGTTCTCGAAGTACTGCCCACGAGCCGGCGCCACGTACTCTCCGCCGATGAAGTGGTCGTACCGCGCCTGGTAGGAGACGATCGCGCCCTCGCTGCCGGGCGCCGCGTAACGGGTCATGCTGGTTGCCTCCCGGGGAAGCGCCGCCCGCCGTTGGGCAGCTCTCGCCGCGAGGCTAGGAACGCGGACGTTGCAACGACGTTGCGCGCCCCCACGACCGACATCCAGCGACCACGGCCCCGATGGACAACCGCCGCGCCGCCGTGGCCGTGCAGCCGTGCCGCCGTACAGCCGTACAGCCGTAGCGCCGTGCAGCCGCGCCGCCGCGCCGCTGTCAGTGACGGGTGGCCGTCGGCCTCGTAGCCGCTGCCCGACGGGTCCGCCGGCGGGGAGCGAGATCACCCCAGGGCGTCAGCGCGGCCGCTGCCGGACCCGGACGTCGCGCGCGGAGTGCGCCCATCCCGCCGGTGCGCCCTGCTCGGACTCCAGCTCGGCCAAGCGAGCGTGCACGGCCGCCGCTGGACGCAGCGCGGACAGCGCCCGCCAGACGTCCAGGTCGTCCTCGCCCCAGGGCGCACGGGCCCAGTCGGCCAGCAGGTCGGGGTCCCGCCGGGCGATGATCGCGGTCCGCAGCCCGTCGGCGAGCCTTCGCCGCAGCTGCACCACCGCCGGCGCCGTCGAACCCGGCAGCAACGGACCCGCGTACACCGCCGCGGCCGCCGTCACCGCGCCGGTCCCGAGCCGCCGCTCCACCACCGCCGCGTCGGACTCCACCGGCCGGGTGAGCCGGTAGGGGCGCGAACCCAGCAGGCCCGGACCGAGGATCCTGCGCAGCCGCGCCAGTTCGGCCCGCAGCGTCACGGGCGTCACCGACTCGTCCTCGTACAGCGCGCACTGCAACTCGTCACCGGTCAGGCCTTCCGGATGCCGGGCCAGCAGCATGAGGATCTCGCTGTGTCTGCGGCTGAGCCTGATCTTCCGCCCGTCCGCGACCAGTTGGGCCTCGTCACGCCCGAGCACGGTCAGTTCGAGGGAGTCGGACAGGGCCCGCGGCGGCGCGAGCAACGCCAGATGGGCCTCGGCGGCCCGCGCCACCGCCTGGACGAAGCCGAGGCTGTGCGGATGCGCGAGCCCGTCCCCGCCGGTGATGTCCACCGCGCCGAGCACCCGCCCCGTCCGCGGATCGTGCACGGGAGCCGCCGCGCACGTCCAGGGCTGCACACGCCGGATGAAGTGCTCGGCCGCGAACACCTGCACCGGCCGGTCGACGGCGACCGCCGTGCCCGGCGCGTTCGTCCCGACCGCCGACTCCGACCACCGGGCGCCCGGCACGAAGTTCATCCGTCCGGCCTCCCGCCGTGTCCCCGGATGGCCCTCCACCCACAGGAGCCTGCCCTGCGCGTCGCACACGGCCAGAAGGTGCTCCCCGTCCGCCGCGAACGTCCCCATGAGCTCCCGGAACAGGGGCATCACTCGCGCGAGCGGATGCTCCGCCCGGTAGGAACCGAGCTCCCCGTCCATGAGCTCCACCCTCGCGGTGCCCTCCGGGACGACGCCGGCCCGAGCCGACCGCCGCCACGAATCCGCCACCACGTCACGCACCGGCCGCGGCACCGTGCCGGCCTCGGTGAACGACTCGTACGCGCGGTGCATCAGCCGACCCCGCTCGGCGGGATCGGTCCCCGGTTCCAGGGCCACCCAAGGATCGGTCAACTCGGCCTCCCGGAAGGCGATGCGACTGGGTCCCATCGTCACTCCCGGTGCGGGCCTGGACAACCCGTGTGACGCTCCCCTTCCGCCCGGTGCCTCGCGGCGCCCCGCTCGGGCCGCCGCGAGGCCGCCGCAGGTCAGGCGAAGTTGACGAGTCGGATGTACCGCGTCCAGTCCCAGTTCGGCCCGGGATCGGTGTGATCGGTGCCCGGCACCTCGTAGTGACCGAGGATGTGGGCGCGGTCCTTCGGGATCCCGTACTGGTCGCAGATCGAGGCGGTGAGCTTGGCCGACTCCTCGTACAGGGCGTCGGTGAAGTAGGCGGGCCGGTCCACCCAGCCCTCGTGCTCGATGCCGATGCTTCTGGTGTTGTAGTCCCAGTTGCCCGCGTGCCAGGCGACGTCGCGCTCCCTCACGCACTGGGTGACGTGGCCGTCGGCCGAACGCACGAGGTAGTGCGCGGACACCTTCTTCTGCGGATTCTGGAAGATGGACAAGGTCGTCACGTACGAGGCCTGGGTGACGTGGATGACCACATAGTCGAGTTCGTAGCTGTAGGGGCGGTCGGAGGCGGTGTAGTTGGAGCCGGTTGCCGGAATCCACTCGGCGCCCGGATAGTCGACGGCCGCCGATCGCGCGGACGCCTTGACGTCGGGGAGCAACGCGTAGGGGAGGGCCGCGAGGGCTGCTCCCTTGAGCAGCCGTCGGCGGCTCGGGAACGACCGTGCTCGCTCCATGGAGAGTTGGCCTTTCGTAGTGGGAGGGGGGAGGTGGGAGGGGAGGGAGTAGGTGTGTGGTGGAGGGTGGAGGGTGGGAGGCGGACCGGAATCCGCAGTCTGGAGCCCGGAGCCCGGAGCCCGGAGCTCGCAGCCCGCAGCCCGGAGCCCTGGATGTCGGAGGGTGCCGGAAGCGGAGCACACCGGTCTTGCGCCTGCCGCGTCTGGCAGCGGACGCTTGACCGCCGTGACCGCCGTGACCGCCGTGACCGCCGTGACCGCCGTGACCGCCGTGACCGCCGTGACAGCGTTGCCCCGTTGCCCCGTTGCCCCGTTGCCCCGTTGCCCCGTTGCCCCGTTGCCCCGTTGCCCCGTTGCCCCGTTGCCCTGTGGGTCGTGCAGTCGTGCAGTCGTGCGGTCACGAGGGCCTGGGTGGCCGCGTGTCGCGTGGTCAGTGCCGAAGTGCCGTGGCCGTGTCGCGCAGTCGGGTGTGGAGCCCGCGATGGGTCTCACGCGCGGGCAGCCATTCCTTGCGTAGCTTGGCGACGCATGTGTAGTTGGTGTCGCAGACGTTCGCGACGGGTGACTCGACCGTCTGTGTCGCGAACTGGTACGCGTCCAGCTCGCTGAACCCGTAGTCGCGCACCAGCCACTGAACGAGGTCGAGCTGGGATATCCGGAAGGCGTCCTCCAGCGGGCGGGCCGAGCCGGTCGAGATGATGTGGGTGTCGGACTCGATGCGCGGCCAAGGGGTGACGATTCCCTTGAGGAGTTCGACGATCACCACCGTGTTCATCGCGCACTCGACGGCGACTCCGCAGGTCTCGCCCTCTCCCTGGCGCGCGTGCCCGTCGCCGAGGCTGAGCAGGGCGCCTTCGACGTTCACCCCGAGATAGCAGGTCACTCCGGCGCGCATCTCCGGCGTGTCCATGTTGCCGCCGTGCGCGTCGGGGACCAGTGCCGAGCGCACCTCCAGATTGGCCGGCGCGACACCCACGGTGCCGTGCATCGGATCCAGCGGCAGTTCGATCCGGAGGTCGCTGTCCCGCGCGCTGAACAGGGCGGTCCGCCGCTCCTGGTCGAGCTGCCAGATCCACACCGTCTCCGGCAGTGGCGGCTGGAGGGACGCCGTGGTGTGGGTGGAGGTCAGCGCGCCGAACAGGGGGACGGTCGTCGACGCCGCCCAGTCTCGGGCTGGTTCGATCGAGACGAAGTGGACCGCGACCGTGTCACCCGGCTCCGCTCCCTCGACGTGGAAGGGCCCGGTCTGCGGATTGAGGAACGGGAACTCGCAGACCTCGGAGACCAAGTCCTTCTCGGAGCGCACCCGTCCGGCGAAGCAGTCCTCGGTGTAGAGATCGAGCACGGTGCCCGGCGCGATGCGTGCCACGGGCGGCGCACCGCCGAACGTCCAGGCGAACTCGCCCGGCGACGGGCGCACGGTCAGGATCCGGGTGTCGCTCATGGCTGCACGGCTCCGCTCTGTGAAGGGGCGGGGGTCGAGGTCTCGTCGAGGTGGACACGGGCGGTCGCGGCTATGCGCTCCGGGTGGCGGCGCAGCAGGAAGATCAATATCACGGCACCGGCCGACATCCAGGCACCCACGATCGGCCCGGCGTACGACAGGGGTGGGATCAGCTCGGTCACGAAGTCGAGGACCGGCGGACCCGCCGCCTCGCGCCGCAGACCCGGAACCGTCTCCGCCCCCATCCGAACCCCCCGATCCGACCCGAACACAGCCACCGGCAGGACGGCTGCGCCTCGCGTGAATTACGTTACGGCGTTTGCCGGTTGAGCAGGAAGGGCCGGACGCGAGTCCGTGGACGGCCGGCGAACTGTGGACAACTCGATCACCCACACGTGGGAACGTCCTCCGCACGAACCGTGCGACGCGCACCCCGCACCCCGCACCCCGCTCGGCGAACCGCGATCCGCGAGCGGCGAACCGCCGAGCGCAACCGCGAACCGCCAAGCATTGACCCGCAGACCCGCAGACCCGCAGACCCGCAGACCCGCAGACCCGCAGACCCGCAGACCCGCAGACCCGCAGACCCGCAGACCCGCAGACCCGCCGTCCGCCTAGGACCGGCCGCCCACCGCCGCCGGATCGTCGAGCACCGCGCGCACCACCGAATGCGCCGCACCGAGCAACGGCCCCTCGGATCCCAGAAGCGAGACGGAAACGGGACAGGCCGGGCCTGCCGTCCGGCGCGCCAGCTCGCCCTCCAGCGAGGGGAGCAGCCAGGGCGCGAGTCCGGCGAGGGCGCCGCCGAGCACGACCGTCTCGGGGTCCAGGAGATTGACCGCCCCGGTCAGGGCGATGCCGAGCGCGGTGCCCGCGTCGTGCAGGGCACGGCGTACCCCGGGATCGCCCTCGGCGGCGAGCCGGGACAGCAGCCCGACCCGGTCCTCGCCCGGTTCGAGGCCGGCGGCCCGCAGTACGGCCTCCTCTCCCGCGTACTGTTCGAGGCATCCGCGTCCGCCGCACGGGCACTCCGGCCCGTCCGGACGCACCGGGACGTGCCCCAGTTCGCCCGCGAAACCACGGGTCCCGCGCATCAGCCGACCGTCCACCAGCACGGCGGCACCGATGCCGATCTCCGCGGACACATGCAGGAAGTCACGCGGGGTCGTCTCACGGAGCCAGAGTTCCGCGAGGCCGCCGAAGTTGGCTTCGTTGTCCACGGTCAGGGGCCACTCGGCGGGCAGCAGCTCACCGAGGTCGGTGTCGTGCCAGTCGAGGTTCGGGGCCTGGACCACGGTCCGGGCGTCACGGGCCACGAGTCCGGGGACCGCGACGGCGAGACCGGCGGGCCAGAGACCTTCCCGGTCGGCGTCCGCGACGACCTGACGTACGAGGGCGGTCAGTTCCTCGATCACCGGGCCGGCCGGCCGACCCCGGTTCGTGCCGTGGCGCACGGCGCGGGCCCGTACGGCGCCCCGCAGATCGACGGCGCACACGGCGAGATGGTCGACGCCCACCTCCGCGCCGATCCCGGCGGGGCCGTGCCCGCTGACCGCGAGCGCCGAGCCGGGCCGTCCCACTCTGCCCGGCCGCTCGGGCCCCAGTTCTTCGAGGAGTCCTGCGCGGATCAGCTCGTCGACGAGGGTGGACACGGCCGCCCGGGTCAGACCGATGTGGGAGGCGACGGCGGCACGCGACAACGGTCCCTCGTCGCTGACGGTGTGCATGACGCGGGAGAGATTGCGCCGGCGCATGCCCTGCTGGTTGTCGGGCAGCCGCCGGCCGGAACCGGCCGGATGGGACTCGTGCAGCGGTGCGGTCATGCTTCCGTCAGTCCTCGTCCGGCCGGTCCCGTCGGCCTGTCTCGGTGCCGGTGTCGGCCCCAGCGGGCGGTCCCGCGTCGAGGCGTGGGCCCGCATGGAGGGGTGGTCCCACGCCGAGAGGCGTTCCCGCGTCGAGCGGGCCCACCGGGCCGCCCCGGCCGGGTACCGCTCTCGCGGCACCCGGTGCCGTTCGTGAGTGCCAGGCCGGCGTGCCTGGTCATGGTCAGTTCCTGTTCGGCTCCCGTTCGAGCAGCGGGGCCGCGTCGGAGAGTACCCCGGTGATCCGGGCGAGCGTCTCCTCGTCCCGCTCCACGGCCTCGAACACCGGCCCTTGGGCCGTGCCCCAGCGCCTGGCCACCGCCGCCGGGTCCTCGCCCGTCAGCAGGCCCGCCGCCTGGGCGGCGGCGCCGAGCGCGACCAGTTCCTTCGCCTCGGGTACCTGCACGGGCCTGCCCGAGAGCCGGCGAACCGTCTGCTGCCAGGCCTTGCCCCGCGCCCCGCCGCCGATGAGCAGCAAGGGCTCCGAACGGTCCGCGTCCGCGTCCAGTACGAGGTCGAGGGCGCCCAGCAGGGAGTGCACGGCGCCGTCGTACGCGGCCTGGAGCAGCTGACCGCCCGTCGTGTCGTGCCGGAGTCCGTGCAGCAGGCCCGAGGCGTGCGGCAGGTTCGGTGTGCGCTCGCCGTCCAGGTAGGGGAGGAAGGTCACCGACGAGCCGGCCTCGACGGCCTCGCGGTCGAGGCCGAGCAGCGCGGCGAACCGGTCGACGGCCAGCGTGCAGTTCAGCGTGCAGGCGAGCGGGAGCCAGTCGCCGTGCGCGTCCGCGAAGCCCGCGACCGTGCCGGTCGGGTCGGTGGGCCGGTGTCGCGAGACGGCGTACACGGTCCCCGAGGTGCCGAGGCTCACCACCGGGGTGCCGGGGCGCAGCCCGAGGCCGAGGGCGGCGGCCGCGTTGTCCCCCGTTCCGGCCGCGACCAGGGTGCCCCTGGAGAACGGCAGCTCACCCCTGGCGTGCACCGTGCCGGCCACCTCGCCCGGCCGGACGACGCGGGGGAGCAGGGCGGGGTCAAGACCGATGTGGGCGAGGACCTCCTCGTCGTACGCCTCGGTCCCCGAGGCCCACCAGCCGGTGCCCGAGGCGTCGCCGCGGTCGGTGGTGCCCTGCCCGGTGAGCCGCTCGGTGAGGTAGTCGTGGGGCAGCCGGACGGCGGCGGTCGCCCGGACGGCGTCCGGCTCGTGCTCGGCCAGCCAGGCCCACTTCGTGGCCGTGAAGGAGGCGGCGGGCACGCTGCCGGTCCGCTCGGCCCAGGACTTCGATCCGCCGAGCTCCTCGACGAGGCGACGGGCCTGCGGCGCCGAGCGCACGTCGTTCCAGAGCAGGGCGGGCCGTACGGGTTCGCCGTGGGCGTCCAGCGTCACCAGCCCGTGCTGCTGCCCGCCGATCGACACCGCCGCGGCCTCGTGGGCGGCGTCACCGCACTGGCGCAGCGCTTCGCAGAGCGCGTCCCACCACTGACGGGGGTCGCTCTCGCGCCCCGCCCCGGTGGAGACGGTGTGCGGCGCCTGTCCGCTCGCCACCACCTGTCCGGTCGACGCGTCGACGACCAGGGCCTTGGTGGACTGGGTGGACGAGTCCACCCCGACGACGAGCGGACCCTCGGCTGCTGACATCGGGCTCTCCCTCTTCCGCGGCTCCGCGGGATCTGTGCCGGTCACGGGCGTTTCCGGACCGTCGTGGCCCGGGTCCCGCAGTTCGTTCCTGGACCGATGTGACCAGGTTTCCTCCTTCGTCTCTTCCCAGAGACGCGTCCGCATACTAATTTGTAAACTGCCATGACGAAATAGTCCGAGCTAACAAGGAGCCGCGGCATGAACTACCAGCCCACCCCCGATGACAGGTTCACCTTCGGCTTGTGGACCGTCGGCTGGCAGGGACGGGACCCGTTCGGCGACGCCACCCGGCGCGCCCTGGACCCGGTCGAGTCCGTACAGCGCCTGGCCGAGCTCGGCGCGTACGGTGTGACCTTCCACGACGACGACCTGATCCCCTTCGGATCCTCGGACAGTGAGCGCGAGTCGCACATCAAGCGGTTCCGCCAGACGCTGGACGCGACCGGCCTCAAGGTGCCGATGGCGACCACCAACCTGTTCACGCACCCCGTCTTCAAGGACGGCGCGTTCACCTCGAACGACCGTGACGTGCGCCGCTACGCGCTGCGCAAGGTCGTCCGCAACATCGACCTGGCGGTCGAGCTCGGCGCCGAGACGTACGTCGCGTGGGGCGGCCGCGAGGGCGCCGAGTCCGGGGCCGCCAAGGACGTGCGCGTCGCCCTCGACCGCATGAAGGAGGCGTTCGACCTCCTCGGCGAGTACGTGGTCTCGCAGGGCTACGACCTCAAGTTCGCGATCGAGCCCAAGCCGAACGAGCCCCGCGGCGACATCCTGCTTCCCACCGTGGGTCACGCGCTCGCCTTCATCGAGCGCCTGGAGCGCCCGGAGATGTACGGCGTGAACCCGGAGGTCGGCCACGAGCAGATGGCCGGTCTGAACTTCACCCACGGCATCGCGCAGGCCCTGTGGGCGGGCAAGCTCTTCCACATCGACCTCAACGGTCAGTCCGGCATCAAGTACGACCAGGACCTGCGGTTCGGCGCGGGCGACCTGCGGTCGGCCTTCTGGCTGGTGGATCTCCTGGAGAGCGCCGGTTACGCAGGCCCGAAACACTTCGACTTCAAGCCGCCGCGGACCGAGGACTTCGACGGCGTGTGGGCGTCGGCGGAGGGCTGCATGCGCAACTACCTGATGCTGCGCGAGCGCGCGGCGGCCTTCCGGGCCGACCCCGAGGTGCAGTCGGCGCTGCGTGCCTCGCGCCTGCACGAGCTGGCGCAGCCCACCGCCGAGGACGGCCTGGCGGGGCTGCTCGCGGACCGCGCTGCCTTCGAGGACTTCGACGTCGAGGCCGCGGCCGCGCGTGGCATGGCCTTCGAGCAGCTGGACCAGCTCGCCATGGACCACCTCCTGGGCGCGCGCGGCTGAGCGCATCGCCGCCTCGGGAACGGACCCGCCCCGCGGCGGGTCCGGCCCGTGGTCCGCTGCGGCCGATCTTCGTGTGGATTTTCCCGGAATCATGCGATCCAGGGCATGAGTCCGTATCAACTTCCGCACAGGGGTCGCGCGATGACAGGATTCGAGGCGACTCTGGGTGGTATGGCCATGCCGCCCGAACCATCTCAGCCTCCAGGATCGCCGGGAGATCCGCACCGTCCTGGGGGTGATGCTCAGAGCCCGCGTCCGGGCGGCTACGGCCCTCCGTCGTCCGGGGGCTACAGTCCCCCGTCCTCAGGCGGCTACGGTCCACCGTCGTCGGGAGGCTATGGACCTCCGCCTTCCGGCGGTTACGGTCCTCCGCCGGATGGTTTCGGATCTCCTTCAGGAGACGACGACACTTCCCTCGGGGGCTACGGTTCGCCCTCGCAGGGGAGCGGGTGGCCACCTGGACACAGCGCTGGACACGGCGGTGGAGGATGGCAGCCTCCCCCTCCGCCGCCCGGATCCCCGCCCGGATCTCCGTCAGGGCCGCCGGACGGCCCCGGCGGTCACCGCGGCGGGCGCCGCCGCACCAGCGTGCTTCTCGTGATCGCCCTGGTCGTCGGTGTCGCCGTCATCGTCGCCGTGGTCGTGGCCACCACAGGTGGCGGCGGCAAGAACAAGAAGTCCCCCGCCGAGAGCACCGGACCGTCGCCGCGCCCCTCGTCGAGTCTCCCGTCCGGACTGCCGTCGCTCCCTTCGAGCCTGCCCACCGTCGTGCCGTCGCTTCCTTCGAGCCTGCCCTCCGGGCTGGTGCCCAGCGACCTGCGATCACTCTTCCCGTCCCTCGCGAACGACGAGGTGCCCTACTACATGCTCAGCAAGGGCGATTGTTTCGACACGGACGACACCCAGCCCGGACAGGCCGCCAAACGCGAGTGCACGCAGCCGCACGACGCGGAGGTCGTGAAGGTCACCGAACTCAACGGCACCTATACGACGGACGTGGCCCTCAAGAAGGCGGCGTCAGCCCTGTGCGCGGTTCCGCTGGAGCGCAAGGCCGCCCAGCAGTCCGCCGGTACGGTGCGCGGCACACTCGTGCAGTACCCGGACACCGGGACCTTCGGGACCGGCATCGACAAGGTCGCGTGCAGCCTGGCCGCGGGCGTCGGCGAAGGCACCCACAAGCTCACCGGGCCGCTGAATTGAACGGCACGCGTGCGTGGACGCCGTCCGTCGTCCACGCACGCGTGCCGCGCCGAAGGGGCGGCGGGATCAGATCCCGTGCGGCAGGCGCACGTAGGTGACGGTCGTCTCGACACCGCTGTCCACGAGCCGTCCCTGCGCGTCGAAGGCGCCCGCTCCGTCGGTCATCCCGAAGTCGTTGTCGTTGATGACGGCGAGCGTGTCGTGGTCCACGCGCGCGACGCCCTCGATCTTGCCGGGAACTCCCGCGACGGTACCCAGATCGACCACGAGACGCTTCTCGAGCACCGGGACGCCGGCCGACGCCGGGTCGTCCAACTGCTCCAGCGAGGGTGACGTGGTGTCGTCGTCCCACGGGCCGCCGAGGATGTCGGCCTCCCGTGTGAGCCGTACCGACTGGAGACGGGCAGCCTTGTCGGTGCGCTCCTCGACGAGCAGCCGGTCACCGCCGACGGCCACCACGGAGGAGATCTTCAGTTCGGACGTGTCGTCCTCGCCGGGGTCGACCACGTCGACCGGGTCCAAGCGGTACGCGTACTCGGCGGTCACGGCGTGCTTCCTGGGGGAGAAGCGCAGCAGCCGCGTGTTGCGCGACGTGTCACCGGCGTTCGCGTCGGGCAGCGAGAGGGGGCTCTGAAGCGCCATCACCAGATCACCGTCGGGGAGTTGGGTGAGCCCTTCGAGACCGCGGTTGGTCTTGCGGTGGAGCAGAACGGCCGGCAGCGCCTCGATGACCGGGTAGTCCGCGCCGGTCAGCTTGAGACCCTTGGGAACGTAACGCGCGAGGACCTTCCCGCGCGCGGAGACGTGGACCAGGGACGGGCTGTACTCGTCGACCAGCCAGAAGGAGCCGTCCTTCGCCCGCACGATGCCCTCGGTGTCCAGGCCGTTAGCGTTGTACGGAAGGGGGGCCTGGGCGTCGTAGGAGTACGGTGCCTCGTCGCGCCCCGCCTGGTTGGACAGCCCGGTGACCGCCTTCCCCGAGGATGTGGTGATCGGGATCGCGCCGATGACCTTCACGCTGTCACCGCACACCCGGATCTTCACGATCGCCGGGTCGAAACCCGGCACCGGGAACGTCCGGCGCTTCTTGCCGTCCACCTTGATCTGGCCGTTCGGGCCCCGGTCGGTGACCGTCCAGAACTCGCCCCTGCGCCCGGCCGGGTAGATGTCGCTGCCGATGCCGCCGAGATCGACACCTCGGTCGTCGTCGACCGTGCCGGGCAAGAGGGTGTTGCTGAAGGTGCCGAGGGGGATGTTCCCGAGCGTCGCGGTGTGCGTCACCCGCGGCTGCGCGGGGCCGGACGTCGCATCCGCGGAGCCGGCCGTCACGAGAGCGGCCAGTACGGCGAGCGGCACGCCCAGGGCGACGGACCGGTGGACGAACTGTTTGCCGGCGACATGCGGGGACATCAGGCCTCCTGAGTCACAAGTACGTTGACAGCGGCCACAGTTGGCCCTGACGCCGAACGGCTCACGACCTGGGGGTGAACGCCGCGCGTCGACCGATCGTCGAGCTCCCTCCGCCGGGACGGGTGCGGCCGACGAGGCGCCCAGGGGCTGCCCGGGTGCCCTCAGGGTCGACCAGGGGTGCGTATCAGGGACGTATCAGGGTCGCGGTCCGGAACCGTGGGACGCGGGGACCCGTTCTCAGGACAGAGAGCGGCAGCAGCCGCGGAGGAGGCGACACATGTCGAAGAACGCGAAGATCGCCGCAGGAGGTGTGGCGGTCGGCCTGATTCTGTTGATCTGGCTGCCCTGGTGGGCCGCCTTCCTGATCGTGCTGGGAGTTCCGGCGGTCGCGTATCTGGCGCTGGACCCCTCACAGCGGCGCAGGCTGCGCCGTGTCACCCGCAAGGAGCTCGGCCGCTGAGGCCGGCTGCCGAGCTCGGCCGCTGAGGAGCGATCGCCCGGCGGTGATCCGTCCGTCGGGCGATCCCCGGTTCACGGTGAGTCGACTGTCCCCCCCCGGCTCACCGAGACCGGTGAGCTCCGGGAGGGCCGGGAAGACGGGCGCGGGACACCGGTCGAAGACCGCGTCATCCGGGGATTCCGGGTGACGCGGTCACTCAGCTGGGGCGGACCGCCATCTTGTCCAGTGCCTCCAGGAGGCTGGGCAGCTCCGGCCCGCGACCGACGGGGAGAACCTCCCCGGGTTCATCGTCGAGCAGTACGAACGCGATGTCGTCCGTCCTGGCGACGAGGGACCAGCCGGGGCCGTCGGCGCGCAGGGTGCGGGCGTCGCCCGTGGCGAAGGACGAGCGGACGCGGCCCAGCGGCGGCGGCGTGTCCACGTACGAGCGGGCCTCGGCGAGGACGCGGCGGATGCCGGCACGGTTCACGGCTTTCCCGTCCTTCTCGCCGTCGCCCTGCTTCCCGTCCTGGCTCGAAGCGTCCTGAGCGTCGTCGGAGGCGCCCTCGGCGCCCTCCGCGGCCGCGAACTCGCTGTCGTCGATCTGCTCGCGCCACGTCGCCCACTGAAGGGCGATCTCGTCCGCACCGAGGCGTCGCTGGGCGGGTCCCCAAGAGGCGGTGTCCGGCGGGCTGAGCGGAGGCCGCTCCGTGAGCTCGGCCGACGGATCGTGCGGCGCCGGCACCCCGGGGGCCGAGACGGCGACCGCGAGGGGCCAGCCGGGCAGCGCGGCCACGACCGTCCGCTCGTCCGGCGACAGTTCGTGTTCCATCCCGCAGTCCCAGGACGCGATGGCGACGGCGACCAGGGAGACGTCGTCGATGACGACGGTCCAGCGCGCGCCCTCTCCGTCCTGGCCGAGCACCAGCCCGTACCCCTCCGCGAGAGGTGCGAGGTCGAGCGTCGCGCAGGCCTCCGGGTAGTCGTCACCGAGAACGCTGGGGAACTTCGCCGGCGTCAACAACACCGCCGTCAGTACGTACAGCGCGTCGTCGTCCCCGGTGGCGACGGCGTCTTCGTCCGTCCCGGCCATTTCCAGCCTCCCGATCGCTCCATCTGTCGGCGCACCCTAAGCGACGGGAAGGCGCTTGTCACGGGCCCGAAACCTGTGCGGAGCTGCAAGTATCCGGCTGGACGGGGGCGAAACGCCCTCACGGGCCCGCCCGGTCAGGCGGCGGGCAGTCCGAGCAATGTGCGGGCGACGGCCTGCGGCGACTCGTCGCGCTCCCGGGCGAGGGCGACAACTGCCCGGCAGGCAAGCTCGTTCACACCGAAGGACAGTGCCTCGGGCGACACCCAGGCGGCTGCCTCGTCTATCTGGTCCTGGTCGTCCTCCGCGCACGCGGCCACGTACACCGCGGCCGCCTCGAACAGGTTGTATGTGCGCTTTCTCTCGTCCCGGGCCGTCCTCCGCGAGGAGCCCCCGGGCTCCTCCGCCTTGGTCCTGCGCCCGATCGAGCGGAGCCTGCCGAACATGCCGGTCATCCGTCACCATCCCCTGTCCGATCGCCGATCGTGCAGTAGCTGCTACTCAACGTAGACATGGAGTCGCGGCGACAGAAGAGGGGCGGCGCGGTGAAGAGGAACCTCCGTATCAGCGGCCGGCCGCGGAGAGCGCGGAGAGCGTGGGTCCGCAGCCGGCAGGGTCCCCCGAGCGGTCAGCCCCGGCGGGCGGCCAGCGCGAGGAAACGGGCGTCCTCGTCCACGTACGAGACCATGTCCCAGCCGGAACCGGCCAGCAGGGGCCCCAGGTTGTGCTCGGCGCGGAGGTCGTCCGGAGTGATCCGCCGGCCTTGGCGGGCCGCGAGCGCCGCCCGGCCGATCGGGTGGAAGAGGGCCAGCGTGCCGCCGGGCCGTACCACCCGGGCCAACTCCGTGAGATTCGCGGCCGGGTTCGGAAGATGTGCGACGAGCCCGGCCGCGAACACGCCGTCCAGCGACTCCGTACGCAGCGGCAGGGCCGTGACATCGGCCAGGAGCAGCCGCCCCTCACGATCCCGTCCGGCCTGGACCGCCGCCTCCAGCATGGCCGGGGTCAGATCGGCTCCGACGACCACGCCGGTGTCGCCCACGGCCGCGCGCAGCGGGGGCAGGGCGCGCCCGGTGCCGCAGCCGGCGTCCAGCACCCGATCGCCCGCGCGCAACCGCATCCGCGCCACCGCGGCCGCGTAGGCGGGGCCGTCGTCGGGGAAGCGGCTGTCCCAGTCGGCGGCGCGGGCACCGAAGAACTCCTGGACGTGCGTGTGGTCGTCGCTCATGTGCCGCATGATCTCTCACCGACACGAAGGATGACGCGGTGCACACGTTCGAGCCCGACGCGATCGCACGGGTGCACCTCTTCGTCACTTTGCAACAGCTTTCGAAACGCGCCCCAGTTGTGCGCCCCAGCGCGCACTAGCGTCCCGGGGCCATGGGACACCTGGACCACGCCGCTTTCGGCTGGCTGACCCCCGTAATGTCGTTTGCGATGGCCTGCACAGGCTCCGCGCTGGCGCTGCGCTGCACGGTCCGCGGCCTCGACGCCTCCGGACGGTCGCGCCGCAACTGGCTGCTCACGGCGGCCTCGGCCATGGGTACGGGCATCTGGACGATGCACTTCGTGGCGATGCTCGGCTTCGGTGTCACCGGCACCGAGATCCGCTACGACGTGCCTCTGACGATCTTCAGCCTGCTGGTCGCCATGACCGTCGTCGGCGCGGGCCTCTTCGCCGTCGGCTACGGCCGTGACCGACGCCGTTCACTCGCCCTCGGCGGGCTCACCGCCGGGTTCGGCATCGCGAGCATGCACTACCTCGGCATGGCGGCGCTGCGCCTGCATGGTCAGGTCCGCTACGACCCGGCACTCGTCGCCCTCTCCGTCGTGATCGGCGTGATCGCGGCGACCGCCGCACTGTGGGCCGCGATCTCCATCAGGTCCCCCGTGGCGGTCGCCGTCGCCTCCCTCGTCATGGGCGGCGCGGTGAGCACCATGCACTACACCGGAATGATGGCCGTGAGCGTGCGCGTCAGCCCCTCGGGCGACGCGCTGTCCGGCGCCACGGCGATGCAGTTCATCTTCCCGCTCGCCGTCGGACTCGGTTCCTACCTCTTCCTGACCGCCGCGTTCGTCGCGCTGTCCCCGATGTCCGGCCGAACCGAGACGTCCGTGCCCGCTCGGCGCCCGGCCGACGGCGTCGTCCGCTGACGCCGCTCCCGGAGCCGCGCGGCCCCGACGGCACGCCCCGAACCTCTCGGATCGAGGAGACCATGCGTACACCCCGAAGGACCACCACAGGCGGCCCGCAGCCGCCGCCCCCGCGCCGCGGCCGTCGCGCGCACGCGGGCCCGCCGGCCGAGGAGGGCACGGGCATCGGGGACCTCCTCGACACCGTCCCGCCCGAAGCACCCACGCGCGTGGGAGGG
The DNA here is from genome assembly GCF_055559015.1 of Streptomyces sp. NPDC024698. Taxonomy (NCBI): domain Bacteria; kingdom Bacillati; phylum Actinomycetota; class Actinomycetes; order Kitasatosporales; family Streptomycetaceae; genus Streptomyces; species Streptomyces sp. NPDC024698. The sequence continues at coordinate 456,907 of NZ_JBVHLK010000003.1, read as the reverse complement.
TGGCGGATCCGGCCCCGTACCGTGCGGGCCAAGATCGTGAGCCTGCTGATGGTGCCCATCGTCTCCCTGCTCGCCCTGTGGGCCTACGCCACCGTGAGCACCGCGCAGGACGTCGCGCGGCTGCGCGAGTCACAACGCGTGGACTCGACGGTCAGGGCCCCCGTCGACGCCGCTGTCGCCGCGCTCCAGGCCGAACGCACGGAAGCGGTCCGTTACGCGACCGACCCCGCCACGGTGTCGCCGAGCGACTTCAAGGATCTCTCACGACTCACCGACAGTGCCGTGGCGAGGCTCCGCCTGGGAGACCACAACACCGTCGCCGACGGCGCGGACCTGCCCGGCGGGGTCGCCGAACGCCTCGCCGCCTTCGTCGCGGACGCGGGGCGGCTGCGGTCGCTGCGCACCGGTGTACTGGAGCGCCGCACCGGATGGGAAGTGGCGTACGGCGAGTACACCCGGACCATCGCGACGGCATTCGGTGTCGACGGGGCGCTCACCGGCATCTCCGCCGCGGCCATGGGCTCCGACGCGCGTGTCCTGCTGGAGTTCTCCCGGGCCGGCGAGGCGCTCGCCCAGGAGGACGCCGTGCTCGGCGGAGCCCGGCTATCCGGGACGCTCGACGGCGAACGGCTGAGGCTGTTCACGGGGGCCGTGGACACGCGCCGCACCCTGACGGACGCCTCGACCCCGGACCTCACCGGGCTCCGGCTGAGCGCCTGGAACGACCTCGTGGAGGGCAGCGCGTACGACGACGTGCGCACCATCGAGGACAGGGTGATGGCCGCGCGCCCCGGAGCCAAGGCACTCGACGCCGCTCCGGAGGCCGTCTGGAGCATCGCTCACGAGCGGGTGAGCGAGGGCATGCGCACGGCCGAGGCCGACGCGAGCCGCGGCACCGCGGACGCGTCCGACCCGCTCGGGCACGCCCTGCTCACCCCGGCCGGCGCCGCGGTCCTCTTCGGCCTGGCCGCCGTCATCGCCTCGCTGATCATCTCCGTACGCATCGGACGCGACCTCGTCGTCGAACTCGTGGCACTGCGCGACGGCGCCCTGGACATCGCCCGCCGGAAACTCCCCGAGGCCATGCGCAGACTGCGCGCGGGCGAGGCGGTCGACGTGGACGAGGAGGCCCCGCCCGCGCGGCGATCGGAGGACGAGACCGGGCAGGTGGCGCAGGCGCTGAACACCGTCCACCGAGCCGCCCTGCGTGCCGCGGTCGAGCGCGCGGAGCTGGCGGGCGGCATCTCCGGGGTCTTCGTCAATCTCGCCCGCCGCAGCCAGGTACTCGTGCACCGCCAGCTGAATCTCCTGGATGCCATGGAGCGCAGGTCCGAGGACCCGGACGAGCTGAGCGACCTGTTCCGGCTCGACCACCTCACCACGCGGATGAGGCGGCACGCGGAGAGCCTCATCATCCTCTCCGGAGCCGCGCCGGGGCGGGCCTGGCGAAGGCCCGTCTCGCTCATGAACGTGGTCAGGGCGGCGGTCTCCGAGGTCGAGGACTACGCGCGCGTGGAGGTACGCCAATTCCCTGAGGCGGCCGTGGCCGGCGGAGCGGTCGCCGACCTCACCCATCTCCTGGCGGAACTCGTCGAGAACGCCGCCCAGTTCTCGCCCCCGCACACCCGAGTGCGCATCACGGGGGAACCGGTCGCGAACGGCTATGCGATCGAGATCGAGGACCGGGGTCTGGGCATGGGGAAGGAACGGATCGCCGAGGCCAACCTGCGCATCGAGCGCTCCGAGGCGCTCGACCTCTACGACAGCGACCGGCTCGGCCTCTTCGTGGTCAGCAGACTCTCGGCTCGGCACGCCATCAAGGTGCACCTCCAGGCCTCGCCCTACGGGGGTACGACCGCGGTCGTGCTGCTGCCCACGGCGCTGCTGCACGAAGGCCCGGTGGAACGTTCCCTCCCCGAGGCCGAGACGGACGGGCCGCTGGAAAGGGAGTACGCGCGCGTGCCGGTCACTCCGGGAAACGACGCCGTCCGGGCCGTCGGCGAACGGCCCGCGCTGGTCCCGACACGACCGAAGGCCGCTGCGGATCCGGCGAGCGCATCACGGGTGACCCCACCCGCGCCGAACGCTACGACGGAGACCGCGCCCTCGGGTGTCGCGTCACTTCGCCTGCACCGCACCCAGGAGGACTCCGAGAGCTCCGGTGGGCTTCCCCGCCGGGTCCGCCAGACGAGTCTCGCCCCCCAACTGCGAGGACAGCGTGCCGAGGAGCCGGCGGAGCCCCCGGACTCCCCGGGAGACGACGAGCGCACACCCGAACTCGTACGGGCCCGCATGGCCGCGTACCGGGCCGGCTGGGCACGCGGCGGCGGCCGGTCACCCGGCATCGGCGCCACCTCTGGCCGCGCAGCGGGCAGCGACAGCAGCGAAGGAGACCCCTCATGATCCAGGATCCGAGCCAGGCCGGTACCCAGCGGTCCGGTGAACTCGACTGGCTGCTGGACGACATGGTGCTGCGGGTGACCGAAGTTCGGCACGCCGTCGTCCTGTCGAACGACGGACTGGCGGTGGGAGCCTCCACCGGCCTGCGGCGCGAGGACGCCGAACACCTCGCTGCCGTCGCCTCCGGATTCCACAGCCTGGCCAAGGGGGCGGGCCGCCACTTCGGCGCGGGAGGGGTGCGCCAGACGATGGTGGAGATGGACGAGGGCTTCCTGTTCGTGGCCGCGGCGGGGGACGGCTCGTGCCTCGCCGTCCTGACGGCCGTCACCGCTGACATCGGCCTCGTGGCCTATGAGATGGCGCTCCTGGTCAAGCGAGTCGGCGAGCACCTCCACGCACCGCCCAGGGTCGCCGCACAGCCGCCCGCGGCGGGATGACCGGGGACAGGCCTGTGCAGATGACCGAGGACACGCCGGACATCCCGTCATGGCCGGACAGCCAGTGGTACGACCAGGAGGCGGGACCGCTCGTCCGCCCCTACGCCGTGACGGGCGGCCGCACCAAATCCGGTCCGGCCGGGACACGTCTGGACCTGATCGCCCTGGTCACGCTCGGCCGGACAGCGGCGGGAGCGGACGAGGACACCTCGCTCGGTCCTGAGCACCGGAGCCTGATCGAACTGTGCCGGGCCGAGACGCTGTCGGTCGCCGAACTGGCAGCGGGCACCGGCCTCCCCGTAGGAGTGGTCAGGGTGCTCCTGGGGGATCTCGTGGAACGCGGCCGCGTCACCGTCAGCCGGCCCGTGCCTCCCGCGGAGCTGCCCGACGAGCGAATCCTGCGCGAGGTGATCGAGGGGCTGAGGGCGCTCTAGGTGATCCACAACGGTCGGCATCACGGCCATGGGTGCTCACTCCCAGGCGCGGAACGGGTGCGTTCCGGTCGCATCCGGGAACATGCGGTCCAACTCGGCCCGGCAGAGCCTTGGTTGTCATGATGCTGGCTTCGCAGACCCGTACCGAAGCATCGATGCCGGCCGCCGCCGGCACTCCCGAGAGAAGTGATCCATGGTCTCCGAGAACTCCGACGCCACGGGTGACGACCCGACCGCCCTGGCGCTGAAGATACTGGTCGCCGGCGGCTTCGGCGTCGGAAAGACCACCCTGGTGGGCGCGGTCAGCGAGATCCGGCCGCTGCGCACCGAGGAACTGCTGAGCGAGGCCGGCCGGCCGGTCGACGACACCGACGGCGTGGGCCGGAAGACCACCACGACCGTGGCCATGGACTTCGGGCGCATCACCATCCGGTCCGGCCTGTCGCTCTACCTCTTCGGAACACCCGGCCAGGACCGCTTCTGGTTCCTGTGGGACGAGTTGTCGACCGGTGCCCTGGGGGCCGTCGTCCTCGCCGACACCCGACGGCTCGAGGACTGCTTCCCGGCGGTGGACTACTTCGAGAACCGTCGCATCCCCTTCGTGGTGGCCGTCAACCGTTTCCCGGACGCTCGCGCGTACGGTGCCGAGGACGTCTCACGTGCCCTCGACCTCGATCAGGGGACACCGGTCGTCCTCTGCGACGCACGCGAGCGCGACTCCGGGAAGGAGGTGCTGATCCGGCTCGTCGAGTACGCGGGCAGAGTGCACACCGCCAGGCTGCTCGAATCGGTCGGCTGAGGCGGTGGCCTTGCCGCGTCGGCACTGTCGGGCGCGACGGCCCGCCGTCCCGAGTCCTGCCCGATGCAAGGGCCGACCGCCCGGCATCCTCTCCGGCGCGACGGGTTCGCACCTGCTCGTCGGCCATCTTCTCTGCCATGCCATCCGTGTGCCTTGCCGGGACGGCGGCAGTGGGGAAGGCTTGCTGGTCGAATCCTCCGGCCAGGGGGACGGCACACGGGGAGACCGGAACATGGAGCAGAACACGAGGCTCGGCTGGCTGCTGGACGACCTCACCGAGCGCGTCGAGCACGTTCGGCACGCGCTGGTGCTGTCCAACGACGGGCTGGTGACGGGCGCGAGCGCAGGACTTCGGCGCGAGGACGCGGAACACCTCGCCGCGGTGTCCTCGGGACTGCACAGCCTGGCCAAGGGCTCCGGGCGCCATTTCGGCGCCGGGCAGGTGCGGCAGACCATGGTCGAGTTCGACGAGGCGGTGCTCTTCGTCACCGCGGCCGGATCGGGGAGCTGTCTGTCCGTCCTCAGCGGGGCGGAGGCGGACATCGGACAGGTCGCCTACGAGATGACGTTGCTGGTGAACCGCGTCGGCGAGCACCTTCGCGTGGACGCGCGGCACCCGGAAGGCAAGCCCGCTTCGGACTTCTGACCTGCTGAAACGTCGCCGCGGCCGAGGTTTTCCACAGGCTCGCCACGATGTCCGGCAATCCGGATACGGTTTTTCCCGAGGCGAGCGCAGACCGGCGCGAGCCTCCCACACCACAGGGGAGACCGTCATGTCCGGGACCACCATCACGCAGTCCGCCACCGTCTCGCTCAGCCGGGCCGCACGGGAACTTGAGCTCAGGCGAGGCGAGTTCGACCTCGCTCTGCACCTCGGCTGTGTCCGCTCGGTTCCCGACGAGGGAGGCGGGGGACGCAGGGTCACCCGTGCGGAGATCGACCGGGTGCGAGCCGACGGCGGCTTCCCGGAGACGCTGCGCGAGCGGGTCAAGGCCGTCGGCACCACGGAGGGCGCGGCTCTCCTGGGCGTCACGAACACCCGGTTCACCCGCCTCGCACGCCTGGGACTTGTGGTGCCGGTCAAGGTCTACCTGAACCGCTACAGGGCAGTCGTCTGGCTCTACCTGGCCGAGGAACTGAAACAGTTCGCCGCCGACCGGCAGAACGCGCCGCTGATGAGCGGTCGGACACCCACAGGCCTCCGGGATCAGTTGGAAGACGGTCTGGACCTGCGTCCCCGCAACTGGCGTGGCCGGCACCTGGGGTTCCTGCTGCGGCAGACCGATGATCCCTGGGCCCGCGCCGCCGCGGTGGCGTCCCTGCTCGACCCCGTCCAGGTGTCCGAGATCGTCGAGGACCCCTCTGAGCGCGCCCATCTCAACCGCCTCCGGCCCGCGCCCGTTTCACAGGCCGCGCCCGACTCGCCCGGAGCCCGCGTCATCGAGCGCATCACCACGGCGGACGACCCGGACGAGATCGGCTGGCTGAGGGCGGACCTGGGGCAGAGTGTTCTGGAGGCCAGGGAAGACCGCCCGGCGCCCCGCCCGGCAGCGGACGACACACCGCTCCCGGCACCGGCCCCCGTACTTGTCTCGTCAGTGGGGATGCCGACGGGCGCTCCATCGTCATCGGCCCCGACCGCACCGGCCGGTACCACCCACTCTGTGCGAGGACGCGTCGCCGCGGATCTCCCGATCACGCGGCGTGAGGCCGCGAGGTCACGGAGGCTGCTGACCTGGCTGCGGGGAAGGACCCCGGACGTCACGGCCTACAGCGCCCGGAACAGTCCTTCCTGCACGACCGAGACCAGCAGGCGTCCTTCGAGGTCGTAGATGCGCCCACGGGCCAGCCCACGGCCACCCGTCGCGATCGGCGACTCCTGGTCGTAGAGGAACCACTCGTCCGCACGGAACGGCCGGTGGAACCACATGGCGTGATCCAGCGACGCCATGTCGAAGCCGCGCGGTCCCCACAGCGGCTCCACCGGGATGCGGACAGCGTCCAGGAGGGTCATGTCACTGGCGTAGGTGAGAGCGCAGGTGTGCACGAGCGGGTCGTCGCCCAGCGGTCCGACGGCACGCATCCATACGGCGCTGCGCGGCTCGGCGCCCTTGATCTCCTCGGGCGTCCAGCGCAGCCGGTCCACATAGCGGATGTCGAACGGCTGGCGTCGCGCCATGCGCTCCAGCGTTTCCGGCAGAGCTCCCAGATGCTCCTTGATCTCCTGCGTCACCGTCGGCAGGGACTCAGGGTCCGGTACCTCACGGGCCGGCGGCAGTTGGTGCTCGAAGCTCCCTTGCTCCGGCTTGTGAAAGGAGGCGGTCAGATTGAAGATCGTGCGGCCCTGCTGCACCGCGGTGACACGGCGTGTGGTGAACGACCGCCCGTCCCGAACCCGTTCGACCTGGTACACGATCGGCACGCCCGGCCGGCCAGGACGCAGGAAGTACGCGTGCAGCGAGTGCACCGGCCGGTCGCCCTCCGTGGTGCGGCCGGCGGCGACCAGCGCCTGGCCCGCCACCTGGCCGCCGAAGACCCGCTGGAGCGACTCCTGCGGGCTGCGCCCGCGAAAGATGTTGACCTCGATCTGCTCCAGGTCGAGCAGGTCGACGAGCCTTTCGGCCGGGTTCGTCATCGGTGGGATTCTCCTGTGCTCACAGCTGGCCGACGTCGGTGACCTTGACGATGGCACGGCCCTCGGCGTCCGAGGCCGTGAGGTCGACCTCCGCGCTGATGCCCCAGTCGTGATCGCCGTTCGGGTCCGCGAAGGTCTGGCGGACGCGCCACAGACCGTTCTGCGGCTCCTCCACGATCGAGAGGAGCTTGGGCCCGCGGGCGTCGGGGCCGGTGCCGAGGTCCTCGTACTCGTCCCAGTACTTGTCCATCGCCTCGCCCCACGCGTCGGCGTCCCAGCCGGACTCGCCGTCCAACTCGCCGAGTTCGTCGACGTGGTCCAGCGCAGCCAGCTCGACCCTGCGGAACATCGCGTTGCGGACCAGGACACGGAAGGCGCGTGCGTTCGCGGTGACGGGCTTGACCTGGTCGGCCTTCTCCTGGGCCTCCTCGGCCGTCATCACCTCGGGGTTGGCGAGCTGCTCCCACTCGTCGAGAAGGCTGGAGTCGACCTGTCGCACCATCTCGCCCAGCCAGGCGATCAGGTCCTCCAGGTCCTCGGACTTGAGGTCGTCCGGGACGGTGTGCTCCAACGCCTTGTAGGCACTGGCCAGGTAGCGCAGGACGATGCCCTCGGTGCGGGCGAGCTCGTAGAAGGAGACGAACTCCGTGAAGGACATGGCCCGTTCGTACATGTCACGGATGACGGACTTCGGCGACAGCGGGTGGTCGCCGACCCACGGATGGCTCTTGCGGTAGGTGTTGTACGCGTGGAAGAGCAGCTCCTCCAGCGGCTTGGGGTACGACACCTCCTGGAGGCGCTCCATGCGCTCCTCGTACTCGATGCCGTCGGACTTCATCGCGGCCACGGCCTCGCCACGGGCCTTGTTCTGCTGAGCCGCGAGGATCTGCCGCGGTTCGTCGAGCGTGGACTCCACGACGGACACCATGTCCAGGGCGTACGACGGGGACTCGGGGTCCAGCAGGTCGAAGGCGGCGAGAGCGAACGTCGACAGGGGCTGGTTGAGCGCGAAGTCCTGCTGGAGGTCGACCGTCAGCCGTACGATGCGGCCGGTCGGGTCGGGCTCGTCGAGCTTCTCCACGATGCCGCCGTCCAGGAGCGAGCGGTAGATCGCGATGGCCCGGCGGATGTGCCGCAACTGCTGCTTGCGCGGCTCGTGGTTGTCCTCCAGCAGATGCCGCATCGCGTCGAAGGCGTTGCCCGGCCGTGCGATCACCGAGAGCAGCATCGTGTGCGTCACGCGGAAGCGCGAGGTCAGCGGCTCGGGATCGGAGGAGATCAGCTTCTCGAAGGTGCTGTCCGTCCAGCCGACGAAGCCCTCGGGAGCCTTCTTGCGGACCACCTTGCGGCGCTTCTTCGGGTCGTCGCCCGCCTTGGCGAGCGACTTCTCGTTCTCGATGACGTGCTCGGGCGCCTGAGCGACGACGTAGCCCGCCGTGTCGAAGCCCGCGCGCCCGGCCCGGCCGGCGATCTGGTGGAACTCACGGGCGCGCAGCGTACGCACCCGGGTCCCGTCGTACTTCGTCAGCGCGGTGAACAGCACCGTGCGGATGGGGACGTTGACGCCGACACCGAGGGTGTCCGTGCCGCAGATGACCTTCAGGAGACCGGCCTGGGCCAGCTTCTCCACGAGCCGCCGGTACTTGGGCAGCATGCCGGCGTGGTGCACCCCGATCCCATGACGGACGTAACGGGACAGGTTCTGGCCGAACTTGGTGGTGAACCGGAAGTTGCCGATGAGCTCGGCGATCTGGTCCTTCTCCTCACGCGTGCACATGTTGATGCTCATCAGCGCCTGCGCCCGCTCCACGGCCTGCGCCTGGGTGAAGTGCACGATGTAGACCGGGGCCTGCTTCGTGGCGAGCAGTTCGGTGAGCGTCTCCGTGAGCGGGGTGAGCACGTACTCGTAGGAGAGCGGGACGGGCCGGGTCGCCGAACGGACCACAGCCGTCGGGCGGCCGGTGCGGCGCGTGAGGTCCTTCTCGAACATGGCGACGTCACCGAGCGTCGCCGACATCAGGATGAACTGAGCCTGCGGAAGTTCCAGGATCGGGATCTGCCAGGCCCAGCCGCGGTCGCCCTCGGCGTAGAAGTGGAACTCGTCCATGACGACCTGGCCGACGTCGGCGTGCTTGCCGTCCCGCAGCGCGATGGACGCGAGGACCTCGGCGGTGCAGCAGATCACCGGAGCGTCGGCGTTCACGGAGGCGTCGCCGGTGAGCATGCCGACGTTCTCGGTGCCGAACATCTTGCACAGCTCGAAGAACTTCTCCGAGACGAGCGCCTTGATCGGTGCCGTGTAGAAGGTGACCTGGTCCTTGGCGAGCGCGGCGAAGTGCGCACCCGCGGCGATCATGCTCTTGCCCGAGCCGGTGGGCGTCGAGACGATCACGTTCGCCCCCGAGACCACCTCGATCAGCGCCTCCTCCTGATGGGGGTACAGCGTGAGACCGCGCTCCCCGGCCCACGACTCGAAGGCTTCGTAGAGGGCGTCGGGGTCTGTGGTCTGCGGCAGCTGATCGATGAGGGTCACGCCCCCATCTTGCCTGTCGATACACGTGATGGGGGAATCGGATGTTCGGGGAAAGATCACGACCGCTACGCTGTGGCGCCGGTGACGCGTCGGCGTGCACGGGCAACTGGACAGCGTTACAAGAGAAATGGGGCGGGGAACGGCCATGATGGGACCAGCACACTCACTGTCGGGGGCCACGGCCTGGCTGGGCGTCGGAGCGGCTGCCGCCGCGACCGGCCACACCATGCCCTGGCCGGTCCTGCTCGTCGGCGCCCTGATCTGCGCGGGTGCCGCTCTCGCCCCGGATCTGGACCACCACGCCGCCACCATCTCGAACGCCTTCGGACCGGTGTCGCGAAGGCTGTGCGAGATCGTCGACAAGCTCTCCTACGCCGCCTACAAGAGCACCAGGAAGCCGGGCGACCCCCGGCGCAACGGCGGACACCGCACACTGACGCACACCTGGGTGTGGGCGGTGGCGGTCGGATCGGGCACGGCGGTCCTGGCGATCACCTGCGGTCGCTGGGCGGTCCTCGGCATCCTCTTCGTGCACATGGTGCTCGCCATCGAGGGTCTGCTGTGGCGCGCCGCCCGCGGTTCGAGCAGCAACGTCCTGGTCTGGCTGCTCGCCGCGACGACCTCCTGGATCCTCGCGCAGACCCTGGACAAGCCGGGCAACGGCTCGGACTGGCTGTTCACCGCGCCGGGCCAGGAGTACCTCTGGCTCGGTCTGCCGGTCATCCTCGGCGCCCTGGTGCACGACATCGGGGACGCGCTCACGGTGTCGGGCTGCCCGATCCTGTGGCCCATCCCGATCGGCCGCAAGCGCTGGTACCCGATAGGCCCGCCCAAGATGATGCGCTTTCGCGCGGGCAGCTGGGTCGAGCTCAAGGTGCTGACGCCGGTGTTCATGCTGCTGGGCGCCGTGGGCTGCGCGGCCGCGCTGAACTTCATCTGAGTCCTGCGCCTCCCAGGGGCCCGGCCCGGGCGGCGGGGCGTTCGGCGCCCGACACGGGGCGGCTGTCGCGCTCAGCCGCCCTCGCCTGCGCCGGGCCCCGGCTCCCCGCCTCCGAAGCGTCGCTCGAACTGGGCGATGCGGCCCTCCGAATCCACCGTGCGGGCCTTGCCCGTGTAGAACGGGTGGCTCTCCGAGGAGATCTCGACGTCCACGACCGGGTAGGTCTCGCCGTCGTCCCAGTCGATGGTCCGGTCGCTCGTCGCGGTGGACCGCGTGAGGAAGGCGTAGCCGGCGGACCGGTCGCGGAACACCACGGGGCGGTAGTCGGGCTGCTTGTCCTGCTGCATGGCAACTCCTTGGGGCAGGCGCGGGACGTGGGTCGGTCAGCCGGACACGGCGTCCTCGTCGACGATGTGCATCGCGGCTTCCTCCGCCGAGGCCGCGGCGCCGTCGATGCCGATGTCCGTGGCGATGAGCCCGCTCTCCTCGTCCTCGTGCGCGCCTTCGTTCGGGGCCACCAGACGGCCGGAGCGGAGGGCGCCCACCTCGTTGTCGAGGGGCTCTCCGTCGGTGCCCTCGCAGTCGCCGATGCCGTCCCCGTCGGATCCGGCGATGTCGGGCAGCTCGTCGGCGAGGCGCTGGTCCAGGGTCTCGCCCGCACTGCGTTCCGAGGCGGTCACTCCGCGGTGCTCCACCGCCCAGGGCCGCTCCGGCGGGGACCAGCCGCGGTCCAGGGGGTCACTGACACCGTCCGTGATCAGTGTGTCCTCGGCGTCGAGCAGCCCCGCGTCGTCCTGTACCTCGGATCCGTCGGGCTGGTAGACGTCGTCTCCCCATCCGTCGGCGCTGTCCACGGGTACCTCCAGGGGATGCGGTCGGGGCCGCGGTCACCGTGTTCGACGGCGGGCGCGCGGGCCCGAGGACACAGGCGTCGCTCCCCGCGAACCGGTTGGTTCCCGGGAGTCCCCCGAGCGGGTGCCCACAACCAGCCTTCCACCCCCCTTCGGCACCGCGCAACGCCACAGGGGCCGACCAGCAGTTCCGCGAGGACCGATGTCCCGCCCGCCCGGCCCTCGGCGGGACAGGTGGCGAGACACGTGACGGGCACGCCGGCCCGCCGGGTACCCGGTCCGTACGCGGTGGCCGGTGCCCCCGGCGGGCACCCGGATCGGCCGGCCCGCTCACCCGTGCCACGACCTCCACAGCGCCGCGTACGCCCCGTCGGCCGCGACCAGTTGATCGTGGCTGCCGAGTTCGCTGATGCGGCCGTTCTCGACGACGGCGATCACGTCCGCGTCATGGGCCGTGTGGAGGCGATGGGCGATCGCGATGACGGTGCGGCCGTCGAGAACGCGGGCCAGCGAGCGTTCCAGATGCCGGGCGGCCCGTGGGTCCAGGAGCGAGGTGGCTTCGTCCAGGACCAGGGTGTGCGGGTCGGCGAGGACCAGCCGGGCCAGCGCGATCTGCTGGGCCTGGGCCGGAGTGAGCGCGAACCCGCCCGAGCCGACCTCGGTGTCCAGACCGTCGTCCAGCACCCGTACCCATCCGGCCGCGTCGACCGCGCCGAGAGCAGCCCACAGTTCGGCGTCGACGGAGGCGGCGACTGCGCCCTCCTTCGGTGCCGGACCGGGAGCCGGGGCCCCTTCCAGCTTCTCGTCCTGACGCTGATCCTGCTCCTGCTTCTCGTCCTGGTGCCGACGGGAGCGCGGAACGGCGAGCAGCAGGTTGTCGCGGAGGGAGCCCACGAACACATGGTGCTCCTGGTTGACCAGGGCCACATGCGCCCGGACCTCCTCCGCGGGCATACGGGACAGCTCAGCGCCGCCGAGCGTGATCCGGCCGTCCCGGGGCGCGTAGATTCCGGCGAGCAGCCTGCCCAGCGTGGACTTGCCCGCACCGGACGGGCCGACCAGGGCGAGCCGGGTGCCGGGCGGAACCTCCAGGGAGACCTCCCGCAGCACGTCCACACCCTCCCGGTAGCCGAAGTGCACTCCGTCGGCGTGGACGTCGCGCCCCTCCGGGGCCACGGCGGGATCGCCCGCGTCCGGCTCGATGTCGCGGACGCCGACCAGGCGTGCCAGCGAGACCTGCGCCACCTGAAGCTCGTCGTACCAGCGCAGGATCAGTCCGACCGGGTCCACGAGCATCTGGGCGATCAGCGCGCCCGTCGTCAGCTGGCCCACCCCGATCCACCCCTGGAGGGCGAGCCATCCGCCGATCATGAGGACGGAGCAGAGCACGGTCACATGGGTGATGTTGACGACCGGGAAGAGCACCGACCGCAGCCAGAGCGTGTAGCGCTCCCACGCCGTCCACTCCCGGATCCTGCGGTCCGACAGCTCGATGCGGCCGGTGCCCAGCCGGTGTGCCTCGACGGTGCGTCCGGCGTCGACCGTCTCGGCGAGGACGGCGGCGACGGCGGCGTAGCCGGCCGCCTCCGAGCGGTAGGCGGCAGGAGCCCGCTTGAAGTACCAGCGGCAGCCGATCACCAGCACCGGCACGGCGACCAGGACGGCGGGAGCGAGCACCGGGGCGGTCACGGCGAGACCGCCGAGCAGGAGCGCCGCCCACACCACACCGATGGCCAGCTGGGGGACGGCTTCGCGCATCGCATTCCCGAGCCGGTCGATGTCGGTGGTGATGCGGGACAGCAGGTCGCCCGTCCCGGCCCGTTCCAGGACGCCGGGCGGCAGACCGACGGACCGGACGAGGAAGTCCTCACGCAGATCCGCCAGCATCCGTTCGCCGAGCATCGCACCACGCAGCCGCACCTGCCGGACGAACACGGCCTGGACGAGCAGCGCGACGACGAAGAGGGCGGCGGTGGCCCCCAGATGGAGGTCGCGGGCGTGGTCCGAGACCCGTTCGACGACCGCGCCCAGCAGATAGGGGCCAGCCATCGAGGCCACGACGGCCACCGTGTTGACGGCGACCAGGAGCAGGAAGGCCCTGCGGTGCCGCCGGAACAACTCGGTGACGTAGGCGCGTACGGTCGCGGGCGCGCCGACGGGCAGCGTGTTCGCCGTCGTCGGGGCGGCCGGGTCGTACGCCGGTGGCGCCACGCCGATCATGCCTTCTCCTCGATCTCTTTCAGTACGCCGTCAAAAACGGCCTCGTCGTCCGCGGTCACCTCGCCGAGAGCGGCCCGGCCGGCGAGTTCTCCGGCGGCCTCCTCCTCGGTCTCCCGGGTCACCACGGCCCGGTACCGCGGCTCGCTCCGCACCAGTTCGCGGTGCACGCCGACCGCGACGACCTCGCCGTCATGGACCAGGACGACCCGGTCGGCGTGGTCCAGCAGCAGCGGTGAGGAGGTGAGGACCACGGTCGTGCGCCCGGCGCGCAGGGTACGGACCCCGTCGGCGATCCGGGCCTCGGTGTGCGAGTCGACCGCGGACGTGGGCTCGTCCAGGACGAGCACCTCGGGGTCCGTGATCAGGGACCGGGCCAGCGCGAGACGCTGGCGCTGGCCCCCGGACAGGGACCGCCCGCGCTCGGTGACGCGCGCGTCCATCGGATCCTCCGTGCCGAGCGAACCCTGGGCGAGCGCTTCCAGGACGTCGCCGCACTGCGCCGCGGACAGGGCAGCCCCGGCGCTCACGAGACCCGACGCGGGCACGTCGAGCAGTTCGCTCAGGGAGCCGGACAGCAGCACCGGGTCCTTGTCCTGGACGAGGACGGCGGTGCGGGCGCACTCCAGAGGCAGCTCGTCCAGCGGTACGCCCCCGAGGACCACCGACGCGGTTCTCGGTCCGCCGTCGGGCCTCTCCTCGTCCGGTTCGGAGGCATGGCCGCCGAGCCGCTCGGCCAGCAGGCCCGCCGCGTCCGGGTCACCGCACACCACGGCGGTGAAGCGGCCCGCGGGAGCGAGCAGGCCGGTCACCGGGTCGTACAGATCGCCCCTCGGGACCTGCGCGGCGAGCGAACCGCCGCTGTCCATGGCCCGTTCGAGGGACAGCACCCGTGCCGCTCGCCTGGCCGACGGGCGTGAGAAGGAGTACGCCATGGCGATCTCCTCGAAATGGCGCAAGGGGTAGGTGAGCAGCATGACGGCGCTGTACACCGTGACGAGTTCGCCGACCTCGATCCCGCCGTCCCTGGCCAGTTGTACGCCGCGCCAGACGACGGCGATCATGAGCAGACCGGGCAGAAGCACCTGGATCGCCGAGATGAGCGACCACATGCGCGCGCTGCGCACGGCGGCCCGGCGGACCTCCTGGGAGGCGCGGCGGTAGCGGTCGAGGAAGAGCTCCTCGCCGCCGATTCCGCGCAGCACCCGCAGGCCCGCCACGGTGTCGGAGGCCAGCTCGGTGGCCCGGCCCGCCTTCTCCCGCTGGAAGTCGGCGCGCCGGGTGGCACGGGGCAGCAGCGGCAGCACGGCCAAGGCCAGCACCGGTACGCCCACGGCGACGATCACACCAAGGGCCGGCTGGTAGAGCGTCAGTGCCACACAGACCACCACGACCGTCACCGCGGCCGCCGTGAAGCGGGACACGGCCTCCACGAACCAGCCGATCTTCTCGACGTCGCCGGTGGAGACGGCGACCACCTCGCCCGCCGCGACGCGCCGGGTCAGGGCGGAGCCCAGCAGCGCGGTTCTGCGCGCCAGCAGTTGCTGGACGCGCGCTGCCGCGGTGATCCAGTTGGTGACCGCCGTGCGGTGCAGCATGAGTTCGCCCAGGGCGATGCACACGCCGCACACCGCCATCAGCCCTCCCGTCAGGGCCAGCCGGGTGCCGGAGCGGTCGACGACGGACTGGACGGCGAGGCCGACGCAGAACGGCAGCGCGGACACGGCCAGGAAGTGCAGCAGACCCCAGGCCAGGGCCTTGAACTGTCCGCCGAGCTGATTCCGCCCGAGCCACCACAGGAATCGGGGACCTGAGCGTGCGTCGGGCACACCCGGATCGGGATACGGAAGGTCTTGGATCTGCATGACGTCCCAGTGGCTCGTGTCAGGCGGTGGAGAGTGCGACGGATTCCGGCAGCCGTGGCCGGGGCCGGCAGCAAACCGTGAAAGGTTCGCGTCGCGGCGTGGTCGAATGCAAACGGTTTTCCGCGCCGGCGGAAAGAACCGGCCCCAGCGCTTGCGACGGGCCGGGACGGGCGGGGAGGGCGATTCGCCCGATAGCTGGTGCGAGGATGGGCGGCATGCGAAAGAACGGTGCGATGCGTACGGGGTTCGCGGCCATGGTCTGCGGGGCGATCGCGGTCACCCTCTCGGCCTGCGGCGCGGAGGGCGGAAGCGACGGCGGTGTGAAGGGCCATGCGGGGGGCCGCGGCGAGGCCGCCCGTACG
Source organism: Streptomyces sp. NPDC024698 (assembly GCF_055559015.1). Classification (NCBI taxonomy): domain Bacteria; kingdom Bacillati; phylum Actinomycetota; class Actinomycetes; order Kitasatosporales; family Streptomycetaceae; genus Streptomyces; species Streptomyces sp. NPDC024698. The sequence goes on along the minus strand of NZ_JBVHLK010000003.1, from coordinate 441,434 downwards.
AGTGCGCCCGCGGTGGACCCCACACGCATCCCGGACGTGGGCGACCGCCTTCAGCAGCGGATCCCCTCCGACTCCCGCCAGGTCCTGGCGGTGTACGGCGACGGCAAGGACTCCGCCGACTCGACCGCCGTGCTGTACACGAAGTCCGGCAAGACCTGGGAGAAGACGCGCAGCTGGGCCGCGCACAACGGGAAGAAGGGCTGGACCCTCGACCATCACGAGGACGACAAACGCAGTCCCGTCGGTGTGTACACCCTCAGCGACGCCGGTGGTGTGCTCGACGACCCGGGCGCCCGGTTGCCGTACACGCAGTCCGAGACGTTCCAGGCACCGCACTACTGGGCCAAGTCGCACTGGCACGACTTCGACTACGTCATCGCCATCGACTACAACCGCCTCAAGGGCAATCCGCCGGACGATCCGACCCGGCCCTGGGGTGACGAGAAGGGAGGCGGCATCTGGGTGCACATGGACCACGGCAGCGGCACATCCGCTTGCGTGAGCCTGCCGAAGCCGGCCATGGAGTACCTCCTGCGCACCCTCGACCCCGAACAGCACCCCGTGGTGGTGATGGGAGACAAGGCGGACCTGAAGGACTAGGTCGTGTCCGCAGGGCCTATCGCCTGTCCGGTGGGCCGGGGCGCGTCGCGTGTTCCAGGGTCAGGAGGGCGGAGCGGTAGTCGCGGCCCGTCGCGTGATCCATGCCCACCTCGCACATGCGGTTGGCCGACAGATGCGCGTCGAAGGCGCGGGAGGTCACGAACGCCGCCTCCTCGCGGGTGGCCGACTCGGTGAGTTCCCTGTGGAGCATGCCGCGGTCGCCCGCGAAGGCGCAGCACCCGGCGTCCTCGGGCACCACCACCTCGTCCGCGCATGCCTCGGCCACCGCGCGCAGTTGTTCCTCGTCTCCCAAGTGCCGCATGGAACAGGTCGGATGGAGGACGGCGGAGCCGAGGGTGCGGCGCACGGTGAGGTGGGGGAGGAGTTCCTCGGCGGCCCACACCAGTGAGTCGGCGACCCGCAGTTCGGCGTGCAACTCCCGGTTGTCGGCGGTCAGATGCGGTACGACCTCGCGCGCGATGCCGAGTGTGCACGACGAGGCGTCCACGACCAGCGGCAGTCTGCCGCCGGCCGTCCAGCCCCAGGCCGCCTCGACGATGCGGTTGGCCATCACGGCGTTGCCCGCGTCGTACCCCTTGGAGTGCCAGATCGTCGCGCAGCACGTTCCCCGTACGTCGTCCGGAATCCACACCGGCCTTCCCGCGCGTGCGGAGACCGCGACGACGGCCCGCGCGAGCGACACGTCCCCCGGACTGCCGAAGATGCGGTTGACACAGGCCGGGTAGTAGACGGCGACAGCCCCCACGCGCGCGGTGCGGGGCATGGCGGAGGGAGCGGCCCCGGGCATCCGCGGCAGCCATTCGGGCATCAGATCGGGGCGTACGGCCCTGCGGACCATCCGCGTCACGGCGTTCACCCGCCCGTCTCCGATCCGGTCCGCGGCGGCGACGGCCAGCCGCGCCGAGACTTCGAGCGCTCCGAAGTGCCGCGCGGCGAACGCGGCCGTCTTCTCCTCGCGCGGCGTGTGCCGTGCGTGCCGGAACGTCCTCATCAGGGCGCCCGTGTCGATGCCGACAGGGCAGGCCAGTCCGCAGGTCGAGTCGCCCGCGCAGGTGTCCACGGCGTCGTATCCGTAGGCCTCCAGGAGGCTGCTCTCGACCGGGGAACCGTCGGGCTGGCGCGTCATCTCACGGCGCAGCACGATCCGTTGGCGCGGTGTGGTCGTCACGTCCCGGCTGGGGCAGGTCGGTTCGCAGAAGCCGCACTCGATGCAGGGGTCGGCGATCGCCTCGATCCGCGGGATCGTCTTCAGGCCCCGTACGTGCGCACGCGGATCACGGTCGAGCACGATGCGGGGCGCGAGCACGCCGTCCGGATCGATCAGCCGCTTCGTCCGCCACATCAACTCCGTGGCTCTGGGCCCCCATTCGAGTTCCAGGAAGGGCGCGATGTTGCGTCCGGTGGCGTGCTCGGCCTTCAGGGAGCCGTCGAAGCGGTCGACGGTGAGCCGGCAGAACGCGTCCATGAAGGAGGCGTACCGTTCCACGTCGGCGGGCTCGGACGCGTCGAAGGCCAGCAGGAAGTGCAGATTGCCGTGGGCGGCGTGGCCCGCGACGGCGGCGTCGAAGCCGTGCCTGCTCTGGAGGCCCAGCAGCGCCTCGCAGGCCTCGGCCAGCCGCTCCGGCGGTACGGCGAAGTCCTCCGTGATCAGGGTCGTGCCGGACGGGCGCGCTCCGCCGACCGCCGTGACGAACGCCTTGCGGGCCTTCCAGTAGCCGGCGACGGTCTCCCGGTCGCGGGTGAGGGAGTTCGTCACCGAGGGCACGGGGGACACCAGCGGCAGCCCTTCCAGCACCGCGCGGGCCCGTTCCTCGTACGCCTCCTGCGCGGTCTCGTCCGGGGCGCGGAACTCCACGAGCAGCGCGGCCGTCGGGCCCGGCAGGTCGGCCCAGTCCCCGGGCACGCCCTCGACGGCCACGGAGGCGCGCAGGGTGTTGCCGTCCATCAGCTCGACGGCCGAGGCGCCGGCCGCGGTGAGCAGCGGCACGGCGGCGGCCGCGGCCGGCAGCGAGCCGAAGAAGAGCAGTGCGGCGGAGACCCGGCGGTCCAGCGGCAGGGTGTCGAACACGACCTCCGAGATGAACCCGAAGGTGCCCTGCGAGCCGACCATCAGACCGCGCAGGATCTCCACGGGCGTCGAGCCGTCCAGGAAGGCGTCCAGACGGTAGCCGTTGGTGTTCTTGATCGCGTACTTGGCCCGGATGCGGTCGACCAGCCCGGCGTCCGCCTCGATCTCCGCCTTGAGCGCCAAGAGACCGGCGCACAGGGCCGGTTCCGCTCGCGCCAGCCGCGCGTCGGCGTCCGGTTCGGCCGTGTCCACGACCGTGCCGGACGGCAGGACGAAGGTGAGCGAGGCGAGGGTGACGTAGGAGTTGCGGGTGGTACCTGCCGTCATGCCGGAGGCGTTGTTCGCGACCACGCCGCCGACCGTGCAGGCGATCGCGCTGGCCGGATCGGGGCCGAGCACGCGCCCGTGCCGCACGAGCGCGGCGTTGACGCGGGCCACGGTCGTGCCCGGGGCGATCCGGACCCGGGCTCCGCCGTCGAGGACCTCGATCCCGGTCCAGTGCCTGCGGACGTCGACGAGGATGTCCTCGCCCTGCGCCTGGCCGTTGAGCGAGGTGCCGGCCGCCCGGAACACCACCTCGCGGCCCCTGCCGTGGGCGTACGAAAGGACGGCCGAGACGTCGTCGATGTCCTCGGGGACCACCACGACGCGCGGCACGAAACGGTACGGGCTGGCGTCGGAGGCGTAGCGCACGAGGTCGGAGATCCCGGTCAGCACCTTGCCGGCGCCGAGCAGGGCGGTCAGTTCGCCGCGCAGTGGCTCGGGAGTGCCCCCGGCCCGGTCCTCGGGGACCCGGTCGGCCGCCGGGGCACCGGGACGCGCGTCGGGACGCAGCTTGTCGGGGTCGGGCTCCAGCAGCGGCATCGGACCACTCCTCACAGGCTCACCGAACAGCGCTGCCCGGGCCGGCCACCCGAACCCCCGGACCGCCCACCCGAGCTCCTGGATCGGTCGCCCGGACCGCCCGACCGCCCGACCGCCCGACCGCCCGGCCGCCCGGATCGGCCGCAGGGCCCGCACGGACCGCCCGGACCGGCCGCACAGGGCCGCCAGACGCATCGCCCCGGCCGCCGAGGCAGACGCCGCCGGTCCGAGCGGCGCGACTCAGGAGAGGCGTACCGCGCCGAGTCCGCTCAGCAGCGGTGCTCCACCCTCGGCATGCCGTCGACCAAGGTGTCCAGCAGTCCGCCGAGCACCTCGCGCTGTTCGTCCGTCAATGGAGCCAGGATCTCGTCAGCGGCGCTTCGGCGCACGGCGCGCAGCTCTCGGAGCGCCTTGCGTCCCTCGTCCGTGACCTCGATACGGATCACCCGGCGATTGGTCGGATCGGGTACCCGGCGCACCTTGCCGCTCGCCTCCAGGCCGTCGACGAGTGTGGTCACCGCGCGCGGCACCACTTCGAGACGCTCGGCGAGATCGGCCATTCGGGGCGGTGAGGCGTAGTGCGCGAGGGAGCGCAGCAGCCGGGACTGAGCGGGGGTGATGCCCAGCTCGCGCTGCTCCAGATGGCGCTTCTGGATGCGGTGCACGCGGCGTGTCAGACGCAGCAGCTGCTCGGCGAGCAGGCCGTCGGCATCGGGGGTGGTCATGCGGGAACAATATCAGGATGCCGTTCATTGTGAGTATAGGTAACAATGAGCTGGGATCCGTCAGTCGTCGGATCCCCATCGATGTCCCGTCGTCGAGGTTCCCGTCGCCGACGTTCCCGCCATCGATGGTCCTGTCTTCCCAGTTTCCTAGGAGTCCATTGCGTCCCGAACAGCCCGCCTGGAACCCGCCACCCGCCGACAAGGACCAACCACGGCAGGTGCGCCGCATCCTCCGCCTCTTCCGGCCCTACCGCGGCCGCCTCGCCGTCGTCGGCCTGCTGGTGGGCGCCGCGTCCCTCGTGGGCGTGGCCACCCCCTTCCTGCTGAAGGCGATCCTGGACACCGCGATCCCCGAAGGGCGTACGGGTCTGCTGACCCTGCTCGCGCTCGGCATGATCGCGAGCGCTGTCCTGAGCGGCGTCTTCGGCGTCCTTCAGACGCTGATCTCCACCACCGTCGGCCAACGCGTGATGCACGATCTGCGCACCGCCGTCTACGGCCGTCTCCAGCGCATGTCGCTCGCGTTCTTCACCAGGACACGCACGGGCGAGGTCCAGTCCCGCATCGCCAACGACATCGGCGGGATGCAGGCGACCGTCACCTCCACCGCCACCTCGCTGGTCTCCAACCTCACCAGCGTCGTCGCCACGATCGTCGCGATGGTGGCCCTGGACTGGCGCCTGACCGTCGTCTCCCTGCTGCTTCTGCCGGTCTTCGTGTGGATCAGCCGCCGGGTCGGCAACGAACGCAAGAAGATCACCACCCAGCGTCAGAAGCAGATGGCGGTGATGGCCGCGACCGTCACCGAGTCGCTCTCCGTCAGCGGCATCCTGCTCGGGCGCACGATGGGCCGGGCCGACTCGCTGACGAAGTCCTTCGCGGAGGAGTCCGAGGGCCTTGTCGACCTCGAGGTGAGGTCGAACATGGCGGGACGCTGGCGCATGTCCGTCATCGGCATCGTCATGGCCGGCATGCCCGCCGTCATCTACTGGGCCGCGGGCGTGGCCCTTCAGCTCGGCGGCCCCTCCATATCGGTCGGCACGCTCGTCGCCTTCGTCTCGCTCCAGCAGGGCCTGTTCCGGCCGACGGTCAGCCTGCTGTCCACCGGTGTGCAGATCCAGACCTCGCTCGCGCTCTTCCAGCGCATCTTCGAGTACCTCGACCTGCCCATCGACATCACCGAGCGCGAGAACCCCGTCCACCTGGACCAGGTCAAGGGCGAGATCCGCTTCGAGGACGTCGAGTTCCGCTACGACGACAAGGGCGCCCCGATCCTCGAAGGCATCGACATCACCGTCCCGGCCGGCGGCAGCCTCGCCGTCGTCGGTCCCACCGGCTCCGGCAAGTCCACGCTCAGCTATCTGGTGCCCCGGCTGTACGACGTCACGGGCGGACGGGTGACCCTGGACGGGGTCGATGTCCGTGACCTCGACTTCGACACCATCGCGCGCGCGGTCGGCGTCGTCTCCCAGGAGACGTACCTCTTCCACGCCTCGGTCGCCGAGAACCTGCGCTTCGCCAAGCCGGACGCCACCGACGAGGAACTGCACACCGCGGCGCGAGCCGCCCAGATCCACGACCACATCGCGTCGCTGCCCGACGGGTACGACACGGTCGTCGGCGAACGCGGGCACCGGTTCTCCGGCGGCGAGAAGCAGCGCCTCGCCATCGCGCGCACGATCCTGCGTGACCCGCCCGTGCTCATCCTCGACGAGGCGACCAGCGCCCTGGACACCCGAACGGAGCACGCCGTCCAGGAGGCCATCGACGCCCTGTCGGCCAACCGCACCACGCTCACCATCGCGCACCGGCTGTCCACGATCCGCGGCGCCGACCAGATCGTCGTCCTGGACTCGGGTCACGCGGTCGAGCGCGGCACGCACGAGGAGTTGCTGGCGGGGGAGGGGCGCTACGCCGCACTCGTCCACCGGGACGCCCAACTGGAGCCGACAAGATGACGATATGCCGGGTTTGCGGGCAATAGCGCGTTACCGTGCCCGTTATGCAGACGAACACTCCGCCACGGAGCACGATCCGACTGACGCGCCGGGGCCGGGTCGCCCTCATCGCGACCGGCGCCGTCGTGGCGGCCACCGCCGTGGCGGTGCCGCTGCTGAGCACGGGGGACGACGACGGGCGGCCGACATCGCTCGTCGTCCCGGAGGGCTGGCGTTCCGGACAGGTCTACGCGGCCGTCGACAAGGCCCTCGGAATTCCCGCGGGCACGACCAGGAAGTCCCTGGCGAAAGCCCACCTCAAGCTCCCGAACGACGCCGGGGGAAACCCTGAGGGCTACCTCTTCCCGGCGACGTATCCGATCGGCACGAAGGCGACTCCGGAGTCCCTGCTCACGTCCATGGTCGACACCGCCGGGAAGAAGTTCAACGGGGCGCCGATCGCGGCGGGCGCGCAGCGCAACGCCATGAACGTCTATCAGGCGGTCACCGTCGCGAGCATCGTGCAGGCGGAGGCGGCGACAGCGGCGGACATGGGCAAGGTGGCCCGGGTCGTCTACAACCGTCTGGAGCGCGGTATGCCGCTCCAGATGGACTCGACCCTCAACTACGCGCTGAACCGCTCCACCTTGAGCACCAGTGAGGCCGACACCAGGCTCGACAGTCCCTACAACTCCTACCGGCGCATGGGCCTGCCGCCCACCCCGATCGCCAACCCCGGCGAGGCGGCGATGCGTGTCGCCGTCAACCCGCCCGCGGGCGACTGGCTCTACTTCGTCACGGTCAAGCCGGGCGACACCCGCTTCACGTCAAGTTACGAGGAACACCAGCGCAACGTGGCCGAGTTCAACCGGCTCCACCACAAGGGCGCGTCCCCCGCCGCCTCGGCCACGGCCTCTCGGCCGGCGTCTCCCGCGGTCACCCGGGCGGCCACTCCCACGGTCTCCCCGGCCACCAGCCCGGCAGTCCCGTCCGCGGCCTCGGCCGCCACCGCTCCCGTCGCGTCACCCACGGCTCCGCCCGTCGCCTCGACGGCCGTCACACCCGCGGAGACCCCCACCGTCATTCCCACGAACTGACGGCCGCGCGCGGGGCGTCACACGGCGACCGGTTCCTTCGCCAGCAAGTGACGGATGTCCCGTACGGCTGCCCGGCCGGCCCGGTTGGCGCCGATCGTGCTCGCCGATGGCCCGTAGCCGACCAGATGGATGCGCGGATCCGCGACCACGCGCGTCCCCTCGACCCGGATGCCGCCGCCCCGCTCGCGCAGCCGCAGCGGCGCCAGATGGTCGATCGCGGCCCGGAACCCTGTGGCCCACAGGATGACGTCGGCCTTCACGCGGGTCCCGTCCGCCCACTCCACGCCGTCCGGGGTGACGCGGTCGAACATCGGCCGCCGGTCCAGCACGCCGTCCGCCAGCCCCTGCCGGATCGCGTCGTTCAGCGGCAGCCCGGTGACCGAGACCACGCTGCGCGGCGGAAGGCCCTGCCGGACCCGTTCCTCGACGAGAGCGACGGCGGCCCGCCCGAACTCCTCGGTGAAGGGCCCCTCGCGGAAGACCGGGGGACGCCGGGTGACCCAGGTGGTCCCGGCGGCATGACCCGCGATCTCCATCAGATGCTGGGTGCCGGACGCACCGCCGCCCACGACGATCACGCGCCGCCCGGCGAACCACTCGGGTCCCGGGTACTGCGCCGTGTGCAACTGCCGTCCCCTGAAGGTCTCCTGGCCCGGGTAGCGGGGCCAGAACGGGCGGTCCCAGGTGCCCGTCGCGTTGATCAGCGCCCGCGTCGACCAGCTGCCTGAGTCGGTCTCCACGAGCAGCCGCCCGCCGCTCCCCTCCCGGACAGCCCTGACGTCGACGGGCCTTCGCACCCGCAGGCCGAAGGCGCGCTCGTACGCCTCGAAGTACTCCGCGACGACCTCGGAGGACGGACGGTCCGGGTCGGCGTCCGTGAGGTCCATCCCGGGCAGGGAGTGCATCCCATGGACCTTGCCGTACGTCAGTGACGGCCAGCGGAACTGCCAGGCCCCGCCCGGACGCGGCGCGTGGTCCAGCACCACGAAGTCCCGCTCGGGCTCGAAGCCCGTGCGCCGCAGGTGGTAGGCCGCCGCCAGACCGGCCTGCCCGGCTCCGACGACGACCACATCGACCTCGCGCGCACTCACCCCGGTGTCGTTCACGCCTCTGTGAACCGGGCCGGGGCCCTGGATCTTCCCGGCGGGCACCCACTGTGAGCCACCCGACCAACCCGTGCGCAGGACGAGCCGCCGCCGGATGTCGGGTGCCGTCGCCACAAGCCGGGAACCCGCGTATGGGAGAGGATCGAGGCATGTCCGATGCCTTCACCACGCAGGTCCTGAACATCTCCTCCGGCAGCTCGGAGACCGTCGTCGACCTCACGCGCGACTGCGAGGCCTTCCTCCGCGAGGTCGCGGCGGGCCGCGACGGTCTCCTGAACGTCTTCGTGCCGCACGCCACCGCCGGGATCGCCATCATCGAGACCGGCGCCGGCAGCGACGACGACCTGCTGACCGCGCTGCACTCGCTGCTTCCCGCTGACGACCGCTGGCAGCACCGCCACGGCAGCCCCGGGCACGGCCGCGACCATGTCCTCCCCGCCATCGTCCCGCCGCACGCGACCTTGCCGGTGGTGGACGGGCGTCTGGAGCTCGGGACATGGCAGTCGGTGTGCCTGGTGGACACGAACCGGGACAACCCGAACCGCCAGGTCCGCCTGAGTTTCCTCGGCTGACCCGCCGGGCCGCCACCGTCCGCCGGACCTCCGCGGCCCGGCGGGCCTCCACGGTCCAGGTCCGCCGGGCCTGCGGGACAGCCCGCCGGATCCCGACCCCGCCGGGGTCAGGCCCCGTACGCCAGCAGGGCCATCATCCCGGCCTCGCTGTGGTAGGCGTTGTGACAGTGCAGCATCCACTGCCCGGGGTTGTCGGCGTCGAAGACGACGGACACCTTCGACCGGGGCAGCACGATGGTGGTGTCCTTGCGCGCGCCGGTGTCGCCGAGCTGGTAGGTGTGTCCGTGCAGATGCATCGGGTGCCACATGTTCGTGGAGTTGACGAAGTCGAGCTGCACCCGCTGGCCCTCCTGCACGAGCAGCGGGTTCGAGGTCGGGTCGGCCATGTCGAACCGCCTGCCGTTGATGGCCCAGTCGTACTGGCCCATGCTGCCGGTCAGTTTGACGCGGACGACCTGATCGGGATCCTTGGCCTCCAGCCGTACGCCGTCGCTCGCGCGCAGCTGGTCGGCGCTCACCGTCCGGCCGTCCAGTTCGCCCGGCCGTACCGCCGGATCGGGCAGGGCCCCGGACCCGGTCCGCACGAGGGCCATGCCGGAGACGTCCTTGCCCTCGGCGAGCGCGACGAGCGGGAAGACGCCGGCGTCGAGGGTGACCAGCACGTCGTACCGCTCGCCCATGGCGACCAGTACGGCGTCGACCTCCTCGTGCTCGACGGGGAAGCCGTCGGTGTGGGTGATGGTCAGTTTGTGGCCGCCGAGCGCCACCCGGTACGCGGTGTCGGCGCCCGCGTTGACGATCCTCAGGCGGACACGGCTCCCCGGCTTGCCCGAGTAGACGGCCGGATCGGTCGCCACCCGCCCGTTGACCAGGTGGTACGGGTAGTTCACGTCCCCGGCCTCACGGCCCAGCAGAGGGCTGGCGGCGCCGAAGAGCCGGAACCGGGCCGACGCCCGGTCACCGGCGGAGGCGGACGGGGACGCGGGCGCCGACGGGTGCGCCGAGGACGCCGTCCCGCCCGATTCCGTGCTCTTCATGCCCATGCCGGACATCTGGTGGCTGAGCTCGGCGAAGACGTCGTCGGGTGTGCCGCTCACACCGTCGAGCCAGTCGTCGAGGACGACGACCCACTCGTCGTCGTACGACAGCGGCTCCCGGGGGTCCTCGATGATCAGCGGTGTGTACATGGCCCGGTCGACCTGGATGCCCACGTGCGGGTGGAAGAAGTACGTGCCGGGTTTGTCGGCGACGAAGCGGTACGTGAAGCTGGAGCCGGCCCGTACCGGGCTTTGCGTGACCGGCGGTACGCCGTCCATGTCGCTGCGCAGAGAGATGCCGTGCCAGTGGATGGACGTGGTGGTCGATCCGGGCAACTGGTTGGAGAGCTCGGCGGCGATCGTGTCGCCGACGGAGACGCGGACCTCCTTGCCGGGGATCTCCCCGTTGAAGGCCCAGGACTTGGCGCGGACTCCGCCGCCCAGGTCCAGGGTGGCCGGCGCGGCGGTCACGTTCAGGCTCCGGACCTTGCCCGTGGAGCCGCGCTTCTTGTCCACGCGGTCGACCTGGGAACCGTTCGGGCTGAGCAGTGCGGGGGTGTCGGGGGCGTTCCTGCCGCAGGCGGCGAGCAGGCCGGCGGTGCCTGCCGCTCCCAGTCCGGCGAGGACGGTGCGACGGTTGATGCTGTTCACGAGGAGTCCTCTTCTCGATGCGCGACACGCGGTTCGGGACGGTCCCCACACGGCGGACGGCGTCAGAGGACGCGGAGAGCCGTGGGGACGCTGCCTATGTGCGCGGCGGAGAGAGGAACGGCGGTCGGGGCGAGCGGTTCCGGCACGGTGCGGGCTGGAGTCACCGGCGCCGCTGCCGCGGAGGGGCAGGGGATCTCGTGACGCAGGGCTACGGCGGCCACGGGACACGGCGGCACGGGCAGACCGTGGACCCGGCGGGCGGCGCCCTCGAACCGGGCCCGGGGCAACTCTCGTACCGTCATCAGGGGAGTCCGCACTTCCTGCGAGCTAGGACCGCCACCATACCCTTCACGGGTATGCGAGCCCCGGAGGCGTCGATCAGGAATCAGCCGCTTGCGGACCGGGCGGCCCCTACTTGGGCGGGATCTTCTGCTCGAACCAGACGACCTTGCCGCTGCTCACTCGTGTCGCGCCCCAGCGCAGGGCGAGTTGATTGACCAGGCAGAGGCCGCGACCGCTCTCGTCCCCGGGTCCGGCCTGCCGCATCCTGGGGACCTGGGGAGAGTCGTCGGTCACCTCGCAGCGGAGCACATCGGTGCGCAGCAGGCGTAGCGAGAGGGGCCGCGAGGCGAACCGCACGGCGTTCGTCACGATCTCGCTGACCATGAGTTCCGTCGCGTCGACCAGGGAGTCGAGCCCCCAGCGGCGCAGGGCCCTGCGGGTCAGCCGACGCGCCTGGCCCGCGGTCATCGGGTGCGGGGCCAGGAACCAGTAGCCGACGCTGTCCGGCGGGAATCCCTCGAACCGCGCGGTCAGCAGGGCGATGTCGTCGTCCCGGTTTCCCGGACCGAGGGTTCCGAGGACGTCGTCGCAGAGGACCTCCAGCGAGGTCAGCCCACGGGCGGTGCCTTCGAGGCGGGTCCGCAGCGCCTCGACGCCGCTTCCGATGTCCGTGTCGCGGGACTCGACGAGTCCGTCGGTGTACAGCACGAGGGTCGCGCCGGTGGGCGCGGCCATCTCGACCGACTCGAAGACGACACCGCCGACGCCGATCGGGGCCCCGGGCGGGACCCCCAGCACCTCGGCCCGGCCGTCCTCGTACAGCAGGACGGCGGGCGGGTGGCCGGCGTTCGCCATCAGCAGGCGGTGCGAGATGGGGTCGTAGATCGCGTAGAGGCAGGTCGCGATGTGGTCGCTGCCCAGCCGTTGGGCCTGCTCGTCGAGATGGTGCAGGACCTCGTTGGGCGGAAGGTCGAGTCCGGCGAGCGTCTGCACGATGGTGCGCAGCTGGCCCATGATCGCGGCCGATGTCATCGAGTGGCCCATGACGTCGCCGACGATCAGGGCGACGCGGTTGCCGGGGAGGGGGATCGCGTCGTACCAGTCGCCGCCGACCTGGGCGGTCTTCGAGGCGGGCAGATAGCGGCTGGCCAGCCGGACACCGGTGGGTTCGGGCAGCGACGAGGGGAGCATCGTGTGCTGGAGGGTGTCCGCCACGGCGGCCTCGTGCCCGTACATCACCGCTTTCTGGACCCCGAGCGCGGTGTGCGTGGCGAGCTGGGACGCGACGAGCAGGTCGTCGCCGGTGAAGGCGGGTCGGTCCGCGCTCCGGAACAGGAGGACCGTGCCCATGACGTGATGGCTGCCGTGCAGCGGGGCGATGATCAGGCGGTGGCCCGGGGGCGTGTCCGGTGGGCGGGTCCCGGGCGCGAGCAGTTCGGCGACGGCCGGAGCGTTGCCCGGCGCGTCACCGAACGCCGGGCGCCCGTCCCGCAGCAGCTCCGAGAGCCGGCCGCTGCCGGCCGGCTCGACCCGCTCGGCGACCTCGGGGAGCGGCGGCGGGGCGGTGCCCGCCCGCGGGACGGCGTCGGCGCGTTCCGGTGCCGGCAACGCCCTTTCGGAGCTGTGCAGTTGAAGCACGACCGGAGCGGCCGAGCGCTCCGCACCCATGGGCAGCGGATCGTCGAGGTGGATGAAGACCGCGTCCGCGAACGCCGGCACGGCCGCCCGCCGCAGTTCCCGGAGCGTCTCGTCCAGATCCATTCCGCGGGCGATCCGCCGCGTCGCCACATCGAGATACCGGAGGCGGTCGGTCTGGGGCGCACGGCCGTCCGCCACGACGGCAGGCGGGAGGAGGCCCTGTGGCGGGGCGTCGGCCTCGTGGGTGGGGTGCTCGGTCACGCGTTCTGTCCCGTCGGTGGTGGCGCGGTCCGCGGCTCGGACTCGGCCTCCTCACTCACTCCGCCGGCAGCACAGGAACACCTGCTCCTCGGGCGGTACGTCGCTCACCGAGGGGGCGTACGTGTACGAGGTGTCCTCGACGATCTCGAAGCCGGCCTCCTCGATGACCTTGTGCAGGTCCTCCCGCAGATAGCCGGAGACCCGGATCGTGTTCCCGAGGAACGGGATGGCGAAGTCGTCCACGTCGGCCTCGACCATCGACAGGACGAACAGGCCCCCGGGCGTGAGCAGATGACGGATCGTCCGCAGGGCGAGGGGAATCTCCGCGCGCGGCAGCATCAGCAGCGAGAAGAAGGCGGCGACGCCGTCGAAGCGCCCGAGGTCGCGCGGGCCGTCCGGGCGCAGGTCGGCGAGGTCCAGCTGATGGAACGTCGCGCCGGGTACGTAGGCGCTCGCGAGTTCCACCATGCGGGCGGAGAGGTCGACCCCCACGACCTCGAACCCGGCGGCCGCCAGCTGGCGTGCGGTCGGCACCCCCGTGCCGCAGCCGAGATCCAGGACCCGCGCTCCCTCGCTCAGCGACCTGACCAGCCAGTCGCCCGCGGTGACCTGGCCTTCCTTGTGCGGAAAGGCCTCGTCATAGCGGTCGCCGATGGCGTCGAAGGCTTCGGCCTGGCCTTTGCGGTCGAGCAGGACGCTCTCGTAATCGGCCCCGTGGTTGCTGTTGATCACGAAAGGAACCTTTCATGGGGGTGGTCGAACCAGTCCGCAATGCGGATGAAAGCGGACGTGACGGGACCTCCGAGCCATGTGGATCGCTCAGGAGTCGTCAATTCGAGACGATAGTCGTTCAGTGTTCGGCAGGGTGCCCAAGTGTCCGAAATTGTTCGACCGGCGGAACGGCTCCCGTGAGGACTGCCCGGCTGCTGACGACGTACGAACTCGGCCCGAACGGAAGCGAGTTGCACTTCCCGGAAGACGCCGACACGGCTGGAATGCGTCCGGCGGAAGAGGGGAGCGGGAGCGGGGTGTGAGAGCGGGGCGTGCGGGCAACTCGGTTGCACCATGGGAGAGATGGTGAACTGCGCCTGGCGCGAGCCGAGTTGAGGCCGGTTCCTGGGACCCGTGCGCCGGGGCCCGGAGCGGTGCCGCGCGGTGACGTGTCGCGGGCCGGTGGCTCCTCCTGGGCCGAAGCGGCGGAGCGGTCAGCCCCCAGCCCCTCTCCTCCGTACCGAAATGTCGTATTCGTGGAAGGATCGAGTCGTGTCCCGGGCCCTACGTGGGTGGAGGTTGCCGTGTCCGTGCGTCGCGTCGGTCTGGTCGTCCACCAGGGAAGGTCGGCGGCCCAGGATGTCGCCCGCGCCGTGCACCGCTGGTGCGACGAGCGAGGTATCCGGTGCACCGACATCGACGTCTGGGCCAAGGACCAGAGGCGTCGCGGCGGACGCGCGGAGGCGGAGGCGGCGGGCAACCCGGATCTCGTCGTCACGCTCGGCGGGGACGGCACCTTCCTGCGCGGCGCCCGGATCGCGGTCAAGAGCGGCGCGACCGTGCTGGGCGTGGATCTCGGCAAGGTCGGGTTCCTGACCGAGGTGCCGGCCGCCGACGTCACCCGGGCCTTGCAGGAGGTCCACGAGGGGAAGGCCACCGTCGAGGAACGGATGACGCTGACCATGCGCGCCTCCCGGGCGCTGGAGGTCCCCGGGGGAATCGAGGCGGCGCTCTGCTACGGACGGGGGCCCGCCCTTCCTCCGCCGCAGGTCAGGGCCGAGTCGACGGACGGCGACGGCTGGGGGGTGGCGCTGGACGTCACGGCCCTGAACGATGTCGTCCTGGAGAAGCTGGCCCGGGACCACCAGGTCAGCGTCGGCGTCTATTTCGCCGGACGACGACTGGCCTCCTACTCGGCGGACGCCTTCGCCGTCGCCACCCCCACCGGATCGACCGCCTACAGTTTCGCCGCCGGCGGTCCCGTGCTCTCACCGCACATGGACGCCGTAGTCTTCACCCCCATCGCCCCGCACATGACCTTCAACCGCAGCGTCGTCGCCGCGCCGGACGAGCCCGTCGCCCTGCGGGTGCTGCCCCACTCGGGTCAGGCCGCCGTCAGCATCGACGGCCAGCTGCGCGGGGTCCTCGGACCCGGCGACTGGATCGGTGTCTTCCGGGCCCCGCGGCGGGTGCGTCTCATCCGGCTGCGCCCCACCGACTTCTACGGCCGGCTGCGCGACCGCTTCCGCCTCACCGACGCGCCGGCCACGGCGGCCGACACCGAACCCGCCCCGTTCTTCCGCCCCGACAACCCCGTCCCCCCGGACCTGGCAGGACTGCGCCTTCCGCCTCCCTCGGCCGCCCGCTGACGACGTCCCGCCGCCGAGGCGCTCCGGGGGATGGAGGCCCGCTGACGGCGGTGGCCGTGTCGTCCCGCACGGCCGGGGAACTTCGGGGAAGCTGTCGATCCAGGCACGTCCCGTTCGACGCACAGGTGAGAGAGCGGGAAACCACGGACCTAGGAGTACGGCCATGCCCAAACTGCGCGGACACAACATCACCGTCTCGTTGGACGGCTACGCCGCCGGCCCCGGCCAGTGCCTGGAGCACCCGCTCGGAGTGGGCTTCGAGGGCATGCACGAGTGGATGTTCGCCGCGATGCGCGACCTCGCCGACGGCAAGGAGGGGATCGACGTCGAGTACGTCCGGCGGAGCGAGGAGAACATCGGCGCCACCATCATGGGCCGCAACATGTTCGGGCCTCAGCGCGGACCGTGGGAGGACGAGTCGTGGACGGGCTGGTGGGGTCCCAACCCTCCGTACCACAACGATGTGTTCGTCCACACGCACCACCCGCGCCCGGAGGTCGCCATGGAGGGCGGAACGACGTTCCACTTCACCGGCGAACCCGTCGAGACGGTCCTCGCCCGCGCCTTCGAGGCGGCGGAGGGCAAGGACGTCCGGCTCGGCGGAGGAGCGTCCACCGTCCAGCAGTATCTGCGCGCGGGACTCTTCGACGAACTGCACCTGGCACTCGTCCCGCGGCTCCTGGGGCGCGGCGAGCGCCTCTTCGACAACCTCGGGGACGGGATCGACGGCTACCGGGTGGCCGAACTGGTCGGATCTCCCGCCGTGACCCACGTCCGGCTGGTCCGCCGCTGAGCGCCCACCGCCTTCCGGAGCGGTCCGGAAGGCGGTGACGAAAGCGCGGTTCCCCGCCGGCTCAGTCCTCCGGTACGGGGGCGGCCGGCCCCGGCGCGCCCACGCGCAGGCCGTCCGTCACCAGGTCCAGCAGACGGCGGGCGTCCGTCGGCCAGTCCCCGTGGCGGTCCAGGTGCCAGAGTCCGGCCACGGCGAGCAGGAAGTCGTCCGGAGTCACCCCGGGCCGAATCGTGCCCGCCTCCTCGTTGGTCCTCAGCAGGAGGGCGACGGCCGTGTGCACGGCTCCGTGGTCGAGCCTCGTGGTGACGTCCCGAGGGGTGCCGGTGGCCGTGCGCAGGGCCGCGGTCAGTCCCGCCTCGGCCATCGCGAACCGCGCGAGACGGTCCGTCCACTCCCGCAGTGCCCGGTCCGGTGGGCGGGTGGCGAGCAGGTGCGCCGCCGCGTCGGTCACCTGCCGCACCTCGTGGCGGTGAATCTCCGCGATGAGGGCCTCGCGGTGGTGGAAGTTGCGGTAGAAGGTCCCCTGACCGACCCCCGCCTTCCTCGCTATCGCGCTCAGCGGGGTGTCGGCGGAGCGGGTCAGCTCCGCCAGGGCCACGGCCAGGATGCGCTCGCGATTGCGTCGCGCGTCCGAGCGCAGCGGCCCGTCCGGACGTCTCGGCGCTCCCGGGCCCGCGGATGCGTCCTCGTCGGGGTGCACGCGTACTCCTTCCGGAACGAAGGCCGGACTCCTCCCGGCGGCGAGCCCGGACAGACCACCCGGGGCGCGACCGGACACCTGTCCACGGGCCGGGCGGCCTCGGACAACGGTCCGCTCGGGGTCCCCTGAATCCGCCGGCCCGCTCCGTGGAGCCCGAACCGTTCCGCGCGGTGTCCGGAACCTCTCGCCGACCGGCATTCTGGCGTACCCGGCGGAGTTACGGTCGGGGTCTTGGGAAGTGGCCGCCGGGCGCGTGCCGGCTCAGGAACGCGGGGCCTCGTGATCCGCCCGCGCCGTGCTCAGCGCCGTGCCGCCCGCCCGATCGACTCCACCAGCGGCAGCAGCCGGAACGGGACGCGTTCGCGCAGCGCCACCTCGGTGCGGGTGCGGACCACGCCCGGCAGGCTGATCAGCGCCTGGATCACGTCCTCCAGATGCGCGTTGTCACGCGCCGCGACCCGGGTGATGAGATCGCCGCCGCCGGTGATCGAGAACGCCTCGATGATCTCCGGTACGGCGGCGAGCGCGTCGCCCACGTCGTCCAGATGACCTTGCGTGACCTCGATGTGCACGAAGGCGAGCACGGGATGGCCGAGGGCCGCGGGGGACAGGGCCGGGCCCGTCCCGGTGATCACTCCGTCCCGCTCCAGCCGGTCGAGCCGGGCCTGGAGCGTGCCGCGGGCCACACCGAGCACCCGGGCGTACTCACGGACGCTGGTGCGCGGCCGCTCCAGGAGCAGCCGCAGGATGCGGGTGTCGAGCTCGTCCACGGGCATGGTCCGTTGGCCTCCTTGTGGCTGATGACGATCGCCTTCGACTGTACCAATGGCCCAGTCGATACCGCACGAGTTGAGCCAGTTCGCGGCCGCCGCGTACGTTGTCCGTATCGATGGCGCTGCGCAGCGCCGGACGGCAAGGACGCCGTACCGGACCCGCGGCGCCTTTCGCATGCGCGCCGCGCATGCAGACATCCGTGTTGAACGCGAAATGGGGGCGGGCCGCCGACGGTGAAGAAGATGTTCATGGCGCCGGATCCGGGACTGTTCCGGCTGCGGGTCTCGCTCCGGGCGGTTCTCGGTATCGGACTCGCGGTCACCGTGTGCCGGCTGGCCGGACTCTCGCTCCCCGCCTCGATCGCGGGCGGGCTCGCCGCGCTCCTCGCGCTGTTCACGGTCGGCGACCCGACCGTGCGCGGCCAGGCCGGCACCACCGCGCTGCTGCCGGTGGTGGGTTTCCCGGTCCTCGCGGCCGCGACCACCCTGCACGGGGCGCCGCTGCTGCGGGACGCGACCTGGCTCGCCGTCGTCTTCGCCGGGGTGTACGCCCGCCGCTTCGGCCCGCGCGGGCACGCGCTGGGCATCTTCGCGTTCATGATGTTCTTCACGACCCAGTTCCTGCACGCCGTGCCAGGCCAGCTCCCCCAGCTGTACGCCGCCGTCGCCCTGTCACTGGCGACGTCCTCGGCCGTCCGGTTCGGCGCCTGGTGCATCGAGCGGCGCAGCCCTCTGCCCGCGGCGCCGCTGCCGCTTGAGGGACGCGGACTGGCCCGCCCGGCCACCCGCCAGGCCTTCCAGGCGGCCGCGGCCTGCGGCTTCGCGCTCGCCGCGGGCCAGCTGATCTCGCACGACCGCTGGTACTGGGCCGTCGGCACCGCGTGGTGGATCTTCGTGAACACGGCCTCACGCGGGGAGACGCTGGTCCGCGGGTTCCGCCGGGTGGTCGGCACGCTCGTCGGGATCGTGGCCGGGCTCCTCGTGGCCGTACCGCTGCACGGAGCACCGGCACCGACCGCCGTCCTCGTCGCGGTGAGTGTCTTCGGGATCTTCTACACGGCCGCGCCCTCGTACAGCTGGATGATGTTCTTCGTCACCGTCATGGCGGGCCTGCTCTACGGGCTGCTCGGCGTCCTGCACCCGGGGCTGCTGGTCCTCCGGCTCGCCGAGACCGGTGTCGGCGCGCTCGGCGCCGCGCTCGCGGTCGCGCTCGTCCTCCCGATCACCACGCACACGGTCACCGACCGCTGGATCGAGCGCGCCCTGCACGCCGTGCACGGCTGCACCTCGGCCGCGGCCCGGCGGCTCGCGGGCGACGCCCAGGCCGACCCCGCCCCGCTCGCGGGGGAGCTCGAAGCGCTTCTGGGGCGGGTGCGGATGGCTCTCGCACCCCTGGTGCATCCGCTCAACCCGATGCGGCAGCGCAAGGAGCGGGCCCGGGCGATCCTCGCCCTGCTGGACGACTGCGCCCGAGAGGTACGAGGCCTCGCCGCCGTCGCGGCCGACCCGGACGCCTCGCACGACGTCCGTCTCACGGCGGCCTGCCGACGGGTCGAGTCGGCGATGGAGTCCCTGGTCGGCGCCGTGCCGGGCGGTCCGTCGGTGGCCCACCACGGCGTCCCCCGTCACCACCCGGGCGCCGAGCAGGCCCTCGTGCATCTGCACGGTCTGGAGCGGGCGCTCGTCGACATGGCGACACCGCTGCGCGGACCGGCACGCGACGCCCGGCTCGTCGGCGTCTGACGGCCTCCGGCGAACTCCGGCCGGGGTCCGGCTGCGAACCCGAGCCGTGTCCGGCCGCGTCCGGAGCCGGCGGTCCCCGGCCCTCCGGCCCCTGGTGTGCGATCCCGCGCCCGGGGGCCGTTCTCGTCAGAGCGGGCGGCGATCCTCCTGAAGATCCACTACGAGGCCTGGACGCCCGCTGGGCCGCCTCGGAGCGGCCGCCGTCACCCAGCTCCGACGCGCGCCGGCGAGGCCCGTGGTGACCGTCCTGAGGGCTTCGGACTCCGACGACCCGCCTGCGGCGGGCGGCCTCTCCTTTTGGTCTAGACCGCAGCGTCGTGACTGCTACCGTCGCCCCGACGCAGCGGGATCGAGAGGGGACGAAAAGTGGCGCAGGGCGACGGGTGGCGACAGCGGGCGTTCATCGGCTCGTTCACGGCGGCGGGAGGCCTCGGCGTCCTCACGGCGGCCGTGGATCCGGACAGTGGCGCACTGACCGTGCTGAGCGCGGTCGACGACGTGCCCGACCCCTCGTATCTGGCCCTCGCGCCCGAACGTGACGTCCTGTACGCGGTCAGCGAGACCGACGAGGGCGCGGTGGCCGCCTTCCAGGTGCACGGCGACAAGCCGGAACTGACCGGTCCGCCGACTCCGACGGGCGGCAGCGGCCCCACCCACCTCAGCGTCTTCGCCGGACACGTCCTGACCGCCGACTACGGCTCGGGCAGCGTCAGCGCGGTCCCCGTCCGTCCGGACGGGGGACTGGCGCCCGTCGCCTCCGGCGTGCTCCGCCACAGCGGCTCCGGTCCGCACGCGCGGCGGCAGCAGGCCCCGCACGCCCACCAGGTGCAGCCCGACCCCACCGGCCGCTGGGCCGTCAGCGTCGACCTCGGCACCGACTCGGTCCGGGTCTGCTCGCTCGACGGCGGAACGCTCACCCTGCACCGCGAGACCGCCCTGCGTCCCGGCTCCGGGCCGCGCCATCTCGCCTTCCACCCGCGGGGCGGGCACGCCTACGTCCTCAACGAACTCGCCCCGACGGTCACCGTCTGCCGCTGGGACGGCGAGGAGGGCTCGCTGCGGCCCGTCGGCGAGACGCCGGTCCTGTCCGGTGTCCCGGACGGCGACGCGTACCCCTCGGGCGTCGTCGTCTCGCCCGACGGCCGCTTCCTGTGGACCGCCGTCCGGGGCCGGGACACCGTCTCCGTGCTCGGCGTCGACGCGTCGGGCGAGGGCCTCGCACTCGTCGCCGAGGTGCCCTGCGGCGGTGTCTGGCCCCGGGCGCTCGCCCTCGACCCCTCGGGGCGCTTCCTGTACGTGGCCAACGAGCGCTCCGGCGACGTGACCTGGTTCGACGTCGATCCCGACACCGGCGTCCCGCGCCGCGGCGGTTCGGTCGAGGTGCCCGCCGCGTCCTGCGTGGTCCTCGGCTGACCCGGCCGGCCCGGCACGCCCCCGGGGGTGGGCCTGGCCGGCTTCCGCGCGCATGGGAAAGGGCCCCTCCTGACTCAGGAGCGGGCCCTTTCGGTGTGCGGGTGGTACGGGTGCTGCCTTCGCGTGCGGCGGCCGGCTAGAAGGCCGGCGCTCCCTGGTTCTGCGGCGGCGCGATGCCCAGCGCCGACGTGTACTGGGAGAGCGCGAGCTTGCCGATCGCCGGGTACGGGCCGAGGGCCTCGGCGGCGCTGCACCCGGCCTCCTTGGCGGCCGCGTCCAGCAGACCGGCGTCGAGCTCGGGACCGATCAGGTACGGCGCGAGCGCGAGCTGCTGCGAACCGGAGCCACGCAGCTGCTCGGCGATGGCCGCGATGGAGCCTTCCTCGTCGAGGGCCGCCGCCATGACCGGCACGGCGAGCCGCGCGGCGAGCAGCATGCCGGTGATCCCGGCCGCCTGCACCGCGTCCTCGCCGCCGACAGTGGCGAGCACGATGCCGTCCGCGGCGGTCGCCACGGTGAACAGCCGGGCGCGGTCGGCGCGGGCCAGACCGGCCTCGGAGAGGCGCACGTGCAGCGCCTCGGCGAGCAGCGGGTGCGGACCGAGGACGTCGGTCAGCTCGGCCGCGACACGGCTTTCCATGACCGCCTGGCGGATCCGGCGCAGCAGGGCGTTGTCCGGACCGGCGAGCAGCGGCACCACGATGCCGACCGGGCCGTCGGGGGCGGAGGCGTCGGAACCGGCGGCGCGGGCCTGCTCGAAGCGCGCGGTGCGCTCCTCGGCGGCGTGGCTCAGCACGGACTGCAACGTGGGGAACTCGTCGTCCCCGTCCAGGTAACCGATGCGGGCATCGAGGCCGGGGAGCTCGGAGCGGGCGATGCTCACGACCTCCTCGGCGAGGCTGCGCGTGGCGGCGCTGGGGGTGCCCGGCACCGCGAGGACGAGCGCGGGCGCGCCCTCAGGAGCCGCCAGGGGTTCCGGACGGCGGTGCCGCCCGGCTTGGCGGGGTCGCGGCATTCGTACTGGCAGGCCGGACGCGGGCCCAGTGGGGGAGCTCATGGCGCCGCATGTTACTGGTTTCCCGGGTTCCCCTGTTCGGGGAGGGTGCAGGTGAGCGGTATCCGTCCGCTTTTGTCTGATGAGTTACGTACAGATCAGAAATGGTCAGTAGAAGCGGAGTTGTCGCTCCTGCGGCGAATTCAGGTCATGGGTCGGCCGATACGGCTTTTTCGGTCACCACAGACAGCATCCGCCCGTCCAGGGGCAGCGCGAGCCGGCCGTCGGCCAGGCCGGCCGCGATCCGGAGGGCGCCGTCGAGCGGGTCGCCCGCGGCCGGCACCTGCCGGGCGTGCGGCAGGTGCCGGGCCAACTCCTCGCCCAGGGGCCCGAGGAGCGCGGTGCCCAGGTTGAACAGGCCGCCGGTGAGCGCGAGATGAGGCTCGTCCCCGGCCGGGCACACCGCGGCGGCCGACTCGGCCAGCTGCCGTGCGGCGGCCCGCAGGATGTCCTCGGCCACGGGGTCGCTCCCGGAGAGTCCGGCGACCTCGGGCGCGAAGGAGGCGAGTACGGCGGCCCGGTCCGTACGCGGATACAGCAGGCCGGGGAGTTCAGGCATCGGCCCGAACACCTCACACGCGCGGGCCAGCAGCGCGGCCGAGCCGCCCGGGCGGCCGTCGAAGGCGCGCAGGGCCGCTTCCAGGCCCGCACGGCCGATCCAGGCCCCACCGCCGCAGTCGCCGAGGAGATGACCCCACCCGTCGGCCCTGCGCCACGACGTGAGGTCGGTGCCGATCGCGATCATGCCGGTGCCCGCCGCGATCACGGCACCGGCGCGGGTGCCCAGGGCGCCGGTGTACGCGGTCACCGCGTCGGCCGCAAGGGCGAGCCGGCGTACGCCCAGTTCACGCTCCAGCGCGCCCGGCAGTTCGTCCCGCAGCTCGTCGCCGAGCGTGGCGAGTCCCGCCGCGCCGACGGCGGCCGCCCCGAGTCGCACGACGCCTGCCTCGGCCATCAACCGGCGTGCCATCGGCAGCAGTTGATCCAGCAGATGACGGGCGGAGATCCCGCGCGGACCGGTACGGACCGGTTCGCGCGAGGTCAGCGGGGCGCCGAGCGCGACCGGGGCGGTCGACGGAGCGGCCGCGCGGCCTGCGGGAGCGGACTTGTCGTCCGGCCCCGCGTGCGCGGCGAGCGCCACGCGCAGTCCCGAGCCCCCGGAGTCCACGGCCAGCACCACGGCGGGGCTCCACCCGTTCCGTGGCCCGCCGCGCACCCCGTCGGGCGTCACGGCAGGCGCCAGTCCACCGGCTCGGCTCCCTGCTCGGCCAGCAGGGCGTTGGCACGGCTGAAGGGACGTGAGCCGAAGAAGCCGCCGTCGGCCGACCGCGGCGAAGGGTGCGCGGACTCGACCGCCGGAAGACCGCCCAGCAGGGGGCGCAGATTGCGGGCGGGGCGACCCCACAGGACGGACACCAGCGGGCGGCCACGGGCGGCCAGGGCCCGTATCGCCTGTTCCGTGACCTCCTCCCAGCCCTTGCCCTGGTGCGCGCCGGAGCTGCGGGGTGCGGTGGTGAGCGTCTTGTTGAGCAGGAGCACGCCCTGCTCGGTCCAGGGGGTGAGGTCACCGGTGGACGGCTGGGGCGTGCCGAGGTCGTTCCTCAGCTCGGTGAAGATGTTGATCAGGCTGGCCGGCAGGGGGCGTACCTCAGGGGCCACCGAGAACGACAGGCCCACCGCGTGTCCCGGGGTCGGGTAGGGGTCCTGCCCGACGATGAGGACGCGTACCTCGTCGAAGGGCAGCTGGAAGGCCCGCAGGACATTCGCCCCGGACGGGAGGTAGGTGCGTCCGGCGGCGATCTCCGCACGCAGGAAGTCGCCCATGCGGGCGATCTGTCCTGCCACGGGTTCGAGGGCTTTCGCCCAGCCGGGTTCGACGATCTCATGCAACGGTCGTGGTGCCACGGGCGTCACCCTACTGCCGTGCACATGGCCGAGATCAAACTGGTGGGCGTCCGGCGACCGGGGATGACCGATTCGTTGCCGAATCGGACGTGTCCGGGCACAAGACGCCTGTCGGCGCTGGCTGTTGGGACCGAGGGACGACCGGACGGCGTCGACCAGACAGCGGCGACCGGACAGCGTCGACCGGACCGCGTCCGCTCGACCGCGTCCGCTCGACCGCGACGACCGGGCCGCGACGACCGGAGCGCGTCGGCGTTCAGGCCGTCACCGCCGCGCGGACGCACAGCACGTCCGGCAGATGCGAGGCGAGCTGCTGCCAGCTGTCGCCGTCGTCCGCCGACGCGTACACCTCGCCGTTGCGGTTGCCGAAGTACACGCCCGACGGGTCCGCGCCGTCCGTGCACAGAGCGTCGCGCAGCACCGTGCCGTAGTGGTCCTCGCTGGGCAGCCCGGCCGTCAGCGGTTCCCAGGTCATGCCCGCGTCGTCCGTACGGAAGACCCGGCAGCGCCGGTCGGCCGGGACCCGGTCCGCGTCGGCGTTGATGGGGAAGACATAGGCGGTGTCACCGCGGTGCGGATGCGCCGCCACCGTGAATCCGAACGTGGACGGCAGGTCGGCGCCGATGTCGGTCCACCGCCCGGCCCCGTCGTCACTGCGGTACACGCCCCAGTGGTTCTGGAGGTAGAGCCGGTCCGGGTTCACCGCGTCGCGTGCGACCTTGTGCACGCACTGGCCGAACTCCGGGTTCGGATCCGGCAGGAACACCGCGGAGACACCGGAGTTGGCGGGCTCCCAGCTCGCGCCGCCGTCGGCGGTACGGAAGACCCCGGCCGTGGACACGGCGACCGTCACGGCCCCCGGGTCGCGCTCGTCGGTGAGGATGGTGTGCAGCCCCTCACCGCCTCCTCCGGGAACCCACCGGGAGCGGGTGGGGTGTTCCCACAGAGGGCGTACGAGTTCGAAGGACTCGCCCCGGTCCTCCGAGCGGTACAGCGCGGCCGGCTCCGTCCCCGCGTACACCACGTCCGGTTCGGCGGCCGCGGGATGCAACTGCCACACCCGCTCCAGCGAGGCTCCCGTGTCCTTGGGGAACCTGACGGCGGGCCGGGCGGGTTCGGTCCACGTACGGCCCAGGTCGTCGGAGTGGAACACGGAGGGGCCCCAGTGCGCGCTGTCCCCGCCGGCCAGCAGCCGCGGCCGCTCGCCCCGGGAGTCGATCGCGACCGAGTACACGGCCTGCGCGTTGAAGTACGGGCTCTCGTCGAACTCCCAGGTGCCGCCGCGTCGTCGCCCGATGAAGAGTCCCTTGCGGGTGCCTACCGTGAGCAGTACGTCGGCCATGACCGGCCACCTCCGCGACGTCGTTGTCTGCGCTACGGGCCAGTCTGCACCCGGGCACCGACAGTCTCCCTTCGGCCCGGCGTCCGCGCAGGTCGGAAGGGTCGTGTCGCCGCGCGACGCGTGCTCGCGGGACCGCCCGGGAGGCCGTCCGCCGGGAGGGCCGACGGGCTCCCGACCGCCCGCGTCGGACAGCCGGCGGGGACCGGGCGTGAGCATCGCGCGGAGCGCGCGCGTAAGGAATGGAGATGTGGCGTGTCCGTGCGGTCGTGAGGAGGATGCCCCTGATGGCGGCGTTCCGTGGTCCGAAGGTCTGGCTGTGGCGGTGGCGGCGCAACCCGCTGCGACGGCGGAGCGATGTCCTGGAGGCCTGGATCATGCTCGCGGCCTGGGCGTTCGCGGTGCTGGGCGGCGCCGTCGCGGGCCTGGTGACCGTCTGCGGCGTGGAGGACACGCTCGCGCGCGAGCGTGCGGAGTCACGCACCGTACCCGCCCAGCTGGTCGCGGACGCGCCGGCCGCGGGAGCCGGCGAGCCCGCCGGGCGCGTCGTGTGGACCGAGGTCCGCTGGACGGCACCGGACGGCAGGGCTCGCTCCGGCCGGGTACGGGTCGCGGCCGGCACCTCGGCGGACACCCCGGTCCTGGTGTGGACCGACGCCGACGGCCGCCTCGTCACCCGTCCGCCCTCCGTCGCCGTGGCCCGGCTGCGCGCATGTCTGATCGCTGTCTTCGCGGCCGGGGGTGTGGCGGCGGGGCCCTTCGCCGTCGGCCGTCTGCTCAGGGGGCGGCTGGAACGGCGGCGCGTGGACCGCTGGGACGCGGAGTGGGAGCGGATCGGACCGCTGTGGGGCCGGATGACCAGCTGACCGGACGGCACTCTGCGACACCACCGGCACACCCCGCGCCATCGAGCCTCGCGCCGCCGGTCGCCTCCCGCCTCCGCCCTCCTCGGGCCCGCAGCCCAGGGCGGATCCGGCGCCGGCGTGCGCCGGCGGGTCCGTGCCGCCGGCCCCGGCGGACCCGCTCCCGAGCAGATCCGGCGCCGGCGTGCCCAGGTGCCTTCGCGCCGCTCGGACCCGGCGGACTCACCCCGAAACGCTCCGAAGACCCCCCGCCCCGTCCCGCGTCGCTCAGCCGTGGTCCTCCCGGTGCCCGCTCGGCCCCGCTTCGTCGAACACACCGCTCGGATCCCCGGACCTCGGCCCGTCAGGCGGCCTCCAGGACCGCTCGGCAGTTCCGCAGCAGCAGTTCGTCCTCGAGTACGTCGTGGCTGCCGTGGCCGCCGGAGCGGGCCCGGTGACGTCTGGGCGAGGCCAGTTCCGTACGGATCAGGTCATGGACGGGTGCGCCCGCGCCGCCCATCCGGACGAGGCACGCGGTGATCGTGCCGCGCGTGTACGCGTTCAGGCGCCAGACCTCGCGGAACACCGGCAGGACGGGTTCCGGGTCTCCGGCGACGTCCCACAGGGCACACGCGGCGGCCGTCCGCTCCCACACCTCGGCCGAGCCCGCCAGGCGACGCAGTCCGGGCAGCGCGGGAGCGGCGACGGCCCCGATGCGGCCCAGGGCCTCGGCGGCCGTCCGGCGACCGCCCGCGTCCCGCTCCGGGGCCAGCGCCCCGAGCAGCGCCGGAAGGACCGCCTCCGCGTCCCCCTCCACGGCCCGCAGCGCGTCGGCCGCCACCACGGCGTGCTCACCCGTCAGCAGGTCCCGCAGCGTCGGTACGGCCGCGCGCGCACCCGGCCCGAACGCGCCGAGCGTCCTGGCCAGCGCGTTCACCAGGGCGTCCCGGAGTCGCAGTTCGCGTGGTGCGCCGTCCAGCAGGCGGAGCACTTCCGGTACGGCCTCGGTGTACCGGAGTGTGCCGAGGGCGTGCAGAAGCGGGGCCGCGCGGTCGTAGGTGTCCGGAGAGTCGAGCGGGACAGCGGCCAGCCGTTTCCGCAGCAGGGGAGCGAGGGGCGCCGCGGCCGGTCCCAGATGTCCGATCGCGTAGCCGGTCTCGTTCGGCACGGCCGGACGGCGCAGCACCTCCGCGAGGGCCGGTACCGCTCGGGCGTCCCCGCACCTGGCCAGGGCCTTCAACGGGCGGTCCAGCGTCGCCGTTCCGTGTCCCCCGGACGTGGAGCCCGACTCCACGAGGGCGGCGAGCCGGTCGGCCGCCGGAGCCGCCAGGGTGAACAGGAACTCCAGCACGGACACCGCGGCGGAGCGCAACCGCTCCTCGTCCGAGGCGAGTTGCTCGCCGATCAGGGCGACCGGCTCCTCGTACGCGCCCCGCCACTCACGGAACAGCCCCGCGGACATCCACACGGCGTTGCACCGGTCGGCCGTGTTCCGGCTGCTCAACTGGCCCTTCAGCAGGGCTATCCGGTCCTCGGTGCGGGCGCCGAGCGCCTGGTGCAGCGTCCGGAGCAGCCGCGCGCCCTCCTCGTCCGCGGGCCGCATGCGGCGCAAGCTGCCGATGAGGGTGTCGGAGGACGTCCGGACGGGCTCACCGGCCGGCCGGAGCCGCTGTGACCTGGTGTGCAGCAGGCCGACGACCGTGGGTACGAGGTCGGCGGGGAGCCGGTCGGCGGCGCACGAGGCGAGCTGTCCGAGCGCCGCGAGCCGCAGCCCCGGGTCGTGGGGCGGGCCGCACAGGGACACCAGACAGTCCACCGCGGGGGCCACGGAACGGCCGTACAACCGCGCGAGGAGCCCGATGCTCTCGACCAGCGCCAGCCGGACGGCGTCCTCCGGTTCGTCCCGCAGCCGCTCGCTCAACAGGGCCAGGACACGCGGCGGTTCGCCATGGAAGCGTACGAGTGCCGGTGGCGCCGCGCGGCGGACCTCCGGGTCCCCGTCCGTGACGAGCTCCAGGAAGAGCCCGGCACCCGCCCGGACCGCCGCGCGCGCCATCGCGTGGTTGTCGCCTCCGGGTTCCTCGGGGTCCCCGGGGCTCAGGGGTTCCTCGCCGTCCCCGGTGTCGTCCGCTCCGTACGCGATGTCGTCCGCGTCCTGCGATCCGCCGATGCTGGCGAGCAGTTCGACGATTCCGCCCCGGTCGGGGAGCTCCGTCCGTCCGGCGAGCGTGAACAGGAAGGGGATGGACGCGAGCGTCGAGTCGTACACGTCGCCCTGGTGGTGCACCGCTCCGTACATCCCGTCGAGCGCGGTCTCCCGCTCCTGGGGGAGTGGCGAGGCGAGTCCCCGCAGCAGCTCCGGCACGTCCGCGGCGCTTCCGTAGGCATGCTCCATCGAGGCCCAGTCGACCTCGTCGATCCCCCTGAACACGGTGTCCTCCCCCTGCGTACGGCCATTTGATCGTGAGTGTGCACCACGGCACTGACAGTGACGCCCGTGAACCGTCACGTCGATGGCGTAGGTCCAGCCAACTCCCGCATGAAAGGCCGTTTTCCGACGGTCGGGCGGGGCAAAGCCGTCGCTGGGACGGCCCGGCCGGGGGCGCGGAGAGGGCGGGCACGGCGCGGTCGACGCGGAGACGACGCAGCCGGGCACCCTGGGTGGGTGCCCGGCTGTGTGCCGAAGAGGGCGTGGCCGTCGCCCGGGACGCGGAGGGGGCCCTGTCCTGACTGGTCCCGCCCTAGTCCTTCGCCGCGGACGACGCGGGACTGCCGGAGACGGCCGGGGGCGCCGTCTCGGCCGCCGCCGACGGCCGGCGGTCGGGGTGCGCCGGGCGCCGGGAGGCGAACCGGGGCAGGGCCGGCGGGGCGAGGAAGCCCTCCGCGCGGGCCGCGGCGATGCCGATGCGAGGCAGGTCGGCGCTCTTCTCGAAGAGGAGGTAGCGGGGCTCCCAGACCGGCCGGTACTTGGCGTTGGCCCGGTACAGCGATTCGAGCTGCCACCAGCGCGAGAGGAACGTCAGCAGCGAGCACCACAGCCGCAGCACGGGTCCCGCGCCCAGCCGGGTGCCGCGCTCGAAGACCGACCGGAACATCGCGAAGTTCAGCGAGACCCGCTCGACGCCGAACTCCTCGGCGTTCAGCAGCAGCTCGATCACCATGAACTCCATGAGCCCGTTGTCGGAGTTCCGGTCGCGGCGCATGAGGTCGAGCGAAAGCCCCCGCTCACCCCACGGCACGAAACTCAGGACGGCTCGGGGTTCCCCTTCGCTGTCATGGCACTCCAGCATCACGCAGCGTCCGTCGGCGGGGTCTCCCAGGCGGCCGAGCGCCATGGAGAAGCCGCGTTCGGTCTCACCGTCGCGCCACTGGTCCGCCTTGTCGGTCAGGTCGGCCATCTCGGGCTCGGGAATGTCCTCGTGCCGGCGGACGCGCACCGTGTAACCGGCCCGCCGGACGCGCTTGTGCGCCTGCCGGACGCCCCGCATGGCGCGTCCCTCCAGGGTGAAGTCGGACCGGTCCACTATGGCTTCGTCACCGAGTTCCAGAGCGTCCAGGCCGTGCCGGGCGTAGACGGTCCCGGCCTCCTCGCTGGCGCCCATCACCGCGGGCGTCCACGCGTGCCGTCGTGCCTCCCGCAGCCAGGCGTCGATCGCGCCGGGCCAGGCCTCCGGGTCGCCGATGGGGTCCCCGGAGGCGAGGGTCACGCCACCGCGGACGCCGTACGCGATCGCCGCCTTGCCGCTCGGGGACCAGATGACCGACTTGTCACGGCGCAGGGCGAAGTAGCCGAGCGAGTCGCGTTCCCCGTGCCGTGCCAGCAGCGCACGCAGCCGGGTCTCGTCCTCCTCGCCGAGGAGTTCGAGACCGCGCGGTGAGCGGAAGCAGGCGTAGAGCACCAGCAGGAAGGTGGCGGCCGTCAGGACGTTGACCAGGATGTCGACCCAGCGGGGTGCGACGACGGTGTCGAACCGGTCGGCGAGCGGGCCGACACTGATGCCGCGCAGCAGTGTGTACGCGATCCGGTCGCTCAGCGGGGTCCCGGAGACACGGTTGGTGGCGCTGACGAGCAGGGTGCCGAGGGTGGCGCTGACGAGCAGTCCGCCCGCTCCGACGGCGAGCGCGAGCCGGGGGTTCGAGCGGTCCCCTACGGCGTGGAACTCCTTGCGCCCCAGCAGGAGGGCGACGACGAAGAGGGCCGTGAGAAGGGCCGACACCCAGTTGAAGACGTGCCGTTGGTAGCGGTCCTGGGTCAGGGCCACGACGTAGAGCGCGAGGAGAGGCCCGGCGAGCAGCAGGTTGAAGATCCAGGCGGCTCGTTTGCGGCGCCGCATCACGAGCGCGAGGAACAGGGCCAGCGCCGCCGAGATCAGTCCGGCGGTGGCCAGATACGGGGTGAAGAACTCACCTCCGTTGTGCTCGTGCACCTCCTCGCGGAACGGCAGCGAGATCACCGCGACGATGTTGAGGAGGGCGAGCAGCCGCAGGTACCAGACCGTGAACGCGGCGGCTCGTGGCCGGATTCCGTCGCCCGCTCGTCCGGACCGGGCCCCGCGGCGCGAGTTCGCGTTCCGCTGCTCCGGGATGAGCGCTGACTGTTGTACGGACACCGTGGAGCATCACCTTGAGGAGAGGCCGGGATAACCGGTGGGGACAGAGGCCGGAACACTACATCTTGTAAGGAAGAGTGGGGTTATGGCCAGACAGGGGTGACGTGAAGAGGTAAGGAGGTGTTGAGAATACGGACCACCGGGCGCGGGCACACCCGTCCGACGGGTAAGAATCTCGCCCCGGATCGCTCAGCGGCGGGGTGAAGTCCCCCGGTCGCGGGCCGAATTCCCGAAATGTCCGCCCGGGCGCGGGTTTCCGCTGTCACCGAGCGCGCGGTCGCGCCGGGTCGCCCACCAGAGGAGGTCACCGAGCGCCGCTCCCGCCAGGACCAGGGCCGTGATCACCCCGGCCATGGTCAGTCCGTCGCCGAGGTGTGGTCGTCCGTGCAGGGCGTGCAGGTCGAAACCGCACAGGTGGTACACACCCAGCGCGGCGATCCCGAGACTCGGTACGAGCAGTGCCAGCACGGACGCCGGTCCGCGCACCGCGCTCCCGGCGGCACGTTCCTTCACGGGCTCCCCCTGATGTACGACGCTCACCGCGGGGACCCTACAGTACGTAGGGTGGCCCTGTCCTGGCTGTGCTTCGACGGTGCTCCGGCGGCTACCCCGGTCCGCCCCCGACATGCGGGGCCGGGCCGCGCGGGCCGCGTGATCCGGATCACGGGCGCGTCACCCGTCCGGTGTCCGCCCGTTTCCGTACCCCTCCATACCGTCCTGACCCCGGATGCGAGGATGAGGGCCGTATGACTGCCGGGTGGTGCACGCGGATGCTGCGGGCCGTGATGTTCGCGGCCGTCTCCGTGGTGCTCGCCGCCCTGGGGCACGTGATGATGTCCGGCTCTCCGGTGGCCTGGTGGGCGTTGGCCGGGGCGGGAGCGGGCACGGCCGGGGCGGGCTGGTGCCTGGCCGGCCGCGAGCGCGGGCTTCCGCTCGTCGTGTCCGTCGTGGTGATCGCCCAGACCGCGCTCCACACCGCGTTCTCGACCGCGCAGTCTTTGGCGCTCGCGGCGGGGACGGGCACCGGCCCGGCGGCCGGACCGGGTCGCCCGGGTACGGATGTCATGGACGGCATGGTCATGAGAGCCATGGGGTCGGCGACCATGGGCTCCATGGATCTCACGGGTATGGGATCCATGGGTTCCGGATCAATGACTGGCTCCGGATCCACAGGTATGAGTCCCATGGGGGCCGGGTTCATGGGGTCCGGGTCCGTGGGCATGGGGACCATGGGCGGGGAGTCCATGGGTTCCGGGACCATGGCACATCTGTTCTCCGGGGGAGCCGGGGCCGGCTCGCTCTCGGCGCTCGGCATGCTCGCCGCCCATCTCCTCGCGGCGCTGCTCTGCGGCCTCTGGCTCGCATACGGCGAACGCGCCGCGTTCCGCGTCCTGCGGGCGCTGGCCACCCGGCTGGCCGCGCCCCTGCGCCTGCTGCTCGCCCTTCCGGTGCCGCCGTACCGGCCGATCGTCCGGCTGCGCCGACGCTCCTCGGACCGCGCCCCGCGCCTCCTCCTTCTCGTCCACGCCATCACTTCCCGGGGTCCGCCCGTGGGGACCGCTGTCGCCTGAGACAGCCGGTTCCCCGAAGCGCCTCCTGAGCGCTTCGGGCTTCGGCCGTACCTCCGTACGGCCGCTCTCCCCTCACCGGACCCATGGCCTCGCGCCGGTCCGGATCACGGACGACCCGAGAAGGACACCTGGTGATCACTCCTGCCCTGTCCGCCCCGCCCGCGCCGAGCCACGGCTACGGCCACGGCCACGAGGGGCGGAACGAAGACGACCGAGCGGTGTCGGCCGACGCGTCGGCGACCGCCTGGGCGCTGGCCGCCCGCGCCGGTGACCCGGCCGCCGTCGAGCACTTCGTCCGCGCGCTGCACCGCGATGTCGTGCGCTATGTCGCCCACCTGTCCGCCGATCCGCACGCCGCCGAGGACCTCGCACAGGACACGTTCCTGCGGGCGCTGGGCAGTCTGCACCGGTTCGAGGGGCGCTCCTCGGCACGCACCTGGCTGCTGTCCATCGCCCGCAGGGCGGTGATCGACAGCCTGCGGTACGCCGCCGTCCGGCCGCGCTCGGCCGGCGCCGCGGACTGGCAGGCCGCGGTGGAACGCGCGCAGCCGCTCGGGCTGCCCGGCTTCGACGACGGAGTCGCCCTGCTCGAACTCCTCGACATGCTCCCGGGCGAACGGCGCGAGGCGTTCGTCCTCACCCAGATGATGGGCCTGCCCTACGCGGAGGCCGCCCAGGTCAGCGGCTGCCCGGTCGGAACGGTCCGCTCCCGCGTGGCGCGCGCCCGCGCGACCCTGCTCGCGCTGCTCACCCAAGCGGAGACCGAGGTGACGCCGAAGGCGGAGGTGACGGTCGAAGTGCGAACCAAGGGGGCCGTCCCGAGTGCCGTCTGACCATGCGGCCGTCTGACCCTATGAGCGTCTGACCGAGTGACACGGGGGTCCGGCGTCGGCGTGGAGGACGGAGAGACACGTCAACCACCCCGCGCCGGGCCCCACTTCGCCCCCCGTTGGTCAGGCGGCTACACCGACCGGTGGTACTGCTCGGGTACGTGCACCTCGGCCCCGAGTTCGCGTGCCGCGAGCCGGGCGAAGGACGGGTTGCGCAGCAACTCCCTGCCCAGCAGCACCGCGTCGGCCTCCCCGTTGGCGACGATCTTCTCGGCCTGTTCCACGTCGGTGATCAGGCCGACGGCGGCGACGGCCATCGGGGTCTCCTTCTTCACCCGTGCGGCGAAGGGGACTTGATAGCCCGGTCCGACGGGAATGCGGACGCCGGAAGCGTTCCCGCCCGTGGAGACGTCGAGCAGGTCCACGCCGTGCTCGTACAGCTCGGTGGCGAAGCGGACGGTGTCGTCGGCGCTCCAGCCCGCGTCCTCCAGCCAGTCGGTGGCCGAGACGCGGAAGAACAGCGGCTTCTCCTGCGGCCAGACCTCCCGTACGGCGTCGACGACTTCGAGGGCGAACCGGGTGCGGTTCTCGTACGAGCCGCCGTACGCGTCGGTGCGGTGGTTGGAGTGGGGGGACAGGAACTCGTTGACGAGGTAGCCGTGGGCGCCGTGGATCTCGACGATCTCGAAGCCGGCGGCCAGGGCGCGACGGGCCGCGTCCGCGAACTGGCCCACGATCTCCCGGATTCCGGCGACCGTGAGCTCGTCGGGAACGGGATGATTCCCGTCGAACGCGAGCGCGCTCGGAGCGAGCGCCCGCCAGCCGTGGGCGTCGGGGCCGACGGGGGCGCCGCCCTTCCAGGGGCGGTCGGTCGAGGCCTTGCGCCCGCCGTGGCCCAGCTGCACGGCCGGCACCGTGCCCTGCGCGACGAGGAAGTCCGTGATGCGGCGGAAGGCCTCGACCTGGGTGTCGTTCCAGAGGCCCAGGTCGAACGGGGAGATCCGGCCCTCGGGCGAGACGGCGGTCGCCTCGACGATCACCAGCCCGGTCCCTCCCGTGGCGCGGGCCGCGTAGTGGGCGAAGTGCCAGTCGTGCGGGGCGCCCGCCGAGGGGCCGTCGGGCGCGGCCGAGTACTGGCACATCGGGGGCATCCACACCCGGTTGGGGATGGTGACTTCGCGCAGGACGCAGGGCTCGAAGAGAGCGCTCACGACCGACTCCGTTCGTCGCAGGACCGAGATACGCCTCGTACGATAAACCTCGTAGTACGTCGAGTGTCAAACTACGACGACTCTCGTACAATGACAGGCGTCGGGTGAAGCCGCCGGACGCCGCCGAACGGGACCGGACCAGGTCCCCGGACGAAGTGGAGCCGACGTGACGACCGCCGCCACCGCCGCCAGTGGCCGTGATCTGCCGCATCCCGTGCGGGAGGAGATCCGGCTCGAGTCGGTGCTGCACGCGCTGTCCGACCCCATGCGGCTGCGGATCGTCCGCGAGCTCGCCGCCGAGGGCCGTGAACTCTCCTGCTCGGACTTCGTGCTGCCCGTCACCAAGTCCACGACGACACACCACTTCCGGGTGCTCCGGGAGAGCGGGGTCGTCCGGCAGGTCTACCGCGGTACGGCCAAGCTGAACGGCCTGCGCGCCGACGACCTCGACGCGCTCTTCCCCGGACTGCTCGGCCGGGTCCTCGAAGCCGCCGCCCGGCAGGCCGACCGACTGGCGCCGTGACGAGGCACGACAGCCGCTGACCCACCGGGGGCCCGGGGCGACTCCGTCCCCGGCACGGCCGTCGGTGCCGCCCTCAGGCCTCCGCGGTCCGCGCCGCCGTCCACAGCGCGGCCCAGTCGGGCAGCTTGACCACCTCGCGGCCCAGTGCGGCTCCCAGTTCCGCCTCGGCCCGTTCGATGGACAGCCATCCGGCCCATTCGACGGGCCGGACCCCCTCGGCCCGCAGGGCCGCGAGCGGATCGTCCAAAGCCCCGCGCCCTTCGAGGGCGGGGGCGTCCTCCAGCAGGGAGGTCACCGTCTCCTTCGCGCAGGGGCGATTGGTCCCGATGACCCCGGTCGGGCCCCGCTTGATCCAGCCCGCCACGTACTCCCCCGGCGCGACCACACCCTCCCGCAGGACGCGTCCCGCCCGCTGCGGCACCGTGCACCGCTCGGGGTCGAACGGCATCCCGTCCAGCGGAACCCCCCGATAGCCCACCGAACGCAGCACCAACTGGGCCTCGATCTCCTCGAATCGGCCGGTGCCCCTCACCCCGCCCGCCCCGTCCGGCACGGTCCGCTCGAACCGCACGGCACCCACCCGGCCGCCGTCGGCGAGGAGTTCGACGGGCCGGAGGAAGAAGCGCGGGCGGATGAGACGCGGACGGCCCAGCGGCGCGGCTGAGGCCCAGCCCCTCAGGACCTCCACGTTGCGCCGCTGCGCGGCGGGCAGTCCCGACGGATCGAGGTAGGCGGGATCGAGCGCCAACTCCGCCTCGTCCACGCCGATGTCGGCCTCCGGCAGACCGCCCAGCTCGCGCAGCTCCTTCGTGGTGAAGCGGGCCTGCGACGGCCCGCGCCGCCCGACCATGCTGATCTCGGCGACCTCGCTCGCGGCCAGCGCGCCGAGCGCCGCCTGCGGTATGTCGGTGGGACGCAGCTCGGGCTCGGTACGCGCGAGGATCCGGGTGACGTCGACGGCGACGTTCCCGACGCCGATGACGACGGCCGAGCGCACTCCGGCCACGAACGCGCCGGCCGTGGAGTCGGGGTGCGCGCTGTACCAGGACACGAACTGCGTCGCCGACCAACTGCCGGGCAGGTCCTCGCCCGGAATGCCGAGATGCCGGTCGGTGGCGGCGCCCACGCAGTACACGACCGCGTGGTAGAGCTCGCGCAGACGCGTCACGGACACTCCGCCGGGCCCCACCTCGACGCCGCCGAGGAAGCGCACGCGCTCGTCCGTGAGGACGGTCCGCAGATTGTTCTGGAGCGACTTGATCTTCTCGTGGTCGGGTGCCACGCCGTAGCGCACCAGGCCGAACGGGCAGGGCAGCCGGTCCAGGACGTCGACGCGGACGTCGGGAGGCCCGCTCCGCTGGACCAGACCCTGCGCGCTGTAGACCCCGCTGGGTCCCGAACCGACGACGGCGACACGCAGCACGCGGAACTCCTCACCCGAGGGATCAGGAAGATCGCTGACAAGGACATCGCTGACAGGACATCGCTGGTGCTCCCAGGATCGCACCACCAGGTGCTCGGCTGACAGGGTGCGGCGCGTGCCGGTCGCGCGCGTGTCCGTTCGTATGGAATGTGATGATGCGGTTACGTTCCGTATGTGCTAGACGCGTCGTTTCTCAATCTGTCCGACCGCTGCCGCACGGACGGCGAGGTGTCCGTGCGGCCCGCCTGGGAGGTACGGGAGTCCGGGGCGGGCGTCACGGCGTGGTTCGACGTCCGGCTGGCGTTCACGGACGGTGCCCGGGTCGACCTGCTCGCCGTGGTCTCGGAGACGTCCCTGTCGATCGAGGACGTACGGGCGGAGCCGCCCCTCTCGCTCGACGACCTCGCGGTGGTCGCCGAGTGGATCGAGGAACCGCTGTCCGAGGTGTGCGGGAGCCGCCTCGGCCCGGCCCGCGACCAGGGCGGGGAGAGCCAGGCGCGGCGCGCCCGCCCCATCTGGCCGCGCGGCGCCGAGGGCCGTCTGCTGGTGGCGCGGGAGTACCGGATGGCGCAGAAGGAGGGCCTGGACCCGGTGCTCGCCGTCATGGACGCCACCGGCCACAGCCGCCGCAAGTCGCTGAGGCTGATCGCAGGGGCGCGTGACGCCGGGTTCCTGACACCACGTCACGTCCGCCGCTGAGGGCCGGGCGCGCTCCTGTCGCCCGGCGCCGTGAGCGCGGTCGCGAGGTCCGACGGAAATCCGCCGAACGTCCTTGTACGGAAGGCTACTTGGCCTGGCCGCCCTCGGGTTCCGGACCGGTCGCGAAGAAACGGGACAGATCCGTCTCGCGCGGGACGGCCGGAGCCTCGGGGTCCGGCGGCACCCCCATCTCCCAGTCGAGGCGGTAGCGCTTGAAGAGTTCGGCCCGCAGCACCGGGACCCTCATCGGCACGCCCGGCACCAGCGCCGAGTAGACCGCTCCCATCAGCAGGGCGCGCAGCATCGGGTAGTCGGCCGAGATCTGCTGGGAGCCGTACCGCGCGACGGTGTCCCCGAGGAGCTCGGAGAGCCGAACCTGTTCGGGGCACTGGATGAATCCCTCGGCGTGGAGCAGCCCGGCCATGTGCTGTCGCATCAGCACCGGCTGGTCCTGGGTGAGGCCCAGGATCGCGTCGATGGCCCGCGCCATCCGCTCCCGGCCGTCCTCGCTGCGCGGCTCGCGGTCGAGGGCTTCCTCCAGGGTGCGGTACATCAGCCGGTGCACCGCGGACTGGAGGAGCTGGCGCTTGCCGGGGAAGTAGTACGAGACGAGCCCGCGCGCCGACCCCGCGCGATCCGCGATGTCCCCGAGCGTCGTGGCCTCGTAACCACGCTCGCTGACCAGCTCGACCGCGGCTTGCAGCAAACGTTCCCGGGAACGTCTCCGCAACTCTTCATTGACCGAGGCGCTTCTCGGGGACATGCTGTAACTCCTGCGTTGACTGGCTGCCAGCCAACTATACTCAACGCATCCGGATCCAGGCCCTCCGCGGGTCGGTTCCGGGCTGCCCCCGACCTGGGGCGACGCGGGGGATCGCCTCAGGTCGGACGCGCGGCGGCAGGCGCCGGGGGAGTGCCGGCCGCGCGAGGGCGGCCTCCGTCCTCATCGACGCCCGTCGCGCACCTCGCACATCTCGCCCTGACGTGGGCGCCGTTGTGCGGCGAGGTAGGCGCGTCGCCAGTTGGTCACCATGTACCAGCCGACCGACAGACTCAGCAGCACGTTGCCGACGAGCGTTTCCCTGTCGTCGCTGCGCGCAGTGTTGTGGAGGGCGGTGGCGGTGACGTACGTGAGCAGGCCGGCGAGGAGGATCCAGAGCGCTGTCTTCATGGGGGACCTCAGGATGGGGTGGGCGGGGGCGCCAACGTAGCCACGGATCCCGAATTGCGAGGCGTTTGGCCTTTGTTGGCCAAAACTTGACCATGGGGGCCCGGTCGGGATCGGACGTCACACCTTCCGTGGCGGAATCCCCTACGGCGAGCGGTCCCGGGGAGTCGAACGGCCGTTTCTGGTGACGTCAGTCCGTGTCCACCAGGCCGAGCACCGGCCGCAGTCCGTCCGGCCGGTCGGTCGCCGGCAGATGGTCGACGAAATGGACCGCGCAGCCCAGCGCCGCCGCGCCGCCGTCCGCCCTCCGGTCGTCGCCGACCATCAGGGTGTCCTGCGGGGCGATGCCGAGTGCGGCGCAGGCGGTCGCGAAGAGCCGCGGATCCGGCTTCTGGACGCCGTGCTCGTAGGACAGGACGTACGTTCCGATGTACGGGTCGAGCCCGTGCTCGCGGAAGACGGGCCGCAGGTCCCAGCCGATGTTGCTGACCACCCCGACGGCGAGACCCCTCTCGCGCAGCGTGCCGAGCACCTCGGCGGCGTCGGGATAGGGCGTCCACGCGGCGGGCCGCATGTGACGGTCGTAGAGAGCCTCGTACAGAGCGGGATCGGGCAGCGGCACCTGCCGGGAGACGCCGGTGAAAGCGGCCCGGTGCTGCTCGGCACTGTGGTCGCGCTCTTCCCACGCGGCGAGGAGGTGATCCGGCACCGGCCGCACCGGCCGGGCCCCGCCCGCGAGCGCGCCCACCGCGTCCAGGTCCCGCGCCTTCCGCGTCAGCTCCCCCTCGGGGAGCGCGTGACCGCTCTCCGCGAGCACCGCGCGCAGCCACGACTCCGTGTCCTCGACGCGGAAGAGGGTCCCGGAGAAGTCGAACAGCACACCCTTGAAGGTCATACGAGAGATCTTTCGCGGCGGATTCCGTGCCGGTCAAGGCGGCCCTGCCCGATGAACCCCTACGAGAGGCCCGTACGCGCGAGAACCGGCCGACGGCCGAGCGGCGCCGGGGTCTAACCCAGTGCGCGCAAGCCCGGCACGAACGCCACGAGGACCGGCACCACCGGCACCAGCGCCGCCGCCGCCGTCAGTTGCAGCCGCCGGGCCGTCGTGAGCCGGTCCCGGGGAGTCAGAAGGCGGTCCACCCGCTGCGGGACGCACGCGCCCGGGGCCTGTCCGGGCCCGAACACGCCCCGGTCCTCGTTGAGTTCGACCAGGGCGAGAGCGACCGTGAGCCGGCCGAAGCGACGCGAGGCCATGTCGTCGGCGGCGAGTTCGACCAGCCGGTGCATCTCGTCGCGGAACGCGGCGAACACCGGCACCTGCGGAAACCCGTTGGCCAGCGCCCCCGAGCAGTGCAGCAGCCAGTCGTGCCGGGCCCGCGCGTGCCCCTGCTCATGGGCGAGCACGGCATCCAGTTGCCGTCCTTCGAGACGGCGCAACGCGGCTGTGGTGATGACCAGCCGGGGAGCGGTGCCGGGCAGCCACCAGGCGTCGGGGCGCTCCCCCTCCAGCACGACGAGACGGCCCGATCCCGGCTCCTCGCCTGGCAACAACGGTGCGCGCAGAACGAGTTCGGACCGGCTCTGCCGACGCCGCAGCCGCGCCCTGACGATCTCGCGCGCCAGCATCGCCGCGGTCCAGGCGCCGCCGCACGCGAGCACCACGGCCGTGGCGGCGGCCCAGCGGGCACCCGCGCCGTGCGCGTAGGCGTCGACGACCCGGGCCGGCGCGCCGTCGAAGACATGACCGCGCACCGCCACCCAGGCGGCGGACGCGCTCAGGGTCATCGACAGCACGCAGCACAGCAGGACGGCCGCCACCACGCACTGCCACACCCACAGGGCGACCACGGGTTCCCGGTCCGGCCAGTCGGCCCGTGCGAGCAGTCGTGGAGCGACCACGGAGGCAAGGGCGCCGAGCAGCAACAGTGCCGCGGGGACCATCATGGCCGAAGCCTATGAGCGGGGCCCGCCGGTGGATACCGGCAGCGACCCCAAGTGACGTACGCCACGGGTTCGTGTCACACCCGGACTCCCTTGAGGCGCAGCCGACTTCGGAGCGTGAATGGCGTCAGAGGGTGACCAGCATCGCGAGCATCCCGATCCCCATCGACAGGCGGCAGGCCTGGGAGAGCTCGGGACGGTCGCCCCAGCCGACCGTGCGGGCGGCCGGACCCGGAGTGACGGCCACGGGCAGCAGACGGGCGCCCGAACGGAGCACGTACCCGGTGAAGTACAGCAGGAGCATCCCGGTGAGGACGGGGACGCCGGTGCCGCCGTGGACGTGATGGGCCGGAGCGGTCGTCATCACCGCCGCCATGTAGACCATCGCGACCGTGCCCATCAGATGGTGCAGATGATGTCGGCCGCCGCGGGCCGCCACCAGCGCGCGCAGCGCGGCGACGCCGAAGACGGCCGTGCAGGCGAGCCAGACCCAGTGCGGAGGGGTCACCACGGCCGCCGGCACGGCCATCGCGGCCATGCCGAACCCCATGAGCGCCTCGCCGCCCGCGGTGCGGCGCTGTTCCTCGACCGGACTGCGCATCCGCAGCAGGCAGTAGGCCCCGGTCGCCGCGCACAGCGCGACGAGCAGCCAGCCGGGTGAAGCCGGTCCGTGCACCGCGTACCTCCCGCTCGACGACGTCGGACACGCGACGCGGGACACGCGACGCCGGGCAGGAGGTGCCGGGCAGCGGTGCCGGACATCGCACAGTCGGTCAGGGCATGCCCCGGGTGGCCGGGGCGCATACGAGCGCAGGGTTGTAAACGGGGGAGCGTGCGGGAGTGCACCGCAGGTGGGAGCCGCCCGGAGAGACTAATTTACAGGTAAAACACCTGCTAAGGTTTTAGCCATGAGCAGCGTGAACCCTCCCGGCCCCTCCCGCGCACGCCGGCTTCCGCTGGCCGGCACGCTCCGGCTCGGCAGGCCCTCGGACATCTGGTTCAAGCCCGCCCTGAGCGTCGTGGTCGCGGTCGCCCCGCCGAACCTGATCCTGCTGGCCCTCGGCCGGCTGGACCTGGCGATGTACACCATGGCCGGATCGCTCTGCGCCCTCTACGCCCACAGCCGCCCCTACGCCGCACGGGCCCGGGTCCTGGCCTGGGTGGTGGCCGGGATGCTCGGCGGCCTTGGCGTCGCGCTCGTCACGGCCTCGCTCACCACGAACGCCGTCGTCCTGGTCACCGTCGGCGCCCTGCTGGCCGCCGCTCAGAAGACTCTGTGCGACGCCACGCGCATCGGCCCGCCCGGACACGTGGTCCTCGCCTTCATCTCCTCGGCGTCCCTGTTCGTGCCGCAGAGCCTCGGCCAGGTTCCCGGCCACCTCGCGCTGGCCGCCGCCGCGGGAGCCTGGGCCTGGATCGTGGGCATGGCCCCCGGGCTCGTCCGTCCGCACGGTCCGGAGCGACGTGCCACCGCCCACGCCCTGAACGCGGCCGCGGCCTGTGCCGGCGCCCCGGACGACGCCCGTGCCCGTGCCGCCGCGGCCGCCGCGGTCCACGGTGCCTGGCAGTCGCTCCTGTCCACGGGAGCCCGTTCCGCGCCCCGGCGCGCTCTGGAGCGCCTCGTCGTACGGGCCGAGGTCGCGCTCGCCGCACCCGCCGACACCGACCCCGAGCGGCTGCGCGGCCTGGCCCGCGACCTGTCCGGCACCGGCCCCGTTCCGCCTCCCGGCGGTCTCGGCGACGCCGCGGACGAACTCCTCGGCGTCGAGGCCGCGCTCGCCTTCGGGGAACCGCCCCTGCTCCGCCGCCTGCGCCCGCTCGCCCCGATCGCCCTGCGCACCGCGCTCGGCTGCGCCCTCGCCGGATACGTCGCGCTCGCGCTCGGCGTCGGCCGCCCCTCCTGGGCCCTGGTCACCGCCGCCTCCCTCTATCAGGCCAACGTCACCCTGACCTGGAGCCGGAGCGTCCAGCGGGTCACCGGCAATCTCCTCGGCGTGGCGGTCTTCGCCGTCCTCGTCCCGCTCGCCCACGCCGGACCGGCCGCCCTCGTCCTGTGCTGCCTGGCCCTGAACTTCGGCGCCGAGGCGCTGATCGGCCGCAACTACTGGCTCGGCAGCGTCTGCGTGACCCCCATGGCCCTGCTGATCACCGAGTTCGCGCACGCCCAGCGGCCGGGAGAGCTGATGACCGACCGGGTTCTGGACACCCTGGTCGGCGCGGTGGTCGGCTTCCTCGCGGCCGTCGCCGTGACCGACCGGCGGGCCGGGGACCGTATCGAGGACGCGCTCGCCGCGGTCGGACGGGCCCAGGAACACGCCGCGGGACTCCTCGTCCAGGAGCTGCCTCCGCCCGGCGAGCTGGAGTCGGCCCGCCGCGGTCTGTCCGCCGCCGTCGTGCACCTGCGGTCCACCGCGGACGCCGCGGCCGGCGAATGGTGGCGGCGCGCCCTGCCGGAGGAGCGGGTGATGCGGGCCGAGCAGGCCGGACACCGTACGCTCGCGGCGACGGTACGACGCCAGGGACTGCACTGCTGGGAGGGCGCACAGGCATGACGACAGCGGACGGGCCGAGAACGGCGGACGACGACCCGACACCGACCGACGCGACCACACCGAGCGACATGACCACACGGGCCGACGCCACGACACCGGCCGGTGATCCGACCCCGGCCGACGGCATCACACCGGCCGACACCACGAGACGGGCCGACGTCACGACATCGGCCGACGTCACCCCTCCGGCCGGTGATCCGGCACCGGCCGACGTCACCCCGCCGACCGACACCACGACACCGGCCGATGTCACCACACAGGCCCCCCGTGATGCCGTAGTGGTCGACACCGTGGCGGCCGTCGTGCGGCAGTGGGAGGCCGTGCGGCCCGATCTCGACACCGGGCCCATGGAGGTCATCGGCCGGGTCAACCGCTGCGCCGCTCTCCTTCAGCAGGCGGAGGACGCGCCGCTGCGCCGGGCCGGGCTCACCCGCCCCGAGTTCGACGTGCTGGGAACCCTGCGCCGCACCGGGCACGAGCTGACCCCGAGCGAGATCGCCCGCGAGACCTTCTCCTCGGGCGCCGCCGTCACCAAGCGGCTCAAGCAGCTGACCGAACGCGGCCTGGTCGAGCGGCGCGGGGACACCCGTGACCGCCGCGTCGCGCACGTCCGGCTGACCGACGCCGGACGCGAGCTGGTCGACTCCGTCCTCCCCGATCAACTCGCCTACGAGACAGGGGTCCTGTCCGGAGTCGACCGCGAACGCCAGCGTGAACTGGCAGGTCTCCTGGGCGAGTTGCTCGGTCAGCTGGAAGGCAGGCTGCGACTCCCGCGCGCCTGACGCCGGCCGGAGAGCGGGCCGCCCGCCCGAATCAGTGCTTCCGACCCTCCGCGTAGATGCCGAAGGCCGCGCCCTGCCGGTCCCGGGCGACGGCCAGGCGCCGCCCGTTGGGCTGTGAGACGGGTTCCATCAACAGGTGGCCGTCCGCCATGAGGACCGCGTTCGCCGTCTCGTCCACGTCCTCGACGGCGAAGTAGGGCAGCCAGTGCGAGGGGACCTCGTGCGCGAAGTTCTCGTCCATCGTGATCATGCCGCCGAAGTCGGCGCCGTCGACGCCCCACTGCGGGTAGTGCGGCGAGGGCGTCACGGTCCAGCCGAACACGGTCGTGTAGAACTCGGTCACCCGGTCCGGGGCCCGGGTCAGCAGTTCCACCCAGCCGAGCGCGCCCGGCGCGTTGAACAGCCCCGCCCCGGAGAAGGCACGTGCCTGCCACATCTGGAAGGCGGCGCCGCCCGGGTCGAAGGCGACGGCGAAACGGCCCACGTCGAGCACGTCCATCGGAGCGAGGACGATCGTTCCCCCGGCGGCCTGGACGGCCGCCGCGGTCGCGTCCACGTCGGCGACGGCGAACGACACGTTCCAGGCGACGGGCTGCGACTCCTGGTAGACGGGGGAGATCCCCGCGACGGCCGCGTCCCCCAGATGCGCGACGGTGTACCCGCCCGCCTCCTGACGCGGGTCCGTCTCCGGGCGCCAGCCGAACAGATCGGCGTAGAAGCCCTTGGCACCCTCCAGGTCGTCGGTCCCGAGCTCCGTCCAGCAGGGTCCGCCGATCACCGGCCTGTCGAGCTTCATGGCATCCCTTCCGCAGCGAT
Source organism: Streptomyces sp. NPDC024698 (assembly GCF_055559015.1). Lineage (NCBI taxonomy): Bacteria > Bacillati > Actinomycetota > Actinomycetes > Kitasatosporales > Streptomycetaceae > Streptomyces > Streptomyces sp. NPDC024698. The sequence goes on along the minus strand of NZ_JBVHLK010000003.1, from coordinate 397,527 downwards.
CCCCCTGAGCACGCTAAGCCTGGAGCGGATCACCGGCCATCCGGACGTACGGGCACCGCCCTCGGGCGCCGGCTCCCGGCCCCGCGCCCGGACGCCTGCTCCGGGCACCGCCCGAGGGCGACGGTTCCGCGCGGTATCGGCCCGAGACGCCCGGCCGTTCGCGCCGTCAGGGCCTGTACCGCAGCGGATGATCCGCCGGGATCTCGACGATCACGATCTCGGTCCCGTCCGGGTCCGCGATCCACATCTCGATCAGCCCCCACGGCTCCCGCACCGGCCCGCGCACCACCTCGACACCGGCGTCCGTCAGCTCCTCGTGGGCCGCCGCGACGTCCGCGACCTGGAGCCACAGCTTCAGCGCGGGGGAGGGCGGGACCTCGGAGCGTCCGGCGACCTCCAGGAAACCGCCGCCGAGGAAGTACACGGTCCCGCGCTCGGGCCCCGTACCGAACTCGCGGTAGACCGCCAGGCCGAGCTGTTCCCCGTAGAAGACGCGCGAGCGTTCCGGGTCGGTCGGCCGCAGCAGGGTCCGACCACTCAGTACATGCACCATGCGCCCGGAGCCTAGTGGGAGCGGTGCGTCCGGTCCCGGCGGCGACACGGGGTACGGGGTCCGCCGCGGCGACCGCGAGGGCGTCCCGCCTCGGCATGCCCATGGCTGCCGGCTGGCGGGTCAAGGGAGGGCGTTACGCTCGGGCGTGCCCAGCCGCGCCACTGATCGGAGAACCGCCCCCATGGAAACCGCCGCCGCCACCGGACTCACCTTCCGCGACGCCGTCGACACCGACGTGGACGCCCTGGTCGTGCTGATCGAGTCGGCGTACCGAGGGGAGTCCAGCCGGGCCGGCTGGACCACGGAGGCGGACATCCTCGAAGGCCGGCGGACCGACGCCGAAGGGGTCCGCGCGGTCGTCGAGGCGTCCGACAGCCGGCTCCTGGCCGTCGAGCGGGACGGCGTCCTCGTCGCCTGCTGCCAGCTGGAGCATCGGGGCGACCACGCGTACTTCGGCATGTTCGCGGTCAGTCCGGCGCTCCAGGGCGGCGGACTCGGCAAGGTGATCATCGCCGAGGCGGAGCGGACCGTGCGCGAGGCATGGGGCGCGACGGAGATGCACATGACGGTGATCTCCGTACGCGAGGACCTCATCGCCTGGTACGAACGGCGCGGCTACCGCCGTACGGGACGGATGACGCCGTTCCCGTACGGCGATGAGCGCTTCGGCATCCCGCAGCGCGACGACCTGCGCTTCGAACTGCTGGTCAAGCCGCTCGGCGAGGGCCTTCCGGACAGCCTCTAGACATGTCTGGTCGTCGTCCGGGCGCCGGTCACGCCGTGAAGCGGCCCGTGCGCTTGATCTCGGGGTAGTCGGTCGTGGCGCCGTCCAGCTCCAGCGCGCGCACCAGCCGGAGCTGGTCCTGGGTGTTGACCACCCAGCCGATGATCTTCAGGTCGGCCTTGCGGGCCCGCTCCACGACCTCCAGGCTCAGCCTGCGGATGTTGAGGCACACGGTCGCCGCGCCGGACTCGACGGCGCGGTCCACCACGTCGGTGCCGTAACGGCTGGCGATCAGAGCGGTGCGGACCCCCGGCACCAGCCGCGCGATCTCGGCGACCGCCTCGTCGTGGAACGAGGACACCTCCACCCGCCCGATCAGATCCTTGCGGTGCATCACCTCGGCCAGCGCCCTGGCCGCGGCCACATCCTTGATCTCGGCCTGCAACGGCGTCCTGACCGCCTCCAGGACCTCCTCGAAGACGGGGACGTGCTCACCGCGCCCCGCGTCCAGGGTGCGCAGCTCCGCGAGCGTCTTGTCGGCGATCTGCCCCGTGCCGTCGGTCGTCCGGTCCACGTCGGCGTCGTGCATGACGACGAGCGCGCCGTCCTTGCTCAGATGCAGATCGAGTTCGATGAGGTCGAGGCCCGCGTTCTGGGCGGCGATGAAGGAACGGAGGGTGTTCTCGGGTTCGACACCCATCACTCCGCGGTGACCGATGGTGAGGAAGTTCAAGATTCGACTCGCTTCCGTCGACGGCGGCTCGGCTCGCGCGTGGTTCCGAGGGGGTGGCCACGCGGCAGGCCGCAGCCTAATGGCCTGGCTGTGCTGTGTACCCGTTCCTACGCCGTGCAATGGGAGTGTCGGATTCACATGGCGCGGCGCGAGCGCGGAGCCCGCGCGCGGCTCCGGCTGCGCGCACCCGGGAAGAGGCCCCATCATCTCCAGTGTGACGTGGGCCACGCGTACGCCGTCCGGCCGAGGGAAGCCGAGTCGCGGGGCCGCGGGGAGCCGTGGCCCGGCCGGCCCCGCGGATCCCTTGGAATTCAAGGGGTCCCCGCCCTCCCGGGGCTCGGCGCCGACGCCCGTGCCGCTCGGGAGGCTGTGGTGCATGTCATCGCATGGACGGTGTCAGACAGGAAAAAGAGCGGTGAAGCTGCGGGTGCGCAGGATAATCTCCCGGGTTCCCTCTTGCGTAACGGAACCTCGCATACATACGGTGTCCATACGCGAGGTTTTCCTGTGGAGGATGGGACATGACGGAAGTTCTTGAGCAGGTGGGTTCGGAGGAGCGGGTTCCTCCCGTGGCCAGGGTGGTGGATCACCCGGCATGGCCTGTCCTCAAGGCTGCCGTGGAGGAGATCCGTCCCTGGCAGTCCAAGGACGGCTCCATCGACTTCGCGGCGGACGGCGCTCCCGTCGCCGCCGACGTCGAGGCGGTCGTGCGCCGTGTGGCCGAGGCGATAGACGCGCTCTCGCCGCTGGTGCCCCACGACACCGAGTACCACGAGGCGCTCGTCAAGGACCTGCGCCGCTGGGCCGACGGCGGCTTCGAGGTGCCCGACTTCCTCGACTCGCTGCTGGCCTTCCAGCCCGCCGCGCACCGCGAGGACGGCCTCCAGCACCTGGTCGTCTTCCCGATGTACACGCAGAACGGCAACCTGGACCGCAACTTCGAAGCGGTCGTGCTGCGCATGGTGTGGCCCGAGTGGCTGGCCGAGCTGGAGCGCACCCGCTACGACAACCCGCTGTTCTGCGGCATCACCTTCGAGGACTTCACCGCCGGGTACGACACCAACTCGGCCGTGCTCTTCCCGGAGACCATCGCCGTGCGCGAGGCGCCGGAACGATTCTCCTGGGGTGGCATCTTCTGCGACCGCGAGGCCGCGCGCTTCCGTGCCGTCACCGAAGCCGCCGTGGACACCCTGGGTCTCGAACTGCCCGAGGACATCGCCGCCATGGTCCACGACCAGGAGCGCTGCGAGAAGGCCTTCGTGCTCTGGGACATGGTCCACGACCGCACCCACAGCCACGGCGACCTGCCGTTCGACCCCTTCATGATCAAGCAGCGCCAGCCGTTCTGGATGTACGGCCTGGAGGAGCTGCGCTGTGACCTCACCGCCTTCAAGGAGGCCGTGAAGCTGGAGTCCGAGGGCAACGCGCACGGCCGCGACGTGCAGTACGCCGTGCTCTTCGACCGGATGTTCCGCTTCCCGCTCACCGGCGACCGCGTCCGCAACTACGACGGTCTCGGCGGCCAGCTGCTCTTCGCCTACCTGCACAAGCACGACGTCGTCCGCTGGACCGACAACAAGCTGCACATCGACTGGCAGCGCGCCCCGCAGGTCACCAACCAGCTGTGTTCCGAGATCGAGGAGCTCTACCGGGCCGGCATCGACCGCCCCAAGCTCGTCCACTGGTTCAAGGCCTACGAGCTGGTCTCCACCTATCTCGCCCCGCACCCGGGCTCCCGCTGGGCCAAGGGTCCGGACGCCCTCGACCTGTCGCAGCCGCCGCGCAAGCTCGTGGACGACGTGCTTCCGGACGAGTTTCCCCTGAGCATGTTCTATGAGGCGCTCTCCAAGAAGCTGAAGAACGTGATCGCCTCCACCAAGGGCATCACCGCGGCCGGCTCCGAGCGGGTCGCCGCGTGACCGACCGCGGTAGCGAGAACATTGCTCAGGAGGCGAAGACCATGGGGAACGGGGCTCTCAGCGGTGCGGTGATCGCGGTGGCGGGTGCGGGCGGACCCGCCGGCCGCGCGGCGCTGCTCCGGCTCGCCGAGGCGGGCGCGACCGTGATCGGCGCGGACAACGACGCCGAGCGCCTGGCGGAAGCCGTGGACGCGGCCCGCTACGCGCACGGCGGCTCCACCGTCGTCGGTGACACCGTCGACCTGCTCGACCTCCAGTCCACCCGGGACTGGTCGGCGCGCATCCAGAAGGACTTCGGCCGGGTGGACGGGCTCGTCCACCTCGTCGGCGGCTGGCGCGGCAGCGAGACCTTCACCAAGACGGTGCTGGACGACTGGGACCTGCTCGAACTCCTGCTGATCCGTACGGTGCAGCACACCACGCTGGCCTTCCACGAGGCGCTCCAGGCCAGCGACCGCGGCCGGTACGTCCTGATCAGCGCGGCGGGCGCGAGCAACCCCACCGCCGGCAACGCCGCCTACTCCGCGGCCAAGGCCGCCGCCGAGGCGTGGACCCTGGCCATGGCGGACTTCTTCCGCAAGGCCGGGATCGCCGAAGGCGCGGACGGCGCGACCTCCGCCGCTGCCATCCTGGTGGTGAAGGCGTTGGTGCACGACGCGATGCGCGCCGAGCGTCCCAACGCGAAGTTCGCGGGCTTCACGGACGTCATGGAACTCGCCGAGTCCATCGTCGGTGTCTGGGACCAGCCCGCCGCCGAAGTGAACGGAAAGCGCCTGTGGCTGACCGAGAAGCCGTGAACCCTCCGAAGACCGACGCCCGGCGTCATCACGACCCGGACGTCCGCGGTTTCGCCAGTGACAACTACGCGGGGGCCCACCCCGAGGTGCTCGCCGCCCTGGCCCTGGCCAACGGCGGGCACCAGGTCGCGTACGGCGAGGACGACTACACGGACAACCTCCAGACGATCATCCGCAGTCACTTCGGTGCCGGCGCGGAGGCCTTCCCGGTCTTCAACGGCACCGGCGCGAACGTGGTCGCGCTCCAGGCGGTGACCGACCGCTGGGGCGCGGTGATCTGCGCGGAGAGCGCGCACATCAACGTCGACGAGGGCGGCGCGCCCGAGCGCATGGGCGGCCTCAAGCTGCTGACCGTGCCCACGCCCGACGGCAAGCTCACGCCCGAGCTGATCGACCGGCAGGCGTACGGCTGGGACGACGAGCACCGGGCGATGCCGCAGGTCGTCTCGATCACCCAGAGCACCGAGCTCGGCACCCTCTACACGCCGGACGAGATCCGCGCGATCTGCGAGCACGCCCACGCGCACGGCATGAAGGTGCACCTGGACGGGTCCCGGATATCCAACGCGGCCGCCTCCCTCGACGTCCCGATGCGGACGTTCACCAACGCGGTCGGCGTCGACATCCTGTCCCTGGGCGGGACGAAGAACGGCGCCCTGTTCGGCGAGGCGGTCGTCGTCCTCGACCAGGACGCCGTCAGCCACATGAAGCATCTGCGCAAGCTGTCGATGCAGCTCGCCTCCAAGATGCGCTTCGTCTCCGTACAGCTGGAGGCGCTGCTCGCCAAGGACCTGTGGCTGCGCAACGCCCGGCACGCCAACGAGATGGCCCAGCGCCTCGCCGAGGGCGTCCGCGCCGTGCACGGGGTGGAGATCCTCCACCCGGTCCAGGCCAACGCGGTCTTCGCCCGGCTCCCGCACGAGGTCACCCTGCGGCTCCAGAAGCGCTACCGCTTCTACTTCTGGGACGAGGCCGCGGGCGACGTCCGCTGGATGTGCGCCTTCGACACGACCGAGGACGACGTCGACGGGTTCGTCGCCGCGCTCAAGGAAGAGATGGCCCAGCAGTAGCACGCAGTGCATAGATATGCGACCGCTCGAAAAGTCATTGACTATCGGGCGGTCGCATTTCTATGCTCTACGGGCATGGAGCTGATCCAGGAAACCAGCGACCTGTCCGCCTATCTGGCCGCCGACGACGTGGTCGACCATCACCATCCACGCGTCCGCGAGACGGCCGCACGTCTCGCCAGAGGGTCGGCCGACACGTATGCCTATGCACGGTCGGCGTTCGAGTTCGTGCGGGACACCATCCCGCACTCGGTCGACTCCGGCGACCCGCGGGTCACCTGGCGCGCCTCCGATGTACTGGAGCGGCGCACCGGCATCTGCCACGCCAAGGCCCACGCCCTGGCCGCGCTCCTGCGGGCCGAGGACATCCCCACCGCGTTCTGCTACCAGAGGTTCGAGGTGCTGCACGGTCTCGTCGCCGTACGTCTCGACGGCGCCTGGCACCGGCAGGACCCCCGGGGAAACAAGCCGGGGGTGGACGCCCGCTTCTCCCTGGACGGCGAACGGCTGGCCTTCACGCCCGACCCGGAGCTCGGTGAACTGGACCATCCCTGGCTCTACGCCGAACCGCACCCGGGCGTCGTCGACGCGATGAAGGTCGCTCCCGGGTGCGCGTCCCTGCTGCGGACGCTTCCCCTCGCCCTGTGAGGCGAGGGAGAGCGACACGGACGAGGGGGCGGGAAGGGGTCAGCGGGCCTCGGCCGCGCGCACCTCTTCGGGTGTCGGCGCCGTACCGCCGAGGTGGGCGGGCATCCACCAGGTATCGTCCGGCCCCTTGGGGCGCACGGGATAGGCGCGCTGGGCCGATTCGAGCAGCTCCTGGACGCGCTCGCGCAGCCGCCGGCTGATGGCACCCGCGTACTGGTCCTTCGGGGCCTCCACCGGCTCGCCGACCCGGATGGTGATCGGGGTGTGGCTGCGCTTGAAGTTGCGCGGATGCCCCTTGGTCCACAGCCGCTGCGTGCCCCACAGGGCCATGGGGATGAGCGGGACGCCGGCCTCCTGGGCCATGCGTGCGGCACCGGACTTGAAGCTCTTCAGCGTGAAGGACTGCGAGATGGTCGCTTCGGGGAAGACGCCGACGATCTCGCCGGAACGCAGCGACTCCAGCGCGTGCTGGTACGCCGTCTCGCCCTGGGCGCGGTCCACCGGGATGTGCTTCATGCCCCGCATCAGCGGACCGGAGATCTTGTGCCGGAAGACCGACTCCTTCGCCATGAAGCGCACCAGGCGCTTCTGCGGAAGGGCGGCCAGGCCGTCGAAGATGAAGTCCAGGTAGCTGATGTGGTTGCTGACCAGCACGGCGCCGCCCGAGCGCGGAATGTTCTCCGATCCCTGCAAGTCGATCTTGAGGTCCCACGCCTTGAAGAGCGTTTGGGCGAGTCCGACGACGGGACGGTAGACAAGCTCAGCCATGGACGGGGTGGACCCTTCTCTCTGCCTGGGAAGGGGTCTCCCGGCGGGAAAGTTACGCAGCCGTAGGTTTACGGCAATGCGCAGATCGTGCCCGAAGAACGGACGGGAGGCCAGTCCCGGTGCCATGGAACGGCGAGATCCTCGTCACGTCGCCCCTTGATCCACCTCGGGGTTTTAACTCACCTTTACTTTGCGCGTACCGTCACACGCCGTACGAGCAGGTACATCTCACATCCGAGGCAGTACCCGAACGCGGCATTGAGAAACGCCGCCGCGAGGGCGCACGCGGTCGCCGCCGAGCCCAGCCACGCGGGTCCGAGGGTCCAGCCGATCAGACCCACCACCGCGAAGCCGAGCCCGACCGCCTGCGCGAACCGCGGGGGCTCCGGCGCCTCGAACTCCGTCGGGGGGCCGAGCCGGGGCCGGACCGCCTTCCTGAAGACCCAGCCGTACGGCGAGCGCGTCACGCCGCCCGCCGCGCCCAGGGCGAACGCCAGCGTCTGCCACGCCAGCAGCCAGACGCTCCCGGTGATCAGCGTGACCGCCAGGACGACGGCCGTCACCGCCGCACCGAACCGCGGGCCTCTTGTGTCGATGTCCATGGTTCAAGCATTGCGTACGCGGGACGCCGGAAGGACCCGGGAATCTTTGCGGTCTCATGAATGCTTGTCCAGGTGATGAACGGTCTTGTGTTGTGCGTGGCGGTGCTCGTGGCGGCGAGTGTGTACGGAGTGCTGCACCGGTGGCGGAGCGGGAGGGTGCGGGTGAGCGGGCGCGACGGCGAGAAGCGGCTCGGCGCGGCGGAGCTGGGGGAGGCCCTGGGGGAGCGGGCCACGCTCGTCCAGTTCTCCAGTGCCTTCTGTGCCCCCTGCCGGGCCACCCGGCGGGTGCTGGGCGAGGTGGCGGGCATGGTCCCCGGCGTGTCGCACGTGGAGATCGACGCCGAGGACCAGCTCGACCTCGTACGGGATCTCGGCATCCTCAAGACGCCGACCGTGCTCGTGCTCGACGCCGGCGGCCGGATCGTGCGCCGGGCGACGGGACAGCCGCGCAAGGCGGACGTCATCGCGGCGATCGGAGAGGCGGTCTGACCGCAGGGCCGGGCAAGCCGTCCGACCCGCGCCCGGGGCCGTCCGGCCCGTGGCGATCATGGTGAGGCATCTCCCACATGCCCGTACGCCCTTGACTGCGCCCGTCGCCTCTCGTCAGCCTGACCGTATGTCATCGCACAGCCTTCTCCCCGAGCTCGCCGACACGGACCCGCCCCGCACCGCGGGCGCGCGCGGTCCGGGCTGTTGACCGGCCAAGGACCGTCTCACGCCCCCGGTTCCGCCCGCGTGGCCGGAATCCCACGTCGGCTCTCGCAGAAGGACAGTTCCATGACGGCCACACCCGGCCTCGGCGCCCCGCGGCCCGCCTCGCCCGAGCTGCTGCGTTCCGTGTTCAGGCGGCACGCGGCCGGCGTGGCCGTGATCACCGCCCGGGGTGCCCGCGGTCCCGTCGGATTCACGGCCACCTCGCTCACCTCGGTCTCCGCCGAACCCCCGGTCGTCTCGTTCGGCATCGGTACCGGCGGCTCCAGCTGGCCCGCGATATCCGAGGCCGGCCATGTCGGCGTCCATGTGCTCGGCGAACACCAGCGGGAGCTGGCCGCCACGTTCGCCCGCAGCGGCGCCGACCGGTTCGGCGCGCCCACCCGTTGGCGTAGAGGGCCCGAAGAAGTTCCCGTGCTCGACGACGTCCTGGCCTGGCTGGTGTGCCGTGTGGTCGCGCGCGTACCCGCGGGAGACCACCGCATCGTGCTGGCAGAGGTCGTGCAGGGTGATCACTCGGACGCGGGCAGCCCCCTCCTGTACCACCAGGGCCGGTTCAACGGCCTGCGCGACTGAACCCGTCGGCCGGGGGCAGCAGGATTGCTACTCGCCGGTTCTACTCACCGGTTACACAGCGTTGCGAAGGTCACAGTCCAAAGCGCTTGCTTAGTGGGCGCCCAGTGGGTGTACTGGTGAGTAATATTTCGGTCGGAGCGCGCGCCGCCCCGACCGGGATCGGCCGCTTCAGGCGCCTATGCTGCCTGAAAGAAGGCAGCCCAGACATGACGATGCAGTAGGAGAGCCGGCGTGAGCTTGAGGATCGTTGTCACTGTGAAGTACGTGCCCGACGCCACTGGCGACCGGCACTTCGCCGATGACCTGACCGTCGACCGTGACGACGTGGACGGCCTGCTGTCCGAACTCGACGAGTACGCCGTCGAGCAGGCGCTTCAGATCGCCGATGCCGCGGACGACGCCGAGATCACCGTGCTGACGGTCGGTCCCGAGGACGCCAAGGACGCGCTGCGCAAGGCGCTGTCCATGGGCGCCGACAAGGCCATTCACGTCGAGGACGACGATCTGCACGGCACCGACGCCATCGGCACCTCGCTGGTGCTGGCCAAGGCGATCGAGAAGGCCGGTTTCGACCTGGTCGTCTCCGGCATGGCCTCCACCGACGGCACCGCGGGCATCGTCCCGGCGCTGCTGGCCGAGCGCCTCGGTGTCCCGCAGGTCACCCTGCTCTCCGAGGTCTCCGTCGAGGACGGCGTGGTCAAGGGCCGCCGCGACGGCGACAGCGCCTCCGAGCAGCTGGAGGCCTCCCTCCCCGCGGTCGTGTCGGTGACCGACCAGTCGGGCGAGGCGCGTTACCCCTCCTTCAAGGGCATCATGGCGGCCAAGAAGAAGCCGGTGCAGTCCTGGGACCTGTCCGACCTCGACATCGAGGCGGACGAGGTCGGTCTCGAGGGTTCCTGGACCAAGGTCGACACCGCCACCGAGCGTCCGGCGCGCACCGCCGGAACGATCGTCAAGGACGAGGGCGAGGGCGGCAAGCAGCTCGCTGAGTTCCTCGCGGGCCAGAAGTTCATCTAGTCGCCGAGGGTCCGGGGCGCACCCCCGGACCGTCGCAGCGGCCACGGCCCACCCCGCTTACCGCCCCTCAGACTTCGCAATCCGCAGGAGAGCATTCCCATGGCTGAAGTTCTCGTCTACGTCGACCACGCGGACGGTGCCGTCCGCAAGCCCACCCTCGAACTGCTGACGCTGGCCCGCCGTATCGGCGAGCCCGTCGCCGTCGCCCTCGGCTCCGGTGCCGAGAACGCCGCCGCCGCGCTGGCCGAGCACGGCGCCGTGAAGGTCCTCACGCACGACGCCGCCGAGTACGCCGACTACCTGGTCGTGCCGAAGGTGGACGCCCTCCAGGCCGCGTACGACGCCGTCTCCCCGGTCGCCGTGCTGGTCCCGTCCTCCGCCGAGGGCAAGGAGATCGCGGCCCGCCTCGCGGTCCGCATCGGTTCGGGCATCATCACCGACGCCACCGACCTGGAGGCCGGTGACGAGGGTCCGGTGGCCACGCAGTCCGCGTTCGCCGCCTCCTTCACCACCAAGTCCCGTGTCGCCAAGGGCACTCCGGTCATCACGGTCAAGCCGAACTCGGCCGCCGTGGAGGCCGCCCCGGCCGCCGGTGCCGTCGAGGCCCTCGCGGTCACCTTCTCCGAGAAGGCCACCGGTACCAAGGTCACCGCCCGTACCCCGCGCGAGTCGACCGGCCGCCCCGAGCTGACCGAGGCCGCGATCGTCGTCTCCGGCGGCCGTGGCGTCAACGGCGCCGAGAACTTCTCGGTCATCGAGAACCTCGCCGACTCGCTCGGTGCCGCCGTGGGCGCCTCGCGTGCCGCGGTCGACGCCGGCTGGTACCCGCACACCAACCAGGTCGGCCAGACCGGCAAGTCCGTCTCGCCGCAGCTGTACATCGCCTCCGGTATCTCCGGTGCCATCCAGCACCGCGCCGGCATGCAGACCTCGAAGACGATCGTGGCGATCAACAAGGACGCCGAGGCCCCGATCTTCGACCTGGTCGACTACGGAGTGGTCGGTGACCTCTTCGACGTCGTCCCGCAGCTCACCGAGGAGATCAAGGCCCGCAAGGGCTGATCCCCCCAGTGCCGTACGAGGCCCCCGCGACCGGAACAGGTCGCGGGGGCCTTCGTTCGTTCCTGGGTGTCCCGCGGTCCACGGGGGTGTTGACCCGCGGGAAGCGTGCCGGATAACTTCGTTCAACAGATTGTTGATTCCGTACTGCGGAAAGCGGAAGGGTGTCGCATGGGTCAGGGTCAGCAGGAGAAGGTGCCGACGAGCCTGCCGGGCGCCGTCACCGAAGCCGTCAGTGCCTCTCTCGCCCCCGTCGACGCCGAACTGGAGCGCCGCTACCCGGGGGACCCCGGCACCCGCCAGCCCGTCCACACCGTGTACGTCCCCGCCGACGTGTTCACCGCGGGAACCGTCCGCGCCTGGGGCGACAGCGCCCTCGCCGCTCTCGACGAACACGCCCCCGACGCCGCCTCCTTCGCCGCCGTCCTCGGCCTGGCCGACGACCTCGCCGGGCCCGTGTACGACCGCGTACGGGCCAAGCTGGAGCGCGAACCCGTCGAGGACCTGCGGGTCGACTTCGAGGACGGCTACGGCCCGCGCCCCGACGCCGAGGAGGACGCGGCGGCGGCCCGCGCCGCCCGGCTGATCGCCGAGGCGTACGCGAACGGCACCGCGGCCCCGTACACGGGCATCCGCATGAAATGCATGGAGGCGCCGGTCCGCGACCGGGGCATCCGCACCCTCGACATCTTCCTGACCGGCCTGATGGAGGCGGGCGGCCTGCCGGACGGCCTCCTCCTCACCCTGCCCAAGGTCACGTACGCCGAACAGGTAACCGCCATGGTCCGGCTCCTGGAGGCGTTCGAGAAGGCCCGCGCTCTGGAGCCCGGCCGCATCGGCTTCGAGATCCAGATCGAGACGAGCCAGGCGATCCTCGCCGCCGACGGCACGGCCACCGTCGCCCGGATGATCCAGGCCGCCGAGGGCCGCGCCACCGGACTGCACTACGGCACCTTCGACTACAGCGCCTGCCTCGGCGTCTCCGCCGCCCACCAGTCGAGCGACCACCCGGCCGCCGACCACGCCAAGGCGATCATGCAGGTCGCGGCCGCCGGCACCGGTGTACGGCTCTCCGACGGATCCACCAACGTCCTGCCCGTCGGCCCCACCGAGAAGGTCCACGACGCCTGGCGCCTGCACTACGGCCTCACCCGCCGCGCCCTGGCCCGCGCCTACTACCAGGGCTGGGACATGCACCCCGCCCATCTCCCGACCCGCTACGCGGCCGTCTTCGCCTTCTACCGCGAGGGCTACGCGCAGGCGGCGGCCCGTCTCTCCCGCTATGCGGGGCGCGCCCCGGGCGACATCCTGGACGAACCCGCCACGGCCAAGGCCCTCAGCGCCTACCTCCTGCGCGGCCTCGACTCCGGCGCCCTGGACACCGCCGAGGTGTCCCGCGCGTCCGGCCTGACCCGCCACGAACTGGAGGGGTTCGCGAGGCCGCGACGGGGGGATCTGACCGGTTCCGGTCAGTAGACACGACGGGGGGATCTGACAGCTTCCGGTCAGTGGACACGACGGAGGTATCTCACCGCTTCCGGTCAGGGGAAGTGCGGCGCCGGACCCCGTTCCGCCGCGTCCTGGCCGCTCCCACGGACCCGCGTGTCCCGCAGACGCCGGGGCCCGAGCCGGGCGTGCGCCCCGAGCCGCCGGAGGACGGTGGGGCGGCCGATGGCTCAGCGCGCCGGCGGCAGTTCCCCGGAGCCTCGGGTGATCAGGCGGGTCGGGAGTTCGATGCGCTCCGGGGCGATGAGGTTGCCGTCGAGCTGGCTGAAGAGGCGCTCGGCGGCGGTGCGGCCGAGCGCGGCGGCGTCCTGGGCCACGACGGTGACCCCCGGCTCCAGGAGGTCGGCGAGCTCGAAGTCGTCGAAGCCGACCAGGGCGACCGGGCGGCCGCACTCCGCGATGACACGGACGACCGTCACGGTGACACGGTTGTTGCCGGCGAAGACCGCCGTGACCGGCGAAGGACCGGACAGCATGGCCTCGGCCGCCTTGCGCACCCGCTGCGGATCGGTGACCCCGAGCGACATCCAGCCGTCCTCGACCGGTATCCCTGCGTCCTCCATGGCGGCCCGGTAACCGCGCAGCCGCTCGGCAGCGGTGTGGATGCGGGGCATGTCGCCGATGAAGCCGATCCGGCGGTGGCCGTGGGCGATCAGATGGGCCACACCGTCCCGGGCGCCGCCGAAGCTGTCCGACAGGACGACATCGGCGTCGATCCGGGCGGCCGGACGGTCCACGAAGACCGTGGCGACGCCCGCCTTCATCTCCGGTTCCAGGTACCGGTGGTCGTCGCCGGCCGGGATCACGACCAGCCCGTCCACGCGCCGCGCGCACAGCGCCAGGACCAGCTCCTGCTCACGGTCCGGGTCCTCCGCGCTGGAACCGTTGATCAGCAGAGCCCCGTGCGCCCGCGCCACTTCCTCGACCGCGCGGCTCAGGGGGCCGTAGAACGGGTCCGCGAGATCCTCGAGGACCAGTCCGATGCTCGCGGTGCGGCCCTTGCGCAGGACCCGGGCACTGTCGTTGCGGCGGAAGCCCAGCGCCTCGATCGCCTCCTGGACACGCCGCTCGGTGTCCGGGGTGACCCCGGGCTCGCTGTTGACCACACGGGAGACCGTCTTGAGACCGACTCCCGCACGCGCCGCGACGTCCTTCATGGTGGGACGGTTTCCGTAGCGGTTCTCGGATCGGCGGGCGGTCTCGGCCACGATGTGCTGTCCTGTCCTGTCGTCCACGGGATGCGTAGGTCCATGGGGTTGTATGAGGATGTGGCGTCGAGCATAGAGCCTGGACAACGTTGTCAGATGCGGGAGACACTGTCCACCGCAATCTCCGGCCTGCGCCTTCCCCAGGGCGCGCGGTCCCGGTGGTCCGCCGGCGTACTCCGCGTGGCGTACGACAGGGCCCGGTTCCGCCCGTTCCCGGGCGGAGGCCCCGGACCCGCGGCGCGGCGGGCCCGTCACGACACCCTTTGGGAGACCTGACTCTGATGCACACCGACCTCGTGGCCGCGCTCGACATCGGCGGTACCAAGATCGCCGGAGCGCTGGTGGACGGCCACGGCCGGATTCTCCTGCGCGCCCAGCGCCCGACGCCCGCACAGGAGGACGGCGGCACCGTGATGCGTGCCGTCGAGGACGTCATCGGTGAGCTCGTGGTCTCCCCGCTGTGGAGCAGGGCCGGAGCCCTGGGCATCGGCAGCGCCGGTCCGGTGGACGCCTCCGCGGGCACGGTGAGCCCGGTGAACGTCCCCGGCTGGCGGGGCTACCCCCTGGTCGAGCGCGTCTGCGAGGCCGCGGGCGGACTCCCCGTCGAGCTGATCGGCGACGGCGTGGCCATCACCGCGGCCGAACACTGGCAGGGCGCCGCCCGGGGCCACGACAACGCGCTGTGCATGGTCGTCTCCACCGGCGTCGGCGGCGGCCTCGTCCTGAACGGACAGCTGCACGCGGGTCCCACCGGGAACGCGGGCCACATCGGACACATCAGCGTCGACCTGGACGGCGATCGCTGCCCCTGCGGCTCCCGGGGCTGCGTCGAGCGCATCGCCAGCGGCCCGAACATCGCCCGCCGCGCGTTGGAGGCGGGCTGGCTGCCAGGACCCGACGGCGACACCTCGGCCGCCGCGGTCGCCGAAGCGGCCCGCGCCGGCGACCCGGCGGCCGTGGCCTCCTTCGAGCGGGCCGCGCAGGCCCTCGCGGCGGGCATCGCGGCGACCGCGACCCTGGTCGAGATCGACATCGCCGTGATCGGTGGGGGAGTGGCCAAGGCGGGCGAGGTCCTCTTCGCGCCGCTGCGCCGGGCGCTGGCCGACTACGCCACGCTGTCCTTCGTCCGGCGGCTCACCGTGACGCCCGCCCAGATGGGCACCGACGCGGGCCTGGTGGGCGCGGCCGCGGCGGCACTCGCGCGGAGGTCGCAGACGGCTGGGGCTCGGGTCTGAGCGGGGGCTGAGGGGCGTCCGGTCAGGGGTTGATCGGGGTATTGCGAAGGCCGGGTCGGTTTGGATGGTTCCGTCGGGCGGCGGATTCGGCCTTGCTGCCTGGCGGCCCGTTCCAGGCGGCGGAGATAGGGCGTCTGATGCCTGACGCCCTACAGCGGGTTCCGAAAATGAGACGTGGGACGCCTGATGAATGGCGCCTGGTGTCGGATGCCTCGCGCCATGCTCCCGATGCCCGGCACGGGACGGCGGGCACCAGGCACGGGACGGCGGGCACCAGGCACGGGACGACGGCCGGCAGGCAGCTCGCCGGTCAGATCCAGGCAGAGATGGCGGACGGAGATATCGGGATGAACGTGTCCGGTCCACCCGTGACCCCGTCCGGGCTTCGTAGTTGAACCGGGCATGAAGAAGCGCAGCATGCTCGCCATCGCCTCCCTCGCCACCGGGTTCGTCGTCGCGGCGATCACCCCGTCCCACGCCCTGAGCGGGGACAGCCTGAGCGATCTGAACGTCAACGACACGCTCAGCACGGTCGATCACACCGTCGGCACCGACAACCTGGCGGTCGACGAGAGCGCCCTCGGCGGCCACAACGGCTGAAGGACCTCCGTGCCGCGCCGGTGTCCCCGCCCCGGGGCACCGGCGCGGCCGTGTCCGGACCCTCATGGCCGCCGTGCCGGTGCCCTCATCAGCGGCTGGTTTCCGTGGCAGGGTGGAGCGGGCAAGCCCAAGGGGGCCAACAGAAGAGGGGGAATCGTGATCCTCTGGATCAACGGTGCGTTCGGTGCGGGGAAGACCACCACCGCACGGGAACTGATCGAGCTGATCCCGAACAGCACGCTCTTCGACCCCGAGATCATCGGGGGCACACTCACGCAACTGCTGCCGGCCAAGCACCTCGCCGAGGCCGGCGACTTCCAGGATCTGCCGATCTGGCGCCGGCTCGTGGTCGACACCGCGGCCGCCATGGTCGCCGAGCTCGGCGGCGTCCTCGTCGTCCCCATGACCCTGTTGCGGCAGGAGTACCGCGACGAGATCTTCGGCGGGCTCGCCGCGCGCCGGATTCCCGTACGCCATGTGCTTCTCGCCCCGGCGGAAACGATCCTGCGGGAGCGAATAGCCAGGCGGGAGGTGCCCCCGGACCTGCCCGACGGCGAGATGCGTGTGCGGCAGTGGTCCTACGACCACATCGAGCCCTACCGTGCCGCGCTCCCCTGGCTGGCCGCCGACGCCCATCCCGTGGACACCGGCACGCTCACACCGTACGAAGCCGCCCTGCGCGTCGCCGAGGCCGTACGCACCGGCGAGGCACCCGTCTGCGACATCGTGCAGACCCCCGAACCCACCGCCGAGACCGTCGCCGCCGGAGTGCTCCTCTTCGACGAGAACGACCGCGTCCTGCTCGTCGACCCGACGTACAAGGCGGGTTGGGAGTTCCCGGGCGGAGTCGTCGAGGCCGGCGAGGCCCCCGCGCGTGCCGGGATGCGCGAGGTCACCGAGGAGACCGGCATCACCCTCGACGAGGTGCCCGCGCTCCTCGTCGTCGACTGGGAGTCGCCCGCACCGCCCGGATACGGCGGACTGCGGCTCCTCTTCGACGGCGGACGCCTCGACGAACAGGCCGTCAGGGGGCTCCTGCTCCCCGGACCCGAACTGCGTGGCTGGCGCTTCGTCACCGAGCAGGAGGCGGCCGACCTGTTGCCGCCCGTGCGCTACGAACGGCTCCGCTGGGCTCTGCGGGCCCGCGAGCGCGGCGCGGCGCTGTACCTGGAGGCCGGAGTGCCGCTCGGCTGACACCGGCCGGTTCGATCGGCCCGCCGGCCCTCTGTCCGTCCTGCCGTCCGCGTGCGGCCGGGCGTTCGCGCGACCGGGCGGGGCGGTTTCCCCGCCGCGCTGACCGGCAGGGATTGATTTCAGCGCGACCGGTGACGGGACAGGACCGATTCCGTCGCGGTCGACGACCGGACGGGATCGATTCCATCGCGTTCGACCAACGGACGGGATCGATTCCATCGCGTTCGACCAACGGACGTGGGCGGGGGGCGCGCCCTCGCTGGGCGGGCCCGGCGCGCAGCGGGGAGCGTCGGTGAGA
>NZ_JBVHLK010000003.1:0-380299 GCF_055559015.1 Streptomyces sp. NPDC024698 | reverse complement strand
GGTTTCCACAACCGCACGTTTCCGATCCAAGCGCGTCCTACAACCGGCGGGGGCGGGGGCCCGCGCCATCGAGCGCGGGCCCCGGCCACGTCCGGATACCGAGACGAAGACGGCGCCGGTAGCCGATCCCGAGACGGTGACGGTCGCCGTCCGGAGACGGCGACCGTCGGTCATACGGGGACGGGGCCTGTGCCAGGAACGGTCAGCTCGCCGCGTAGTTCCGCAGGAACAGCGCCTCGGCGACCGACAGCCGCTCCAGCTCGTCCGGCGAGACGCTCTCGTTCACCGCGTGGATCTGCGCCTCCGGCTCGCTCAGGCCGATGAGCAGGATCTCCGTCTCCGGGTACAGCGAGGCCAGCGTGTTGCACAGCGGGATCGAGCCGCCCATGCCCGCCGACTGCATCTCCTGGCCCGGGTAGGCGATCGCCATGGCCTCGGCCATCGACGCGTACGCGGGGCTGGTGGTGTCGGCGCGGAACGCCTGGCCCTGGCCGATGCGTTCGGTGCTCACCCGCGCGCCCCACGGCGTGTGCGCCTCGATGTGCGCCTCCAGCAGCTTCGTCGCCTCGACCGCGTCGACGCCCGGCGGCACCCGCAGGCTGATCAGGGCGCGGGCGCCCGCCTGCACCGACGGCGTGGCGCCGACGACCGGCGGACAGTCGATCCCGAGCACCGTGACGGCCGGACGCGCCCACACCCGGTCGGCGACCGTGCCGGAACCGATGAGCTCCACCCCGTCGAGCACCTTGGCGTCCTCACGGAACGCCTGCTCCTCGTACTGGAGGCCGTCCCACGCGGCCTCGCCCGCCAGGCCGTCCACGGTCGTCGAACCGTCCTTGGCCCGCAGCGAGTCCAGGACGCGGATCAGCGCGGCCAGCGCGTCGGGCGCGGCACCGCCGAACTGTCCGGAGTGCAGGTTCCCTTCGAGGGTGTCCACCTGCACCCGTACGAGGGTCATCCCGCGCAGGGTCGCGGTGACCGTCGGCAGACCCGCGCGGAAGTTGCCCGCGTCGCCGATGACGATGGTGTCGGCGGTCAGCAGCTCGGGGTGCGCCTCGGCGTACCGTTCGAGACCGCCGGTGCCCTGCTCCTCCGAGCCCTCGACGATGACCTTGACGTGCACCGGGACGCCGCCGTTCGCCTTCAGGGCGCGCAGCGCGAGCAGATGCATCACGACACCGCCCTTGCAGTCGGCGCTGCCACGTCCGTACCAACGGCCATCGCGCTCCACCAACTCGAACGGCGGAGTCGTCCAGGCCGCTTCGTCCAGCGGCGGCTGCACGTCGTAGTGCGCGTACAGCAGGACCGTCTTCGCGCCCTCGGGGCCCGGCAGGAAGCCGTACACGGACTGCGTGCCGTCGGGGGTGTCGAGCAGGGCCACGTCCTCGAAGCCCTCGGAGCGCAGCGCGTCCGCGATCCAGTTCGCGGCGCCCTCGCTCTCGCTCCGCGGATACTGGTCGAAGTCCGCCACCGACTTGAAAGCCACCAGCTCGGTGAGTTCCGCCTTCGCCCGGGGCATGAGCGAGGCGACGGTCTCGGCGACCGGATTCGACGACATGGGCACGCTCCTTGTAGGTGCGACGTTGTACTTCTGTGTACAGATGATCGAGTGATGCGGACTGGTGTACAGGACGCATCCGTTGCAGATCCTCCCACAGCGGCCTGCGGCGACGCCCGCCGTAGGATGCGGGGGACAGGTGCGGCAGACGGCTGGACTGGGAGCAGTAGACCAACGTGAGCAGCGAGAACCCTTCGGCGGACGACGAGCGACGTGTGGCGGACGACGAACAGCAGGTGTGGGACGTCGTGGTCGTCGGCGCGGGGCCGGCGGGCGCATCGGCCGCGTACGCGGCAGCGGTCGCGGGACGCAGCGTCCTGCTGCTGGAGAAAGCCGAACTGCCCCGCTACAAGACATGCGGCGGCGGCATCATCGGCCCCTCCCGCGACGCGCTGCCCCCGGGCTTCGAACTTCCGTTCAGGGACCGGGTGAACGCGGTCACCTTCTCGATGGACGGGAGGTTCGCCCGCACGCGCCGGTCCCGGCACATGCTGTTCGGGCTGATCAACCGCCCGGAGTTCGACCAGCAGCTCGTCGAGTTCGCGCAGAAGGCGGGCGCCGAACTGCGTACGGGCGCCACGGTCTCGCGCGTCGAGCAGCACGGTTCGGCGGTACCGGACCGGCGCACCGTCGCCGTGGTCCTCCAGGGCGGCGAGACCGTCCTCGCGCGGGCCGTGGTCGGCGCCGACGGCAGCGCCAGCCGCATAGGAGCGCATGTCGGCGTGAAGCTCGACCAGGTCGATCTCGGTCTGGAAGCCGAGATCCCGGTGCCGGAGACGGTCGCCGAGGACTGGCGCGGCCGTGTCCTCATCGACTGGGGCCCCATGCCCGGCAGTTACGGATGGGTCTTCCCCAAGGGTGACACCCTCACCGTCGGCGTGATCTCCGCGCGCGGCGAAGGCGCCGCCACCAAGCGGTACTTGGAGGACTTCATCGCCCGGCTCGGCCTCGCCGGCTTCGAACCGTCCATCTCCTCGGGCCACTTGACGCGCTGCCGCGCCGACGACTCGCCGCTGTCGCGCGGCCGGGTCCTCGTCTGCGGCGACGCGGCGGGACTGCTCGAACCCTGGACCCGTGAGGGCATCTCCTTCGCGCTGCGCTCCGGTCGGCTCGCTGGCGAGTGGGCGGTGCGGATCGCCGAGGCGCACGACGCGGTCGACGCCCGGCGGCAGGCACTGAACTACGCCTTCGCGATCAAGGCGGGGCTCGGCGTCGAGATGAGCGTCGGCAAGCGTCTGCTCGCGGCCTTCGAACGGCGCCCCGGCATGTTCCACGCCGGCCTCACCGGCCTGCGCCCGGTGTGGAAGGCGTTCGCCGGGATCACCCGCGGTTCCACCACGCTCGCGGAGATCATCCGGAACCACCCGGCGGTCGGGCGTGCCCTGACCGCCCTCGACCGCCGTCCCCAGCCGGTGGAGGGGGCGGAGGACTGAGGCGGAGCACCACCGGCCCGGAGGGCGTCGCCGGCGTCAGCTCTCGACCGTGATCCGGAAGACCGGGTGGTCGGGAGCGATGCGCCGCAGTTCCTCGTCGGACGAGTCGGGGCCGACGCCGCCGAAGAACACGCCGACCTCGGCCTTCCAGCGCTTGAGGTAGGCACGCAGCAGCGGCACCTTGTCGTCGTCGGTCACCTCCACGGCGGTGAAGGCGTCGACCTTCTTGCCGAGGCGCAGCTCGCCCCCGCCGGCCGCCCGCATGTTGTGCGTCCACTGGACATGGCCGCGGGGCGCGACGAGGTACTGCTCCCCGTCCACGGTGAGCAGGTTGACCGGCGTCGTCCGCCACTCGCCGCTCTTGCGGCCGCGGACGGCCAGCACCCGGGAGCCCCAGACACTGAGACCGCGCCTGGTCATCCAGGCGACGGCGCGGTTGAAGACGTTGACGGTGAACCAGCCGGGCTTCTGGACGTGAGTGGACACGGTTACCTCTCGGGATGCGTGAGACGCGTGAGCTGGGCGGGATGTCTGGTGCGTAAGGCGTGTGTGGTGCCTGCGCTGCTGGGTGCTGCTGGTGCGCTGCTGGGTGCAGCTGGTGGTGCCGGTGCCGCTAGTGGTGCGCGCGAGACCTTGGGTGTGCGGTCCCGCGAAGCTTGCCGTGAGAGCGGCGATCTCTTTCGTGAGCACTGCTCTCGCTCGAGAAGAGTCTGCACCGGATCGGTGATCCAAAGCAAGAGCGGTGCTCTCGTTTGTGTGCACTGCTCTGAAAGCGTGGGACACTGCACCGTATGACTACCGCGCGAGGGGCACGTGCCCGAGCCAGGATCGAGGTCACGGCGGCCATCAAGGACGAGGCGCGCAGACAGCTCGCCGCGGAAGGCGCGGCCAAGCTGTCGCTCCGGGCCGTGGCCCGGGAACTGGGGATGGTCTCCTCCGCTCTCTACCGTTACTTCCCCAGCCGAGACGACCTGCTGACCGCGCTCATCATCGACGCCTACGACTCCCTCGGCGAGGCGGCCGAGGCGGCGCACGCCGGAGTGGCCGCCGCCGGCCCCCGGGAGCGCTGGATCACCGTGTGCACGGCGTCGCGCCGCTGGGCCCTTGACCGTCCGCACGAATACGCGCTCATCTACGGCTCTCCCGTCCCCGGGTACGTCGCGCCGCAGGAGACCGTTCCGGCCGCCTCCCGGGTCGCCCTGCTCCTGATCGGCATCGTCCGGGACGCCTACCGAGGCAAGGGGGTGGCCCGTACGCCGTTGCCCGGCGGGCTGAGGACCGAGGCGCGGCGGATGGCCGCCGATCTCGCCCCCGATCTGCCGCCCGAGGTGGTGGTGACGCTGGTGGCCTCGTGGGCGCAGCTCCACGGGCTGATCGGGTTCGAGCTGTTCGGCCAGTTCAACCGGGTCGTGGAGGATCGCGGGGCCTTCTTCCTGCACGCCGTGGGACGCCTCGCGCACGAGGTGGGGCTGGTCTATCCGGAGCCGGGCGAGAGCGCCACCGGACCCGCCACCTGACCCACCACCGGTCCCGCTCCCGAACCCGCCACCGGTACGGCTCCCGAACCCGCCACCGGTACGGCTCCCGAACCCGCTGCCGGTACGGCTCCCGAACCCGCTGCCGGTACGGCTCCCGAACCCGCTGCCGGTCCCGCCACCGGGCCCTCCTCGGAGTAGATCGTCACGGACAGGCGCAGACAGGCACGGACAGGCGCAGACCGGCGCAGACAGGCACGGACAGGCGCCGACCGGCTCCGACCGTGGCGTACTCCCTGGGGAGTACGAGTGATCACCTCGCCCGGCGGACGCCGTCGCGGCGGGTGGCCGTCTAGCGTGACGGCCATGGAAGAGCAGCACACACCCGCGGCGCCGGCGTGGGGCGGCCCATCGCGGTGGCGGCCGGGGCCGCCCGGGTGGGACCGCTGGAACGACGCGGGGCAGGCGCGCTGGCCGTGGCGTTCCACGCTGCTGCTGACCGTCTTCGTGTTCGTCGGCTCCGGCTTCGCGGCCCACGCCCAGCACGGCGACCGGCTCGCTCTGGACCCCTTCTCCCGGGCGCTGCTCCTGGTGGGCTCCGCCCTGCTGCTCTGGCGGCAGCGCTACCCCGTGTTCGTCGTGTTCGGCACGTCCGCGGTGGCCCTGGCCTATGTGGCCGGGGGCTATCCGTACGGACCGGTTTTCCTCCCCGTGGCGGTGGCCTGTTTCAGCGCCGTGCTCGCCGGGCACCGCAGGGCGGCCTGGACGGCGGTCGGACTGCTCTGGGCGGGGCATCTCCTGCTCGCCCACTGGCTGTACCGCCGGCTGCCCCCGGCCGGCGACCACTCTCCGTCCTGGGCGCAGGAGATCGCCATCGCCGCCTGGGTCGTGGCGGTCGTGGCGCTGTCGGAGCTGGTGCGCGCACGCCGTGAGCAGTGGAGCCGGGAAAGGGCCGAACGCGCACAGGCGGCCAGGCGCCGCGCCGACGAGGAACGGCTGCGGATCGCCCGTGAACTGCACGACGTACTGGCGCACAGCATCTCGGTGATCAACGTCCAGGCGGGTGTCGGGCTCGCGCTCCTCGACTCCGACCCCGAACAGGCGCGTACGGCGCTGACCACCATCAAGGCGGCCAGCAAGGAGGCGCTCGGCGAGGTCCGGCAGGTCCTCGACACGCTGCGGGCACCTGGGGAGGCGCCCCGCGCGCCCGCTCCCGGGCTCGACCGGCTCCCCGAACTGGTCGAGCAGGCCGCGAGCGCCGGTCTCACGGTCGAGATCGAGGGCGAGGCCCCGGCCACGGCCCCCGGCACGGACCTCGCCGCGTTCCGCATCGTCCAGGAGGCGCTCACCAATGTCGTACGGCATTCGGGCTCGCGCCGGGCACGGGTGCGGTTCGCGTACGAACACGGCGTACTGCGGCTGCGGATCGACGACGACGGTCCTGCCACCGGCGCCGACGCGGGCGGAAGCGGCAACGGGCTCGCCGGGATGCGCGAGCGGGCGGCCGCGCTGGGTGGCACGATCGAGGCCGGTCCGCGCGAGGACGGAGGGTTCCGGGTGCTCGCCGTACTGCCGTGGAAGGCCAAGGGGGACAACCGGTGATCCGCGTACTGCTCGCCGACGACCAGTCATTGGTCAGGGCGGGTTTCAAGGCGCTGCTCGACGCGCAGCCGGACATCGAGGTGGCGGGGGAGGCCGCAGACGGCGAGGGCGCGGTGCGTTCGGTGCGTGAACTGCGCCCGGACGTCGTCCTGATGGACATCCGGATGCCCGTGCTGGACGGACTCGCCGCCACGCGCCGTATCACCGGCGACGCGGAACTCGGGGCCGTGAAGGTGGTCATGCTGACCACGTTCGAGCTCGACGAGTACGTCTTCGAGGCCATCCGCTCAGGTGCCTCGGGCTTCCTGGTCAAGGACACCGAGCCCGATGAACTGCTGCGCGCGGTACGGGCGGTGGTCGCGGGCGACGCCCTGCTGTCGCCCGGGGTGACGCGTCGGCTGATCTCCGAGTTCGCGGCCCGTTCCAAGGTGCCCGAGTCGGCCGCGTCCCTCGGTGAACTCACCGAGCGGGAAAGGGAGGTGATGGCGCTCGTCGGCATCGGGCTCTCGAACGACGAGATCGCCCGCCGTCTGGTCGTCAGCCCGCTCACGGCCAAGACGCATGTGAGCCGGACGATGGTGAAGCTCGGGGCCCGCGACCGTGCCCAACTGGTCGTGCTCGCCTATGAGTCGGGCCTGGTGCGGCCCGGCTGGCTGGGCTGAGGCACGGAGGGCGCCTGGCGGAAGCGGTACAGGACGGTGGCGACGCGGAGCGCGAAGAGGGCCGTGGCCGAGGTGGCCCCGGCGGTGACGAGCGCGTGCACCACGGCGGCGGGCAGGTCGAGGACGAGAGCGGGGCCGGTGACGACCCCGAAGGCTACCGCCGCGACGAACGCCGCGCTGGCCAGGGCGTATCCGATCTCGACGGTGACGGCGTCCCGCCGTGCCTGGGAGTGGAGCGGGTGCGCGTCCATCCTGCCGCGGCAACTGTCGCTGTTTTCACCGTTGTTGTTCATGGTCCGAGTCAACAGCCGCGCGCCCGGAGGGGCAAGAACCTCCGCCGGGAGCGCGCGTCGTGAAGGTCCGAGGGCGCACGCGGCGCCGATGGGCACCATGGTCGTCTTTGCTACGGTGCGGGCATGGCGGCGGAGAATGCCGAGCGAGGGCTCGTGGACCAGTGGCGCGACATCCTGACGGTGCATGCCCGCACCCTCTGCGAGCTCGACCGCGAGCTGCATCCCCATGGCCTGGGAGCCAGTGACTTCGAGGTGCTCGACCTGCTCGCGTCGGGTACCGCGGCGGACGGCGGCCCCAGCTTCCGCGTCCAGGAGATCTCCGAGCGGGTCCACCTCAGTCAGAGTGCCCTGTCCCGGCTGATCGGACGCCTGGAGAAGGACGGTCTCGTGACGCGCGGGATGTGCGCCGAGGACCGGCGGGGTGTGCGTGTCTGCGTGACCCCCGAGGGGCGCGAACTGCACGACGAGGTACTGCCGTTGCAGCGCGCGGTCCTGGCCCGGATGCTGCCGGGCGGCCCGAGGACGTCCGGGGACTGACCGGGCTCTCCGGTCGGGCCCGCCGGCCGTCCCGGAGTCCCCGTGGCCGGACGAGCTCCTCAGCTCCAGGTGATCGCGGACTTCTCCCGCCACAGGGTCGCGAGCGAGGCGTCGCCCGACACGTCGGGGAACGGCGCGCGGTTCCACAGGGCCAGGTACAGCCCCTCGGCGGATCCCGTCAACTCGCAGTCCACGGAATCGGTTTCACTCGTGTCCGCGTGCGCTTGCCCACCGCGACCGCTCGACGGCGGCGCGGACGACAGCCGTACGGTCCACACCGCGTCCGGGCTGTCCGTGGCGCGCACGCGCAGGACCCGGGGTGCCTCGGTGCGGACCCTGCTGCTGTCGCGTCCGTGGAATCCGAGCAGCAGCTCGTCGATCCCGTCGGCCGCGAAGTCCGGCGCGACGGTGGTGGGTTGGCCACCGAGCGCCGACTCGGCGTCGACCCGGTGCACGGTGGTCTCGTGCGCCTGCCTGCGTGCCCAGAAGGCGAGCGGCGAAGGCGCCGGCAGAAAGCTCCAGCACCGCACGTCCGGCGAGGCCTCCGCCAGTGTGTCCACGAGGCGCCGGTGTCCGTCGCGGAACCAGGTCAGCAGAGCGTCGTGGTCCAGATCCGGCAGGCCGCCGTCGGGGTGGTACGAGGTGTGGCCCTCGGCGACGAACGCCCTGGCCCAACGGTGGACCATGCCCGTGTGCCGGACCAGATCCCTCACCTGCCAGCCCGCGCAGGTCGCGACCTCGGCGTCCACGCCCGCCTTCTCGGCGGCCGAGGCCAGTGAACGGCCCTCCTGGTCCAGCGTTTCCACGAATTCCCGAATCTCCATGCCACCGAGTCTGCCCGATGGCCCGTCAGCCCAGGGCGGCGCGTCGCGTCGCGCATCCGATCAGGGCGGCCACGGCGGCCAGGGCGGCGACGCTGGTGAGTGCCGTCGGCAGGGAGTACCAGTCGGCCATGAACCCGATCGCGGGCGGGCCGAGGAGCAGGCCCACCATCGGCCGGCTCGTCCACTACACCCTCAGTCAGCACGACGCCGACGACATCAGCCGGCGTCGCGGCGAATCCTCGCAGACCGGCAACCATGCCGCGGCCGGCGATGTCTGCCCCGCGATGATCGTCCGCATCTTCGGCGACACGCCGGAATCGGCCGTCAACCTCCAGGTGTTCCTCGACGGCAACGACTCCCACTGGGCGACCTCGCGGACGCTCGGTGAAGGCCCGTTCCACTGGGCGTGGCCGGAGCGTGTCTGATGGCGCGCCATGACCCCACCGAGCTGGCGAAGGCCGCGTACGCCGCGTACGGCGGCGCCACCGGCGGCAAGAACTACCGCGGCCTGCCCATGCCCTGCTGGGAGGACCTGACCCCGGCCATCCAGACCGCGTGGGAGGTCGCCGCCGAGGCCATCGCCCGCAAGGTCCTCAACATCAGCGCACCCGGCCGCGGTGCGCTGCCGAAGCGGGGAGTGTCCGGATGATCAAGGGCATCGACGTCTCCGCGTACCAGACGCGGGACTCCGACACGGCAGGCCTCGACTTCATCATCACGAAGATCACCGAGGGGCTGTCGTACACCAACCCGCTGTGGGTGGACCAGCGCCAA
Source organism: Streptomyces sp. NPDC024698 (assembly GCF_055559015.1). Lineage (NCBI taxonomy): Bacteria > Bacillati > Actinomycetota > Actinomycetes > Kitasatosporales > Streptomycetaceae > Streptomyces > Streptomyces sp. NPDC024698. The sequence continues at coordinate 371,141 of NZ_JBVHLK010000003.1, read as the reverse complement.
AACGCGAAGGCCAGAGGCCTGGTGTGGGGGGCGTACCACTACCCGCACATGGCCAACGACCCCATCGCCGAGGCCGATCACTTCCTGGCACAGGTCGCCTGGCAGCCCGGGGACATCATCGTCCTGGACTGGGAGGGCTACGACGCGGCCAACAAGACCGTGCCGCGCGCTCGGCAGTTGGCGTACCGGGACGCCTGGCTGAAGTACGTCAAGGGCAACATGCCGCAGCACCGGGTCGGCATGTACTGCAACACCGACTACTGGAAGAACGTCGACACCACGTCAAACTGCGGCGATTTCCTCTGGATCGCGACTGCGGGCCGCCCGGCGGGCGACCCCGGCATCGACTACGCGTGGACGTTCCACCAGCACAGCACGGCCGGAATCATCGATCACGACGTCGCCAACTTCCCTACCCGGGCCGCGCTCGCCGCCTGGGCCCGCGGTCTCATCGAGGAGGACCCCATGGCGGGGATGACCGGCAAGGACCTGACCAAGGGCGTCTGGCAGACGGACGACGTACTGCCGGCCGGGTCGACCGAGAAGAACAAGACCAACAAGTTCTGGACCGCTCAGACGTACCTGACGGGCACCTTCGAGAACACGGCCAAGATCCTGGTGCTGTCGGCGGGGATGTCGGCGGCGATCACGAAGCTCGCCGGCCTCGTCGGGTCCGGCGTCGACACCGCGGCGGTCGTGACCGCCGTCGAGGGCGCCATCGCCGAAGCGGTCGTCCACGTCTCGGTGGACGTGTCCGGCCCGGCGAAGGAGGGATGAGCCGTGACGTTGCCCCGTTACGCCAAGGCCATCGTCGCCGCGGTGGTTGCCGGATCCGGTTCGCTGGCCACCGCCCTGAACGACGGGACCGTCACCGCGACCGAAGGCGCCACCGTGGTCCTGTCCGTGCTCGGCGCGCTCGGCATCACGTGGGCCGTACCGAACCGGCAGGCGCCCCCGCCCTCCAGCGGCCCCTCGACGGAGGCCTGACCCTGCCCGATGCGCGCGCCCTGGAGGTGGCATGGACGCCGCCATGGTCACGGCCGTAGCCGCGCTGATCGCGGGACCCGTGGCGGCGGCGGCCGCGGCCTACGGGCAGCGAGGCGCGAACCGGGCGGCCCGGGAGGGCTCAGCGATGACCGGCTACGACAACCTGGCCCAGCGCCTGATCGCCGAGCGGGACAAGGCGGAGCTCGACGAGCGGACCGCGGAGGCCCGCGCCACGGCGGCGGAGGCGAGAGTCGGCGGGCTCGAGGCGGAGATCGCGCGCCTGCGCCTGCTGGTGACCTCACTCTGAGGCACGCCGTGACCCGGACCGAGCTCGTGTTGTACCGCGGCCGGTACCTGCTCTGGGTCACGGCCGCCCTCCTCGTGCTCTGCGGAGGCGTCGCCCTGTCGCTCCTGCTCATCCACCGCGAGGCCGACGCCCGGCAGCAGGTCGCCCAGGAGGCCGATCTGCGGGGCACCGCGGTGAGCACACGCGCCGGCGACGTACGGGCGCTGCGCGAGCAGGTGAAGGCGGCCGGGAAGACGCCGGTCGCGCCGGATCCGACGCGCGCCGTCGATAACCTGCCCGCCCGGACCGAGGTACCTGTCCCGATTCCGGGGCCGGCAGGCAAAGACGGTTCCGCCGGCAGCCCGGGACCGTCCGGGGCGCCTGGTCCGACGGGCGCGAGCGGGCAGGCGGGGGCGAACGGTCCGTCCGGAGCCACCGGGCCCACGGGCCCTCCTGGGGCCGCCGGACCTGCGGGCCCGCAAGGACCGGCCGGGCCCGCAGGCGCAGACGGCAAGGACGGGACCGACGGGACCGACGGAGCGGACGGCCGCGACGGACAAACGTGCCCGGACGGCTACAGCCTCCAGGCGCCCTCGTACGATCCGGACGCCCTGGTCTGCCGCCGGGACGGAGCACCCGACCCGACTCCGTCGAGCAGCACGCCGCTCGCGATCGCGCTCGGCCCCCAGCGCCGCCAGTACGCCTGACCTACGACGAGCCCCCGCCGCCTTCGGGCGGCGGGGGCCTTCTCGCATGTCCGGACGCGCGTCGTAGGCTCCGCAGCGTGATTGACACCGTTGTACTCGACGTCGGCGAGACCATCACCCGGGACGACAGGTACTGGGCATCGTGGGCCGACTGGCTCGGCATCCCCCACCACACCCTGTCCGCGCTCGTCGGCGCCGTCGTGGCCCAGGGCCACGACAACGCCGAGGCGCTCCGCCTGATCCGCCCGGGCCTCGACGTGGGCGCCGAGTACCGTGCGCGTGCCGCCGCCGGCCGCGGCGAGGAACTCGACGAGACGGATCTCTACGACGACGTCAGACCGACGCTCACAGCGCTCCGTGACAGCGGAGTGCGGGTCGTCGTCGCGGGCAACCAGTCCGTCACCGCGGGGCAGCTGTTGCGCGCACTCGAACTCCCTGCCGACGTGATCGCCACCTCGGAGGAGTGGGGTGTCGCCAAGCCGCAGCCGGAGTTCTTCGAGCGGGTCCTTGAGGTCGCGCAGGCCCCCGGGTACCGGACCTTGTACGTGGGCGATCACCCGGCCAACGACATCTACCCGGCCAAGGCGGCCGGGCTGAAGACGGCGCACCTGCGGCGGGGGCCGCTCGGCTATCTGTGGGGCACCGATCCGCACGTGGCTGCGGCTGCCGACTGGCGCATCGACAGCCTCGCCGAGCTGATCGGCATTGTGGCGCGCTGATTGCAACAAATCGGCCCCACCGGTCAAGGTGGGGCCGTTTGCGTACACAAGACGGTTCTGTCTCAGTACTGTTCGGAGTGGATGCCCGAACTGGAGCCAGTATGCCCGCATTTACTGACGGGGCGGTAGGCAAGCGGATCGCCTACTACCGCAGCGTCGTACGCCCCAAGTTGACCCAGCAGGAACTCGCCGACGCGGCCTGCGTCGCTCTGGGCACGATCCGCAAGATCGAGCGCGGAGAGCGCGGCGTCACGGACGCGACACTCGAAGCCGTCGCCGATGCCCTGGGCATCGACCCCGGACGCCTGCGCAGCGATCGCGGCCCGGCCAACTCCCAGGCGCGGGATGCACTGCCGGCCCTCTCTGCGGCCATCGCCGCGTACGACGTTCCCGAGGACGGGCCCGTACGCCCCGTCGAGGAGCTGCGGACCGAGGTGAGCGAGGCCGCGCAATGGCGGCTTGCAGCGCAGTACACGCGGATCGCCCGACGGCTCCCGGACCTGCTCGCTGAACTCGCCCGCGCCTACCACGGCGCCCAGGGTAGCGAGAGGCGAGAGCTGGCCTCCCTCCTGGTGAGCGCATACCGCTCCGCGGACGCAGCCGCCTACAAGCTGGGCGCCCACGACCTGTCGGCCCGCATGGTCGACCTCATGCGGTGGGCCAGCCCCGAGGCCGCCGACCCGCTGCTGACCGCGAGCGTCGCCTACGTCCGTACCGAGACGTTCTTCGCCGCCCACGCCCATACTGCGGGCCTGCGCGCCCTCGAACTCGCCCTCGATGCCGCCCCGGCGCCGACGGCACCGGCCGGTTTCGCGGCACGCGGCGCACTGCACATGCGGGCCGCAGTCATCGCGGGACGGGCCCGCAACGCGGACAGCGCGCAGACGCATCTGCGTGAGGCAGGCCTCTTGGCCGAACACGTGAAGGAGGACATCTACTACGGCACCGCGTTCGGGCCCGACTCTGTACGGATCCACGAGGTGTCCGTGGCCGTGAGTCTCGGCGGCGACCGCGTCGGCCAGGCCCTCGACGTCGCCCGCGAGTGGAAGCCGCCCGCGGCAATTCCCGCCGAGCGGCGCTCCGGGTTCTGCATCGAACTCGGCCGCGCGCAGCTGTGGTCGGGCCTGGCCGACGACGCCTTCGAGTCGCTCAAGGTGGCGCGGCGTATCGCCCCGCAGCACACCCGCGACCACCCCTGGGTCCGGGAGGACACGGCCACGCTGCGGCGCCTGAAGCGCGCCGATTCCGAGACGCTGACGGCCTTCGCCGAGTGGTGCGCCGCGACCTGACGCCTCGTACTACCCCTGAGTGGGGTACTTGTGACGCCCGCTCAGCCACACCATCTGTTGCATGCGCAGGAGCCAGCAGATGGGTATTGGAGTGCACGACGCACTCCCGGTCGCGCCGACGGTCGTCGGTAGCGACGTGAGCATCGCCCGCCTGCACGGTGAGGCCTGCTTCTACTGCGGGGCCGTCCACAAGCGCCTGCGCCCAGCAGGCCACGTCGTCGTCGAAGGCCGCTCCCGTGTGTGGCCGATCCGGACGTGCGGCTGCGTCATCACTGCGGTGGCGGTGTGACCGCCACCGCGCCCGTACGACAAGCCCCGGCGGCCGCGCGAACGGCCCCGGGGGGGCGGACAACGCTCGAAGCTGAGAGGGAGCGTCGACATGACCGAGAGTAGAGCGTCTGGAGGCGGACGAGAAGCCTCCACGAAGTGGATGCTCAGCGTCAGCCTTACCGGGGTCGCCCCGTGAACGCCGAGACCGCACAAGCTGCCTGCCCCGTCGACGTAGTGACGATGCGGCAGACGATCGCCCTGCTGCTCCCGGTCTCCCAAGACCCGCCTGCCGTGACGACGCTGACCCTGGCGTTGCGCGGGCACATGACCCTGCTGGTCCCCGAGGTCGAGCAGCTTGCCGGCCGCCTGCACCGGGACGACGTCCCCCGGTACTGCGCGCTGGCGTGCGTCGGCGAGGCCAGGGGCAAGCTCCGCGCCCAGGCCGGAATGGGGACCGGCGCCGATGTGGCGTACGCGCGGAAACTCGCGCGCTCCCTGGCAGCACTGTGCGACCACTACGAGACCCTGTCGGGCCAGGTGATGTGCGTCGCCTGCGGCCGGCCGATCCGCCGCCTGGACGACGCCGTGCCCCTGGATCAGGTCAGCAACTCCGGGGGCGCGATCACCGCCCGTGTGCACGCTGACTGCGCCGACGCGCCCCGCCCCCGCCGCTAGTTCGGCCGCCCGCCCCGGCACACGGGGTCCTATGGCGGCCGTTTCGGGTCAGGGCCGCGCACCTCATACCTCTGCCGGCCCGGCGCTTCGGAAGACCCGGTCAGGCAGGGCTGCCCGTCCCGTCGTGGTCTCCGGAAGAGCCCGGCGGGACGGGTCTACTAGCGCACGTCCCGGCTGCTGCCGATGGCCTGTCCGTTGATGGCCCGCGGTGGATCGGGGCCGCATCCTCTTCACAGCTTGGAGGCCAACATGCCTTCTCCACATCCCGTTTCACCGAACACGGTCCTCGCGAACGCGCTCAGCGCTGCCGAGGATGTCCTTGCGCCGCGGATCCGCGCCGCTGAACCGTCACGGATCGCGTTCGTCGTCGGTACGCAGATCAACGGGGTCCCGCACCTGGGAACCTCGCTCGTCCAGAGCCTCTCGTTCGCTGCGGCCGCGCGTGTACGGGACCGCTTCGGTATCCCGGTTGAAGTCACCTTCGGCGCTCTCGACAATGCCCCTCACGAGGTTGTCGTGGATCCGGCGTCGGGTCACCGCTACCAGCGCGCGTACGCCCACGCCCTCGGTCAGGACGCCCTGGCCGCGCAGGTCGAGACCCTCTATCGCCCGTTGTTCGACTGCCTGTCCGAGCAGCTGGGGATCCCTTACACGGTGCAGATGTACTCCAAGCAACAGCAGACCGAGCACTTCCGGAGGACCTGGTTAAGGGCACACGGGCGCATCGAAGCCGCCCGCTGGTGGCTCGACCCCGCGCACGGTGTGCCGCACGTCAGGGTTCCCTGCCCGGAACAGGGCTGCGGCTGGGCCGAGAAGTACGCCCAGCGGACCGAGGTCCTCATGGGCCAGGACCACGCCGTGGTGCACGCCATGTGCCTGCACCACGGCCCCTACGAGGTCCGGATCGATGCGTCCGGCGCCGGCTATCTGGACCTCGCGACGCTGTACCGAAACCTCGTCAAGGAGCTCGCCGCGGCCGCCGACCTGGACCGGCTGTCCGTCATGGTCAAGGGCGGCGACTGGGTATTCGGCTCGACACTTGTCGACAACGCCCTGACTGCGATCGGGCTTGTCGGGGCGCAGCTCCCCACGCGGTTGTTCTGCCCGCAGGTCGTCACGGATACCGGTGCCAAGCTGAGCAAGAGCCTTATCCGCGAGGGTCGTGCATCGTTGCCCGAGGGGTCCGCCCCGTGGATGCTCGACACCAGGATGTGGCCGGGCTCGCTGTCTGAGTACGTCGACCGTCTTCTCGACATGGCCGAGGTGCTTCTGGCAGACCCGCGTCACTTCTTCCGTTCCTACTCAGCCGGTGAGCTCGGTCGCCTGATGACCGCATCCACGAGGAGTGTTCCCGCACCATGACAGAGATGACCACCCGCAGGCACGGCCTGAACCTCTATCGGAGGTACTTCGAGCTGGTCGTGGCCGGGCGGAAGACGATCGAGGTCAGAGTTCGATACCCGCATCTCGCTGATATGGCAGCTGGGGACCTGATTCGGTTTCGGATCAAGGGTACGGAGGAGACGTGTGACGTGCGGGTCCTGCGGGTCGCCGCGTACAGCGACTTCGAGGCGCTCCTCGATGGCGAGGGGCCGGCCAACGTGAACCCGACGAGCTCGCGCGAGCAGCAACTCGCGAACATCCGGGCGATCTACCCACCCGAGAAGGAGGCGCTCGGTGCCCTCGCCATCGAGATGGCGCTGATCGGCGACGCAGCGTCGGCCAGTTGACCGACCACGTCTGATGATGGCTCCGGCGTTCCCTGCCGGAACGACGGAGCTGTTCAGTCAACGAGGACCGTCACGGACTCGTCCAGGGCCGCCGCGATCCTGAGGAGATCCCCGTATCGGGGGTCGCTGGTGCCGGTCTCGATGCGCTGGAGGGTGCGGCGGTCGATGCCGGTGGCCTCGGCGAAGGCCTCCTGGGTGTAGTTCGCCGCGAGGCGCAGGCGGCGGACGCGATCGCCTAAGTCGCGACGCCTGTCGATGATCCACTGAGGCTGTTCGCGGGGCACTAGACAACGTTGGACATCCCATGATCACATGTCAGCGTCAGGCCTGTCGCTTTTTATGATCAGGAGCATCCGATCGTGATGCGGCACCCGAAAGCCCCCGGCCCGTCGGCGTCCCGGAAGACGCTGGCGGGCCGGGTCTGCGCCGCAGATCGTGCCAGGAAAATTCCCCGTGCATATGCCGCCACAGTGCTTCCCTTCGGCGCCGGGAGCCGGGAAGCTGTTGTACGTACCAATGAGCCCCGCCGGGCGAGGGGAACGGAAGCCTCAGACCCAGCGGGGCTCTTCTGTGCCCATCCGCTGGTCAGGGCCTTGGTGCCGGGTGTGCGAGGTGGGCAACCGCGTGAGTCGCTTGTTAGTGCAGGACTATCGTTGATACCCCCGTACGCGGCCCCGAAGAGCAGCAGCACCAGTCCGAGGACGGGCACCGAGTGGGTGTGCGGGGGCAGGATCACGCTCAGTGACATCAGCACCGCGCAGGCCACGGTCACCGGGTGACTGCCGAACCGCCGGCAGAGCCGTCCCGTCAGCATCATGGTGATGACGGCTCCGGCGGAGACGCCGAGAAGGGCGAGGCCGAGGGCGCCGGAGGAGGCACCGGTCTGGTGCTTGATGGCGGGGATGCGCACGACCCAGCCGGCGAAGACGAAGCCGTCGAGGGCGAAGAAGGTGGTGAGGACGAGGCGGAGGCGGGTGAGGGAGCGGTCCGGCACAACGCTGTGCGGAACGGTTTTGTTTACCAGTGGCACAAACTCACGTTAGACGGCTCCCACGTTCGGGGCAAGAAGGCGGAGAGCCCGGATCCGAGGGGCGTGGGCGCGCGCGAATGCCCTGGTGGGGCCGGGTGAGGCCCACGCGAACAAGGGGCGACAGGGAACCCCATGACGCGGGATTCCCTGTCGCCCCCGGCCGGTCACCGTCCGCCGTCCCGGCTGCCCGGGCGGCGAACGGTGTACGGATACGGCTGCGTGTCGCTGCGGCTGTCGGCTCAGACCGCCGGTGCCGGGAAGGTGGGGTACTCCACCCCGGAGACGTGCTGGACGACCCGGATGACCTGGCAGGAGTAGCCGAACTCGTTGTCGTACCAGAGGTAGAGGATCGCGTTGTCCTCCTCGACCTTGGTGGCGCCGGCGTCGACGATCGAGGCGTGGCGGGAGCCGATGAAGTCGCTGGACACCGCGTCGGGGGCGCTGATGAAGTCGATCTGGCGCTTGAGCGGCGAGGTCAGCGAGACGTTGCGGAGGTAGTCGAGGACTTCCTCGCGGGTGGTCGCGCGGCCGAGGCGCAGGCTGAGGATCGCGATCGAGACGTCCGGCACCGGGACGCGGATCGAGCTGCCGGTGATGGGGGCCTTCAGGTCGGGCAGCGCCTTGGCGACCGCGGAGGCGGCACCCGTCTCGGTGATGACCATGTTGAGCGGCGCGGAGCGGCCACGGCGGTCGGAGCTGTGGTAGTTGTCCAGCAGGTTCTGGTCGTTCGTGAACGAGTGGACGGTCTCCACGTGGCCGCGCAGAACGCCGTACTCCTCCGCCATCGCCTTGAGCGGCGGGACGATCGCGTTGGTGGTGCAGGAGGCGCAGGACAGGATCTGCTCGTCCGGCTTGATCGTGTCGTGGTTGACGCCGTGGACGATGTTGGGGACGTCGCCCTTGCCCGGCGCCGTGAGCACGACCTTGTCGATCCCGGGGCGCAGGTGCTTCGAGAGGCCCTCGCGGTCACGCCACTTGCCGGTGTTGTCGACGAGGATGGCGTCCTTGATCCCGTACGCCGTGTAGTCGATCTCGGACGGATCGTTGGCGTAGATGACCTTGATCTCGTTGCCATTGGCGACGATCGTGCTGTTCGCCTCGTCGACCGTGATCGTGCCCTGGAACTGGCCGTGGATGGAGTCGCGGCGCAGCAGCGAGGCGCGCTTGACGATGTCCTGGTCGCCGCCCTGGCGTACGACGATGGCGCGCAGCCGAAGGCCGTTGCCGGAGCCGGTCTTCTCGATGAGCAGCCGGGCGATCAGACGGCCGATGCGGCCGAACCCGTAGAGGACGACGTCACGCCCCTCGCGGCGCTCGATCTTGTTCTCGCCGGTGGCGCCGGAGACGGCCTCGGCGGTGAACTCCGCGACGGACAGACCGCGGTCGTCGGCCGCGTAGGTCGCGGCGAGCATGCCGATGTCGATCTGGGACGGGCCGAGGTCGAGCGTGGTGAGCGCCTGGAGGAACGGAAGCGTGTCCGTGACCGAGAGCTCCTCGCCGGCGATCTGCCGGGCGAATCGGTGGGTCTTGAGGATGCTCACCACCGACTTGTTCACGAGGGAGCGGCTGTGCAGGAGGACGGTGACGTCCTGTTCCCGGTGCAGCCTCCCGATGATGGGGATCATCGACTCCGCGATCTCTTCGCGGGTCTTCCAGTTGGTGAACGCGTCGTCGTTGACAGTCACAGAATCCATCTTTCGAGCTAGGTGGCGCTCATATGGTAACCGGACCCTGATTCTCGTCGTTCATGCGGTGTCCACTTACGGGGCGGGCGGGAGTTTCGCGGCGCTGGACGGCGGGCGGCGGGGCGGTATGGCGGGCTCGGCAGTGCGGGCGGGCCCAGGGTGGGTGGGCGTGCCCACGGCGGGTGGGCCCGTCTGCGTGGGTGCGGGCGAGCGGGGGGGGCGGTCCTTGATGGGGCTGCCGACGTGAGGTGCCACGGTGGCGGGTTCGGTTCTCGTGGTCATACGACGATGACCGCGACCCCCGCCTCCTCGAACCGCTGGATCGTCTCGGGTGCCGCCGCCGTGTCCGTGACGAGGGTGTCCACCGACTCGGCCGCGCAGATGCGGGCGAACGCGCGCTGCCCCAGCTTGCTGGAGTCCGCGGCGACGATCACGCGCTCGGCCCGCTCGCACAGGAGGCGGTTGATCGCCGCCTCCGCCTCGTCATGGGCGGCGGCGCCGTGCGCGGAGTCGAACGCGACCACGCCGAGCACCGCGACGTCCAGGGTGATCTGCTTGAGCACGCCGTCGGCCAGCGGCCCGATCAGCTCGTACGACTGCGGCCGGGCGACCCCGCCGGTCACGACGATCTTGAACTGGGGACGCACGGCGAGCTCGTTCGCGATGTTCAGCGCGTTGGTGACCACGGTCAGCGCGGGGGAGCCCGAGGCCAGGTCCGGGCGCACGGCGAGAGCGCGGGCCACCTCGGTCGTCGTGGTGCCGCCGGTGAGGCCCACCGCCTCCCCGGGGGTGATGAGGTCGGCCACCGCCTTCGCGACGCGCTGCTTCTCCGAGGCGCGCCGGGCGGTCTTGTAGCGCAGGGGGAGTTCGTAGGAGACGCCGTGCACGACCGCGCCGCCCCGCGTGCGGACGAGCATCTGCTGCTCGGCGAGCTGATCGAAGTCGCGCCGGATCGTCGCCGCCGAGACCTCCAGCCGCCCCGCGGCGTCCTCGACGTCCAGCCGGCCCTGCTCCAGGAGCAGTTCCAGCAGCGCCTTCCATCGGGCGTCCCGCGACATCAACGCGCTCCATTCCTCGTTCTTCCGCGACCTTAACGCACCTCATCTCACCTCGAATGCTTGATTGTGCTCGAAAGCTCGCTATATCTTGCAGAAACGAGCATCAGTGGGAGGGGTACGGCATGACGTACGTCGAGGAAGAGCTGAGCAGCCAGCCCGAGTGCTGGATCCGTGCCGCGGACGAGGCGGCGGCCCACGAAGCCGCGCTGCCGGCGGCGGGAGAGCGCGTCGCGATCGTGGGGTGCGGCACCTCGTTCTTCATGGCGCAGGCCGCGGCCGCGCTCCGCGAGGAGTCCGGGCAGGGGGAGACCGACGCCTTCGCCGCCTCGGAGTTCCCCGCGGGCCGCTCCTACGATCGCGTGGTCGCCCTCACGCGGTCCGGGACGACCACCGAAGTGCTCGGACTTCTCGGACGGCTGCGCGGACACACCCGTACGACCGCCGTCACGGCCGATCCGGACACGCCCGTGATGAAGTCCGCGGACGAGGTCGTCGTGCTGGACTTCGCCGACGAACGGTCCGTCGTGCAGACCCGTTTCGCGACGACCGCGCTCACCCTGCTCCGCGCCCACCTCGGCCTGCACGGTGACGGCGTCGTCGCGGACGCGCGCACCGCGCTGGAGGCCCCGCTGCCCGAAGGGCTCGTCGGCTGCTCGCAGTTCACCTTCCTCGGCCGCGGCTGGACCGTCGGGCTCGCCAACGAGGCCGGCCTCAAGATGCGCGAGGCGTCTCTCGCCTGGACCGAGGCCTACCCGGCGATGGAGTACCGGCACGGTCCCATCAGCATCACCACCAGCGGCACCGCTACGTGGATGCTCGGCGACGCGCCCGAAGGGCTGGCCGAACAGGTCCGGGGCACCGGCGGGCTGTGGGTGGACGGCGGCCTCGACCCGCTCGCCGAACTCGTCCGTGCCCAGCGCCTCGCCGTCGCCGTCGCCGCGGCGCGCGGCCTGGATCCCGACCGGCCCCGCCATCTCACCCGCTCGGTGATCCTCGGCCAGTGAAGCGGCCGGGGCGCCGATTCGCCCGAGCCGCCCGATCGACACGATCCCCCATGGAGCAGGAGGAGTTGTGCCCCTCGCAGCAACCGGTGACCTGGTCGCCCGGCCCACCGAGCCCAGCACCACCGAGCCCCGGCCCACCGGGCGCCATACCGCCGAGTCCCGTACCGCCGAGTCCAAGTCCGAGCCCGGGTTCGCCGAGCCCCGTACCGCCGTCGCCGCGTTCAACGTCATCACCCTGGAGCACATCGAGGCGGTCATAGCCGGGGCGGAGTCGGCCGGCGCGCCCGTCGTCCTCCAAGTCAGCGAGAACGCCGTCAAGTTCCGTCATGGCCGGCTGCTTCCGCTGGCCAGCGCGGCGGCGGCCGCCGCCGAACGGGCCTCGGTGCCCGTCGCGTTGCACCTCGATCATGTGCGCAGCGACGACCTGCTGCGCCAGGCGCCCGGTGCCGGGTTCAGCTCCGTCATGTACGACGCGTCGCACCTGCCCTACGAGGAGAACCTCGCCGCGACCCGTGCCGCAGCGGACTGGGCGCATGCCCAAGGCCTCTGGATCGAGGCCGAGTTGGGGGAGATCGGCGGTAAGAACGGAGAGGCGCCCAGAGACGCGCACGCACCCGGTGCCCGCACCGATCCCCTGGAGGCCCGTGCTTTCGTGGCCGACTCCGGCGTGGACGCGCTCGCCGTGGCGATCGGCAGCTCGCACGCGATGACGACCCGGACCGCGGCCCTCGACCACGACCTGCTCAAGCGCCTGTCCGCCGCGCTCGGAGTACCCCTCGTCCTGCACGGCTCCTCCGGGGTGCCCGACGACGAGCTGCGGGCCGCCGTCCAGGGCGGTATCGCCAAGGTCAACGTCGGCACCGCGCTGAACATCGCGATGACGGGCGCCATCCGGGAGTTCCTCACCGCCAGCCCCGACGCCGTGGACTCGCGGAAGTATCTGAGCGTGGGGCGCGAGGCGATGGCGCGGACCGTGGCGAGGCTCATCGGCGTGCTGCGGGGCTGACCCCGCCCGGCGCCTCGGTCATCCGCCACCCGCCCCCAGATGCCGCTACGGCCGGATATGTGCCTCAAAGTGACCGCTCGCCAGATGCCGGGCCGATCGGAAGCAACTTTCCACACATGTGCTTTTGCACCGACGACAGTTCGAGTGGGCGCGGAGGTGGCTAGGGTGAAGAACCATGAGGAGGCCGAAACGGCACGGCACGTTCGCGGGTGAGTCTTCGCCCCGGAGGCCACTCGGGCACGCGTCTGTAGGCCCCATGAACGCGGGGAGCAGGGGTTTGCGGTGTTTTCGGGGCAGGTCCGGCGCTGGGCCGGCCGCAGAACGGAGAAGGCCTTGAGCGGTCAACTTCTGGCTGATATCCGTAGGCCGGTGCGCCTCGGCGGCGCGTACGGGGGACTCGGTCCACGCACACCTCTGGGCCCGATGTGAACGGACTGATCTACTACCTGGCCGCCGCCGTCCTCTGGGCGGGATTCGCCGCGCAACTGCCCGACCTGCGCCGCCACCGCGACGACCCGATCAAACGGTCCTTCTGCGCCGTCATCCTGCTGTCGGGACTCTGCTTCGCGCTCGGTGCGCCGCCCACCGTCGCGCTGGTCAACAGCCTCACCGGCATACCGAACATCGCGGCTCCGCTGACCTATGGTGCGGTGACCGCGTTCGGCGCGGCCTCCCTCATCCTCATCGTCCACTGGCGCGGCAGCGACCCCGTCCAGGTGCGGCGCACGTCCCGGGCCTGGCTGTTCAGCTACCTCGGAGTGATCGCCGCCGAGGGCGTGCTGTTCTCGCTGGGCAACACGCCGGTCGAACGCCGGGCCGATTTCGACACCTACTACGCCTCGACGCCGTTCATCCGCGAGATGATCGTGCTGTACCTGATGGCGCACATGGTGGCCGCGGTGACGACGACCCTGCTGTGCTGGAGCTGGATGGGGAAGGTGAGAGGCTGGACCCGGGGCTCGCTCGCCCTGCTGGTGCTCGGCTGGCTGTTCACCAGTGCCTACAGCGTCGTCAAGTCCGTGGCGCTGACGGCCCATTGGCTCGGACACCACTGGGACGGCCTCAGCACCAGCGTCGCGCCGCTGGTGGCGGTCGGCTCCTGCCTGGCCTCGGCCGGGTACATCCTCCCTCTCGTCGGCCGGCGCGTCGACTCGACCGTCACGTTCGTGCGCCTGCGTCCGCTGTTCCGGCTGCTGGCGGAGCCGACCAGCCGTCGGCGCCGCGTCACGGAACTGCCGTGGCGGACGATCGGCGATGTCGAACTGCGGCTCACCACACGCGAGACCGCCATCCGGGACGGCCTCAAGCGACTGGCCGGGCAGCTCGACGACCAGGTGTGGCAGGGTGCCTACCGGGACGCGCTCGCCGCCGGGTCGACCGCGGCCGAGGCCGAGGTGATCGGGATGGCCGCGATGGTCGCCGTGGCCGCCCTCGCCGAGGCTCCGGCCTCCGTGCCGGAGACGGGCACCATCGGCATCTCGGTCGGTGATGTCGACGTGCTGGTCTCGGTCAGCGCGCGCGTGCGCCGGCCGGCGGCGGGTTCACGATCGTTGGACACGGGACAGCCGTCCTTGCTGAGCCTGGCGAAGGCGGTGCGTACGCCGATCGTCGACGCCGTGGTCCAGTCGCGGAGGACCGCGGTGCGACAGTTGTCCTGACCGCGCCCCGTACGAGGGCAGGTCCCCGGGCCGAGCCGGCCGTCACACGGCCAGCGGGCCCATGGCGTCCACGAAGGCGCTCTCCTCGGGGGTCAGCGGCGGCCCGGTCAGGGGCTCCATGCCAGGTCCCTTGAGCGTGGCGAGAAGCAGCTTGGGCTGGACGAGACGGCTCGCGTCCTCCTGGAGCGTGATGACCCTGCACATGGCCGCGGACACCTCGTACGAAGTGGTCGCCACGCGCCCCATCCGGCCCATGTAGCTGCTGAGCAGCCGGTCCACGAGCGTCGGAGCCCGGCCGACGACCTCGGGAAACCACTGGTCCTGGGAGGTGCTCATCGTGTAGGCGGCCGTGACGGATCTGGCGGCCGCCTTCTGGACGTCGCGGGCGAAGCCCGCAGCGGTGACGTCGGTCTGCCGCAACTGCCGGCTCAGCGCCTGGGCACCCAGGGCCGCGACGGACATGCCCTGGCCGTAGACGGGGTTGTACGTGGCGACGGCGTCACCGAGCACGACCAGCCCCTCGGGCATGTCCACCTTGTCGAACTCGCGGCGCCTGTTGCGGGTGCTGCGGCTCAGGAACACCTCACTGAGAGGCTCGGCGGCGGAGACGAGCTGTCCGACGAGCGGATGGCGCAGGTTGAGGGCGAACTCGGTGAACGCCTCCGGATCGTCGCCGGGTTGGCTGCCGCGGGTGCCCGCCAGGCTCACCAGCCACCGCCCGCCCTCGATCGGCACCAGGTTGCCGGAACGCCCCGGCCGGGAAGCGGTGGGGTCCGCCTCGACCTGCGTGAGCGGGAAGCCCTCCGCGCCCCGCGGAACGCGGAACAGCCGGCTTGCGTAGACGAGGCCAGAGTCGACCTCGTCGGTGGGTATGTCCGTCACGCCGAGTGCCTCGAGCCAGTGCTCGACACGCGATCCGCGTCCGCTCGCGTCGACGACGAGATCGGCCCGCAGATCCTCCTCCAGCCCCTCGGCGAGGACGCGGACGCCGGTGACGCGCTGGGAGGTTCCCAGCAGGGACAGCGCCTCGGCCCGGCGGACGACGACGGGAGTGGTGCTCAGGACGGCGTCACGCAGGGTCCAGTCGAGCAGGTCGCGGCTGCAACACGTGAGCATCAGGTCGTCGGTCACGGTCGGCCAGCGGCGATACCAACCCTGCGGTCCGAAACCCAGCATGTCGGTCAGGGGCTGCTCGTGGGCTCCCGCGGCGAGCAGGCGTCCGTGCACGTCCGCCACCGGAAGCAGTTCCCGGATGGCCTCGCGTCCGCTGGGCAGCAGGACATGGGCGTGTCGCGCCTGGGGGGTCCGCTTGCGCGGGGAGGGCCCGTCGGGCAGCTCGTCGCGTTCCAGGACGATCACTTCGTCCATGGAGCGGAACAGGGCCGCGGCGGCGAGCATGCCGGCCACGCTCCCGCCGATGACGACAGCGCGGCGCGACATAGTTCCCCCAGATGTCATTGGTGATCGACATCACTGTACGGACGTTCGGGCGCGTGTCCAGGGGTGATCAAAAAGTGAGGGAATTCTGTCCCCGGTGGGGAGTCCACCCGTCCCCCGGCAGGGGGTCCGGTCGGTCGGACTACCGCCCCGCTTCCTTCTTCACGGCCCGGAGGATCACGAACTTGGCGTCGCCCGCGACCAGTTCACTGTTGCCGAAGAGCCGGCGCAGTTTGAGGTGGTAGCCGAGGTGCCGATTGCCGATCACCCACAGCTCGCCGCCCGGCCGCAGCGCGCGCCGGGCGTCCGAGAACATGCGCCACGCGGTCGTGTCCGTCGTCGCCTGGTGCGAGTGGAACGGGGGATTGTTCAGGACGAGATCGACACTCCCGGACGGGACGCCCTCCAGCCCGTCGGCGACCCGGAACTCGGCGCTCCCCCCGGCGTTCGCCCGGTAAGTCGCCTCCGCCGAGGCCACCGCCTGGTACGACTCGTCGGCGAACAGCACCTCGGCCTCGGGATTGGCCAGCGCCACGGCCGTACCGAGCACGCCGTTGCCGCAGCCCAGATCCACCACCCGTTCGGCGCCCCGGCTGCGCGGCAGATGCGTCAGGAAGAAGCGGGTGCCGATGTCGAGGCGGTCGGCGCAGAAGACGCCCGCGTGGTTGACGACCGTGCGGCCGGAGACCGGACCGACGTCGTCGGGCAGCTGATAGCTGTACGGCCAGGGGTTGGACTTCCTGGCGATCCCCTGGAGCGGGGTGCAGAAGATCAGCCGGGCCTTCTTCTCGGCCAGCGAGGTGCGCGTCGGACCGAGGATCCGCTCGAAGAGGTGCAGCGTCGAGGTGTGGATCTCCTTGACCATCCCCGTGCCGACGACGACGGTTCCCTCGTGCACACCGGGCGCCAGCCGGTACAGCTGGTCCTCCAGCAGGGCGAGACTCTTGGGCACCCGCACGAGCAGCACGTCGATCCGCTCGGGCGGCGGGTCCTGGGTCGTCAGGATCCGCACCCCGGACTCCTCCGCACCGGCGCGCGCCAGATTGGCGCGGGTCGCCTCCCGGGCCAGGTGGGAGTCGGTGATCTGCGTCGGCCGCCGCGCGGACAGGGCCGTCGTGAGGGCGCCCCACCGGTCACCGACGATCACGACCGAGCCCGTCAGCGCGGTGCCGCTCTCCGCGAGGTGCCGCAGCAGATACGTGTCGGCGGCGTCCCAGGCGCGCAGTCGTTCGCGGGGGTCCTCGGGGAAGCGGGCGAGTTCGTACTCGCCCCAGGGTGTCGTCATCCGGTCGCTCATCGTGGGTCAAGGCTAAGCGACCGGGCCGCCGGGGATGCGCGAGGATGAGGGCATGTCGATGGACGCGGAGCTGTTCCCGCGCGGCAGGACGGTGATCGCGCCCGGTGCCGTGCACCTCCCGGACTGGCTGGACGCGGTGGGCCAGCGGCAGCTCCTGGAGGCCTGCCGCGGCTGGGCCAGGCCGCCCGCGGGCCTGCGCACCGTCCGCACCCCCGGCGGCGGCACGATGACCGCGCGCCAGGTGTGTCTCGGCTGGCACTGGTACCCGTACGGCTACGCGCGGACGGTGGTCGACGGCGACGGATCGCCGGTGAAACCCTTTCCCGGCCGGCTCGGGACGCTGGCCCGTGACGCGGTCACGGACGCGCTCGGCACCGACGCGTCCGGCGCGGATCGGTCCGCCGGCTACGACATCGCGCTGATCAACTTCTACGACGCCGAAGCCCGTATGGGCATGCACCGCGACAGCGACGAATCGTGCGGCGCCCCGGTCGTGTCGCTGAGCCTCGGCGACACCTGTGTCTTCCGGTTCGGGAACACCGAGTCCCGCACGCGGCCGTACACCGACATCGAGCTGCGCAGCGGCGACCTCTTCGTGTTCGGCGGCCCGTCACGGCTCGCGTACCACGGAGTGACGAAGGTGTACGCGGGCACGGCGCCCCCGGAGTTGGGTCTGACCGGGAGGCTGAACCTCACGCTCCGCGCCAGTGGCTTCCCGCCGGAGCCCACGGGGTAGCCGGGGAAGCCGTCACGGGCGGGCGGGGCCCGGCGTGACCGGGCGGGCCGCGCGGGAGCGGATCATGGGAGACTCGCCCTCATGAACGGCAAGGTGGGCCCCCGGACGGCGGGGGACGGCAGCACGCGGACACGGCTCGACCGAGGGCGCGGAGCACTCGGACCGGCGCTGGAACTGGTGCACACCGGACGCGCGCCGACGCGTGCCGTGCTCACCGCCGAGCTGGGCGTCACCCGGGCGA
Source organism: Streptomyces sp. NPDC024698 (assembly GCF_055559015.1). NCBI lineage: Bacteria > Bacillati > Actinomycetota > Actinomycetes > Kitasatosporales > Streptomycetaceae > Streptomyces > Streptomyces sp. NPDC024698. The sequence goes on along the minus strand of NZ_JBVHLK010000003.1, from coordinate 353,326 downwards.
CCGCGGGCGCGGTGGCCGCGGAACTCGAAGCCCTCGGACTGATCCGGGTCGACGCGCGGCCCGGTGCCGCCGCCGGTTCGCAGGGGCGGCCCTCGCACCGGCTGGAGCTCGCCGACGACGGGCCGGTCGCGCTGGCCGCGCAGGTGCACGCCGACGGGTTCCGCGCCGCGCTGGTCGGCCTCGGCGGCCGGATCGTCGCGACCGCACCCGGCTGCGAGACCGTCGACGCCGATCCCGCGAAGGTGCTCGGCTCGGTCGTCGACGCGGGCGCCGAACTGCTCCGCGCGACCGGACGCCGGTGTGTGGGCGCGGGTCTCGCCGTACCCTCGGCCGTCGCCGAACCCGAGGGGCTCGCGCTCAACCCGCTGCATCTGGCCTGGCCCGCCGGCTCGCCCGTCCGGGAGATCTTCGCCGAGCGGGTGCGCGCGGCCGGGATCGAGGGACCGGCGTTCGCCGCCAACGACGTCAACCTCGCCGCCCTCGCCGAGCACCGGCACGGAGCGGGACGCGGCGCCCGCGACCTGCTGTGCGTGGCGACCGGACACCGGGGCGTCGGCGGTGCCCTGGTGCTCGACGGGCGTCTGCACACCGGCAGTTCGGGCCTCGCCCTGGAGGTCGGCCATCTCACCGTCAACCCCGAGGGCCGTCCCTGTCACTGCGGAAGCCGCGGCTGCCTCGACGTCGAGGCCGACCCGCTGGCGTTCCTCACCGCGGCCGGCCGGACCCCGGGCCCGGAGGTGTCACTGCTCCAGCAGTCCAACGAGCTGATCCGCGACGAGAGCGCCGATCCGGCCGTCCGTACGGCCATCGAGGCGCTGATCGACCGGCTCGGCCTCGGCCTGGCCGGGCTCGTCAACATCCTCAACCCGGACCGCATCATCCTCGGCGGACTGCACCGCGCCCTGCTGGACGCCGACCCGGACCGGCTGCGTGCCGTCGTCGCCGACCGCAGCCTGTGGGGACGCAGCGGCGGGGTGCCGATCCTCGCCTGCACGCTGGACCACAACAGCCTCGTCGGGGCAGCCGAGTTGGCCTGGCAGCCGGTACTGGACGACCCCCTGAAGGCGCTGCCCGTCTGAGGTTCGTTCCGCCTGTGCGACGTTCAGTCGGGCCAGGCGACGGCGAAGGCACGGCCGGGGTTATCGGCGAGGATCCGGTCCACCAGCGCCTTGCCCAGGGCGAGTTCGAGCCGTGGCCGGACGCGGCGCAGCAGATACGGCATCCCGGGGCCGCCGTCGACCGAGCGGGCCGCCGCGGTCGTCGTGTCGCCGCCGAGCAGCAGCCGGTCGCCGAAACCGGCGTCCGCCAGGGCGCGCAGGGCGTCGGGCAGGCGCCAGTCGGTGCCGTGGTGGGCGCGGGAGGGGCCGTCGAAGGCGAGGTAGGCGCCGGACGCGGCGGCCTCGCGCTGCACCACGAGGTCGGGGGAACGGTTGAGGTGTCCCAGGATCACCCGGTGCGGCGGCACCCCCAACTCGCCGCACAGCAGGTCGAGTACGTCCAGCGCGCCGGTGCCCAGCTCCAGGTGCACGGCGATCGGCGCCCCCGTGGCGTGGTGGGCCTCGGCCGCGGCGGCCATCGTCCAGCGGGCGTGTGCGTCCAGGGCGTGGAAGCCACCCGCGACCTTGATCAGCCCGGCCCGGACTCCCGTCGTCCCGATGCCCTTCGTGAGCTCGGCCGTGAAGATCCCGGCCAGCCTCCCGCGCATCTCGCGCAGCAACCGCTCCGTGTAGTGCGCCGCTTGATGCAGTCCGGTGGCCGCGACGACATGGACCCCGGCGTCGCGGGACACCGGCGGCAGATCCGCCGCCCGCCTGCCGAGCCCGTACGGAGTCCACTGGACCACGGCGCTGCCGCCCTGTGCGCGGAACGCGGCGAGTTCGGCCCGCGCGGCGGAGGTGTCCCACAGCTCCTGGCCCGGGAGCTGCGGACTGGCGAAGAAGAGATGGTCGTGCGCGTCGCACACGCCGAGGTCCTCGGGGAGCACATCGCCGAGAACCGTACGGATCAGGGGCACCGGACTCACCGCCGCCCGCCCCGGGCCGGCCGGTCACCCGGTGTCAGCAGGGTGAGCAGTCCGTGGACCGCGGTGTCGAAGGCGGCCGGTGAGCCGGAGGCCCGCGCCAGGACGTAGCCGCCCTGGACCGTCGCGACGATCGTCGAGGCGATCTCGCCGCCGTCGAGACCGGGGGAGAACTGCCCCTGCTCCTTGCCCTCTTCGACGACGGCGGCGAGCCGCTCGCGCAGCCATGTGAGGAACTCGTCGACCGGTGCGCGCAGTTCGTCGCTCGCGATCACGTCCGCGTCCATCGTGAGCCGCCCGATCGGGCAGCCGCGCAGGACGTCTCGTTCCCGGCGCAGATAGGCATCGAGGCGTTCGTACGGCGATCCGGGCGAGCCGAGGACGCCCTCGGCGGTGGCGCGCAGCTCCTCGGCGGTACGGCGGATCGCGGCGAGGGCCAGGTCGGGCTTGCCCCGGAAGTGGTGGTACATGCTGCCCTGTCCCGCGCCCGCGCGCTCCAGGATCGCCTTGGGGCTGGTGCCCACGTATCCGCGCTCCCACAGCAGCTCGCGGGTGGACTCGATCAGGCGGTCGGGAGTGCTCATGCGTTCACTGTACATACCAGTAGGTACAGAGAGAGCTGTTCGAGCCATCGACGCGACCGGCCGCCCGCGGCCGCGGGAAGCAGTCCGGGGCGTCCGGCGTACTCCCCGGGAGGTACGCGCACGGCCGCTGGCCGTACGACGACTCGGACCCCCTGTCGGGGCGAGTCTCGAAGCATCAGCAAGAGGCCCCGTGAGGACGCGTGGCCGAGATTCCGCGCGGACGCGTGGTTCCACCGAGGAGATGACCCGAGATGCAGACCCTGGCGAACTGGGACGGCGGCCCCGGCCCGTGGATCCTGTTCTTCCCGCTGATCTGGGCGGCCGTCGTGATCGGCGTCGTGACCGTGCTGCGACGCACCGCGTGGCGGGGCCGCCGCGGCCCCTGGCGGGCGACGGGAGGCTTCGGCCCCGGCGGCTCGCTGCCGGCCGGTGACTCGCCGATCGCCGTGCTCGGCCGGCGTTTCGCCTCCGGGGAGATCGACGAGGACGAGTACTGGCGTCGGCTGTCCGTCCTCGACGAGCAGTTCGGACGCGCGGGCAAGGGGGGCGCGGTATGACGGGCGAGACCGCCCGCCGGGGCGCGGCACCCGGCGCCGGACGTTCGTGAAACTCCACGGACGTCCGCGAAACTCCGCGGACGTTCGCGAAACTCCGCGGACGTTCGCGAAACTCCGCGGACTTTCGTGCACTTCACGGGTGTTCGTGAACTCCGCGGATGTCCCCGAACCTCACCGGGAGCGCCCCTGTGTCGTACGACGTCCGTGAGGGGTCGGCGTACGAAAGGGGATCACCGCCCGGTCAGCCGGCAACGGCCGACCGGGCGGGAGCGTGTTCGGGCCTGAGGACGTCGACGGTCTGCCGGAGCGTGACCTCGCTCGCGACCTCGTACGGCGGACGCAGCGAGGCCGCCACCACGGGGGTGGACGCCGGAAGCGTGAACCACACGGCCTTGCCGGACTCGCCTTCGGGCCGCACACCCCAGCTCTCGCTCATCGCCGCGACCATCGCGAGGCCGCGTCCACAGGTGGAGCCGGGGCCGGCTTCGCGTATGACGGGAAGCCGGGGGTCGTGGTCGTGCACCGAGACCGTGAGCCGGTCGAGCAGCAGCTCGATCTCGACGGTGCAGATCTTGTCCGGCTGGGCGTGCCGGTGGACATTCGACAACAGCTCGGTCACGCCGAGCGCCGCCCGGTCTATCAAGGGGTCCAGATGCCAGTAGCGCAACTGCGCAGAGACGATTCTGCGGACCTGGCCGATCCGCGACGGCAGGGCTTGGAGCTCCACCGTGCAATGCCTGCTTGGCTGGCTGATCACGGCTGCGACTCCCCGAATTGAGGTCCGGAAGAAGGCGGAGATCGGATCCAGCAGAGTGGCTGAGTTGAACGGCCGCCTGCTGTGATGACCGGCGGGCTGGTTCGCAGCGTTATCGCCGGTAAACCCAGAGTGATGTGACATCAGAGTGACCCAGGGGACACGGTCCCGCAACTCGCGGTGCCTCGGGATGTGCTGCGGGCGCCGTCGGCGCACGTCAGCCGCTGCGTCCGGCCGCCCTGCGGACCGCCTCGATGAAGCGGCGTGCGGACGGCGGCCCCGGCCGGCCGGGCGCCGGATCGTGCTCGCCGAGCGTGAGCGAGTACCGCGTGCCGTTGACGTCCGCCAACGCCCGGTCCTCGTGGGCGAACCAGGGTTTCGAGGCGCGCACCGCCTGCACCGGCGCGCTGTCGATCTCGCTGCCGTAGCTGGTGAGCAGTTCCAGCCTGCCGTCGCTGATCCGGACCTGACCGGCCCGGGTGAGCGAACGCAGCCTCTTCCCGATCCGCACGCCCGTGGCAGTGAACTCCGGCTCCGCCATGATGCTCCGCCCCCTTGTGCGCTCCGGCTGTGTTCCGTCGTGACCCAGTGTGCATCCGCGTCGGGCGCGACCGCCCCGCGCGGTGCAGTCTGCCCGCAGGTGGCGCCGAGCACCAGTACGTATGGCGAGGCGGTGGTGGTGACGGGAGCAAAGGCCGGGATGCGCCCCCTCGGACACCGTCCGGCCGCTGCCCGTAACCGGATCGCGCCCGTCCCCCCAGGGGTGCCTTTGAGCCGCCCAAAGGTGTATTTATGCAGGTGAGAAGCTTGCGGAAGGTGCCTATGATCGAGAGATCAGGCCAGTCGACGCGGTGTCGGCGCCACGCGTTAGGAGCCGTCCCGTGAGCACTACCCAGCCGATCCGCGCCGGTGAGACCCTCGATGTCGACCGCAGCGACGCTCGCTACCGCAGCTGGCTCAAAGAGGCCGTCCGCAAGGTCCAGGCGGATGCGAACCGCTCGGCCGACACCCATCTGCTGCGCTTCCCGCTCCCCGAGGAGTGGGGAGTCGATCTGTATCTGAAGGACGAGTCGACCCACCCCACGGGCAGCCTCAAGCACCGCCTGGCCCGCTCGCTCTTCCTCTACGGCCTGTGCAACGGCTGGATCCGGCCAGGAAGGCCGGTGATCGAGGCGTCCAGCGGCTCGACGGCCGTGTCCGAGGCCTACTTCGCGGGCCTCGTCGGTGTGCCCTTCATCGCGGTCATGCCCCGCACCACGAGCGCCGAGAAATGCCGGCTGATCGAATTCCACGGCGGGCAGTGCCACTTCGTGGACGATTCACGCAAGATCTACGAGGAGTCCGTCGCTCTCGCGGCCGAGACCGGCGGTCACTACATGGATCAATTCACCTACGCGGAAAGGGCGACGGACTGGCGCGGGAACAACAACATCGCCGAATCCATTTTCCGCCAGCTGGCCCTGGAGCGATTCCCGGAACCCACGTGGATCGTCGCCACGGCCGGCACCGGAGGCACCTCGGCGACCCTCGCCCGCTACGTCCACTACATGCAGGCGGACACCCGCATCTGTGTCGCCGACCCGGAAAACTCCTGTTTCTTCGAAGGCTGGATCACCGGGGAGCCGGACGTCACGTGCGACCGCGGCTCGCGCATCGAGGGCATCGGCAGGCCGCGTATCGAACCCAGCTTCGTGCCCGGGGCCATCGACCGGATGATGAAGGTGCCGGACGCGGCGAGCGTCGCCGCCGTACGGGCCCTGGAGCGGGCCATGGGCCGCAAGGCGGGCGGCTCGACGGGCACCGGCCTGTGGAGCGCCCTGAAGATCGTCTCCGAGATGGTGACCGAGGGGCGCACGGGAAGCGTGGTGACGCTGCTGTGCGACCCCGGGGAGCGTTATCTCGACAAGTACTACTCGGACGCGTGGCTGGCCGAACAGGACCTGGACATCGCGCCGTACACGACGGCCATCAACTCCGTGCTGGAGACGGGGGCTTGGCCGGCCTGACGCGGGGCGGCACGCACCGGGTGCGCGGTGGTGCGGGGTCGGGCGCCGGCCGGGTGCTCAGGCGGACGCCGACGCGAGCCTGCGGTCCAGCGCCCTCACCGCGTCCCGGAACGCGCGGCCCAGACCACTGCGCCCCAGGTTCAGTGCCGCCCGGAACACGGCGGTTCCGTCGGCGGCGAAGGTCCACTGCACCCGCGTCCCCTCGCCCGCCGGGGTCAGCCGCCACTCCTCGACCAGGGCACGCAGGCCCGGCGCGTTCGTGGTGTCCGCCCGGTACGTGTACACCTCGGGAGCCTCGCTGACCACGATGGTCTCCTCGAAACGCACCCCGCCGCGCAGGCGCACCTCACGCCCGCCGCCGTCGGCGGTGGACCGGACGAGGGTCACCGCCGAGAACCACTCGCTCCAGCCGGACACCTCCTCGGCGAGCGCGGAGAAGACGGCCGCGGGAGGCGCGGAGACCTCCCGCGCGAACACCAGACGCAGCGGCGCGGTCTCGACGAACTCGGGCCCCACCGGCCGCAGTCGACGTGCCATGAGCGAACCCCCTTGACCGGTCGGCCGCGAGCGGCGGCCGGGCGCGCCCGCACCACGACGACGCACGACGCGTCACCGGCGGTACGGGCAGCGTCACCCTAGCTGGCGGTCCGTCAGATGTCTGTATCGTCCTCGGGTTCACCGGCCACCACCAGGCGCCGCAGATGCTCCGAGATCTCGGCGCGGGCATCGGCGGGCATCCCGCCGTCGGTCACCAGCGTGTCGACCTGGTCCAGCGCCGCGAACGAACTCAGGCCCACCGTGCCCCACTTGGTGTGGTCCGCGATCACGATCACGCGTCGCGCGGACTGAACGAGGCGCCGGTTGGTCTCTGCCTCCGCGAGGTTCGGCGTCGACAGCCCCGCCTCGGCCGATATGCCGTGCACGCCGAGGAAGAGGACGTCGAAGTGCAGGGCCGCGATGGCCTGGTCGGCCACCGGTCCGACGAGCGAGTCGGATGGTGTGCGCACCCCGCCGGTCAGGACGACGGTCGCCGCGCCCTGACGCTGGCCGGAGGTGCGCTGCGCGGAGTGGAACACATCCGCCACACGTACCGAGTTGGTCACCACGGTCAGGTCGGGGACGTCCACCAGGTGATGGGCCAGCGCGTACGTCGTCGTACCACCGGACAGAGCGATCGCCGAACCCGGCGCGACCAACTCGGCCGCGGCCCGCGCGATGTCCTCCTTGGCGGTCAGCTCCAGACCCGACTTGGCCTCGAAACCCGGTTCGTGCGTGCTCGCCTCGACCACCGGCACCGCACCGCCGTGCACCTTCTCCACGACACCCTGACGGGCCAGCGCGTCGAGGTCACGGCGGACCGTCATGTCGGAGACACCGAGTCTGCGCGTCAGCTCGTTCACGCGGACGCCGCCGCGGCGGCGCACCTCGTCGAGGATCAGAGCGCGGCGCTGCTCCGCGAGGAGGTTCTGATTCTCACTCACGACCGCTCCGGTCCTTTCGTCGCTCTCTGCCCGACACTCCGCCCGAACCCGCTCCCACGTGGACATTCTCCTTGCCCGAGGTCTGGAGGACGACCCATCCTCGCACGGGACACCCTCGGTCGCGCCACTGCCCGTGCGCACGCTGTGCCCCTCCCGTGCCGCCGGATTCACACGTATCGGGGAGATTTCGCGCCGTGGGGTGCACACGAGGGCCGCGACGCGAGAGCCTTGTGCCTGCACATGACACCTGAGAGACGCGTGGCACGGGGGAAGTGCGGAACAGTGGAACGTGCACGGGAACACACCGTCGACGGGGAGCCAGGCAGCCCCGTACCAAGACCCGAAGCAGCCGGTACCGCCCTTGAACTGCTGGTCCACGGGGTCGGCGGCGCCACGCCGGAGGAGATGCTGAACGATCCGCGGACGGTCCGGATCACCGGCGACACGACCGCGGCCGTCTTCCGGCGCGCGGACGACGTCGACGCCGAGGAGCGCCCGGGGGACCACGGCGGCGGACCGGTGCGCGAGGCGTACGTGTGGTGCAACCTCACCTCCGGGAACGGCGCCCGCGCCCTGTGGCTCCTCTTACTGCCCTTCATGGTCGTCAACCTCGCGCACTGGATGCGCCCGGCCTCGCACGGCCACGCGCGGACGGTCCGCCTGTACGGACTGCTCGTCCGTCTCGCCGGCCTCACCCTCACCGTGCTGCTGGTCGCCGCCGCCTGCGAGGTCGCCCTCGACCTGGCCGCCTGGCAGTGCGCGGGCACCCGACTGTGTGTACGCAACCACTCCTGGCTCGGCTTCCTCTCCCCGGACCGGCCCGACGCCGGCTGGTGGAGCCTGCCGGGCCGCCGCCTCGCCCTGGCCTCCCTCGTGCCCGCCGCGCTCACCACGCTCCTGTGGTACCTGTCGCACCGCACCTGGAGCGCGTACGAGTCGCAGCAGCCGATCGCCCGCGCCGCCGAGCACGACGAGGAGACCGAGGGCACCGGACTCGGCCGCCCCGGCTTCTGGTACGGGCGCCGTCTGGTGGCCCGGCTGCGCGCCGCGCACACCGCCGCGGGATTCCTGACCGTCGCCGTGGCCGTGGGCTTCCCGGCCGCGCGCCACGACCGCGCCCCCGGCGGACCGGTCGTCCTGGAGATCCTGGGCGATCTCCTGAGCGCGACGCTGCTGGTGGGCGGAGCCGTCGTGCTGTGGGTGGTCTGCCGCCGCGGCCGCAGCGAGAACAGGATCGACCACGGACGCGACCGGACGCTCGTGCGCCGGCTCCCGCTCGGCTCGGTCGCCCTGCTCGCCCTCACCCTGGTGTACGCAAGCTGGGCACGGCCCCGCTGGCATGCGGCGGGGCGTCTGCCGGGCGACGCCGTGTTCGGCGGTCTCACCCTCGTCCAAGGCCTGCTCGTGATCGTCCTGTGCGTGGTCGCCCGCGCCCTGTACCGCACGACCCCCGAACCCGCGGACACACACCGCACGGCGGACGGCACCCTCGACCGACGCACCGCGATGCGCGGCTTCGCGGGGCCCGCCGTCGCCATGCTGGCCTGCGCGCTCGGCGGCGTGATGTCCGGGGGAGTGTCCCAGCGGGTCGCCGACTGGCTCGACGGCACCCGCCACTCGATCCCCGGCCCGCCCGTCCTGCTGACCTGGCAGGCCTCCGTGATCCCGCCGCTGCTCGTCGTCCTGCTCGCGCTCACCGGCCGGCTCGCCCGGCACACCTGGCGGCTGCGCCGACGCGAGGCGATCGCCGTCGAACGCGACTACCCGGGCGAGGTCAGGGACTCCGCCCGCACCCGCCGGATCGCGAGCACCCGCGCGATGGCCACGCTCACCGACCGGGCGCCCCTCATGGTCGGCGTCCTCTCCTCCGCGACCCTGCTGCTCGGGGCCTGTGCCCTGGCCGGCGCCCTCGCCACCGGTGACGCCCCGAGCGAGGCGGCGCGCGGGGCGAACGGCTTCGTCCACGGCGCCGCCAAGACCGCGCAGGCTCTGGGCTCCTGGCTGATCGGCCTCGGCTTCATCGTGTTCGTCACCTGGGGCAGACGCGCCTACAAGGACCCGGCCGCCCGCCGCACCATCGGCATCCTGTGGGACGTCGGCACCTTCTGGCCACGCGCCGCCCACCCCTTCGCACCACCCTGCTACGCCGAGCGCGCGGTGCCGGACCTCACCTGGCGCATGGCCACCTGGACCCGGGCGACCGGCGGACGGCTCGTCCTTTCCGGACACTCCCAGGGCAGCGTGCTGGCCGCCGCCGCGGCCTGGCAGCTCGAGCCCTCCGTCCGCGCGCGGGTCGCGCTGCTCACCTACGGCTCACCACTGGAGCGCCTGTACGGACGTTGGTTCCCGGCCCACTTCGGCCCCGCCGCGCTGGCCTCGCTCCACCGCGACGTGGCCTGCTGGCGCAATCTGTACCGTCGCACCGACCCGATCGGCGGGCCCGTCCGGCTGTCCGGAGACTGCGGCCCCGAGGTCGACCACGAGCCCTTGAAGGATCCGCTCGCCTACGGTCGCACCGAGCGGCAACCGCTGCCCGCCCCGGTTCTCGGCCACTCCGACTATCAGGCGGACCCGGTCTTCGCCGACGAGCGCCGGCTCCTGCTGGAGCGGCTGCTGCCCGAGCTACCGGGCCAGCGGCCGGGCGAGAGCGCTCAGGGCAGTTCCGGCAGGTCCTCCGGGTAGAGCAGGGTCAGGTCGTCCGTGTCCGGCTCGTTCAGCTTGGCGACCCGGCCCGCGTGCCGTTCCACCATCGCCTCGAAGGTCTGCCGCGCGGTGCGGCCGTTGCCGAACGCGGGACCTCTCGGGATCGCGGTGAAGTGCTTCAGGACCGCCTCGGGCGCGCCCGGACCCAGCCGGTACTCGTGCTCCTCTGCCTGCTGCTCCACGATCCGCAGCAGCTCGGTGGGGATGTAGTCGTTGAAGGTGATCGTCCGTGAGAAGCGGGACGCCACCCCCGGATTGACCGACAGGAACCGCTCCATCTCGGCGGTGTACCCCGCGACGATCACGACCACCGCCTCCCGGTGGTCCTCCATCAGCTTCACCAGCGTGTCGATGGCCTCGCGCCCGAAGTCGCGGCCCGAGTCCTCCGGCGAGAGCGCGTACGCCTCGTCGATGAACAGCACGCCACCGCGCGCCCGGTCGAACGCCTCCTGGGTACGGATCGCGGTCGAGCCGATGTGCTCACCCACCAGGTCCACCCGGGAGACCTCGACAAGATGCCCCTTCTCCAGCACGCCCAGCGAGGCGAGGATCTCGCCGTACAGCCGGGCCACGGTCGTCTTGCCGGTCCCGGGGGAGCCGGTGAAGACGAGATGGCGCCGGGCGGACGCGGCCTTGAGGCCCGCCTCCTGACGGCGCCGGCCCACCTCGATCATGTCGGTGAGGGCACGCACCTCGCGCTTGACGTTGTCCAGGCCCACCAGGGTGTCAAGTTCACCGAGGACGATCCCCGATCCGCGGGCCGGCTGCTCGGGCCCGCCTGCGGTGACGAGCGGCTCCCGCTCGGTGCTGCGCTGACCGGGGATCGTCCCCAGCAGGCTCACGGAGGAGGCGGAGGTCTCGACGGCCGTCTCGTGCGTCGGCGTACGCAGCGAGCCGCTCTCGTCGCTCGCGCAGTCCTCGACCACGGGACCCGAACCGGACGCCGAGCCCGCGTCGGCGAATTCGTAGCCACCGCGCGCGCATCGCTCCGTACGGCACTTGCGCAGGGTCGCCCGGCAGCCGTCGATCACATGGAAGCCGTAGCCGCCGCTGTCCGACACCCGGCAGTTCAGGAAGCTGCCCCGGCCGTCCGCCGACACATAGAAACCCGCCTCGGCGGGGGAGGAGACCGTGCAGCGCTCGAAGGTCGGATCGGCGCCCTTGGTGACGATCACGCCGGTCTGCGTTCCGCCGATGATGCAGCCGGACAGATTGCCGCCGCTGCCGTGGTCGCGGAACCAGGCTCCCGTGGCCGCGTCGCGGATGCGGCAGTCGTCGAGCTGCGCGGTCGCGCCGTCGCTCACGGACACCCCGGTGTTGCGCACCTGGGAGATGTCGCAGTCCACGACGTCCGCGCGCGAACCCCGGTCGAGGACGAACAGCGCGTCCGGCACGTCGTGCACCCGGCACGATTCGAGTACCGCGGTCGCGCCGTCGCTCACCCACACCGCGGGGTAGTCGCCCGTGCTGTCGAAGATCTCACACTGGTTGGCGTCCACCCGGGTGCCCGGGTCCCAGACGGACAGGCCGTTGCGCCCGAACTGCCGCACGCTCGTGCGGGTCAGGGTCAGCACCGAGCGCGAGCGCAGGTCGACCGCGTTCTCCGGGATGTCGTGGATACGGCAGTCGGTGAGCGTGAGCACCGCGTCCGTGTCGAGGGTGACCCCGTCCGCGGTCGTGCGGTGCACATCGCAGTCGGTGAGATGGGCGGTGGCCCGGGCGGTGATCTGCACCCCGGAGCCCTTGACCTCGTACACCTCGCAACCCACGGCCTCCAGCGAGGAGTTGTCGCCGGTCACCGACAACCCCGGACCGGAGGTGTGGTGCACCCGGCAGCGCTCGAGCCGCGGATGCGCGCCCCCGCGGACCACGACCCCCGACTGACCTGCCGCCAGGACCTCGCACTCCTCGAACACCCCGCCCCCGCCGTCCAGTACGGCGATGCCGACACCCGCCGGGTTGTCGACGGTGCACCGGCGCACGGTCGGTCGGGCGCCCCCCCGGACCTCTATCCCGGCCGCGGAACGCGTGACGATCCGCACGTCCAGCAGTTCCGGCGTGCCCTCTTCGACGAGCAGCGCCGGCGAGGCCGAGTCCTGGCCCTCCAGATGCAGGTCCTGGATCACGGCCGCAGCGCGCAGGGTCAGCGCCACGCCGTCGATCGGCGCGATGCGCACGGAGCCGGGGAAACCCTCGGGGCCGCGCAGCGTGACCGCCCGCTCCACCACCAGGTTCTCCCGGTAGGTGCCCGGGGCGACGGTCAGCACATCACCTTCGGCCGCGGCCTCCAGGGCGGCGGCCAGCGATGCGTACTCACCCGTGCGGCGCCGCCACCGCGAGGTTCCGGTGTGTGTCACCTGGACCGTGCCCTGTGCCATGGCGCTGTTGTGCCCCCACCTCGTCGTACGCGGGTCCTGCGAGGCCGTGCTGATGCGCCGTCGGTCGGGATCCCGGTCTGCCGGACAGCCTCTCACGACGGTGCCGAACAGTTCGGCCGGTCCACCGTAGCGTGCGCGGGCACGCGTGGTTGACCGGAGCGGGAAGGCCGGTCAGCTGCCGGTGTCCGCCTTGCCCCAGTCGGGCCCCACCTTCGCCCAGGCCCGGTCCCATCGGGTGTGACGCCGGCGGATCATGTGCCAGAGGATCAGCCGTCTGCCGCCCTCCAGGAGTCCGGCCGTCAGGACCGCCGCACCGAAACCGGCCAGAGCGGCGTGCGTGGTGGCGGTGGCGCCGTCCAGGGGGCGGCCCATTATTCGGCCGTGCCGGTCGGTCCAGATCGAGAACCGGTCTCCCGGGAGCGGTGACTTGAGGTCGGCGATCGCCGTGCCGCGCCGCGGGGTGCCGTCCGGCGCCGTCCAGGCGGCCGTGACACGGCTGTGGGTGTCGCGTCCCGACGGGGTCTCGGGGTCGGAGGTCAGTGGGCCCCGGGACAGTCTGCCGACGACGACGGCCACCACGAGGTGCCGGTCCCTGCGCTGGTCCCGCACGGCCTTCTGAAGAGTCCCCTGGACGGAGATCCCCGCGGCCGCTCCGGCGAGGGGCGCCACGAACAGGACGAGCAGGAGCGCGGCCAGGGCCAGCCAGGCCTCCACGAGATCTGTCGTACGGCGCAGCGGATTGCGCCGCCAGCGCCAGAGACCGATGATCGCGCGCACCGTCCCCCACCCCCTTCCGCCTCCGTCATTACCAGCCGCGGAGCCGTTCACACGCGAGGCCCGGGGAGAGAGGCCGACGTCACCTTCCCCCAAGACCTTTCACGGACAACTCACACGCACTCAACGATCCCGCCCGGCCTCGGGGTTCCCGGCGGAGGGGGCTTCGGCGGAATGCCGCCGGGGCGGTCACGCGAGGACAGTGACCGGGTCGCCGACCCGCAGCGAGCCGCGGTTCTCGGGCACCAGGTTCTGTCCGAACATCAGCTTTCCGCCGAGGCGCCGGTGCCGGGCGAGCGTGCGCAGGGGTTCCTTGCCGCGCCGTGCGGTGTCCTGGTCGGTCGTGGTGACGACACAGCGGCCGCACATCTCGGTGACCCGGAAGGTGACCTCGCCGATGGCGATCCGCGACCAGGCGTCCTCGGCCCAGGCATCGGTGCCGGAGACGACCACGTTCGGCCGGAAGCGGCTCATCGGCAGCGGGCCCTCCTCGGCCCGGTCGCCCCGCGCGATCAAGGAGTTGAGTGCGTCCAGCGATCCGAGCGCGGTGACGAGCAACGGATAGCCGTCGGCGAAGCTGACGGTCTCGCCCGGCAGCGCGAAGTCCGGGTCGACGGGCCGGCGGGTGGCCGGATCGTCCATGTGGGCCAGGCGCACGTCGGCGCCCAGATACGCGCTGGCCCAGTCGTGCGCGGCCGTGTCGGCGAGGACGGCTTCCACCTTCTCGCCGAAGATCTCCACCGTCGTCGTACGGACGGGTTCCGGCACGGCGACCGTCACGGGCTCGCGGCCGTCGGCGGTGAGACGGAGGCCGCCGCCGGAGAGTGTCTCGGCGGCGGCCAGCGCCAGACGCGGCTGCTCGCGCTGCGTGACGACCCTTCCCCCGTCGTCGATCAGGACCCAGCGTCGGTCTCCGGCCAGCCCCCAGGGCTCCACCTCGGCTTCCTGGAGCGATGCGCTCCGGAACGCCTTGACCGGATGGACGTGGATCGAGTGCAGTACCGCGTTGCCCATGATCGCCATGGTGCCAGGGAGCACCGACAATCTGGTTCGGGGGTGTCAGTACCCGCGGTACTGCTGACCGTTGTACGGGTCCTGGTACGGAGCGGGGGCGGGGCGGGGAGCCGCGGGGCGCATGGCCTCGAAGCCCGTGCCGGCCGCCATCGGGCGGGGCTGCTGCGGCTGCGGGCTGGGATAGCCCCGGGGTGCGCCCATCTGCTGCGGGATGTACGGCGCGGGAGCCTGCTGGAGCGGGGAGGGCTGCTGGGCCTGCTGGTAGCCGTACGAGGACGGGCCGGCAGGCAGCGCGGGGAGCGCGGACGGCAGCGCCGGAAGGTTGTTGCTCATGCCCGGGTCGTAGGCGGAGGGGACCCGGATCGGGGCGATCTGAGGGGTACCCCGCTCGGCGACGAGGGAGTCGTAGATCGGGGTGTCCTGGAAGGCGGAGTAGTAACCGCCGCCATAGGTGGAGCGGGGGGAGGTCATGGCACATAAGTTAAGCCCACGATGTGCTGGTTGGGGAGACCGATAAGAGGGTTGTTTTTCCGTGTCTGCGGTGACGCGGGATCCCCAATGCGAGCGAACTTGGCAAAAAAGGACGTCGGAGATGGTTGAGATCGTGTAAAGGCCGAGTCTTGGACGGGTTACCGGCGGTTGACCAGGATCTTCCTGCGCGAGCCATGGGACTCGACGGGCCTGGGGATTAGGTTTGGCGAGAACGGAGCCGGCGGTCCGTTCGGGACTCGCTGAGGTGCGGAGACACGCGATGGGGGCGTACATGTCAATGCCTAAGGGATCCAATGTTCCTGTCCCGACGAGCGCGCTCAGGGTGGAATTGGGGTGGCGTTCAGGAGACGGGGTGCCCGACGTCGACGCCTCCGCCCTTCTGCTGGTGGCCGGAAAGGTCCGTTCGGACGGCGACTTCGTCTTCTACAACCAGCCGACGCACTCCTCGGGCGCCGTGCGCCACGAGGGCAAGCGCGACGACGGCGGCCAGGTGACCGACACGCTGTTCGTCGACCTCACGCGCGCGGAGCCCGTCGTCGAGAGCGTGGTCCTGGCCGCCTCCGCGGACGGCGGCTCCTTCGGGCGCGTTCCCGGCCTCCGCATCCGGGTGCTCGACGCACGCGGCGGCACGGAGATCGCCCGCTTCGAGAGCACCGACGCGACCGTGGAGACCGCCTTCGTCCTCGGCGAGTTCTACCGTCGCCAGGGGGCCTGGAAGTTCCGTGCCGTCGGACAGGGCTACAGCAGCGGCCTCGAAGGACTGGCCACCGACTACGGGATCACGGTGGACGAGCCGCAGCACACGACGCCTCCCGCCACGCCGCAGGGGCCCGCCACCCTCGTACAAGGGCCGCCGCCCCCCGTGGCACCCCCGGGCACCACGCCGCCGCCGGTCGCGCCGCCCGTCACCATGCGGCCGCCGAGGGCTCCGCAGCCCACCGTGGCCTCGTGGCCACCGGCCGCCCCACAGCCTCCCGCGGCTCCTCAGCCGCCCGCGGCCCCGCCGGCGCCCGTCCGGCTCTCCAAGGTGACGCTCACCAAGGAGGCGCCCTCCGTCTCCCTCGCGAAGCAGGGCGGCACCGGCGGTGCCATGCGGGTCAACCTCAACTGGGAGGTGCGCAAGCAGTTCACGGGGTGGGGCAGCAAACGCGGCCGGGCCGTCGCCAGCCACGCGGACCTCGACCTCGACCTGTGCGCGCTCTACGAGCTGTCCGACGGCCGCAAGGGAGTCGTACAGGCGCTCGGCAACGCCTTCGGGGCACTGCACCAGCCGCCGTACATACATCTCGACGGAGACGACCGCACCGGGGCCCTGGCCAGCGGTGAGAACCTCACCATCAACCTCGACCGCAAGCAGGACTTCCGGCGCATCCTCATCTTCGTGACCATCTACGAAGGCGCGCGTTCCTTCGCCGACCTGCATGCCACGGTCACCCTCCAGCCGCTGAACGGCGCGCCCATCGACTTCTCGCTCGACGAGTGCACGGTGCCCTCCACCGTCTGCGCGCTGGCCCTCATCACCGGAAACGGCGCCGACCTGGTCGTCCAGCGCGAGGCCCGGTACCTCGTCCCCGCGCGCGGGGTGAGCCCCCAGCGCACCGTGGACCACGCCTACGGCTGGGGCATGAACTGGACACCCGGCAGGAAATGACGGCCGCCCGCCACGGCATCGTTGTCCTGCCAGGCCCTAGTTGTCGTCGAGGGCGGCGTCGGGGCGTGCGTAGGTGCGGCCCTTCCAGGCCGCGCCGCGCCCCCTGTAGTGCTGCACCGCGGAGTCGACCGTCATGAGGAGGTAGAGGAAGGCGGTGAATGGCAGGAGGGGAGCGAGCACCAAGGGCTGTCCGTAGTAACGGAGCATCGGTCCGTAGGTCGCCGTCATCACCAGCCAGGCGAGCCCCCCGGCGACAGCCGCCCACGCGTTTCCCGCGGCGAGGCCCACCACGAGGGCGACCGGCGGCACCAGATACACCACGGCGAGTCCGGCCACCGTTCCGGCGAGCAGCAGAGGGCTGTGGCGCAGTTGCGCGTACGCGCTGCGCGAGACCATCCGCCACAGATCGTGCAGCCGTGGATAGGGGCGCACGCTGTCCACCCGCTCGGCCAGGCCGAGCCAGACGCGGCCGCCATCGCGCTTCACGGCACGGGCGAGCGCCACGTCGTCGATGACGGCATGGCGGATCGCGTCCGGGATCCGCGCCCGCTCGGCGGCGTCCGCGCGCAGCAGCACGCATCCCCCCGCGGCGGCCGCCGTCCGCGAGCCCCGCACGGCGATCCGGCGGAAGGGATACAGCTGCGCGAAGAAGTAGACGAAGGCAGGCACGACCAGCCGTTCCCACGGGCTCTCCACCCGCAGCCGCGCCATCTGCGAGACGAGGTCGAAGCCACCCGTACGGGCCGCCGCCACCAGAAGCCGCAGGCTGTCCGGGGCATGCGCAATGTCGGCGTCGGTCAGCAGCAGATACTCGGGCTCCCGCGCGCGGGCGAGGCCGATGCCATGACGTACGGCCCAGAGCTTGCCCGTCCAGCCCGCCGGCGGATCTCCCGGCGAGCCGACGGTGAGCGGAAGTCCGCCGTGCCGGCGAGCCAGCTCGCGGGCGAGCTCTCCCGTGCCGTCCGAACTGCCGTCGTCGACGAGGAAGATCTCGGCCCGCCCCGGATAGTCCTGCGCCAGGAGCGACGGAAGGCTCTCGGGCAGGACAGCGGCCTCGTCCCGGGCCGGCACCACGACGCAGACGAAAGGCCAGTCCGACGGCTCACGACACGGGGGCAGCCGCAGGTCCGTACGCCAGAAGAAGCCCTGGCCGAGCAGGAGCCACAGCCAGCAGGCCAACGATCCGAGGGCGATCCACACGAGGGCGCTCACCCGCCGCAGTCTGCCCCACCCCGGTCACCGGTATAGACCGATCGTCTATGGTGACCGGGTGAAGATCGCGCTCATGGACTCCGGAATCGGACTGCTCGCTGCTGCCGCGGCGGTGCGTCGACTGCGGCCCGACGCCGATCTCGTCCTCTCCTCCGACCCCGGCAGCATGCCCTGGGGACCCCGCACCCCGGAGGACGTCACCGCGCGCGCCCTCGCGGTCGCCGAGGCCGCCGCGCTGCACCGGCCCGACGCCCTGATCGTCGCCTGCAACACCGCCTCCGTACGCGCCCTGCCCGCCCTGCGCGCCCGCCTCGAACCGCAGGTGCCCGTCATCGGCACCGTCCCGGCGATCAAGCCGGCCGCCGCGGGCGGCGGACCCGTGGCGATCTGGGCCACGCCCGCCACCACGGGCAGCCCGTACCAGCGGGGTCTGATCGAGGAGTTCGCCGGCGGAGTGGCGGTCACCGAGGTCGCCTGCCCCGGGCTCGCGGACGCCGTCGAACACGCCGACCAGGCGGCCATCGACGCCGCGATCGAGGCGGCCGCCGCGCACACCCCCGAGGACGTGACGGCTGTCGTCCTGGGCTGCACCCACTACGAACTCGTCGCCGAACGCATCCGCGCGGCGGTGCAGCGGCCCGGCCGGCCGCCGCTCGTCCTGCACGGTTCCGCCGGAGCGGTCGCCGCCCAGGCCCTGCGCCGGATCGGCGAGTCCCCGGACCCCGCGGCCCCCGCCACGTCCACCGTCACGGTGCTCCAGAGCGGACACGAGGGCGCCCTGCCCGCCACGGCGCTCACCTACGAGGAAGGCCGCATCCTCTCGGCGGTCAGCCCCGCACGCTGAGTCACCGACACCGGGAACGCTCTCGTCCACCCGGCGGAGTGACGTTCCGCGACCCGGTGCCCGCGGAGCGGAACCTGAGTAGTCTCAAGTCATGAGGGACCACCCCCACGGCGAATCCTCCCCGCACCCGGAGATCTGGACCGGGCGTGCGAGGAACCGTGTCCAGTGGCTGCCCGCCCTGGGCGGCATGGCCTGTCTGGCTCTCGGCATCGAGCTGGCCGTCACCTCGGGCTGGACGTCGGGAGCGGCCCCCCTGATCATGTCCGTCGTCGGATGCATCGCGGCAGGACTACTCATCCTCTTCGGCACGCTCGCCTTCGTGCATGTCGCCGTGAAGGTGGACGAGGACTGTCTGGAGGTGCGCTGCGGCCACATCGGTGTGCCGCGCCGGCGCATCCCGCTGTCCACGGTCGTCGGTGCCGACTTCGCTCCCCAGGTCACCCCGCGACAGTGGGGCGGCTGGGGATACCGCTGGCGTCCCGAGCAGGGAACCGCCGTCATCGTCCGGCGGGGCGAGGCCATGGTCCTGCGCCTGGGTGACGGTCATACGTTCACGATCACCGTGGACAACGCCGAGGCGGCCGTCAGGGTCGTCCGCGGCCGTCTGCGCCCGGACAAGACCGGCCTGGCGAGCTGACGGCCGCACCTGTGTGGCGGTCGGCGCGGTCGCGCGGGAAGGTCACGGCAGGTCCGCGTGATGCGACCCGCCGAACGGCGTTCCGCCCTTCGGGACCGAGCGGACCGCGCTGTCCGCGCCCAGGTCAGGCGCCGTACACTCCCCGAGTGACCGCCACCGCAACCACCGTAGACGAGCCGGAACAGCTCGACCCCCAGGCCGCGCCCGCTCCACGCGGGTCCCGCCTGGTGCGCCGCCTCGTTCCGGCCGCCGCCTCGGCACTCTCCGGAGTGCTGCTGTACGTCAGCTTCCCGCCACGGCCTCTGTGGTGGCTCGCCCTGCCGGCCTTCGCTGTCTTCGCCTGGACCCTGCGCGGCCGCTCCTGGAAGGCAGGCCTCGGGCTCGGCTACCTGTTCGGCCTCGGCTTCCTGCTGCCGCTGCTGGTCTGGACGGGTGTCGAGGTCGGCTCCGGCCCCTGGCTCGCGCTCGTAGCGGTCGAGGCGATCTACATAGCGCTCGTCGGGGCGGGCATCACCTTCGTCTCCCGGCTGCCGGGGTGGCCGCTGTGGGCGGCGGCCGTCTGGATCGCCGGCGAGGCGGCACGCGCGCGTGCGCCCTTCGGCGGCTTCCCCTGGGGGAAGATCGCGTTCGGACAGGCCGACGGTGTGTTCCTGCCGCTCGCCGCGGTCGGCGGCACTCCGGTCCTCGGCTTCGCCGTCGTGCTGTGCGGCTTCGGGCTCTACGAGATCGTCCGTCTCGCCGTCGAACGGCGCGGCACCGGCGTCCTGCGCCGCGGCGCCGCCGCCGTGGCCCTCCTGAGCATGGCCGTCCCGGTCCTCGGCGCACTCGCCGCGCGGACGCTGGTCAGCGACAAGGCGGAGGACGGCACGGCGACGGTCGCGCTCATCCAGGGCAACGTCCCGCGCGCGGGACTCGACTTCAACGCGCAGCGGCGCGCCGTCCTCGACCACCACGTCGCCGAGACCGAGCGGCTGGCCGCCGAGGTCAGGGCCGGCAAGAAGCCCAAGCCCGACCTGGTGCTCTGGCCGGAGAACTCCTCCGACATCGACCCGTACGCCAACCCGGACGCCCGCTACGTGATCGACGGGGCCGCCAAGGCGATCGGCGCCCCCATCTCCGTCGGCGCGGTCGTCGGGCGGGGCCACAAGATCTACAACGAGCAGATCCTGTGGGACCCGGTGAAGGGCCCGGTGAACACGTACGACAAGCGCCAGGTCCAGCCGTTCGGCGAGTACCTGCCCCTGCGCCCGCTGCTCGGAGCCATCAACAAGAACTGGACCAGCATGGTCCGCCAGGACTTCAGCCGCGGCACGAAGCCGGGTGTGTTCAAGATGAACGGCACCGGCGTCGGCCTCGTCACCTGCTACGAGGCGGCCTTCGACTGGGCCGTGCGCAGCACCGTCACCGACGGCGCCCAGATCATCTCGGTACCCAGCAACAACGCGACCTTCGACCGCAGCGAGATGACCTACCAGCAGCTCGCCATGTCCCGCATCCGCGCCGTCGAGCACAGCCGCACCGTGACCGTGCCCGTGACCAGCGGTGTCAGCGCCGTGATCATGCCCGACGGGAAGATCACCCAGAAGACCGGGATGTTCGTCGCCGACTCGCTCGTCCAGAAGGTGCCGCTGCGCTCCTCCGAGACCCCGGCCACGAAGCTCGGCATCCTTCCGGAGATGCTCCTGGTGCTCGTCGCGGCGGGCGGCCTCGGCTGGGCGGCGACGACGGCGGTCCGATCGCGGCGGAAGACCGGCGCCTAGGTCGGGCGACTGCCCTTGCGGCGGGTCAGGGGCCGCGCGACCGCTTGTGCGGCGCGGCTCCGGGCCCCGCGGTCGTCCTTGCGTCCCCCTGGCCCTGGTCGCCGTATCCGTGCTTGAGCATCCCGGGCCCCGGCCGTTGCAGCCGGTGTGCAGGCCAGCGGTCAGGGCCCCGCCGCTGTGGCCGGTGCGTCGACCCAGGTCCTCAGGTCCCGGGCGCCGTAGCCGGTGCATCAGGCGGCGGAGCTGCGCGGATAGGGTCTGGGCCATGGCTACTCCTGACTTCATCCGTACGATCCGGGCCTTCGCGGGCCACCAACTGCTCTGGCTCCCCGGGGTCAGCGCCGTGGTCTTCGACGACGAGGGCAGGATTCTGCTCGGCCAGCGCTCGGACAGCCACAAGTGGGCGCTCATCTCCGGCATCCCCGAGCCGGGGGAGCAGCCCGCCGCCTGCGCGGTGCGCGAGGTGTACGAGGAGACGGCCGTGCACATCGACGTCGAGCGCGTCGTGATGATCCAGGCCGGCGGGCAGGTGACCTTCGCCAACGGCGATGTCTGCCAGTTCATGGACACCACGCTCCGTTGCCGTGCCGTCGGCGGCGAGGCCCGCGTCAACGACGACGAATCGCTCCAGGTCGGCTGGTTCGCCGTGGACGCCCTGCCCAAGCTCGACGACTACGCGCTCGTGCGGATCAAGCAGGCGCTCCTCGACGAACCCACATGGTTCGAGCCCACGACCTGACCCTGAAGAGTGTGTGTTGACCACATCGGTCAGGGCTGGGGCGCTGCCTAGGGTCGAGGCATGACCGCGCCCACCGCCCACCCGGGTCCCCACACCTCCCCGCTCGACCTCGGCGGCCGCACCGCCCTCGTCACCGGCGCCGCGAGCGGCATCGGCCGCGCCTGCGCGCTGCGGCTCGCCGCCGCCGGAGCGAAGGTCAGAGCGGTCGACCGGGACGCCCGAGGCCTGGAGACCCTGCCCGCACAGGCGCAGGGCCTGGCCGGGACGGTCGAGCCGCACGTCCTCGACCTCACGGACCTCGACGCGGCGGAACAGGCCGCGGCCGGCACCGACGTCCTCGTGAACAACGCGGGGCTGCAAATGGTCCGCCCCATCGAGGAGTTCCCGCCCGACGTGTTCCACACGGTGCTGACCGTGATGCTGGAAGCACCGTTCCGGCTCATCCGCGGTGCCCTGCCCCACATGTACGGGCAGGGCTGGGGGCGCGTCGTCAACGTCTCCTCCGTCCACGGGCTGCGCGCCTCCGCGTTCAAATCGGCCTACGTCGCCGCCAAGCACGGACTCGAGGGACTCTCGAAGACCGCGGCGCTGGAAGGCGCACCCCACGGGGTCACCTCGAACTGTGTGAACCCCGCCTACGTGCGCACCCCACTTGTCGAGAAACAGCTCGCCGATCAGTCACGCGCACACGGGATCCCGCGAGAGCGCGTCCTGACCGAGATCCTCCTGCGCGACAGCGCGGTCAAGCGGCTCATCGAACCGGAGGAGGTCGCGGAGGCGGTGGCGTATCTCTGCGGCCCGCAGGCGGCCTTCATCACCGGAACCTCGCTGGCACTGGACGGGGGCTGGACCGCGCACTGAGCCGGTGTCCGCCCCGCCGGCCCGGGCGCACCCGGTCCGGTGCCGAGAGTTATCCACAGGGCAAGGGGCGCGGCCCGCGGATGCGCGATCCTGTTGCCATGTCCCGCGATCACCTGCCATCAGCCGAGCGCTCCGCCGACATCGTGGAAGCGCCGTTCCTGGAACTCCTGGCCCGGGGAGCGAGTGCCGACGCCTATGAGCAGCCGGTGCTGCTCGCCCGAGCCGAGGGGCTGCCCGACGGGCACGTCTCCGCGCTCGAACAGGCCAAGCGGCTAGCCCTGGGCGTGCGCGCGGAGATAGAAGGACGGCGGCGCCGCGAGGCCGAGCTCTCCGCGCTGTTCGAGACGGCGCACGACCTCGCGGGTCTGCGCGACCTGGACGCCGTGCTGCGGGCGATCGTGCAGCGGGCCCGCTCACTCCTGGGCACCGACATCGCGTATCTCAGCCTGAACGACCTGGCCAGGGGCGACACCTATATGCGAGTGACCGAGGGCTCGGTCGCCGCCCGCTTCCAGCAGTTGCGGCTCGGCATGGGCGAGGGCCTGGGCGGACTCGTCGCACAGACCGCCCGCCCGTATGTCACCGACGACTACTTCAAGGACGAGCGTTTCCGGCACACCCGGACCATCGACGCGGGCGTGCGGGACGAGGGGCTCGTCGCGATTCTCGGTGTGCCCCTGATGATCGGACCCCAGGTCATCGGCGTGCTCTTCGCCGCGGACCGCAGAGCACGGGTCTTCGAGCGGGAACAGATCGCGCTGCTCGGCTCGTTCGCGGCGCTGGCCGCGGCGGCCATCGACTCGGCGAACGCGCTGACGGAGACGCGCTCCGCCCTGGACCGCCTCGGCCGGGCCAACGAGATCATCCGTGACCGCAGCGCGGTGATCGAGCGTGCCTCCGACGTCCACGACCGGCTGGCCGAACTCGTGCTGCGCGGTGGGGGAGTGCACGACGTCGCCGCCGCGGTCTCCGAAGTCCTCGACGGGACGGTCGAGTTCACGGAACCGGGCGGCACACCGCCCGCGGCCGTGGAAGCGGCGCGCGCCGCCGGTCACGCGGTGCGGAACGGCGACGACTGGGTCGTCGCGGTGGCGGCGGGAGGTGAACTCCTCGGCGCGCTGGTGCTGCGCGGGCATCCGGGCCTCGACCCCGTCGACCAGCGAACGCTGGAGCGCGCCGCGATGGTCACCTCACTGCTCCTGCTGGCCAGACGTTCGGCCTCCGAGGCCGAACAACGGGTACGCGGCGAGCTGTTGGACGACCTGCTCGATGCCCGGGACCGCGATCCGGGTCTGCTGAGGGAGCGGGCGGCGCGGCTGCACGCCGACCTCGACGGTCCTCATGTGGTGCTGGCGGCCTGCCTCGACGCCGTGTCCACCGACGTCGGCCGGCAGGCGGGCGCGCGCAGACGCCTGTGGTCGGCCGCCTCCCATCTCGCTGCCACCCGTCACGGACTGGCCGCCACCCGTGACGGCGGCACCGTCCTGCTTCTCCCGCTCGGGCCCGGCGACACGGCGACGACCCTGGCCCGCCGCACGGCCAAGGAACTGGGCACCGCCGTCCAGGAGGAGGTGACCGTCGGCGCCTCAGCCCCCGTCGACCGGCTCGCGGCCCACCCCGAGGCAGTGGCCGCCGCCTACACGGAGGGGCAGCGCTGTCTGGAGGCGCTGCGCCTGCTCGGCCGTGCGGGCGACGGCGCGGCAGCCGAGGACTTCGGCTTCCTCGGACTGCTGCTCGCAGGGGACCGGGACATCTCCGGATTCGTCGGCCGGACGATCGGAGGAGTCGTCGCCTACGACGAACGGCGTGGCACGGACCTGCTGCGCACCCTCGACGCGTACTTCGCGAGCGGTATGAGCCCGGCGCGCACGAAGGACGCCCTGCATGTGCATGTGAACACCGTGGCGCAGCGGCTGGAGCGGGTGGGGCGCCTGCTCGGGGAGGACTGGCAGAGTCCCGCCCGCATCTTGGAGGTCCAACTCGCCCTGAGACTGCACCGGTTGTCCGTGGACGGACCGCGCTGATCCCCGCACACGGCGTCGGGCACGGGGATCGGGCGGCGTGGACCCGCGGTCAGACCGTACGGGCGTCGGCCGGCGCGACCGGAGCCGGCTGATCGTCGGACACCGCCTCGACGGCGGACAGGTCACGGTCGCGGGTCTCCTTCGCGAAGCCCACGGCGATCAGGGTCAGCAGTACCGCCCCGATCACATAGAGGGAGATGGGCGTGGAGCTGTCGTACGAGGAGAGCAGCGCCGTCGCGATCAGCGGTGCGGGCGCGCCCGCCGCGACGGAGGCGAACTGGGCCCCGATGGAGGCGCCCGAGTAGCGCATCCGGGTCGCGAACATCTCGGAGAAGAAGGCGGCCTGGGGTGCGTACATGGCGCCGTGCAGGATCAGGCCGACGGTGACGGCGAGGACGAGGTTCGCGAAGCCTCCGGTGTCGATGAGGGAGAAGAACGGGAACATCCACAGGCCGACGCCGGCGGCTCCGAGCAGGTAGACGGGGCGGCGCCCGATGCGGTCGGACAGGGCACCCCAAGCCGGGATGACGGCGAAGTGCACGGCGGAGGCGATGAGAACGGCGTTGAGCGCGGTCTGCCGGGAGACACCGACGGACGTGGTGGCGTACACGAGGATGAAGGCGGTGATGACGTAGTAGCTGATGTTCTCGGCCATGCGGGCGCCCATCGCGACGAGCACGTCACGCCAGTGGTGGCGCAGGACGGAGACCAGCGGAAGCTTCTCGGGCCCCTCATCCCCGCCGGCCGTTCCCGCCGCCTTGCGGGCCTCGGCCTGGGCCAACGCCTGCTTGAACACGGGTGATTCGTCGACAGACAGACGAATCCACAAACCGACGACGACCAGCACGCCGGACAGGAGGAACGGAATGCGCCAGCCCCAGGCGACGAAGGTGCCGTCCGACTGCGTGGCGGTGAGCAGGGACAGAACGCCGGTCGCCAGGAGCTGGCCCGCCGGGGCGCCCGTCTGCGGCCATGACGCCCAGAACCCGCGCCGCTTGGCGTCGCCGTGCTCGGACACCAGCAGGACGGCGCCGCCCCATTCGCCGCCCAGGGCGAAGCCTTGGACCAGACGCAACGCGGTGAGCAGGACGGGGGCGGCCGCGCCGACGGTCGCGTGCGTGGGCAGCAGACCGATCGCGAACGTCGCCCCGCCCATCAGCAGCAGACTCAGCACGAGCAGTCGCTTGCGGCCGAGCCGGTCGCCGTAGTGCCCGAAGACGAGCGCGCCCAGCGGCCGGGCGGCGAACCCGACGGCGTAGGTCAGGAAGGAGAGCAGCGTGCCGACGAGCGGGTCGGAGCCGGGGAAGAACAGCTTGTTGAACACCAGGGCGGCGGCCGAGCCGTAGAGGAAGAAGTCGTACCACTCGATGGTGGTGCCGATGAGACTGGCGGCGACGATGCGCTTCAGGTTGGCGGGTGTCGGGGGAGCGGATGCTGCGGAGGCCATGTGCGCCACTTCCTCGTGTGCGGTGGGGACGGTACGTGTCGGCACACCGTAGGAACGCACAGGTCGGAGGCGTATGTGGTGGGGCACCATAGTTCAGGGCCCAACTGTGCGTATGACCACCATGCCAAGCCGCCGAAGGCTGGTTGGACGCTCAGCCGCGCGGGTGTTCCTCAGCGACAACGCGCTGTCTCGGAGACCGTGCGGTGCGGATGTTGCTCCACGATCGCCCTCGCCGCCTCGGCCGTCAGCTCTCCCGCGACGCGCCCACGCCCGAACGGTAGGCGCCGGGGGTGAGGCCGACCGTCTGGGCGAAGGTCTGGACGAACGCGCTGGTCGTCGCCCATCCGCAGGCGTGCGCGGTGTCGGTGACGGTGGCACCCTCGGCGAGCATGACCATCGCCGTGAAGATTCGGGTCCGGGTGCGCCACTGGGGGAAGGTCAGACCGAACTCGTCGCGGTAGAGGCGGGAGAGGGTGCGTTCGCCGGTGTGCACACGGCCGGCGAGCTGGGCGAGGGTGCAGGGCTTGTGCAGGTCCTCCTCGACCAGGCGGCAGGCGTCGGCCAGCCGTCGGTCGCGGGCGGCGGGCAGGGCGACGGGCTGGGCCCTCACGCGGCGAAGCCGGTCGCGCAGCACCGCTTCGACGTGCTGGGACTCGCTCCGCGTGAGGGCGGTGCCGGCGAGGGCGATGAGCAATTCGCGGACCAGAGCATCGACGGCGATGACCGTGGGGCGCTCGGCGTCGAGCAGGGGCGTCCCGCCGTGCGCCGGGAAGCCGACGGTGTGGAAGCGGCTCCGGCCGTGGAAGCGGTGTTCGTGCCAGGTGTTCGCCGGCACCCACAGGGCGCGGTCGTTGGAGGCGATCCAGGAGCCGTGTTCCGTGGTGATCGCGAGCACGCCCGAGCTGACGTAGATCAGCTGGTGGTCGTCGTGACGGTGCCGGTCGATGGTCTCGCCGCCACCGAGGAACCGTGTATGCGTCGGCGCGACGGGCTGATGGCGGATCTGCGACATGAGAGGGCAGAATACGGGAAGCGCGCCCTGGGTGTCCTTGTCCATCGTGAGGGTGTGACAACGATCCAGGAAGCAAGTACCCCGCACGAGGCGGGTGGTCCGCCCACGCACTGGCGTCGGATGCGGATCTGGGCCGGCGCCCATGCGGTCGACGACTTCTACCAGGGCCTCGTACCCGCCGCGGTCCCCTACTTCGTGCTGCAACGCGACTTCAGCTACGTGCAGGCTTCGGGACTGGCACTCGCCGCGACGCTCGGCAGCGCATTGCCGCAGGTGCCGATCGGACTGCTCGCCGACCGGTTCCGGCTGCGCTGGATGTCGCCGCTGGGAGTCGGCCTCGCGGGCGTCGGGGCGGGCACGTCCGGGCTGGTGGCCTCCTACCCCCTGGCCTTCGCCCTCCTGCTGTTGGCGGGGGTCGGTGTCGCGATGTTCCATCCGCCCGCGGGGCGCGACGCGCGCCGGGCCGCCGGGGGCAGCGCCACCGCGATGAGCTACTTCGCCGCGGGCGGCAGTGTCGGGTTCTTCGTCGCCCCGGCCCTGGTCACCCCCGCCCTGGACCACCTCGGGATGAGCGCGACCGCGCTCTTCGTCCCGCCCGCCGTCCTCATGGGCTTCGTCCTGCTGCGCCATCAGCATCGCGCGTCCGTCATACCGATGAAGAAGGCGCGGAGCCAGGGCCGGGACCGGCCGGGCCGGTTCGCGGCACTGACCGCCGTCGAGATCGTGCGCTCCACCGTCTCGACCGGACTGAACACCTTCATCTCGCTGTACTGGATCCGCCATCTGGAGGCGAGCAGCGGCCTCGGCGGTCTCGCGGTGACCCTGGAACTCGGCGGCGGTGTCGCCGGCACACTGCTCGGAGGGCGGCTGGCCGACCGCATCGGAATGGTGCGCACCGTGCAGATCGGCAACGCGGCCATGCTGCCCGCCCTGTGGCTCATGCTGATGTGCGACGACAGATACGCCGCGCTGCCCCTCGCGTCGCTGGTCGGCCTCATCTCGAACATCCCGTTCGCCGTCCTCATCAAGCTCGGCCAGGACTACCTGCCCAGCCGGCCCGGGACCGCCGCCGGCGTCACGCTCGGCCTCGCGATGAGCGCGGGCGGACTGTTCATGCCGCTGCTCGGCATCGTCGCGACCCACCACGGTCCCCGGGGCGCACTCGCGGTACTCGCCACCCTGCCGGTGCTCGCGCTGCTGCTCTCCGCCTTCTTGCGCGAACCGGTTCAGGACGAACCGGTGCCCGTCGTGGAGAGACCCCTCGCGGCCCGCTGACGGTCCGATCGCCCGCACGATCCCGTTGCGCCGCCCCCCACCGACGGCGGGAGGGCCGGAGCGTCACCGCCCCGGCCCCCTGTCCGTTCCGCCCGCTCTACGGCTCGGTGCCCCAGACGAGGACGCCCGACACGTACACGGTCACCTTCGCCGCGTCCGCGTAGGCGGTGTTGGCGCCCCGACTGTAGTCGTTCGACTCGTCGAAGTTCGACCAGTCCGACTTGGCCATGCGCAGTTGCAGCTCACCGCTGTCCGCCCCGGCCGCCAGCGAGCCGGAGTTGAAGCCCACCTCCAGGTAGTGGTCCGCGCCCGCGCGGCTCGGGGAAACGCCGCTCACCGAGGTCTTCACCGTGGAGCAGCCGAGCTGTGCCCAGTCGCAGAAGGTCTGGTAGCCGGCGGAGGAGGACTCCCCCGTGAACCAGTAGCGGATGGTCACCTTGGACAGGTCGACCGCGCCGGAACCTCCGTTGACCAGCTTGAGACCGGGCTTGACCTGGTTGTCGCCGGTGGAGGAATCGTTGTTCTTGTACTGCGCCTTGAGACCCGAGGAGCCTCCTCCTCCACCCGACGACGCCTTGGTGGTGGCGGACACCGCCGTGGACGACGCCGAGACGTTGCCGGCAGCGTCCTTGGCCTTGACGGTGTAGCTGTAGGTGGTGGAGGCGGCGAGCCCGCTGTCGGTGAAGGACGTGGCGGTGGCGCTGCCGACCTTGGTGCCGTCGCGGTAGACGTCGTACCCCGTGACCGCGGTGTCGTCCGTGGACGCGCTCCAGCTCAGGGAGACGCTGCTGCTCGTCGTGGAGCCGGCCGTGAGGCCGCCGGGAACGGTGGGAGCCTGCGTGTCACCGCCACCGCCGCCACCTGATCCGCTCAGCGGCGGGTTGGCGTTGGCGAGCAGCTGACGGAACTGGGCGGAGAACCAGTGCCCGGCCAGCGGGGAGTTGGGCAGGGCTCCGGTGAGGTTGTTCCCGTTGCGCGCGTTCCCGGTGTACGTGGGGTCGCACATCTGGTCGAAGCCCTTGCCCTCGTCGTTGGCGACGGCCTGGCTGGCCCCGTCGGACTCGCCCGGCGGCTTGGCCCAGACGTAGGCGTCGATTCCCGTGTCGGGTGCGGTCGCCGGGCGCTCGCCGAGACCCGCCCCGCTCTGGTTGCACCAGTTGCCGGCGTGGATGCGCCGGTCGATACGGCCACCGTCCACGTAGGCGTCGACGCTGGTCGTCGGGCCGGGACCGGTCGGCCGCGCCGAACCGCCCCAGCCGTTGCGCGAGGTGTCGACGAGCATGCCGATGCCGGAGTCGAAGCCCTGCGCGACGAGCGCGGTGCGCAGGCCCTGCGCGTACGAGCTCTCGTCGTCGTACTGGTTCCAGTCGATCCACTTCGACTGGCGCACGGTCTGGCCGTTGACCGTGTCCGTCACCTTCACGTACGGCTCTTTGGTGGCGGAGTAGTTCGCGGTGTTGACGATGAAGCCCGTCACATCGTTCACGGTGGCGCCGTTGGTGGTGGCGGCCTTCTTGAACTCCTGGGCCGCCGGGGTGAGATTGCTGTCCCAGCCGAGCCAGCCGTGGTGGCCGGCGTCGATGTAGTTGTACGTGTTGGCGAGGGAGCCGAGCTTGTGCAGGGCGTAGCCGACGCCCTTCTCGTAGTTGCCGTTGGCCTTCATGGTGGCGCACTGGGTGGTGGAGCCGGCGGTGCCGCCCGCGTTGGTCACGAGGTTGGGCAGCGAGTCAGGCTCGATGAGGTTGACGATCCGCAGGCTCGCGTAGGCCGGATCGGCGAGGATCGCCGCGATCGGGTCGATGTAGCTGCTCTGGTAGGTGGCCAGGTCGTCGGGACCCAGCTCGCCGTTGGAGGCGAGGGCCGCGCAGTCCCGGCCCGGCAGGTCGTAGATGACCAACTGGACGAGGTTGGCGCCCTGTGCCTTGGCCGCGTCCAGGTGCGCCTTCAGCCCACGGGCGTCGGCGGTGCCCTGGATCGCGGCCATCCGGTCCAGCCAGACGAAGGTGGGCTGGTTGGAGATGGCCGAACCGCCCGGCTCGGCAGCGGCCTTGGCCGACCAGTCGGGATTCACGTAGGCCTTGGCGCCGACGTAGGGATTGTCGAGTTTGGCGGCCGCGCTCGCGGTGGTCGGAAGGGCGGTGACGGACAGGGCACCGAGGAGGGCGCCGACGGCCAGAGCGGCGGTCCGCTTCGGTCCGTTTCGGCGCACGGTGGAGTCGGGTCTACGGGAAGGCATCGGCCATCTCCTGGGGAGAGCAGGCGGGTACGGTCGGCGTGCGGGGTCGCCGGCGGCCCCCGGTGTGCCGCGGCTCGGGCACACCGACGGAACTCCGCCGGACAGGCGTTGCGTTCAGGCATGACGAAGGTGCGACCGTGTGCATCGCGCAAGCTGGAGCGGGAGAGCCACCGAACATGAGCGCGCCGCGGCGTCGTCCGGACGGGGGACCGGCGTTCTCGCCGCCGAACCTGGACGATGCCCGGTCACTGATGTGACGGCGGGGACATGGGGGTGATGGTGGGAGCGCTCCCAAGGTGCGGCGTTCGGGATGCGGATGTCAACACCCGTGCAAAAGATGGGCTGCTGACGGACTGTCATTCGGTCGTGCCGTGACGTGGTTCGCTCGCGGGGCGCCCGTGCGCCGGCCAGGTCGCCGCGGGTGTGGAGGTGTGGCAGGTCCGTGCGGCGTCCGGCGGAGAATCCGGAAGGCGGGCCGCCCTTCGTGGGTCGGGGCGACGCGGGCTCGGACCGGACGGAGTCGCCCGGGCTCGGGCCACTCCGCGGGACACGATCGCTGCGTGAGGTATTGACGCGAACACGCTTAGTGGCTTCCATGTGCGCAGTCCGGCTTCGACGAGCCGGCCGTCGGGAGCGGGACACTCCTGCCGGTCCGCGGGAGCCGCCCTGCCGGATGCCCCTTCGCCTGCCCGCCCGGAGACGCGCGCCCAAGAATGGGAGCGCTCCCACCCGGAGAGGACCCCCACCATGCGTCACCCACCGTCATTCCGCGTCCGGCGTACCCTGGTCGCGCTCCTCACCGCGGCCCTCGCGGCTCTCGTCCCGTTCACGCCGGCGGTGCCCGCGCGGGCTGCCGTCGCCCCCGCGTCCCCGTCGGCCGTGGCAGCCGTGTCCGGCGCCGGTTACTGGCACACCGAGGGACGCCGGCTCCTCGACGCGCAGAACCAGCCGGTGCGCATGGCGGGCATCAACTGGTTCGGGTTCGAGACGTCCAACTACGTCGCCCACGGACTCTGGTCGCGTGACTACAAGTCGATGGTCGACCAGATGAAGACTCTGGGCTACAACACCATCCGCCTGCCCTACAGCGACGACCTCTTCAAGGGCACCCAGCCCAACGGCATCAGCTACGCCAACGGCATGAACGCCGACCTGCAAGGTCTCAACTCGCTCCAGGTAATGGACAAGATCGTCGGCTACGCGGGCTCGATCGGCCTCAAGGTCGTACTCGACCGTCATCGGCCCGACTCCTCGGCCCAGTCGGCGCTCTGGTACACCTCCGCCGTCCCCGAGACGACCTGGATCGCCGACCTCAAGGCACTGGCGGGGCGCTACCAGGGCAACACAGCCGTGATCGGGATCGACCTGCACAACGAGCCGCACGACCCCGCCTGTTGGGGATGCGGCGACACCGGCACCGACTGGCGGCTCGCGGCGGAACGGGCCGGCAACGCCGTGCTGTCCGTCAACCCCAGCCTGCTGATCTTCGTCGAGGGCATCCAGACGGTGAACGGTCAGAGCACCTGGTGGGGAGGCAACCTCGCCGGCGTCGCCAACGCGCCGGTGCGGCTGAGTGTCGCCAACCGCCTGGTCTACTCGGCCCACGACTACGCCACCAGCGTCGCGCAGCAACCGTGGTTCAGCGACCCGTCGTTCCCGGCGAACATGCCGGCCGTCTGGGACAAGTACTGGGGCTACATCTTCAAACAGAACATCGCCCCCGTCTGGCTGGGAGAGTTCGGCACCACCTTGCAGTCGACGGTCGATCAGAAGTGGCTCGCGGCGCTCGTCGACTACCTGCGCCCCACCGGCACCTACGGGGCCGACAGCTTCAACTGGACCTTCTGGTCGTGGAATCCGAACTCCGGTGACACGGGAGGCATCCTCAAGGACGACTGGCAGACAGTGGACACCGCGAAGGACGGCTACCTGGCGTCCATCAAGGCCCCGGGCTTCGCCGGAGGCGGGGGAGGCGGAGGCGGCGGGGACACGACGGCGCCCTCGACGCCGACCGGACTGGCCGTGACCGCCACCACCGCTTCGAGTGTGTCGCTGTCCTGGAAAGCCTCCACCGACGACACCGCGGTGACCGGCTACGACATCTACCGTGGCACCACCAAGGCCGGTGACACCACCGGGACGTCCTTCACCGACACGGGCCTCACCGCGGGAACCCGCTACGACTACACCGTGCGGGCCCGCGACGCGGCCGGCAATACCTCCGCCGCGTCCGCGTCGGTCACCGCGACGACCACCGGCACCGGCGGCGGCTCCAGCGGATGCAGTGCCACCTACAAGGTGAGCAGCGACTGGGGCAGCGGATTCAACGCCGATGTCACGGTCACCAACACGGGCTCCGCGACGACCAAGTCGTGGCAGGTCACGTGGGAGTGGCCGGGCAGCCAGACCGCCGTCTCCGGGATGTGGAACGCGTCCTACACCCAGGTTGGCAGGACGGTGACCGCGAACAACGCCGACCACAACGGCGCCATCGCGGCCGGCGCCTCGACCGGCTTCGGGTTCGGCGCGGCGCCGGGCGGCGCCGGCACGCCGGTTCTGAGCTGCCGGGCCGGCTAGGGAGTCGTCCGGCCGATCATGAGTACGGGCAGCCAGGGAAAGTCCCGGGTGAGCGACGGAGTGATCGCCGACGCGATCCTGACCTGACCTGACCTGACCTGACCTGACCGTTCTCGTTCTCGGTGCTTGTTGAACACCAGGGGCCGTCCGCCGCGTGAGTCTCGCGCAGGCGGGCGGCCCGATCACAGTCGGTCCCGTGGCCGGAGACCGACGCACCCCATCAGTCGCTGCCCGTACCCCCGATATCCTGGGACTTCATTGCGCCTCCGATTCCCCCCACCTGAAAGAGACCTCACCCTGTGGAGTTCCGGCTGCTCGGCATGGTGTCCGTCGACACCCTCGTGGGGCCGCTGTCCCTTGGCCCGGCCAAACGCCGCAGTCTCCTCGCAGCACTGCTGCTCTCGGTCAACACGCCCGTTCCCGTGACCCGTCTGACGGACTGCCTGTGGGACGACGCACCACCGCTGCACGCCCGTAGTGTCATTCAGGGACATGTCTCGCAGATACGTGCCCTGCTGGCCCGTGCGGACGCCGCCGACTACGGGGTCGAACTGGTCACCCTGGGCGACGCGTACGCCCTGCGGTCGCCCGAAACCCTCCTGGATTCCCACAGGTTCGAGGAACTCCTGGCGCTGGCCAAGGAGCAGCAGGACGCGCGCGACGCGATGTCGATGCTCAAGGACGCACTCTCCTTGTGGCAGGGCCCCGCCCTCGCGGGCACGTTCCCCGGCCCGGCGCTCCAGGCAGCCGCGCACGCGCTGGAGGAGTCGCGGGTGGCCGCCGTCGAACAACTGGCCCGCGTACACGCCATGTTGGGGGAGCACGACCAGGCAGCGGCCGTCCTGCGCACGGTAGCGATCGTCCACCCCATGCGGGAGCCGTTGACCGCGTCCCTGATGACCGCGCTGTACCGGGCCGGACGTCAGTCGGAGGCGCTGGACTGGTTCAACCGCACCAGACGGCTGCTCGTCGACGAACTCGGCGTCGACCCCGGGAGCGAACTCGCCCAGGTGTACGCGTTGATCCTGCGGGGCGATCCCCTCCCGGAGGACCCGCACCCGCCCGAGGGGAACCCGAGCCGGGAACAGTCCGGTTCGGGACGTCGGGGGCCAGGTCTTGAGGGGCAGGGGGACCAAGGGGCCGGAGCCTGGCCGGAGACGTACGGCCCGCATCCGGCGGGCTCGTCCACCGACCGTACGTCCGAAGGCATTGCACTCCCGGCGACGGAGATCCGTACGGGCAGCGCCGTGCAGACGTCAGCACGCTTCGGACCTGTCGCCCTGCCCCCGCTGGTCGACCTGTCGTATCCCAAGGATCTGCTGCCGCGGGCGCCCCGGGGTTTTCACGGGCTGGAGGCCGAACTGGCCGAAGTGACCCGGGTCGCCTCCGCCGAGGCCCCCGTCTGCCTGGTCACCGGGCTGCCGGGAGTGGGCAAGACCGCGCTCGCCGTGCAATGGGCCCACGACAACGCGGCCCTGTTCCCGGACGGGCTGCTCTTCGCCGACCTGCGCGGCTTCAGCGACACCGGCGAGGCCGCGCTCACCGAAGTCCTCCGCGAATTCCTGCCGGCGCTCGGTGTGCCCCCGCGCCGTGTGCCCGAATCGGCCGCGGCCGCGGCCGCGCTCTTCCGCTCCCTGACCCACCGGCGACGCCTGCTCGTCATACTCGACAACGTCCGTGACTCCGCCACCGTCCGGGCGCTTCTGCCCAGCGGCGCCGACTGCGTCACCCTGGTCACCAGCAGGCACCGGCTGGACGGCCTCGTCGCCTCCGAGGCGGCCGGCGCCGTTCCCCTGGAAAGCCTTGAACCCCAGGACGGCACCGAGCTGTTGGTCGGCGTTCTCGGCAAGGACAGAGTTCTGGCCGAACCGGAGGCGGCCCGCAGACTCACCGAACTGTGCGGCGGGCTGCCTCTGGCCCTGCGCGTCACCGCCGCCCGGCTGGCCGGGCGCCCGCAACGGACCCTCGCGGAACTCGCCGCCGAACTCGCCGACGAGCAGAGCAGACTGGCCTACCTCGACGTGGACGACACCAGTGTCTCCGCCGCGCTGCGCCTGACCGTGCAGCAACTGCCGCCGGACGCACTGCATCTGTTCACCCGCCTCGGCCACCATCCCGGTTCGCATTTCGATCCGTTCACCGCCGCGGCACTCGCCGGTACGGCCCCACGTGTCGCCGCCGCGGCACTGGAACGCCTCGCCGCCGCCCACCTGGTGACCGAGACCGCGGCCGGGCGGTGGGAACTCCACGACCTGGTACGTCTCTACGCCCGCACCCTTGACCCCGGATCCGGGCGTGAAGCCCTCACCGGCGTCCTCGACCACTACATCGCGACCGCGCTCGCCGCCGCCGACACCGCGCAGCCGGGCGGCGAACCCTGCTTCACGCTGCCGGACGGCTTCCGCCGCCCTGTCGCCGTGCGGGACTTCACCGACCGGGCGGCCGCCATGCACTGGCTGGCCACCGAACGCGACGATCTGACCCTGGCCGTCGCCGCGGCTCGTGCCGCCGGTCTCGACGACCGTGCCTGGCGCATCATCCTGCTCCAGTGGCCCCAAGTGGTGTGGCGGGTGCGGGACAACTGGGTGCCCTCGCTGAACATCGCGCTGGAATGCGCGCGCGCCCAGTGCGACCCGTACGCCCAATCACGTGTGCTCACCCTGCTCGGCTGGGTGCTGAGCGAGGAAGGCAGGCCGGGCGAGGCCCTCGCTCTGCTGGAGCTCTCGCCTCCACTCGCGCGGCAGGCCGGTGACCGGCTCGGCGAGGCGACCGCGCTGATCAATCTCGCCGTCGTCGAAGCCGAGGAAGGTGACGTCGAGGCAGCGCTGGAGAACTGCGGCCGGGCCATCGTGCTGGCCCGGGAGGAACCCGACGCGCACACCGAGATGCTCGCGCTCCAGCACCTCGCCCGGATCCAACTCGCCGCGGGGCGGCCCCGGGAGGCGTTGCGATCGGCTCGTACGGCCCTGGATCTCGGCCCCGAGCACGAGGAGGCGGCGCGCCGCGCGCTGCTGCTCACCGTCAGCGGTGAGGCACAACTGGCCCTCGGCGCGGACAGCGAGGGGATCCTGCTGCTGGACCGGGCCGCCGGGGAGGCCGAACGCGCCGGCTACGACGAGGGAGCCGTACGGGCGTTGGCGACCCTGCTGCGGGTGCGCCCCGGGGCGGACTACCGCGAACGGTACGAGGAAGCGGTGCGCCGGATCTCCGACGACGACTGACAGCCGTGTGCGGACGGTCACACCCTGGACGTCAGTGGTACGCCAGCGCGACATCAGCGGCACGTGAGCGCCAAGCCCAAGACTGATGCATGTCAGCAGTTCAGGGACGGCACGCCGTACGACCCGGCGTTCGCCGCACGCACTCTCTCGGGGGAACCTTCGTGAGCACCATCCGTCACCGCACCACTCTGCTCGCCGCCACGACCACGGCCGTGCTCGCCCTGGCCCTCACCGCCTGCGGGCCCGACGGCTCCGGCGTGAAGTCCTCCGGCCAGGAGACCGCGAACTCCGGCGGGGCCGCCTCCTCGACGGCTTCGACGTCCGGTGCGGGCGGTGCCAAGAACGCCGGCACCGGCAGTGGCGCGGCCGACACGACCTCGACCGTTTCCGGATCGGGTTCGGCGTCGGGAACGGGTACCGGATCGGCTTCCGGCTCCACGCCCGTCTGCACGACCAAGGACGTCGTCATCAGCGCGGCCCACCAGGACGGCCCGCCCTACACGCACATCGTCCTGACGGCCAAGAACACCTCGGGCCACGGCTGCCGCATGAACGGCTTCCCCGAGATCCAGTTCCTGGAGGGGCACCGCGAGAACGTGCCCGCCGTGGCCAAGAGCAAGCCCGCCGCTCCCGTCGTCCTCTCCGCCGGGGCCCCTGCCTACGCTCTGGTGAAGCTGTCGGACGGTGGCAAGGACGAGGACACGGAGCCTGTGATCGCCTTCTCCGTGGGCGTCCAGGGCGGCAGCGCCCTGGCCACCGTCAGGGCCCCCGGTGCCGACGGTATCGCCGTCGACTCCGCGAAGTGGGCCACCGGCTACTGGACCCCCGAACTCCGCAACGGCGCCGACGACTTCTAGTCCTGCCCTGGACGGACCGACGGAGGAGACCCACGGCCCGGGCCGTGGGTCTCCTCCCTTTCACGCCAGAGCGAACTTCTGGGCGCCTGAGCTGTTGCAATCCCAGATCTGGAGGCGGGTGCCGTTCGCGGTGGCACCCGATGGCGAGTCGATGCACCGGCCGGTGGCCGGGTTGGACATCGAACCATCGGCGTTGGCGACCCAGTTCTGGTACCCACCGCCGTTGCAGGTGGCCAACTGGAGCTTGGTACCGGCCGCGTTCACACCGCCGGCGATGTCCAGGCACTTGCCCAGCGTGCGCAGGGTCTGGCCGCTCCACGTCCACTTCTGGTCCAGCGAGGTCGCCTGCTGGCAGTCCCACAGCTGGACCGCGGTGCCGTCACCACCGTTGTCGTCACCCGCGACGTCCACGCACTTGCCACCCGGTCCGTAGACGGGGGTTCCGATGGCGAAGTTCTGGGCGCCTGAGCTGTTGCAGTCCCAGATCTGGAGGCGGGTGCCGTTCGCCGTGGCGCCCGACGGTGAGTCGATGCACCGGCCGCTGGCCGGGTTGCGCAGCGAGCCGTCGGACTGCCGCACCCACGCCTGATAGCCGCCGCTGTTGCACGTGGCGAGCTGCAACTTCGTGCCCGCCGCGCTGTTGCCGCCGGCGATGTCCAGGCACTTGCCGAGGGTCTGGAGGGTCTGGCCGTTCCAGGTCCAGTGCTGGTCCTTGGCCGTCGACTGGCAGTCCCAGAGCTGCACCGCGGTGCCGTCGCCGCCGGTGTCGTCACCGGCCACGTCGACACACTTGCCGCCCGGTCCGGTGATCGTCTGGCCGGTCGTCGAACCGCCGCCGCCACCACCGCCGGAGCCGGGGCCCTTGTTGTAGACGGCCACTGAGTCGACGACCAGCTTGCCGCCGGAGACCGTGGCCGCGTTCGGGCCGCCACCGAAGGCGTCCGGGAAGCCGCCGCCGATCGCCAGGTCGTAGATGATGAAGAACGGGTGGTCGACCGCGTCGGCCCAGGTCGTCGCGTCCACCTGGTTGGCGTTGACGGTGAAGAAGTTGTTCCCGTCGAGGTAGAACCTGATCTGCTCCGGCGACACCGAGCGGTCGATCTCCGCCGCGTAGTCGTGGAAGCCGGTCTG
The DNA here is from genome assembly GCF_055559015.1 of Streptomyces sp. NPDC024698. Classification (NCBI taxonomy): domain Bacteria; kingdom Bacillati; phylum Actinomycetota; class Actinomycetes; order Kitasatosporales; family Streptomycetaceae; genus Streptomyces; species Streptomyces sp. NPDC024698. The sequence continues at coordinate 315,079 of NZ_JBVHLK010000003.1, read as the reverse complement.
GCAGCCGGCGCAGGCGCGTTCACCGGAACCGATGCCGGTCGACTCGTTGCACGGTCCGCCGGGGCTCACACCGCAGTGGAGGGTGCTGAAATCGGAGCTGCGACCGTTGATGTCCTCCATGATGTCGATCTCGCCTGACTTCGGCCAGGTCACACCGTCGCGCAGTGGCGCGCCGAGCATCCAGAACGCCGGCCAGTACCCCGCGCCGTTGGCGGTGGTGACGTTGGGCTGCTGGAGAACCGACTCGATGCGTACGACGCCGCCCGCCGGAGCGCCGAAGCCCGCCGACTGGGTCTCCACACGCCCGGAGGTCCAGCCGCCCCGTGGGTCGGAACCGGAGTGCAGCGCCTGGAGCACCAGGTGCCCCTGGCCGTCGTAGTAGACGTTCGAGGTGCTGTTGGTCATGGTCTCGATCTCACCGGTGCCGAAATTGCTGCCCGGCCCGGTGTCGTACTTCCACAGGCTCTGGTCGATGCCGGTGCCCGACGCGCCGTTGAAGTCGTCGCTCCAGGTGAGCGTGAAGCCCGACGGCGTCGGCGGCACGGCCGCTTCGGCGCTCAGCGTCCCGGTGACGGTGGCCGCCATCGTCATGACGGCGACGGGAATCAGAGTCAGTGCTCTCTTCCATCCGTGGCGCCGTGGTCTCGCAGAGGGTAATGGCATGGTCGGACCTCCGTGGGGAAGGCGTGATCGTGCTTGTCCGCTGCGTCACCCAGGTGAGCGCCATCAACGGTGGGCGGTGAAGGCGCACTTGGGGGTCTGGATGACAACGAACAGGGCGAAGACCGGCGCGCCTGGGCTGTTGTGGACCGTCGGTCCCACAGCGGGCGGCCGGGTTCCGTCCGTGGCCGGCGGACGCACCATCAACGCAGGTGACGGCGTGCGGGTGTTGAGCCGTGTGGAGTTCTGTGCGGGGGCGACGCTATTGGACCGGACCAATGCCGTCAAGGCTCCGAGACGCACCTCGATGTGGGGGGACCGGTCTCGACGACTCTGCCCTCGGAGGGCGGTTCATGGGCCGTTGAGAGGTTCTGCGGCCGTGGGAGGGTGAGGGCTTGGCGGTCGAGCGCCGCGCCGTGGCACACCCGGTCGGCAACGCCTGCTCGCCACCGCGACCGGCACAGCTCGGTCCTCGCCCCCGGCGTCGACTCGGGCCGGAGCTCACCCGGTCCGGTCGGGTCGACGGGCGCCGATTTCCCGCCGTTCCCAGAGCTCCAGGCGCCGACCGGGACGATCATCACGGACCGTGATCTACTCCCGATCAGGGTGCCGATCAACGAGAAGCCGAGGGCATGACTCATCACTGCTGCGAGACGATGACCAGCCGCGTGAACACGCGCTGCGACGAGCACGACGACCCCTTCGCCTGTCCGGACGCGCTGATTGACTTCAGCGCCAGGTTCCAGGAGTACGGGCTGATCATCCATGACGGCGGCACGTCGAGCATCACGATCGGCTTCTGTCCCTGGTGCGGAGGACGCCTCCCCGCCTCGCGACGCGACCGCTGGTTCGACGAGCTGGAGCGTCGCGGGATCGATCCGTGGGAGGGCGAGGTGCCCGCCGAGTTCCAGGACGACCGCTGGCTCGCCTCCCTTCACGGGGAGTGACGAACGGACAACTCCCACCCAGGCCGCTCCACCGCCCAGGTGCGTGCGGTGTGCCAGGGTGCGATGGCGGCGCTTGCAGGTGACGTCGCGAAGTCAGCTGCCTTCTGGCCCGGTTGGCGCTCGCTTACCGGTTCGGCCCGTGCCGGGTGTCGGTGGCAGACTGCCTGGGGTGGAGTCCATCTTGCGTGCCGCCGGGGCGTTGTTGCGTGTCGAGTTGTTTCGTCCCGTCGATCTGGGCGGCAGCTCGCGGAGCACCGTGTTGCGATGCGAGACGGCCGACGGCGGCAGCGTGATAGTCAAGGCGTTCAGCGACGCCCCGGAGTCCCTGCGTTCCTTCACGGCCGAGGCCGCCGGGCTGTCCCTCGGGATCGCCGGTCCCGAGATTCTGGGTGTGGACCCCGAATTTCCCTTGCTGGTCATGGCGGACCTCGGAGATGCACCCACCCTGGCGGACGTCCTGCTCGGCAGCGATCCGTCGGCCGCGGAAAGCGGGCTGCTGGACTGGGCCCGCGGGCTCGGGCGGCTCGCCGCCGCATCGGTGCACCGGCGTGCCGCTCTCACGCGGCTGTGGGCCCGATACGACAAGGGCCTGCTGTCCTGGGGAGATGAGCCGTGGATCGCTCAGCGGGCCGCTGCTCTGCCGGCGCTGCTCTACGGCGCCGGAGTCGCGGCTCCGCCAGGTCTCGACGAGGAGTTGGCCCGGATCGGCACCGCGGGTGGGGAGGAGTATCGCGCCTTCACCCCAGGTGACACCTGTCCCGACAACAACCTGCTCACCTCGGACGGGCTGAGGCTGATCGACTTCGAGGCGGCCTGCTATCAGTCGGTGTTCCTGACGGCCGCGTACTGCCGGATGCCGTTCTCCAGTTGCTGGTGCGTGTTCACCCTGCCGACCGAGATGGCGGCGGAGATCGAGCAGGCCTATCGCGCCGAGGTCGTCGGTGTGTACCCGGCACTGGCCGAGGACGAGGTGTGGCAGGCGGGCATGCGGCAGGCCGTAGCGGTGTGGACGGTGGACGCGACGGTGCGACTGCTGCCCCGCAGCGTGGAGGACGCTCCGCTGCACCGGACTCGCCGTCCGGCCCCGACGCGGCGCCAAGTGCTGCGGCACCGCTGGGAGATGGCGAGCACCCTGGAAGAGTTCCCGGCACTCGCGGAGACGACGCGGTCGTTGTTGCGTGAGGTCGCCGCAGGCTGGGAGGTGGCTGCGTTGCCGGGGTATCCGGCCTTCGCGAACCGAACCGCGAGGTCAGTCGTTTCAGACACGGGTCGATGAAGCGACGCCGCTGGAGTCTCACCGTTGACATCTTCAGGGGCTCTCGCTTTACTCCCGGACAACACCGGAGCCGTGCTCCGGCTCAGAGACACGCCCAGCCGGTATGCAGGCCTCGCGCCCCGAGCCCGGCCCAAGTCGCCAGGACGTTCTGTCGCGTCCGAGGCGGGGACGTGCCCTCTTCCTCCTGGGAGCTCATTCACATGAGCCGTTCAAGTATTCCTTCCCGCAAGCTCATGGGCACCGTCGTCGGCGCGGCAGCGCTGGTCGGCGCTCTGGTCGCCCCGACGACCTTCGCGCAGGCCGCGTCCGTGCCCCTGCCGCCCACTCACGTCGGGTTCGACTACCAGATCGGCGGTGCCTACACCCCGCCGGCCGGGGTGAAGGTCGTCACCCGTGACAACGCCGCCTCCCCGGCGGCGGGCCTGTACAACATCTGCTACGTCAACGCCTTCCAGGCGCAGCCGGGTGCCGAGAGCGAGTGGGACGCCGACCTGCTGCTGCGCGACGCGTCCGGCAAGGTCGTCTACGACGAGGACTGGGGCGAGGCCTTCCTCGACATCGGCACCGACGCCAAGCGACAGCGGATCGCCACCAAGATCGGAAGCCTGATCGACAGGTGCAGGACCAAGGGGTTCCAGGCGATCGAGCCCGACAACTACGACAGTTACTCCCGCTCCGGGAAGCGCCTGACGGCCGCCGACGCGCAGGCGTTCATCAAGCTGCTCTCCGCCCGCTCTCACGCGGACGGTCTGGCCATCGCCCAGAAGAACACTCCCGAGCTGGCGGGCAACCACACCGCCAACGGCCTGGACTTCGCCGTGGCCGAGGAGTGCGGCCAGTACGACGAGTGCGGCGACTACACCAGCGCCTTCGGAAACAACGTGATCGTGATCGAGTACACCAACTCCGGCAGGTCGAAGGCCTGCAACGGGTGGGGCGGCACGCTGAGCATCGTCCAGCGCGACGTGGACGTCAAACCGGCGGGCAGCAGTGGCTATGTGCGCAAGACCTGCTAGACCACGGGTCGACCCGACTCGGCTGTCCGGCCTGCGGCGGCTCGGCGCCGCCGCAGGCCGGTACGGCTTCCACCGTTCGTTCGGGTCGTGTCGGCGCCCGTCGCGTACGCGCCTCTCCCGGGCCCGGCCGTTCAGGTGGTGGCCTGGTTTCAGCCGCCGACCCGTCCGGGGCGACGGCGGCCGAGAACGCGCGCGAGTTCGCCGACCGGCGCCAGCGCGTGTCCGCCACCGTTGCCGCCCGCGCACCACCACACGGCCTCGCCCCCTCGTTCGGAGCCGTGGGCGCCGAGGTCATGGCGAGGGCACACCGGCCAGACCTGCCAGGTCCGTTCGAGCAGGCTCTCCTGGATCAGGATCGCCAGGCCGGTCAGCGCGGTGGCCGGGTCGTCGCACATGGTCGGCAGGACGGGACCGCCCCAGTTGAGCTGTTCGCCGTCGGCGAGGCGGACACCGGCTCCCACCGGGAACCAGTCCTCCAGGACCTCGATCTCCGGTTCGCCCTCGATCCCGCGCGTCGGCAGGTCGCGGGCCACGACGCGCAGCGCGGCGCGCAACGTCTCCAAACGCTCGGGGGCGAGGTCGAAGCCGGGATCGAAGCCCGAGTCGTCCAGGACGCGCCGGGCCAGGGCGGTCATCTCCGCCCGCGGCACCTCGGCCGGGTTCCGCTCGACGACCTCCAGGACGGCCTCGGTGCGCTGGAACCCGTCGAACAGTTCGCAGGCGAGGGTGACGACGTCCCGCGGGTCGAGGTCGCCCTCGCGCAGGCCGCGGTAGCCCCTTCGCCGCGCCTCTTCGGTGCGCGCTTCGTACTCCGCCATGGCGTCGCTCACCGGCCCAGTATCCCGAGGCGGCGCGCCGTCCGACTGCCCACGTGGGTGTTCCGGCGCCCCTGGTGCGGTTCCGTGCCACGCGGCGGCGCCGAACGGCGACACCTCCACGATTTCTGACAGAACATCACATACCTTGTCGGCGAAGGGCAGTGGCGGCTCACGCACAGAGAGGCTGTGTGCGGAGCGCCCACGCCCATCACCGCCCTCGTCCATGTCGTCTCCGCTCGCGGCCACGGTGCCCGAATCTGGCTCGACCAGAGACGCAGGCCTCCGGCGAGACGTCGATCCTGGTTCCTCGTGGAGGCAGAACATCGTGCAGAAGATCAATCGTCTCGGCGTGGCCGTCGCGACCGCGCTCGCCGCGGCAGCCCTGTGCACCCCGTCCGTGTCCGCCGCGGCACCCGGCGGCGGACACGGACGGGGCAGCCACCATGCGGTCTTCGTCCAGACCGACAATCCGACGGGCAACCAGATCGTCGCCTACCGGCGTGCGGAGAACGGCCGGCTGACCCGGGCCCGGACCTACGACACGCACGGTCTCGGGGGAGTGCTGGCCGGGTCGGTCGCCGACCACCTCGCCTCGCAGGGCTCCCTGACCTACGACCCGCGCCACGCCCTGCTGTATGCCGTCAACGCGGGCAGCGACACCGTCTCCGTGTTCTCGGTCGACGGTGACCGCCTCGCGCTGCGGCAGGTCGTCCGCTCCGGCGGCCGATTCCCGGTGAGCGTCGCCGTACACGACGACGACGTGTACGTGCTCAACGCCCTGAACGGCGGCTCCATCCAGGGCTACACGATCGACCACGGCCGCCTGCACAAGGAGGCCGGACGGAACCGCCGTCTGGGACTCGACCCGAACGCCACGCCCCAGTTCACCAACACCCCGGGGCAGGTGGGCTTCACCGGCGAAGGTTCCCAGCTCGTCGTCACCACCAAGGCGAACGGCAGCAGTCTCCTGGTGTTCAACCTGAGCCGCTCCGGCGCACCGGCCCACTCCCCGGTCACCACGAGCCTGCCGGGCGCCGTGCCCTTCGCCTTCGTCCCCAACGGCCGCCACGGCCTGTTCCTGGCCGAGGCCGGGACGAACGCCGTCGCGACCTTCACCGTCCACCGCGACGGCACCGCGTCGCAGGAGGCCTTCGCGCCCACCGGCCAGTCGGCCACCTGCTGGATCGTCGCCACCCGTGACCTGCTCTACGCCTCCAACGCGGGCAGCTCGACCCTCAGCGGCTTCCGCACCTCCGACCACGGCCGCCGACTGACCGCCCTGGGCAACACGCCCACCGACCCGGGCACCGTCGACGCCGCGACCACTCCGGACGGGCGCTACCTCTACGCCCAGACCGGCGTCAACGGCATCGTCGACGAGTTCAAGGTCAACCGCGACGGCTCCCTCACCCAGCTGGGCTCCCGGACGGTACCGGGCGGCGTCGGCGGCGAAGGCATCGTCGCCCTCTGACCGGTCACCCGCACGGCACAGGACCGCGGCCCCGCCCACCAGGCGGGGCCGCGGTCGCCTCATTGCGCACGTGCCCCGTCCCCTCCCCGCCACGCCCCCCAATTTCGGCGTTCCGAGACGATCGGTCAGAGGTGGCCGTCCAGGAACGTCCGTACCTCGGCGGCGGTCATGGGCCCCGTGCCGTGTGCCACCGCTTCTCCCGCCTTGAGCAGGACGCAGGAAGGGGCTCCGGTGATCCCGTAGCGCGTGGTCGCGGCCGGACAGCGGGTGATGTCGGTGCGGACGGCCGTCAGACGGCCCGTGTACTCGTCGGCGATGTCACTCACGACGGGGTCCATCGCCCGGCAGGGCTCGATCGCCTTGGGCCAGGTCCCGGTGAAGTAGGCGAGGACCGGGACCTCGCTCATCCCGAGGATGAAATCGAACTCCGCGTCCTCACGGGGCTGGTGAACCCGCTTCGTCGCCATAGACGCTCCTGACCTCGCGCTCCGTCGTTCCACCCCCATCTTCCCCGGTGCCGCGCCAGGCTGGTTCACGGGTCGGCCCCGCGCGAGGGATCCGGGTCCGGTTCAGGCGTCCACGCGGCGCCCGGCCAGCCAGGTGACGATCTCGGGATCGTGATGGTCGAAGAACAGTGAGCCGCCGGTGTCGAGCGTGGCGATCCGGGTCATCTGCTCGTCGGTGAGCTGGAAGCCGAAGATGTCGAGGTTCTCCGCCATGCGCTCGGCACGTACGGACTTGGGGATGGCGACGACGCCGCGCTGGGTGAGCCAGCGGAGCACGACCTGGGCGACGGACTTGCCGTACTCCTCGCCGATCCCGGCCAGCAGCGGGTTGGTGAACAGGTCGTTCCTGCCCTCGGCGAAGCCGCCCCAGGACTGGATCTGTACGCCGTGTTCGCGCATGAGGTCCTGGTAGTCGGCGCGCTGGAAGAACGGGTGGGTCTCGATCTGGTTGACCTGCGGGGTGATCTCGTTGTTGACGATCAGGTCGATCAGGCGGTCCGGGTGGAAGTTGGCGACGCCGATCGCCCTCGCCGTGCCCGCGCGGTTGAGGGCTTCCATGGCACGCCACTGGCCGTAGACGTCGCCGAAGGGCTGGTGCATCAGGTACAGATCGAGGTGGTCCAGGCCCAGCTTGGTCAGGGAGGTCTCGAACGCGCGCTTGGTGTGCTCCTCGGCGGGGGCGTCCTGGACCCACAGCTTGGTGGTGACGAACAGGTCCGCGCGGGCGAGGCCACTGGACCTGATGGCCCGGCCGACGGCTTCCTCGTTGCCGTATGAGGCGGCGGTGTCGAGCAAGCGGTAGCCGGCGGCCAGGGCCTCGGAGACGGCGCGCTCGGTGTCCTCGGCGGGGATCTGGTAGACGCCGAAGCCGAGAATCGGCATCTCGACGCCGTTGTTGAGGGTGACGGTCTGCATGAGCGCGATGTCCTTCGCTGTGCGGGTCGAGCGGGAGAGGGAGGGGACGGTCGGCCTCGCCCTGCTGCTCCGAACGAGGGGCGGGGCAGGCCCCACGAGAGCCGAGGCGAGCCCGGATGGGATCAGCGTTCGAGCATCCGCGCCTGGGCCGCGGTGTGGGTGTCGCCGGCGGCGGGCGGCATGCCGCTGAGCGTGTCGAGCTGCGCGGCGGTCAGCGTGACGGCGTCGGCCGCGGTGTTCTCCTCGACGCGGCTGACGCGCTTGGTGCCGGGGATCGGGGCGATGTCGTCGCCCTGGGCGAGCAGCCAGGCCAGCGCGACCTGCGCGGGCGTGGCGTCGACCTCGGCGGCCAGGGTCTTGACCTCGTCGGCGAGCGCGAGATTGTGCCGGAAGTTCTCGCCCGTGAAGCGCGGGTTGTCGCGGCGGAAGTCGTTCTCGTCGAACTGGTCGGGGGAGCGGACCGTGCCGGTCAGGAAGCCGCGTCCGAGCGGGGAGAACGGTACGAGGCCGATGTTCAGCTCCCGCAGCACGGGCAGGATCCGCTCCTCGATACCGCGCGTCCACAGCGAGTACTCGGACTGGACGGCGGCGACCGGCTGGACGGCGTGGGCGCGGCGGATGGTCTCGGGGCCCGCCTCGGAGAGTCCGAAGGCGCGGACCTTGCCCTCGGCGATCAGCTCGCCGACGGCCCCGGCGGTCTCCTCGATCGGTGTGTTCGGGTCGACCCGGTGCTGGTAGTACAGGTCGATGTGGTCGGTGCCCAGCCGCTTCAGGGAGCCCTCGACGGCCGCGCGCACGTTGGCCGGGCTCGAGTCCAGGTTCCAGGCGCCGGCGCCCGTGTGGGAGACCAGACCGAACTTGGTGGCGAGGACCACCTTGTCCCGGTGTCCCCTCAGTGCCCGGCCCAGCAGCTCCTCGTTGATGTAGGGGCCGTAGATCTCGGCGGTGTCGATGAGCGTGACGCCCAGCTCCAGCGCGCGGTGCACGGTCCTGATCGACTCCGCGTCGTCGGTGCCCGAGCCGGTGTAACCGTGGGACATGCCCATGGCGCCCAGGCCGATCCGGGAGACTTCCAGGTCACGCAGCTTGATGTACCGCATCTCGCCCTCTTCCGATCATGGTGTTGCCCGCTCCCTCGCCGTCGCCCGGCCCGACAGGTCGTGTCGGTCGGAATCCGGGCGAAGGCGAGAGTCCGGCGATTTCCTCACTCACTCTCGCCCGGATCGCCGGGGTGTGGCAGGGCGGGCTCTTCAGGGGTAACGACAGGGCCCCTCTCCCGTCCCCGCGGCGAGTACCCGGCGGGTGAGACTGGAGTCATGGCAACCGAGAGCGCGCACAGCGAGGGCGCCGAGCTGGGCCGCTATCTGCGCGCCCGCCGCAACCAGACCAGCCCCGGACACGTCGGCCTCACCGTCGGCGCAGGCATCCGCCGCACCCCCGGTCTGCGCCGCGAGGAGCTGGCCACCCTCGCCGGCATCAGCATCGACTACTACGTACGCCTGGAACGCGGCAGGGAGACCCGCCCCAGCCCCGCCGTCCTGGACTCCCTGGCCCGCGCCCTGCACATGGACGACCAGGAACACCAGCACCTGCGCGAACTCGCCGCCCGCGCGGCCCGCTACGCGCCCGAACCGCCCCCGGTCCCGAGCCGCACCGTGCGTCCCCACCTGAAGCTGCTGCTGGAGTCGCTGCGCCCGAACCCCGCCTACGTGATCAGCCGCAGCATGGACATGCTGGCCTGGAACCCCGGCGGCCTCGCCCTGTACGCGGGGCTGGAGGACTGGCCGGTCAGACACCGCAACCTCGCCCGCTACCTCTTCCTCCACCCGGCCGCGCGTGACCTGTTCCCGGACTGGGACCGCCAGATCACCGGCTGCGTCGCCCGGCTGCGCGCCGTCGCGGGCACCGCCCCGGACGCCCCCGACCTCACCCACCTCGTCGGCGAACTGCTTCTGAAGAGCCCGGACTTCGCGGGACTGTGGGAACGCTACGAGGTGACCGGCCGCAAGCCCGCACAGAAGATCTTCCAGCATCCGCAGGTCGGAACGGTCACCCTCACCTCGCAGTCACTGCACGTCGAGGGCACCCCGGGCCAGCGCATCGGCGTCTACACGGCCGAACCCGGCAGCCCCGACCACGACGCGCTGCTCCTGCTCGACATGACCGCGCCCCGGCCCACCGGACGTGCCGAGGCCACGCCGGAGACCCCCGAGCGGCAGGCGTAGGCCACCACGCACGATGGTCGCCTCGTCCTTCGCCCATCCCCGACTGTGGTTCCCGCACCGATGGGAGGGGCCGTCCGCGACCTACGACATCTCGCCCCGGACAGCCCCTTTCGACACCGCCCGGGTTACCGGGACGGGATCGGCTGGGTGAGGTTCACCGCGTTGCCGTCCGGGTCCTGGATGTGGGCGACGCGCTGTCCCCACGGCATGTCGTTGGGGCCGCCGCCGACCGAGCCGCCCAGCGCCGCCACCCGGCCGAGCGACGCGTCGACGTCGTCGACGGCGATGCTGAGCAGGATCCGCGGCCCCACCCCGGTCCCCGCGTCCTCCTTGGCCACCAGCCCCAGATCGGTGTCACCGATGCGCAGGCCGAGGTAGAAGACCGGCCCCTCCGCCGGCACCCGGAAGACCTCCTCGGCGCCGAACAGTTCCGTATAGAAGCCGAGCAGAGCGTCGAGGTCGGCAGTAAGGATCACTGGCTGGATCGTGGACATGGCACTCCTGTCGAGAACGGTCGTGTCATGGGACAGACCGCCCGGGACCGGTGAACTCATCGGCGGACCTGTCCCGCCCGACGATGATCGAGCACGTCCGTCATTCCGCGGCGCGACCGACGTGGGTCATACGGGCGTCGTAGCCGGTGTCGGGATCGCCTTGTGCAGGGCGGAGGAGACGTCACGGCGGTACTCCGGAGTGGTGCCCCGGCGCAGGTGGACGTTGATCAGCGGCATGGTGACCTCGGCTCGTTCCGGTGCGGTCTGCGGGATCGGTGCGGTGTGCCGTCAGGGAGGGAGAGGCCGCCGGGCGCCCCGATCGGCGACTTCAGGTCGAGCGGCTCCGGTTGCTTCGCTCCGGTGAGGGTTCTTCGCCCGTGCCGTTCACGCTAGGGGCGCCCCTGCCATGCGGCCAACGAATGTCGTGCATGGTGGATATGCTCTCCGCTCATGGACGTCACGGCGGTCGGCCTGCGGGTGCTCCGCGAGGTGGCCGAGCGGGGCACCTTCACGGCGGCGGCCCAGGCGCTGGGCTACACACAGTCGGCGGTCTCCCGGCAGGTGGCCGGCCTGGAACAGGCTTTCGGCGTCCGCCTCTTCGACCGTTTCCCGGGCGGCGTACGGCTGACCCCGGCGGGCCGGGCCCTGCTCCGCCACGCGGTGACCGCACTGGACGCGCTGAACGCGGCCGAACGCGAACTGCGCGGCGCGGAGGACGACTCGGGGCGGGTGCGGCTCGGCTACTTCCCCGCTGCCGGACCGGTGCTGGTGGCCCAGGCGCTGGCGACCCTGCGCCGGGAGCATCCTCGTGTCCAGGTCGCCACTCGGGAGGGGACCACCCCGTCCCTGGTGAGGGCCCTGCGGGCCGGCACCCTGGACCTCGCCCTGCTGTCCTCGCGGCCACCGCACCGCTCACCCGACACCGACGATCCGCCCTTCCACACCGAACCGCTGCTGGAGGACCACCTGGTCCTGGCCGTGCCGGCGGACGGCCGCTTCGCCGACCGGAGTGACGCCACGGCCGAGGAACTCGCCCACGAGACCTGGATCGCCAGCCCTTCCGGCACCGGCGAGCCGTTGCTCGGCGTCTGGCCGGGACTTCCCGGCCGGCCCCGCGTCCACCACGCCGGCCGTGACTGGCTGACGAAGTTGCATCTGGTCGCGGCCGGGGTCGGTGTCACGACGGTCCCCGCGACGCTGAGGTCCGCGGCCCCACCCGGGGTCCGGCTCGTCACGGTCGCCGACCTGCCCGAGGAGCGGCGCCGTGTCAGCCTCGTACGGCTTCCCGGCCCCACCGTCCCACCGCTGGACGCCGTGCTCCACGCTCTCCGCCGTCAGGCCGCCGACCTCGCCGACCTCGCCGACTGACAGCCGGGCCATGCCCGAGCGTTCCGTGGGCTGACGCGGATTCAGTTCCCCAGTGACGACAGGGCCGCCGCCACCCGTTCGGACGTCTCCGGTGGGGTCGACGCGTGGGGGGAGAAGCGGAGGGAGTCGGCGCGTACCGTCGGGGTGACTCCCTCGGCGTGCAGGGCCTTCGCGACGACGGCCGGCTCGTGGTCCGGCATCGTGAACGACAGGATGCCGGCGCGGCGGGCCGGGTCGGTGGGGGAGAGGACGCGGCCGCCGTGCTTCTCCACCGTCTCGGTGAGCTCGGCGATCCGCTCGGCGACGGCTGCCTCGATCGCCGCGACGGTGTGCCGCTCCACCAGGTCCAACGCGGAGGCGAACGCGGCTGCCGTCACCGGGCTGAGGTTGGTGATCGACCAGCGCCGCGCGTCCGCGGCGGGCGGGTGTTCGGCTCCGTCGAAGAGACCGACGTCCTCGACCCCCGTCCAGCCGGTGAGGACCGGTTCCAGCGAGTCCAGCGCACGGTCGGACAGTACGGCGAACCCGGTCGCCCAGCCCGCGCGCAGCCACTTCTGGCCGCCCGCCACCACCACGTCGGCCGCGTCCCAGTCCATCGTGGCCACACCGAACGCCTGGATCGCGTCCACGATCAGCAGCCGGTCCGGTCCGATCGCCTCGCGCAGGGCCGCCAGATCGGTGCGGAACCCGGTGCGGAAGTCCACGGCGCTGACGGACACCGCGACGACGTCCTCGGTCAGCGCGGCACGGACCAGGTCCGGGGTGACCCCGTCACCGGGCACCGGATCGAGCCAGCGGGGCGTGGCCCGGCCCAGGTCGGCGGTGCGGCGCCAGGGATAGTGGTTGGCCGGGAAGTCGGTGCGCGGGGTGAGGACCACGCCCGCCCGGATCCCGAGGGCCGCGTGGAACAGGCCGGTGGAGGCGTTGGGGAGCAGCACGGTGTGTCTGCTGTCGGTGCCCGCCAGTCGCGCGGCCGTGTCCCGTGCGAGCGCTTCCGCGCGCATCAGGCCGTCCACGGTGGTGTGATCGGCGCGCGCGGACGCCTCCATGGCGCGCGCCGTGGCGGCCACGACGTCCCGCGACGGGGGACCGAACCGTGCGAAGTCGAGGTACCCGGCGGGTGTGTCGAAATGGGCTGCGTACGACGTCAGCACGGGGCTCGTCCTTCCGGGGCGGAACAGGGCGGAACAGGGCGGTACGGAGTGGGATGGGGCGGGGACATCGGGGTGGGCGGAGGTGACGGCGGGCCGCCCGGCGAGCGGTGCCGCGGGGCGGTGCACCTGGGCACGCGGGGCACTGCTTCCGTCGCGCCGGGCGCCTCTCACCCGCCTGCACGGTACGCGCTGTGCTGCGCCACGAGCGGCCCGGGGTGCGCCCGGCGTCCGCCCAGGGTGTCGCCCGCACAGGGACGGGGACGGCCGGGCACCCTCTGAAAGGTGCCCGACCGTCCCCGTCCGGCGCTGTCGTCGCCGCTACCGCTACCGCTACCGCTACCGCTACCGCTACCTCTGTCGCTGCGGATGTGGCGCGATGGGCGCGCGAACCGAGCAGCAGCCCGCGCTCAGTGCCCCGCGGACTCCTCCGGCCGCGCCTGACGCGGCAGCAGGAACGCGAGCAGGAACGTCAGGGCCAGCATGCCGTCGACGATCCAGAGCAGGGTCTGCATGACGGAGCCGAAACCGCTCCGGAAGGCCGACGTCGCGGTGGCCTGGAGCGCGGCCGGTATCCGCGCGGCGGCCTCGGGCGAGGTCATGGCGGAGCGGGTCTCCTTCTCCAGGCGGGCGCAGGACGCCGGGGTCGCCTCGGGATCCTTGGCGGTGGCGCGGTCGGCGGTGCAGGTGCGCAGGCCCGCCACGATGCGGTCCTGGGCGTCGGGCGCCACGTGCGCGGCGGTCAGCTGCCCGCGCAGCTGGTCCGAACGGTGGTCGACGGCGGTGCCGATCCCGCCGCCCAGCAGACCGAAGAAGGCGGTTCCGAGGATGGCCACGCCGAAGGCGCCGCCGAGCTGCTGCACCGCGGTCATCGTGCCGGACGCCGAACCCGTCTCGTGCTGCTCCACGCTGGCGAGCACGATGTCGAAGAACGGGGCCATGAGCAGGCCCATCCCGATGCCCGTGACGAGCAGCGACGGCAGGAGCTGCCAGGGGCCGACGCCGGACCCCACCTGGTCGAGGGTCAGCCACACGCCGAAGACACCGACGGCCATGACCAGCGCACCGGCCTGGAGCACGGTCCGGCCGAACCGGACGACGCCCTGGGCGACACCGAAGCCGACGATCATGCCGCCCGACCAGGGCACCATCACCAGGCCCGCCTTCAGCGGCGAGTAGCCGAGGCCGATCTGGGTGTAGAGGTTGAAGACCAGCATGAAGCCCTGCATGGTCGAGAAGAAGACCAGCCCGAGGATCATGCCGCCGCTGAAGCCGCGCTTGCGGAAGAGGCTCGGGACGACCAGCGGGTCCTGTCCGGCCTTGCTGCGGCGTGACTCGTACACGGCGAAGGCGACGAAGACGACGACCGAGGCACCCATCATCAGGAACGTCCACACGGGCCAGTCGTACTCACGGCCCTGGACGAGCGGGAAGATGATCAGCAGCGCGCCCAGGGAGACCAGGATCATGCCGGGGATGTCGAGGCGCGGCTTGGCGTCGGAGCGGCTCCGGGGCAGGTAGCGCAAGGCGCCGAGGATGGCCGCGGCACCCAGCGGCAGGTTGATCAGGAAGATCATGCGCCAGCCGGTGCCGAAGTAGTCGGCGTCCACCAGCCAGCCCGCCAGGATCGGTCCGCACACCGCGGACAGACCCATGACCGGGCCGAACATGCCGAAGGCCTTCTGCGACTCCTTCGGCGGGAACATCTCCTTGATCATGCCGAGGCCCTGCGGCAGCATCACCGCGCCGAACAGCCCCTGCACGACGCGCGCGCCGATCAGCATCCCGGGCGACGCGGACACGGCGCACAGCAGCGAGCCGACGGTGAAGCCGGCCGCTCCGATCAGGAACATCGTGCGGCGCCCGTGGATGTCCCCGAGCCGTCCTCCGGTGACGAGCCCGACGGCCATCGAGAGGGTGTAGGCGGCGGCGAGCCACTGGAGTGTGGAGGCGCCGCCGCCGAGGTCGGCGCGCATGGAGGGTCCTGCGATGTTCGTGACGACGGCGTCGAGGAGGTCCATCACCTCGGCCGCGAGGATCACGAACAGCGCAGCCCAGCGCCACCGGTACGGCGCTGGTGAGTCGATGGGCGTCTCGGCGGACGCGACACCGGTGGTGGACATCGGAAACTCCTAGGAAGTCACGGGAGAAGCACGCGAGAACGCACTGGGGAAGGCGAGAGAGAAGCACGGGGGACGCGCAGGACGGGAGACGCCCAGGCCGAGAAGCTCAAGAACGCCGTTCACCCTAACAGAACAGTGCTCACCGAGAGAACGGCGTTCATTAAGATATAGCGCAACCTCGCGACAGAGACAAGATATATCGCGTTGAGGCGAGGTGAACGCCGCTCTCCAGGAGAGAACACTGCTCTCCGACGCCTAGACTGTGGTCATGAGCGACGCGGCCGCCGGCACCCCCGAAGCACCCCCGCCGTCCCCCTGGGAGCGCGAGCGTCCCGTCCGCTCCCGCGTCGCCCCGGCGCGCGAGCCGCTGTCGCGCGAGCGCATCGTCGAGGCGGCCTTCGTCGTACTGGACCGGTCCGGTCTGGACAAGCTGTCGATGCGTCAGGTGGCCGCCGAACTGGAGGTCGCGGTCTCCGCCCTCTACGCCTACGTGCGTTCCAAGGACGACCTTCTGGAGCTGATGTACACCCGGCTCTTCGCGAGCTTCACGCTGCCCGAGCCCGACCCGAGGCGTTGGCGGGAGCAGGTGCGGGAGTACGCCCGCTCCTGGCGGTGGCGGCTGCTGTCCCATCGTGACATGGCCAGGATCTCCATGGCGCACGTCCCCTTCACCGCCGAACTGCTGCCGTACGTCGAGGCGTTGCTCGCGATCTTCCGTACCGCGGGGCTGCCCGACCGCATCGCGGCGGAGGCCGGCGACCTCATCTCCACGTACATCGACGGGTTCGTCCTGGAGGAGGGCATGTGGCAGGACCGGGCCGCCCAGCAGTCCGGCGGCGGCTCCCTGGCCCGCCCCGACTGGCGTGAGATGGCCGACGACATGCAGAACTACTTCGCGTCCCTGCCCGAGGAGGACTTCCCGCATCTACGGGCCCTGTCCGGATCGATGGTGACGGAGTCCTCCGACGAGCGGTTCGACATCGGCCTGGAGATCATCCTGCGGGGCCTCGCGAGCTATCTCCCGGACGGGGAGACCGCGGGGGACCAGGGGGCCTGAGCGGACCGAGGGGCCTGGCCTGGACCGCGAGGCCTGAGCCCGGGGCAGGTCGTCATGGACCCGCCCCGCCCCGCCCGTCCTCGCCTCAGTTGTTCCAGCTCTCGTCGTACGGATCGTGCGGTGTCGCGATCGGCTTCGCCGTGCTGACCCGGAGGTACGGGATCACGCCGCCGTTGACCGGGTCCTTCGTGCGCCTGGCGGTGTAGCGGCCGGTGACTTCGAGCCAGGTGTCGGGCCGCAGCACCGGCGGAATCCGCCCCGACAGGCCGATCTTGACCGGCTGGGCGTCGGCGGCGCAGCAGTTGAGGGCCATGCGGACGAGATACGGGGCACCGGCGCGGTCGAGCGCGACGAAGCCGATGACCTTGACCTGCCGGCCGCCGATCGAACGGCCGTGGTCGTACGCCGCCCTGCTCGCGTAGTCGACCAGGCCGAGGGGGACCGGATCGCCGGCGGGAAGCTCGGCGTAGCCGAAGGGCGCCTGGAGCGCCGTACCGGCGCGCATCGCGCTGTACGAGCCGAGGGCCGGCGGGGCGACCAGGATGAGCGCGAGCAGCGGGAGGACCAGCAGCCACGAGATCCGGGGCTCACGGTGTCCGTGCCCCTGCTCATCTCCGTGCCCGTGGTTCTCACCGTGGCCGTCCGCGCCCGTGAGCCCGTGCCCGGATTCGCCCTCGTCGCCCGACCGTTCGGCGGCGGCCTTCCGGTGGTCGCGTATCTCGTACCAGACCGTGGCGAGCGCCGTGACGATGAGGACGACACCCGCCGCGAGCAGCAATGGGCGCAATCCGGCCTTGACGTACCGCAGATAGAGGTCCGTGACGCTCGCGTGCAGCACCGCCGCGCCGACGAGGAAGAGCACGGCCGCCTGTGCCTGCCGGTTCACAGGAGCACCGTCCCTATCAGTACGGACATGAGGATCGCGAGCGCGAAGGTGGTGGGCGCGAACCGTGCCGCGAAGCCGCGGCCGAACGTGCCGACCTGCATGGCGAAGAGCTTCAGGTCGATCATCGGGCCGACGACGAGGAACGCCAGCCGGGCGGTGAGGGAGAACTGGGTCAGGGAGGCGACCACGAACGCGTCGGCCTCGGAGCAGATCGACAGCAGGACGGCGAGGATCGCGAGGGCCAGGACGGACACCACCGGATTTCCGGCCGCGGCGTGCAGCCAGCTCGCCGGGACGACGGCCTTGAGCGTGGCGGCGGCCATCGCGCCGAGCACCAGGAACCCGCCGGCGTGCATCACGTCGTGCCGCACCGAGGACCAGAACGCGGCCCCCTTGCCGAGGCCTTCGTGCTCGGGGCGGGCCGGCGGGCGCAGCCAGTCGGTGCGGCCGAGCCGCTGCCACAGCCAGCCCATCGCGCAGGCCACGAGAAGGCTGGCCACGAAGCGGGCCACCACCATCTCCGGGTCGCGGGGGAAGGCGACGGCGGTGGCGGTGAGCACGATCGGGTTGATCGCCGGGGCGGAGAGCAGGAACGCGAGGGCGGCGGCCGGGGTGACACCGCGGCGCACCAGCGCGCCGGCGACCGGTACGGAGGCGCACTCGCAGCCGGGCAGGATCGCTCCGGCCATCCCGGCGACCGGCACCGCGAGCGACGGCCGCTTCGGCAGCGCGCGGGCGAAGAACGTCGGCGGGACGAACACCGCGATGACCGCGGACAGCAGGACGCCGAGCACGAGGAAGGGCAGTGCCTGGACCACCACCGCGACGAACACGGTCATCCAGCTCTGCATCACCGGTGCGGACAGCGCTCCGCGGATCGGTCCCTGGGCCGCGACGACCAGCAGCAGGACCATGGTCAGGACGAGCGGGGAGTCGAAGGTCCAGCCCCGCCGGCCCCGCCGGTCCTCCTCGTCCTGCCGGTGGACCGGCGGCGGGGCTTCCTTGGTGATGGTCACGCGAGAGGTACCTCCGGTCGGGGAAGGGCGTGGCTGCGGATGCCCTTCCGCCTTGCATACGCCGGTTCGGCCACAGCTTCTCACCGGGCGTCGGAGGGATTGCCCGCACCGGGGCCTTTCTTGACCTTCACCGAACCTGGGGCGCCTTGTGCGACGGCCGTGGCGGCCGTTGTCACATCTCTTCACATCGATGTCATGAACCTGTAGCTTCCCGGGCTGCAAGTGCTTTCTGGAATTTGCCGGTTCTTCTTGCAAGGCAACTCCCCCTCCCCGCACCCGCATCGGAGCCGCCCCATGAACCGCAGACGTCGACGCCCGCCGCTGAGAGCGCTGGTGGCGCTCCTGGCGGTGACCGGACTGTTCGGACTGACGCCGCCCCAGGGGGAGTCCGTCCCCTTTCGGAGCACGGCCGCCACCTCCACGACGGCGACCGTCTTCTACTACACGAAGACCAAGAACTGGCCTTCCACGTATCTGCACTACGCCCGGGACGGCGGCTCCTGGACCACCGTGCCCGGCGTCCCGATGGAGGCGGCCTGCACGGACTGGGTGAAGAAGACCGTCGACCTCGGCTCGGCCACCGGCCTCCAGGCCACCTTCAACAACGGAAGCGGCACCTGGGACAACAACGGCGGCAGCAACTACGCGCTGGGCACCGGCACCATCACCGTCAAGGACGGCGTGATCGCCCACAGCGACCCCTGCGCCGGCACCGGTACCGGCAGCGGCAACCAGGCCACCGTGTACTACTCGACCGCCACCTCCGGCTGGACCACCGCCAACATCCACTACGCGCCCACGGGCGGCTCCTGGACCACGGTCCCCGGCGTCGGCATGGAGGCCGCCTGCACGGGATGGTGGAAGAAGACCCTCGACATCGGAACGGCCACCTCGCTCAAGGCGGCGTTCAACAATGGCAACGGCGTCTGGGACAACAACAACAGCGCCGACTACGCCGTCCCGTCCGGCACCACGACGGTGAAGGACCGGACCGTCACCGCCGACGCCAAGGACCCCTGCGCGGCCCAGGCCCCGGACACCCAGGCGCCCACCACACCCGCCGGAGTGAAGGCCGCCGCCACGAACACCTCGGTGGTGGTGAGCTGGGAACCCGCCACCGACGACACGGCCGTGACGAAGTATCAGCTCACGCGCACGGGCGGCACCAAGGGAGCGGTCGTCACCGACGTCGGCTCGACGGTGTACTCCGACACGGGACTTGAGGAGAAGACCGACTACACGTATACGGTGAAGGCCGTCGACGCGGCCGGGAACACCTCGCCCGCTTCCGCCGCGGTCACCGTCACCACCGGGGAGAAGGCCCCCGCACCGGCTGCCGGGACACCGCTGGGCACCGACCCGCGCAAGGACCCCATCTACTTCGTCCTCACGGCCCGCTTCTACGACGGCGACAGCTCCAACAATCGCGGCGGCAGCCAGGACGTGAAGTCGGGCAACGCGGCCAACAACGACCCCATGTTCCGCGGCGACTTCAAGGGACTCGTCGACAAGCTCGACTACATCAAGGCGCTCGGGTTCTCGGCCGTCTGGATCACCCCGGTCGTCCTCAACCGCTCCGACTACGACTACCACGGCTATCACGGCTACGACTTCTACAAGGTCGACCCGCGCCTGGAGTCGGCCGGCGCCTCCTACCAGGACCTGATCAACGCGGCCCACGCCAAGGGCATGAAGATCTACCAGGACGTCGTCTACAACCACAGTTCCCGCTGGGGCGCCAAGGGCCTGTTCACCCCGACCGTCTACGGCGTGCGCGACTCCCAGTGGAGCTGGTACTACGACGAGAAGAACGACGGCTTCGAGTACGACGGCCTGACCGTCGAACCCAAGTCCGGGAAGTCCTACTACAACGGCGACCTGTGGTCGACCGCGGAGCCCTCCGGCAACACCTGCCTCAACTGGGGCAAGCCCACCGGGGGCAAGAGCGCCGAGGGCTACACCGTGTACAACTGCCAGTGGCCGAGCCCCACTTCAGGGATGTTCCCCAAGGCCTACTACCACCAGTGCTGGATCGGCAACTGGGAGGGCGAGGACTCGCGTTCGTGCTGGCTGCACGAGGACCTGGCCGACTTCGACACCGAGAACGCCACCGTCCAGAACTATCTGATCGGCGCGTACGACAAGTACATCGACATGGGCGTCGACGGATTCCGCCTCGACACGGCCGTCCACATCCCGCGCGTCACCTGGAACCGCCGCTTCCTGCCCGCCATCTACGACCGGGTCACCCAGCGCTTCGGCACGGACGCCGCGAAGAACTTCTTCGTCTTCGGCGAGGTCGGCGCCTTCGTCAACGACAAGTGGAACCGCGGCTCGGTGAACCACTCCGCGCAGTTCTACACCTGGAAGGAACGCAAGGAGTACAGCGCCGACGACGAGACCGCCGCCATCGAGCAGTACACCTACGAGGAGCAGCTCGGCACCGGCAACCAGCCCACCTCCACCAACGCCTTCCTGAGCGGCAACAGCTACCACACCCCGGACCGCAGCCAGTTCTCCGGCATGAACATCATCGACATGCGCATGCACATGAACTTCGGTGACGCGCAGAACGCCTACAGCAACGGCAAGGACTCCGACGACTCCGTCAACGACGCCACGTACAACGTCGTGTACGTCGACAGCCACGACTACGGTCCGAACAAGTCGAGCACCCGCTACAGCGGCGGCACCGACGCCTGGGCCGAGAACATGTCGCTGATGTGGACCTTCCGCGGCATCCCCACCCTCTACTACGGATCGGAGATCGAGTTCCAGGCGGGCAAGCAGATCGACTGCGGGCCGACCTGCCCGCTGGCGACCACGGGGCGCGCCTACTACGGCGACCACCTCGCGGGCAGCGTCACCGCCTCCGGCTTCGGCAAGGCCGACTCCGCGAGCGGCGAGGTCGCGACCACCCTCGCCCAGCCGCTGGTCAAGCACCTCCAGCGGCTCAATCAGATCCGCCGGGCGATCCCGGCCCTCCAGGCCGGCCAGTACTCCACGGACGGCATCACCGGTTCGATGGCGTTCAAGCGCCGCTACACCAGCGGATCGACCGACAGCTTCGCCCTGGTCACGGTGACGGGCGGCGCGACGTTCACCGGCATCCCGAACGGGACCTACACGGACGCCGTCACCGGTGACGTGAAGACCGTCTCGGACGGCACCCTGTCCGTGGCCGCGCCCGGGAAGGGAAACCTTCGGGTCTACGTGCTGAACGGTCCCGGCAAGATCGGCACCGACGGGCCCTACCTGAAGTAGCCGGCGGCCGTCCGACCGGCACACGAGCGGCGGTCGCCGCGCTCCCGCCAGGGCGCCCCACGTCCGGGCGGGGGACCTCGCGACCGCCGCCGTGCCCGGGGCGGAGCCAGGATGAATGGCGTGCTGAGCGTTGGGTACGCGACCGTCGACGCACCCGGGAGCCGGACCGGCCCCGGGTGGCCGCCCGACGACCACGACCAGGGGATCTGCCATGGACACGCCCTTGAACAACAACCACCCGACCGCATCCGCCGCGACGCCCGCCCAGGAGGCCCTGGACACCCTCGTCGTGAACACCGAGGACAGCGACGCCCTGGACACCCTCGCCGGCAGCGACGTGCTGGTGCCCGTGCCGGACGACGCCTCGGACACGGAGATCGCCGATCCGCACGCCGTGGCACTGCCCGTCCTGGACGATCCGGATGGCGGACAGGTGGTTCCGGTGTTCACCTCGGAACAGGAGCTGGCCGAGCTCCTCCCCTCCGTCTCCCGCTACCGTCTCGTGCCGCTCTCGGCGCTCGCCTCCCAGTGGCCCTCGGGTGAGCTGGACCTCATCATCGACGCCGCCTCACCGCACGGCCTGACCCTCACCTCCGAGGGCGTACGCACGCTGCTGGTGCGGTGACAGGACCGCCGGCCGCCCGACGCGGGCGGGAGGACCGTGCCGTGGCCGGTGCCCGTGCGGGACGCCCGCGGCCGCGGGCGCGGGAGGACCGCGACGATCAGCGGGTCAGCATGCGGGCGAGGACGGAGCGCTGGAGGGGGAGCACCTCGGCGTGCAGCTCTCGGCCCTTCGGGGTCAGCGCGACCCACACTCCACGGCGGTCCTCCTGGCAGACGGTGCGTTCCACCAGACCGTCCTTCTCCAGCCGGCCGATGAGCCGGGACAGCGCGCTCTGACTCAGATGGACGCGGCCGGCGATGTTCTGCACCCGGCAGTGCTCACCGGCCTCGGTGACGGTCTCCGCGACGAGGATGTCCAGGACCTCGAAGTCACTGGCTCCCAGGCCGTGCGGATGCAGCACGCGGTCGATCTCGCACATGGTGCGCGCGTGCACCGAGAGGATGTCCCGCCACTGGTCCTCCAGCCGGGAACCGGGCGTCGTCGTTGCCATAACTGAACGGTAACAGAGATCCGGCCACTAGTTGAGTGTGCAATTAGTGCGCCTGCATCCAGTGGCGCGTGCCGCCCGGCGGGTGCCCGGCCGGGCCCCTCGGTCAGGGGGTGGGGTCCTGGATGAGCCCGTACTGGTTGCCCTCCGCGTCCTTCACCGACGCCACCTGCCGGCCGTTGCCCACGTCCTGGAGCTCCTGGAGCACCTCGGCGCCCTCGCCGATCAGGGCCGCCAGCGTCGCCTCGATGTCGTCGACGTGCCAGAAGGGGACCGGTCCGGTCAGCCCCTTGGCGTGCCCGTTCGGGTCCAGGCCGATGTCCTGGCCCGCGTCCTTGAAACCGACGTAGTACGGCTCGTCCACATAGGGCTCGACCCCGAGCAGCCGGGTGAACAGGGCCTTCGCCTTCGCGATGTCCTTGACGGGGTAGATGATGGTCTTGACTCCGGCGGTCATCTCGACTCCATTGCGGTATGCGGGGCCCTCGCGGCCTGGCCTTCGTGCCGCAGGTGTTCCGACGGCTCCCTCACGCTAAGCCGGGGGAGCCGGGTCCGGCTTCTCGAATCCTGACCACTGCCGTCCCGCCCCGGTGCGCTCCGCCGCGGTCCTCAGGTGGACTCGCGGCGCACCAGTTCCGTCGGCAGGATCACCGCCGCCGGGTCCTCGCCGCCGATCTGGGCCAGGAGGACCCGGACCATCTCGGAGCTGATGCGGTCCCAGGGCTGGCGGATGGTGGTGAGCGCGGGGGTGGCGGCCGTGGCGGCGGGGGAGTCGTCGAAGCCGCCGACCGCGACGTCCTCGGGGACCCGGCGGCCCGCCTTGCGCAGCGCGGTCAGCACGCCCTGGGCCATCAGGTCCGAGGCCACGAACACCGCGTCCATGTCCGGGGCGCGGCCGAGGAGCTGTTCGGCGCCCGCCTCACCGCTGGCGCGGCTGTAGTCGCCGGAGGCGACGAGACGGTCGTCGGCCTCGACGCCCGCCTCGGCGAGGACCTCCCGGTAGCCCGCCAGACGCTCGACACCGCCGGGGGTGTCCAGCGGACCGGTGACCATGCCGATCCGGCGCCGCCCGAGCGAAAGCAGATGCGTGACCATGTCCCGGGCGCCGTCGCGGTCGTCGGCGGCCACGTAACTCACCTTGGAACCGAGGCCGATGGGCTTGCCGCACGCGACGAGGGGAACGCCCGCCTCGCGCAGCTCCTCGGCGACCGGATCGCCGGAGTGGCTGGAGACCAGCAGCACCCCGTCGACATGGCCGGCCGTGATGTACCGCGTGATGCGCCGCCGTTCGTCCTGGGTGCCGGCGAGCATCAGCAGCAGCGGGACGTCGTGCGCGGCGAGCGCCTGGGTGCAGCCGCGCAGCAGGACGTTGAAGTTCGGGTCCTCGAAGAACCGCTCCTGCGGCTCTGTCAGCAGGAAGCCGACCGAGTCGGACCGCCCGGTGATCAGCGAACGGGCGTGCCGGTTCACGACATAGCCCGTCCTGCGGATGGCGGCGTTGACCGCCTCCGCCGAGGAGGGGCTGACGTAGTGCCCACCGTTGAGCACGCGCGAGACGGTGCCCCGCGAGACACCCGCCTCACGCGCGACATCGTGGATCGTCGGCGGCTTGCGCCGGCCCCCCGGGTTGCTCATGGTCATGACTTTACGGCTCCGGACAGCAGGTCGAGGCTCCAGAAGCGCTGGATGACCAGGAACAGCGCGATCAGCGGGACGATCGCGAGCAGGGCGCCGGTGATGACCAGGGTGTACAGGGCCGGAGTGTTGGAGCCCTGTTCGAGGAGGGTGAACAGGCCGAGCGTGATCGGGAACTTCTCGTCGTCGCTGAGCATGATGTAGGGAAGCAGGAAGTTGTTCCAGACGGCGACGAACTGGAACAGGAACACCGTCACCAGACCGGGCACCATCATGGGCAGGGCGACCCGGGTGAAGATCCGCCACTCGCCGGCGCCGTCCATCCGGCCGGCCTCGACGACGTCGGCGGGGACGGCCGCGGCGGCGTAGATCCGGGCGAGGTAGACGCCGTACGGGGACAGGACGAGCGGGAGCAGCACGGAGGCGTACGAATCCGTGAGGTCCGCCTTGGCGAGGAGCAGGTACTGCGGGATCGCGAGGATCACCGGCGGCATCAGCACCCCCGCCATGAGGACGCTGAAGATGGTCTCGCGCCCCCGGAAGCGGTAGACGGCCAGGGCGTAGCCGCTGACCGCCGATACGGCCGTCGACAGCAGGGCGCCCAGACCCGCGTAGAGCGCGGAGTTGCCCATCCACGTGAAGTAGATGCCGTCGCGGTAGGCGGCGAGTTCCCTGATGTTCTGGGTGAACCCGGTGCCCGGCAGGAACGTGAAGGTGGAGAACAGCTCACGGCCCGACTTGGTGGCCGCGATCACCACCCAGGCGACGGGCAGCAGACAGTAGAGCGCGCCGAGCAGCAGGGTGAGGGTCGGGACCAGGGCGATCCTGCCGCGCAGGGGCGGTCCCTGGGCGGTGCCGGGGGTGGTGCCCGCGGCGGGGGCGGCCTTGCGCAGGGCAAGAGAACTCATCGTGCTTCCTCCTGCTTGGTACGGGAGTTCGCGGCACGCAGGAACCCGAAGGACAGGACCAGGGTGGCCACGGCGATGATCACGGCCTCGGCGGCGGCCGCGTAGATGTCACCGGTGTTGAACGCGTCCCGGTAGACCTTCATCAGCGGACTCCAGGTCGTGGAGACGGAGTTGGTGAGGGGCTTGAGGGTGGTCGGCTCGCTGAACACCTGGAGCGTGGCGATGATCGAGAAGAAGAAGGTGAGCACCAGGGAGGGCGCCACCATCGGGATCTTGATCCGCAGGGCGGTCTGGAGCGGGGTGGCCCCGTCCAGCTTCGCCGCTTCGAGCACCTCGGCCGGGATGGCCTGGAGCGAGGTGTAGATGACGATCATGTTGAAGCCGGTGCCGCCCCAGACCGCGATGTTCGACAGCGCGAGGTACAGCGGACCTCCGTCCAGCAGGTTCGGCTGCGGCAGACCGAACTTCTGGAGGACGAAGTAGAAGGGGCTGACGTCCGGGAGGTACAGAAAGCCCCAGAGCAGGGCGGCCACGACACCCGGGATGGCGTACGGCAGGAAGATCGCGAGCCGGGTGAACGGGGCCAGACGCACCTTCTCCGCGTCGAGCATGAGCGCGAAGAGCAGCGCGAGACCGAGCATCACCGGCACCACGATGGCGCCGTATCCGGCCACGCGCAGCGCGCCGTGGACCAGTTCGCTGTCGGTCAGCGCGTCGGTGTAGTTCCGAAGCCCCGCCCACACCTCGCTGCGGGCGCCGGCGCCGAAGCCCAGGCCCCTGACCTGGACCTTGTGCAGACTCAGCCAGACCGCGTAGGCGATGGGCAGCGCGAAGAAGAGGACGAAGAGGATCGTCGCGGGGAGGAGGAAACCGTACGGGGCCCCCTTGACCCCGTACGGCCTCCGGCGTGCGCTGGTCACTGAGCGACCCCGAAGCCCTGCTTCTTCAGGTCGGCGACGGTGGTGTCCTGCATGGTCTTCAGGGCGGCACCGAAGTCCGACTTGTTCTTGGCGGCGGCGCCGAAGGCGTCGTTGAAGGACGTGTAGGCCACGTTCACGTTCGGGCCCCAGGCGGAGGGCGCGGTGGTCTTCGCGATCTCCGAGGCCTTGGTGTAGAAGTCCGGCTGGTTGGAGAAGAAGGCCGGCGGCTGGGCGAACGCGTCACTGGTCTGCGCGCTGGTGGCGGCCGGGTAGATGCCGCTCTCCTTCGCCAGCGCGGCCACCGCCTGCGGGTCCGTGTTCAGCCAGGCGGCGAACGTCGCGGCGGCCGCCTTGTGCGGGGAGTCGGTGGTGACGGCCGTCGAGGAGCCGCCCCAGCTGCCGGTGACGTTCTCTCCCGCCGACCACTGCGGCAGCGGGGCCATCGCCCACTTGCCCTTGGTCTGCGGGGCCGCCGTGGTCAGGGTTCCGGGCGCCCACACCGCGCTGACCCAGGCGATCTCCTTGCCGGTGTTCAGCGCCTTGTTCCAAGCGGGCTGGTACATCGGCTGGTTGTCGATCGCGCCCTCCTTGACCAGACCGCCCCAGAAGTCGGCGACCTTCTGAGTGGCCGCGTCGTCGATGCCGACCGTCCACTTGTCGCCGGAGGCGGTCCACCACTTGGCGCCCGCCTGCTGCGCCAGACCGGCGAAGAGTCCGGAGTCGTTGGCGGAGAAGGTGGTCAGCGCCTTGTCCGGCGCCTTCTTCTTCAGCGCGCGGGCGGTGTCGGCGAACTGCTCCCAGGTGGTGGGGACCGTGAGGCCGTACTTCTTGAACAGGTCCGCGCGGTAGTAGAACATCATCGGGCCGATGTCCTGCGGGATCGCGTAGACCGAGTCCGTCCCCAGGGTCGTCTGCTGCCAGACACCGTCGGCGAACTTGGTCCTGGCCTGCTTCGACTCCGCGGCTATGTCGGCGAGCACGTCATTGCTGACCAGCGTCGGAAGGGCCTGGTACTCGGCCTGGACGAGGTCCGGTGCCTTCTTCGCCTTGTGCGCGGTGAGGATCTTGGTGATGAGCGAGTCGCCCGAGGCCTGCTTCTTCACCTCGACGGTGATCTGCTGCTTCTTGCCCGGCCCCTTGTTCCAGAGGTCGACGACCTTGTCCATGCCCGGCGCCCAGGTCCAGAACGTCAGTGTCGCGGGTCCGGACTTGGAGGCGCTCTTGTCGTCGTCGGACGAGCCGCAGGCGGCGAGCGAGGTGGCGCCGAGGACGACGGCGATGGTGCTGGCCACGAGGCGGTGGTGCTTCGTGATGGGCATGGAACGTTCTCCCCTGACCTGGGGCCCCCGCCTGCTGCGGAGGCCTGCCCTGTTCTGGTGTGGTGCGTCTTCGGGGGTGCGCCGGCCGGTGCCGGGACCGCGGTCGTGCGCCCGGTCTTCGGGCGCTTCGTACGCCGCCCGCCGACACCTGAGCACCCCTTCGGATCATGTGCGGTGCGTCTGTGAGCGTTCACAGTAGAGAAACATCCCGGACACTTGTCAATGGTTGTTGCTGTGCGGTTATGTTGGGCTCGCGCCGCTGGCGTTGTGTGTGCACGTTCCCAAATGATCGATTACATGGGAGAGATCCATGCCGGAGACCAACCCCAAGGGCCTCACCGGGCTCGCCTTCGGTGGGGACTACAACCCCGAGCAGTGGCCGGAGAGCGTCTGGCCCGAGGACGTCCGGCTGATGCGCGAAGCGGGCGTCACGATGGTGAGCGTCGGGATCTTCTCCTGGGCCCTGACCGAACCGGCCCGGGGCGCCTACGAGTTCGGCCGGCTCGACCGTGTCCTCGACCTGCTGCACGAGAACGGCATACGCGCGGACCTGGGCACCCCGACCGTCGCACCGCCCGCCTGGTTCTACCGCGAACACCCCGAAGCGCTCCCCGTGGCCGCCGACGGCACCCGCTACGCCTTCGGCTCACGCGGCGCCATCTGCCACAGCAACACCCACTACCGCGCCGCCGCTGCCTCCATCACGACCCGCCTCGCCACGCGGTACGCGAGCCACCCGGCCCTCGCGCTGTGGCACGTCCACAACGAGTACGGCGTCCCGGTCTCCGCCTGCTACTGCGACTCCTGCGCGGCCCACTTCCGCCGCTGGCTGGCCGGTGCGTACGGGACGGTCGAGGAGCTCAACGAGGCCTGGGGGACGGCCTTCTGGGGCCAGCGGTACACCGGCTTCGACCAGATCGACCCACCGCGCGTGACCCCCACCGTCGGCAACCCGGCCCAGGCGCTGGACTACAAGCGGTTCGCCGACGCCACCATGCGCGAGAACTTCGTGGCCGAACGCGACATCCTCCACCGCCTCGCGCCCGGCGTCCCCGTCACCACCAACTTCATGACGGCCCTCAGCCAGTGCGACTCGGTCGACTACTGGGCCTGGGGGCGCGAGGTCGACCTCGTCACCAACGACCACTACCTGATGACCGACGGCCGCCGCACCCAGGTGAACCTCGCGATGGCCGCCGACCTCACCCGCTCGGTCGCGAGCGGCGCGCCCTGGCTGCTCCTCGAACACTCCACCTCGGGCGTCAACTGGCAGCCCCGCAATCCCGCCAAGGCGCCCGGCCAGATGGCCCGCAACTCCCTCTCCCACGTGGCCCGCGGCTCCGAAGGGGCCATGTTCTTCCAGTGGCGGCAGTCCCGCGGCGGCGCGGAGAAGTTCCACTCCTCGATGCTGCCGCACGCCGGCACCGACTCCCGCGTGTGGCGCGAGGTCGTCGAACTCGGCGCGGCCGTGGACTCGTTGGCCTCCGTCAAGGGTGCGCGGACCGTCGCCGACGTGGCCGTGCTGTGGGACTGGCACTCCTGGTGGGCACAGAGCCTCCAGTGGCGCCCGAGCGAGGACCACGACGCCCGCGAGCGCGCCGACGCCTTCTACGAGGCCCTCTACGACCGTCACCTCACCGTCGACTTCGCCCACCCGGAAGCCGACTTGTCGGCCTATCCCCTTGTCGTCGTACCCGCCCTGTATCTGATGACCGAGGCCGCGGGGAACAACCTCAAGGAGTACGTGGAACGCGGCGGCACGCTCCTCGTCTCCTACTTCTCCGGCATCGTCGACGAGCACGACGCCGTCCACGAGGGTCCCCATCCCGGCGCCCTGCGGGACGTACTCGGCCTGACCGTCGAGGAGTTCTCGCCCCTGCTCCGGGGGGAGCGCGTCCGGATCACCGGGCCGGAGGGCTCCGAACTGACCGGAGACGTCTGGACCGAGTTCGTGGTGCCGCGCGGTGCCGAGACCGTCTGGACGTACGCCGACGGGCTCGTCGCCGGGCACCCGGCGGTCACCCGGCACCGGATCGGCGCGGGCTCGGCCTGGTACGTGTCCACGCGCCTCGGGGCCGAGGGGCTGGACGCGCTGATCGGCCGTGCCGCCGACGACGCGCGCGTCGCCCCGCGCACGGACCTGCCCCGCGATGTCGAAGTGGTGCGGCGCACCGGCGAGTCGGGCACCTACGTGTTCGCGATCAACCACACCTCGTCCGACGCCAAGGTGCCGCTGGACGCGCACGGCACCGAGCTCCTCACGGGCGAACGCGCCGCGGGCCGGCTGGCGGTCCCGGCGGGCGGGGTGCGCGTGGTACGCCTCGACGCGTGACAGGCCGTGGGCCTTGAGCGGTGGGTGTCGGGTGGTCGGTGGGCGACGGGGTGGAGTGGGGTCAGGGCTCCCTGGGGCGGGTCGGGATCAACCGGCCTCCGCTGTACGGGTGGTACGGGACCCGGTTCAACCAGGGCTTGGGGCAAGGGGGTCGACCGGCTCCCCGGGCCTCGGCTTCCGGCCCCCTTCCCGCCTCTCCGGCCCCGCCTCTCAGGCCCCGCCCCCCGGCCACCCGACCGGCCCCCTGAACCGCCGCCCGACCGGGCAGCCCCCGACCGCCCGCCCCCGGTGCGCCTCCCAGCCTCGGCGGCCGTCCAGCGCACCCGAGTCATCCGGCGCACCTCCCGGAGATCCCCCACCGGCAGGGCCGCACGGTCCCGCCGTTCGCTTCAACCGTCGCCCGGGTCAGGACACTCGGCGGCCATCCGATCTCCCCTCCGCCCGTGCGAGCCATGAAGCCGCGGGTGGAGGGGCTCGCCCCCGGATCCATCTCGGACCCACCACGGATCCCCGGGGCTCCTCTCCCCACCACGTCGAAGGGACGACGGACGATGATGTTCCATCCCAGACGCACACTCAGAGCCCTGCTGCTACCGCTCGCGGCCGGGCTCGCCCTGGTCGCCCTCCCCGCGCAGACGGCACAGGCGGCGAGCACCCTGACCAACGCCGGATTCGAGGCCGACGGGACCGGCGCCGCAGTGCCCGGCGGCTGGTCGGAGTCCGGCACCACCGGCGCCTCGTACGTCGAATCCGGTGGCCACGGCGGGAGTTACCGCCTCAGCCACTACTCCGCCTCGGCCTACAAGGTGGAGACCTACCAGACCCTCACCGGACTGACCAACGGGAACTACAGGCTCACCGCGTGGGTGCGCTCGGGCGGCGGGCAGAACTCCGCCTACCTCGCCCTCAAGAACTGCGGCGGCACCGAGCAGCGCACCGACCTTCCGGTGTCCACCAGCGGCTGGATCCACCTGGTCGTGCCCGTGGCCGTCACGAACAGCCAGTGCACGGTCAGCGTCTACTCCGACGCCAACGCCGGAAACTGGATCAACGTCGACGACCTGACCTTCACGTCCGGCACCGCAGGGCTGTCCGTCAAGGGCTCCGACATCTCCTCCCTCGCCAAGAGCGAGGCCTACGGCGGTGTCTACCGGACCAGTTCCGGCACCGCCGGTGACGCACTCGCCATCCTCAGGTCCGCCGGGATGAACTACGCGCGCCTCAAGGTCTGGGTCGATCCGGCCGACGGCTACAACAACAAGGCCCGCGTCCTCGCCATGGCCAAGCGCATCAAGGCGCAGGGCATGAAGCTCCTGGTCGACTTCCACTACTCCGACACCTGGGCCGACCCCGGCACCCAGACCAAGCCGGCCGCCTGGGCCGGACATTCGTACAGCCGGCTCAGGACGGACGTCTACAACCACACGTACGACGTCCTGAACGCCCTCAAGGCACAGGGCACCACGGCCGACATGGTGCAGATCGGCAACGAGATCAACGGCGGCATGCTCTGGTCCGAGGGCTCAACGGACAACTTCGCGCAGCTCGCCGGACTGCTGAACTCGGGCTACGACGCGGCCAAGGCGGTCAGCTCCTCCACCGTCGTGGCGCTGCACCTCGCCAAGGGCGGCGATCTCACCGGCACCCGCTGGTGGTTCGACACCGCTCTCGCCGACGGCGTGAAGTTCGACGCCATCGGGCTGTCCTACTACGGCTACTGGCACGGCTCGCTGTACGACTTCCAGACCACGCTCGACGACGCCGCCTCCCGCTACGGCAAGCCGGTCTTCGTCGCCGAGACGGCCTACCCCTTCCGTCTGGACAGCGACGACGCGCTCGTCAACCAGATCGACACGACCGCCGAACTGGTCTCCGGCTACCCGGCCACCACCACCGGGCAGTCCAACTGGCTGCGGGACGTGATGAACATCGTGGAGGCCGTGCCGAGCGGCCGCGGTCTCGGTGTCTTCTACTGGGAGGCCACCTGGACGGCCGTGACCGGCAACGGCTGGGACCCGGCCGATCCCTCCTCGGGCAACGGATGGGAGAACCAGGCCCTGTTCGGCTTCGACGACAAGGCGCTTCCGGCCATGTCCCTGTTCAGTCACCGCTGAACGTGAAGGGGTCCGGCCGCCGGTGCGGCCGGGCCCCGTACCCCCGCGCCGCCGTCCGGCTCCGGCCAGGGTCGCGGGAAGGCCGTGCGTGCCGCCTCCGGCTGCGGGACAGTGGCGGGAGACCGTCACGAACGGAGGGGGACGACATGCTGAAGGGGTCCTTCAGCGGGCAACGACTGGACATCCTGGAATGGTTGCGCGAGCCCGCGGCGCACTTCCCGCCGCGGCGCGGCGCCGACCTCGCCGAGGACGGTGTCAGCCCCGAGGCCCTCGCCGGAAAACTCGGGGTCAGCCGGACCGTGGCCCGCACCCACCTCGACCTTCTCACCGCGGTCGGAGTGCTGCGGGCCAAGAAGGTGGGGCGGCGGACCTACTACCGCCGCGACGAGTACCGTATCGCCGAAGTGGGCCACTACTTCGAGAAGGGCTGGTAGGCGCGTGGGAGACGGGTCCGGCACGGCGAAGGCCACACCCCTTGCGCCCCGGCGCACGATACCGCTCGGCGGCCGCGGTCCCGAGGACGTCATAGCCGATGGCCGGGGCGGGGTGCTGACCGGTCTGGAGGACGGCCGCATCGTACGAGTCGAGGCTCCCGGCGACCCCGACCGCACCGGCGTCCGCGTCGTGGCCGAGACGGGCGGCAGGCCACTGGGCCTCGAACTCCTTCCGGACAACGCCCTGTTGGTGTGCGACGCCGAACGCGGACTGCTGAGGGTCGGTCTCGACGACGGCGTCGTCCGCGTTCTCGCCGACCAGGTCGCCGGTGCGCCGCTGCGCTTCGCCAGCAATGTGGTCGCCCTCTCGGACGGCACCGTCTACTTCACCGTCTCCAGCCGGAGTTACCCCCTGAAGCAGTGGATCGGCGATCTGGTCGAGCACACCGGCTCTGGCTGTCTGCTGCGCCTCGCACCCGGGGACAAGGAACCCGAAGTCCTCCTGGAAGGGCTTCAGTTCGCCAACGGCCTCGCCGCCTCGGCCGACGAGTCCTTCCTCGTCCTCGCGGAGACCGGCGCCTTCCGGCTCGTCCGCCACTGGCTCACCGGGCCGCGGGCGGGCCGGTCCGAGACCTTCGTCGACGACCTCCCCGGTCAGCCGGACAACCTCTGGCGCGCCCCCGACGGTCCGATCTGGGTGGCCCTCGCGGGCCCCCGCGTCGGCGCCCTGGAACTCCTGCACCGGCGGGGCCCGGCCGTCCGTCGCGCCGCGGCCCGCGTCGCCGTACGGGCGCCGTTCCGGCCGCCGGGCACCACGGGTGTCCTCGCGGTCGACGACGACGGCACGATCGTGCACCACCTGGAGAGCCGCCGCGCGCGCTTCCGGATGGTGACCAGCGCCTGTGAGTCCGAGGGCCGGCTGATCCTCGGAAGCATCTGGGAACGGGGCCTGGCGGTCTGCGATCTTCCCGGTGCCACCGGCTAGGAGCTGTCCGCCCGATCGTGATCGAGGACGCCGGCGGCCCTGGACCGACAGGTCCCGGCGGCCGGGGCCTCGCGCACGGTACCGGGTGTGCGTGGCCCGCGCCCCCGGCGTTACCCTGTTCACCAGCCGCGATCTTGCAGCGCGGCACGGCGGTGGGGCCCGCCGTACCCGAACCGCGGCACGGATGCCGCCAACGGTCCCTGCTTGCGATGCCGTGTGCCCGCACCGGCCCGGCGAGTAGGAGCACCGAAGACCATGGCAGTCCCGCACCCCGAGCGCGTCGGCGAGTCCGGCACTCCCGCGCGCGCGATCGAACGCGCACCGTCCCCCTGGCGCGGGCAGGGCCCGGTCGTCGCCGCCGTCTCGCTCGGCGGCGTGATCGGCGCCTTGGCCCGCTACGGCGCCGGGCTGCTGCGGCCCACCGCGGACGGCGCGTTCCCCTGGACCACGTTCACGATCAATGTCGTGGGCTGCGCCACGATCGGCGTGCTCATGGCGCTGATCACCGACCTGCCGGCGGTGCACCGCCTCGTGCGCCCGTTCCTGGGCACCGGGGTGCTCGGCGGCTTCACCACCTTCTCGACGTACGCGGTCGACATCCGGAATCTGATCGGCGCCGGCCACCCGGGCACCGCGCTGGCGTATCTCGCCGCGACCCTGTCCGCGGCCCTCGCGGCGGTGTGGCTCGGGACGACGGCGGCCCGCAGGGCCCTGGCACGGAGGCAGCGATGACAAGGCTCACGGGCAGTGCCCTGAGGCTGACCGTCCTGATCGGCGAGAACGACACCTGGCACCGCAAGCCGCTCTACGCGGAGATCGTGCACCGTGCCCACGCGGCGGGTCTCGCGGGCGCCAGCGTCTTCAAGGGGGTCGAGGGCTTCGGCGCCTCCTCCCTCATCCACACCTCGCGACTGCTCTCGATGAGCGAGGACCTGCCGGTGGCCGTGATCGTCGTGGACACCGAGGAGCGGGTCCGGGCCTTCCTGCCGCAGCTCGACGAGCTCGTCACCGGGGGTCTGGTGGTCCTCGACCCCTGTGAGGTCATCCGCTACGCGGCCGGCGGCTCCGGCCCGTCCGGGGACGGCGGTGCGCGGCGGTGAACTGGCTGCTGGTGATCATCGGCGCGGCGGTCGGAGCGCCCCTGAGGTATCTGACCGACCGGGCGGTACAGCTGAAGCACGATACGGTCTTCCCCTGGGGCACCCTCGTCGTGAACGTGACAGGGTGCCTGATCCTCGGGCTGCTGACCGGCGCCGCCTCGGCGGGGCAGGTGTCCGGACATCTGCAAGTGCTGATCGGGACCGGTCTGTGCGGGGCGCTCACCACGTACTCGACGTTCTCGTACGAGACCCTGCGGCTGACCGAGGCGGGTGCGGCGTTCTACGCTGCGGCCAACGTGATCGTGAGCGTGACGGCGGGCCTCGGCGCGGCGTTCGCCGGGGTCGCGTTTGCACAAGCTTTGTGGACCTAGGCGCCGGTGGATCACGCGTATAGGTAACACTGTCTCCTGCACTGTCTACAGCACTGTCGACCAACTCCTCAGAACTGGATCCCATGAGCGTCATCAACGTCGGTCAGGCCGTCGTCCTCGGAGTCGTGGAGGGGGTGACCGAGTTCCTTCCGGTCTCCTCGACCGGTCACCTCAAGATCACCGAGGGGCTGATGAACATCCCCGTCGACGACAACGCCGTCGTCGGCTTCTCCGCGGTCATCCAGGTCGGCGCGATCGCCGCCGTGCTCGTGTACTTCTTCAAGGACATCGTGCGGATCGTCTCCGCCTGGGGACGCGGGCTGCGCGACAAGAACGAGCGCCACAACCACGACTACAAGTTCGCCTGGTGGGTCATCTACGCGACGATCCCGATCGTGGCCGTGGGTCTCGCGGCCAAGCCGCTCATCGAGGGTCCGCTGGCGTCCCTGTGGGTGGTCGCGGGCTCGCTGATCGCGGGCAGTGCCGTGATGTGGGCCGCGGACCAGATGGGCCGCCACAAGCGCGGTGAGGACGACGTCGCGTTCAAGGACGCGATGCTGGTCGGCAGCTCCCAGATCCTCGCCCTGCTCTTCCCCGGCTTCTCGCGTTCCGGCGCCACCATGTCGACGGGTCTCATCCTCGACCTGGACCGCGTCGCCGCCACCCGCCTCTCCTTCTTCCTCGGCATCCCGGCCCTGACCGGCGCCGGCCTGTACGAACTGAAGGACGCGCTGGGCACCGGCGTGGGCGCCGCCCCGCTGATCGTCGGCACCGTCGTGTCGTTCGTGGTCGCCTACGCCTCCATCGCCTGGCTGCTGAAGTTCGTCGCCAAGCACTCCTTCAACGCCTTCGTGATCTACCGCATCGTCATCGGCGTCCTGCTCTTCGGGCTCCTGGGCACGGGAGTCATCGACAGCTGACACAACCTGGAGCACCGGCACACACCGGCTCCGGAACACGAACGATCCGCACAGAGGGCGCGGAGCCGGACCCCGGCTCCGCGCCCTCTGTGGCGCGTCGGGGCCGGGCGGGCGGCACAATGGCGATCATGCCCGGGAACTCGTCGTATCCGTCCTCCCTGACCTTCCAGCCGGTCCTGGAGCGCATCGCCACCGAGATCGCGCAGACTCCGGGCCGCGGGCGGCCCGCCGACTACATCCCGGCGCTGGCCGCCTGCGACCCACGCCGCTTCGGGATGGCCGTCGCGGAGCTCGACGGCACGGTCTACGGCGTGGGGGACTGGCGGCAGCCGTTCTCCACGCAGTCCATCACCAAGGTCTTCACGCTCGCCCTGGACCTGGCCCGCGAGGGCGACGCGCTGTGGGAGCACGTCGGCCGGGAACCCTCCGGCAACCCGTTCAACTCGCTGATCCAGCTGGAGTACGAGAACGGCATCCCGCGCAACCCGTTCATCAACGCCGGAGCCCTCGTCGTCACCGACCGGCTCCAGACCCGTACAGGGGACGCGGCCGGCACCCTGCTGGAGTTCCTGCGGGCCGAGAGCGGCAACGAGAACCTCGACTTCGACCGGGACATCGCCGCCTCCGAGACCGCGAACGGCGACCGCAACGCGGCACTCGCCCACTTCATGGCCTCCTACGGCAACATCGACAACCCGGTGCCCGAGCTGCTCGACCAGTACTTCCTCCAGTGCTCGATCGCCGCCTCCTGCGCCGATCTCGCCCTCGCCACCGGATTCCTGGCCCGGCACGGCATCCGCGCCGACGGCGGCCGACTGCTTCCCATGAGCCAGGCCAAGCAGATCAACGCGATCATGCTGACCTGCGGGACCTACGACGCCGCGGGCGACTTCGCGTACCGGGTCGGGCTTCCCGGCAAGAGCGGGGTGGGCGGCGGCATCATCGCCGTGGTGCCGGGCCGGTGCACCCTGTGCGTCTGGAGTCCGGGTCTGGACGAACGCGGCAATTCGGTGGCGGGTGTGGCGGCCCTGGACCGGTTCACGACCATGACCGGCCTGTCGGTGTTCTGAATCCACCGGCACCACACGGCGGTCACGCTCCGGACCCCGCCAGGAGAGCGCCGCGTCGCCTTCCGGCCACCCGGCGTTGACACGCTTGCGGAGTGTTGGCCATGGCTTTCCCCGTCGATCTCCGCCGCTGCCAGGCCCTGGGCCTCGCCGGAACCGCCGTCCTCGCGCTGGGCGGCGAGACCGCCGGGGCGCTGCCGGCGCGGGACCTTCTCGCCCCCGGGTCGGGGCGGGCCGTGCTGGGCCTGGTCGGGGTGTACTTCGGCGTCGTCCTGCTGATAGCCGCCTGGGCGCTGCTGGGCACGCTCGTGCGCGGGCCCGAACCGCCGACTCCGCGGTCCCTGCTGCTCGTTCTGGCCACCTGGGCCGCTCCGCTGCTGCTCGCGCCGCCTCTCTTCAGCCGGGACGTCTACAGCTACCTCGCACAGGGCGCCATGGTCGACGCCCACATCGACGTCTACGCCTACGGCCCCGCACGACTCGGCGGCCCGCTCGCCGACGAGGTGGCGCCCGTGTGGCAGACGACGACGACGCCGTACGGCCCGGTCTTCCTCGCCGTCGCCCGCGGCCTGTCGTCGCTGACCCGGGGGGAGATACCGGCGGGCCTTTTCGGCATGCGCGTGGTCGCCCTGCTCGGTGTCGCGCTGATGGCCGCCGCGCTGCCCCGCCTCGCCCGGCACAGCGGCGCCGATCCGGCCGCCGCGCTGTGGCTGGGGGCGCTCAACCCCCTGGTCCTGCTGCATCTGGTGGCCGGCGCGCACAACGACGCCGTCATGCTCGGGCTGCTCGGCGTCGGCCTGGTGGCCGCACGCGGCCGATGGCCCGTCCTGGGGATCGTGCTGATCACCCTCGCCGCCCTCGTCAAGGCCCCCGCGGCGCTCGGCCTGGTGGCGGTGATCGCGTTGCGCGGACGCGGTCAGGGGCGCCGGGGCATCGCACGGGTCACGGTGACCACCGTCGTGGTCGCGGCCGCGACCACGGTCGCCGCGACGGCGGTGGCCGGTACCGGCTACGGCTGGATAGCCGCCCTGAAGACCCCCGTCTCGCCGCACAACTGGTCACCCACCAGCGTCCTCGGGCGGGTCACCGGCGCCCTTCTCGAAAGGCTCGGCAGCGGTCTCGCGCCGCTCGCGATGCCCGTCTGGCACGCCGTCGGACTCCTCGCGACGGTGGGGCTGCTGCTGTTCATATGGCTGCGGCTGCGCCCGCACCCGGTCTACGCGCTGGGCCTGAGCCTGGCCGCGGTGGCGGTGTTCGGCCCGGCCGTTCGGCCGTGGTACGCGCTGTGGGGCCTGTTCCTCATCGCGGCGGCGGCGCCCACCGGTTCGATGCGCGGCCGGGTCGCGGCCGTCAGCGGGGTGCTCGCGCTCGTGGTCCTGCCGAGCGGGTCGCCCGCGGACATCGGACAGGTGATCCTCGCCGTCTCCGGGGGTCTGCTCGCCCTGGTCGTGCTCTGGCAGGCCCACCAGGCGGCACAGCCGCAGGTACCCGTACTGGAACGGGCGGCATGACGGCGGACGCGGAGCACGGAACCCACCCGGACGGGACGCGGGCCGGACGGGTGGCGCCCCACGGAGGGCGCGGGCGGCGGGGAAGTCGAGCTGGGCGACCGGGACGAGGACATGAGCGCGAGAAGCACGACCACAGGGCCCACGGGAGCGGAGGCACCCGCGGGCGGGCGGGGCCCCGGAGGCGTGGCGCCGCTCCTGAGCACCGACCGCAGGCGACTCCTGCTCGTCCTCGGACTGGCCGTCGTCATCGGCGTGTTCACCGCCACCGTGCCCCTGCTGCGCGACTGGTTCGACCTGCGCGTCTACTACGGGGCGGTCGGCGACTGGGTCCACCACGGCGGCAGCATCTACGACTACCGGGTGCCGGGAACGGGGTACGGCTTCACCTACCCGCCCTTCGCGGCACTCGGCATGCTGCCGATGGCCCTGGTCGGACTGAAGACGGCGATCGTCCTCGCGCTGCTCCTCAACCTCGCCGCCCTGACCGTGGTGGCGGCCATCCTGGTCGGCCCCGAACTGCGCCGCCACGGCTGGTTCGGCTGCGCCCTGACGGCCTGTCTGCTGGCGCTGCTCGAACCGGTCCGCGACACCTTCAGCTTCGGCCAGGTCAACCTGGTGCTGCTCGCGCTCGTGCTGAGCGACGCCTGGCTGCTGACGCGTGGGCGGGGCCGCTGGGCGGGTGCCGGGATCGGTCTCGCCGCGGCGATCAAGCTCACCCCGGCGCTGTTCATCGCGCTGCTGCTGCTCGGCCGCCGCTGGCGGGCCGCCGGTGTCGCCACGGGTGTCGCCGTGGCGGCCACCGCGCTCGCGGCCTGGGTGGTGCCGGACGCCTCGCGCTTCTACTGGACCGATGCGCTGTGGGACACGACCCGCATCGGGCGTCTCGACTACGTCTCCAACCAGTCGCTCCAGGGCGTGCTGGCACGTCTGGTGGCCCCGGAGGCTCCGAGCAGGGCGCTGTGGGCGACGCTGGCCCTGCTGGTCCTGTGCGTCTGGGCGTGGCGCACCTCGCGGGCCCTGGCCGACGAGGACTGGACCGCCGCTTTCGCCCTGACCGGGCTGACCGCCTGTCTGGTCAGCCCGATCACCTGGGTGCACCACCTCGTCTGGCTGCTGCCGTCCTTCGCCGTGCTGCTGCGGCGGCGCCGGGCGCGGATCGCGGCGGTCCTGTACGCGGTCCTGTGCAGCAGCGTCGTATGGCTGTGGTTCGACGACGCGTCCGGCCTCGGCGGCTTCCTCGGCAGCAACACCTATACGTGGATCACGCTCGGGCTGCTGCTGTGGCTTCCGGCCGGTCAGCCGCGCCCGGCCCGGCCCGCCTTGAGCCGTAGGGCGAGGGCGACGCCCGCGGCGCCCAGCACGGCGGCACCGGCGATCGCGGCGGCGCCGGACCAGCCGAGCCCCGAGTCCTCGGGGGACACGGCGGCCACCGGGCGCGGGCTGTTCACGGGCCGGTCGCCCGAGGCGGGCCGGGCGGCGCGGCCGGGATGCGCGGCGGCCCCGGAACGCGCG
Source organism: Streptomyces sp. NPDC024698 (assembly GCF_055559015.1). Classification (NCBI taxonomy): domain Bacteria; kingdom Bacillati; phylum Actinomycetota; class Actinomycetes; order Kitasatosporales; family Streptomycetaceae; genus Streptomyces; species Streptomyces sp. NPDC024698. The sequence goes on along the minus strand of NZ_JBVHLK010000003.1, from coordinate 275,646 downwards.
GAGGCTCCGGCGGCGGAGGGTCCGGCCGCGGGGACGGAGCGCGTGTCGAGGAGCGTCCCCACGGGATCGACCCGACCGGACGCGGCGAAGCCCCAGTCGAGCAGCGAGCGCGCCTCCTCGTACACGGTCAGTCCGCCGCCCGCCTGAGGGTTCATCAGCGTGACGACGAGCGTGCGCGTGCCGTGCTTGGCGGCGGCGACCAGGGTGTTGCCCGCGTTGGTGGTGTAGCCGTTCTTGACGCCGATCACACCGGGATACCGCTGCACCCCGTTCGCGCCGGTGAGGAGCCGGTTGGTGTTCTGGATGCCGTACGTGGCTCCTGCCTCGCCGGGGAACATCGCCTCGGCGGTGGAGCAGTACCGGGCGAAGTCGGGGTTGCGCAGCCCGGCCCGGCCGAACACCGCCAGGTCGTACGCCGACGAGACCTGTCCGGGGGTGTCGTACCCGTCGGGCGAGACGACGTGGGTGTCGTTCGCGCCGAGGGAGCGGGCCTTGGCCTGCATCTGGGCGGCGGTGCTCGTCCAGCCGCCGTTCATCGAGGCGAGCACGTGCACGGCGTCGTTGCCGGAGTTGAGGAAGACTCCGCGCCACAGGTCGGCCACGCGGTAGGTGATGCCCTCGGCCACGCCGACCATGCTGCTTCCCGCGCCGATGCCCTCCAACTCCCGCTCCCTGACGGTGTGCAGGGTGCTGCCGGGCAGCTTCGGCAGGACGGTGAGGGCGAACAGGGTCTTGAGGGTGCTCGCGGGCGGGAGCCTGCGGTGGGCGTTGTGCGCGGCGAGGACGTCGCCGGTGGCGGCGTCGGCCACCACCCAGGACAGCGCGGAGACGTCGGGGACCTCGGGCGCCCCGGGCCGGGGCCGTACCTGGGTGCCCGGCTGGTTCAGCGACGAGGGCGGTGGCGCGGCGGGCCGCGGGGCTCCGGGGAGCGCGTCGGTGAGCGCGGTGGCCGGGCTCTGCGCCGCGGCCAGCAGTCCGGCCGCGCAGACGGCGGAGCAGGTCAGGGCGGCACGCGTGACCGCCGAGCGCGAAGCAGCGGTCCGGAATGAGAATCCGATCGTCATACCGCAAACGTAGGAAGGGTGACCCGACACGCCGGGATGGCCGGGCCGAGCGGCGCCGTCGAGCACCCGGATGCCGCAGGGGCGGGGCGTCAGGACGGCAGCGTGGGCTGGACGCGGCGCAGGAAGGTGGCGTTGTCGGGGGTGGCGCGCAGCCGCTCCAGGAGCGTCTCCAGACCGGTCTGCCCGTCGCGCGTCAGCAGGGCGCGGCGCAGTCCCCGCACGACGGCCGACTCGGCCGCCGGCACCAGGAGTTCCTCGCGGCGGGTGCCGGAGGGGGTGATGTCGACCGAGGGGAAGACGCGCCGGGCGGCCAGGGTCCGGTCGAGGCGCAGCTCCATGTTGCCCGTGCCCTTCAGCTCCTCGAAGAAGAAGTCGTCGGCGCGGGAGCCGGTCTCCACCAGGGCGGTGGCGAGGATGGTGAGCGAGCCGCCCTCCTCGGCGAGCCGTGCCGCGCCGAAGAGCCGCTTGGGCCCCTGGAGGGCGCCCGCGTCGACACCGCCGCTGAGGGTGCGTCCGCCGGCGGCGGCCGCGTTGTTGTGCGCCCGGCACAGCCGGGTGAGCGAGTCGAGCAGGATGACGACGTCCTCGCCCGCCTCGACGAGCCGCTTGGCCCGCTCGACGACGAGCTCGGCGAGCGCGATGTGCTGCCTGGGCGCCTGGTCGAAGGTGGAGGCGTAGACCTCGCCGCGAACGGAGCGCCGCATGTCGGTGACTTCCTCGGGGCGTTCGTCGACCAGCAGCACCATCAGACGGCATTCGGGGTGGTTGCCGGCCACGGCGGCGGCGATCTGCTGGAGCAGCACGGTCTTGCCGGTCTTGGGCGGCGCGACGATCAGGCCGCGCTGGCCCTTGCCGACCGGCGCGATCAGGTCCACGACGCGTCCGGTCAGCGCGCTCGCCGGGTGCTCAAGGCGGAGCCGGTCACGCGGGTGCAGCGGGGTGAGGTCCTTGAAGTGCGGTCGGTGGCGCAGCTCTTGGGGCGTACGGCCGTTGATCCGCTCGACCTCGGTGAGGATCCGGGGCCCGCCGCGCTGGCCCTCCACCGTGTCGCCCTTGCGCAGGCCGTGACGGCGGATCAGCGCGGGGGAGACCTGGAGGTCGTCGGACGAGGGGAGGAGGTTCGCGGAGCGCAGGTGCCCCTTCCCGTTGCCGTCGATGTCGAGGACACCGACGGTGGTCCGGGTCTGGGGCCGCTCCTGTACGGGGTGTTCGAGTGTGGTGGTCATGAGGTGTCCTCTCGGGGACGGGATCGCATGGTCATGCGTGAGGAAGGGGGATGGCCGCGAAGGGAGGGCGCGGGGCGCGCCTCGGTGCGGCGGAAGCATCACCTCGGACGTGGCGGGGGAGCCCCGGGCGTACCGCGGAGGTGGTGCGGAGAAGCTGTTGCGCGAACCGGAATCGACCGCGTGACAGCGGGAGAAGGGAACTTGCACCGGCGCCTGAACAGAGAGGCGTACACGAGTGCTGTTCGCAGAGTACCACTGGTCGACCCGGATGGAGTGTGATCCGGGTCACGAACTCATCGGTGGTTCACGGCCGCCGTGGGGCCTGGACGCCGAGCACGCGGTCGCGCAGGACGGGGAGCTCGGAGCGCATCAGGGCGACCTGGGCCATGTCGAGGTCCACCGTCAGCGTCTCCTCGGTGGCACCGGCCTCGCCCAGGACGGTCCCCCAGGGGTCGGCGACCACGCTGTGTCCGGCCTGCCGCATACCGCCGTGGGTGCCGGTCGCGCAGCAGGCCAGGAGGAAGACCTGCTCCTCCAGGGCCCTGGTGCGGGTCAGGAGCCGCCAGTGCGTGAGCCGGGCCGCGGGCCAGGCGGCGGGCACCGCGATCAGCTCCGCGCCCGCGTCGAGCAGGCCCCGGAAGAGTTCGGGGAAGCGCAGGTCGTAGCAGATGGCGAGGCCGACGACGCCGAAGTCGGTGGGCACGGTGACGATGGCGTCGCCCCCGCCCATCAAGGTCGCCTCGCCGGTGTCGAAGCCGTACCGATGGATCTTGCGGTAGAGCCCGCGCAGCTCGCCGGACCGGTCGAAGAGCAGCGCGGTGTTGTACAGCGTCCCGTCCGTGTCCCGCTCGACGACGGATCCGGCGTGCAGCCACACCCCGGCCTCACGCGCCGCCGCGGACATGGCCTGCGCGGTGGGGCCGTCGATCCCTTCGGCGTCGTGCCCCCACCGGTCGTACGCCCACGCGCCGGCCGCCCACAGCTCGGGCAGGACCACCAGGTCGTCGCCCGCCCGGCCGCGTACCAGCGAGGCCGCGCGCCGGCGGCGCTCGTCCGCGGTGTCCGAGGAGTCCACGGACAGCTGGATCAGCGAGGCGCGCATGCCTGTCACCTCCGGGACCGCGTCGCGCGGCCCAAGGAAACCCGTCCCCGCGAGCGCGGGGAAACCCGTCCCTACGAGCGTAAGGAGATACCGGTGCTTCCCGCCTCCCGTGGACCCTCCGAAGGGCTTCGCCGAGGTGCTGCGCACGCTGTTCCGAGCGGGCACAATCGATCTCCGCGCGGCGCCCGTCGGTTTCGTGCGACCCTCAACTCGCCCCGGCAGCAAGGAGAACACGGTGGACACGTCGCCCGTCACGCCGCACCGCATGGACCCGGCGGGCGGATGCCCGCACGCCGCCAACGAGCGCCTGCTCGCGCGGAGTTCCGTCACGGCGGTGCTGCTGCCCGGTGAGGTGGAGGGCGCGGCGGTGCTGGGCCACGAGGCCCTGAAGGAATTCCTCGCGCACCCCGATGTCGCCAAGGGGGCCCGGCACTTCACGGCCCTGAACGAGGGGCGCATCGCCGACGGCTGGCCGCTCATGACCTTCGCCACCGTGCAGGGCATGACGACCGCCGACGGAGGCGACCACCGGCGCCTGCGGTCCCTCGTCAGCAGGGCGTTCACGGTGCGACGGGTCGAACAACTGCGGCCCAGGATCGAGGACGTGACCTCGGAACTCCTCGACGGACTGGACGCGGCGGCGCGGGAAGGCGGGGGAGTGGCCGACCTGCGCGAACACTTCGCGCTCCCGCTGCCGATGGGCGTCATCGGTGAACTCCTCGGCGTCGACGCCCAGTACCGCGACCGGCTGCACCATCTGACGAACCAGGTCGTCTCCACCGACATCGGCCCGGAGCAGGCCGTCGCCGCGAACCGCGAACTGATGGCCGTGCTGGCCGCCGTCGCGGCCGCCCGCGCGGATGACCCGGGCGACGACCTCACCAGCGCGCTGATCGCCGCCCACGACGAGGACGGCGACCGGCTCAGCCGGCCGGAACTCATGGGCACCCTGCTCCTCATGATCATCGCCGGGCACGAGACCACCCTGAACCTCATCACCAACGCCGTACGGGCACTGTGCGCCCACCGGGACCAGCTCGCCTCGGTCCTCGACGGCGAGGCGGACTGGGCGGCCGTCGTCGAGGAGACCCTGCGCTGGGACGCCCCCGTCAGCTACTTCCCCTTCCGCTACCCGGTGCGTGACCTCACCGTCGACGGGACCGTCATTCCCCGGGGCACACCCGTCCTCGCCGGCTACTCGGCAGCCGGCCGCGACCGGGCCGCGCACGGACCGGACGCCGACCGCTTCGACGTCACCCGTCCCGGGCGGCCCGGCGCCGCCCGCCACCTCTCCCTCGGACACGGCGCCCACTACTGCCTCGGCGCGCCCCTCGCCCGGATGGAGGCCACCATCGCCCTCGAACGGCTGTTCACCCGCTTTCCCGACCTCGATCTCGCCGTGTCCGAGGCGGAGCTCACCCACCAGGCCAGTTTCGTCGGCAACAGCGTCCGCGTCCTTCCCGTACGCCCCGGCGCCTCCCATCCCTGACAGGCCACGCTCTCCGCCTCTCACGGGGCACGCGGAAAAAAGTCTCCAGGGACTGTCGATGTGCCGGGGCGCCGTTCGTCGGTGCGGTGTAAGAAGCTCATGAGCACCGGGAGGAACCATGAAGTACATGCTGCTGGTCTGCGGCGACGACACCGCCGACGCCTCCGGGATGGCACCCGTCGAGCCGTGGGTCCAGGAACTGGGCGCCGAGCGGGGCGTGCGGCTGCACGGACACCGCCTCCGGCTGCCCGCCGAGGCGGTCACCGTCCGGGTCCGCGACGGCGAGGTGCTGCGCACCGACGGACCGTTCGCCGAGACCAAGGAGTACGTCGCCGGCTTCGACATCCTGGAGTGCGCCTCCCTGGAAAAGGCGATCGAGGCCGCCGCGAAGCACCCGGTCGCCACCATCGGTGCCATGGAGGTCCGCGCCTTCTGGGACGACGAGGACACCGAGGGGGAGATCCGCCGCCTCGACGCCGAGCTCACCGAGGCACTCCGCGAACGTGACCTCGACCGTGCGATGGCCGGCTACGCCCCGGACGTCGAGGTCTTCCACCCCGTGAGCGGCCTGGAGCAGAGCGGCGCCGACGCCCTGCGCAAGGCGCAGGAACAGTGGTTCTCGACGCTCGCGGGACCCGCCGACCGCGAGGTCCTCGACTTCCGGCTGCGCGTCGACGAGAGCGTCGCCTTCAGCCACGCCGTGGTACGCCTGCGCGCTCCGCTCGCCGACGGCACGACGCTGGACTCCACGACCCGCGTCACCACGGGCTACCGCGCGGCGGGCGACCGCTGGCAGATCGTGCACCAGCACATCTCGGTGCCCTCGGACGCCGGTCTCCCGCCGGCCGGGGAGCCGCGGTCATGAAGTACGCCCTGTTCATCTGCACTCCCGTCGGGGGCGAGGAACTCGCCCCCGAGGACATCGCCGACGACCCCCGGTTCGCCTCGTACATCCAGGAGGTGCGCGAGCGCGGCATCGTCACGGGCGGCGCCCGGCTGCGGCCGGCGACCGACGCCACCACCGTGCGGGTCCGGGGCGACGAAGTCCTGCTCACGGACGGGCCGTTCGTGGAATCGAAGGAGTACGTCGCGGGCATCGACATCGTCGAGGTCGCCGACCTCGACGAGGCCATCGCGCTCGCGTCCCGGCATCCCGCGGCGCTTGCGGGCGGTTCGGTGGAGGTGCGGCCGGTCTGGGAGTGAACGACGGCGTCGAGGAGGCGGTCGCGGCCGCGTTCCGTGAGGAGTGGGGCCAGGTCGTCGCCACCCTGATCCGGATGACCGGCGACTGGGACCTCGCCGAGGAGTGCGCGCAGGACGCCTTCGCCCAGGCGCTCGACCGGTGGCGGCGCGACGGGGTTCCGCGCCGCCCCGGCGCCTGGCTGACCACGACCGCGCGCAACCGGGCCCTGGACGTGCTGCGCCGCGAGGCGGCCGGTGCGCGCAAGCTGCGGGAGGTGGCGGTGTCGGCACGTGACGAGGATCTGTACGCGCCGTACGGACCGTATGGTTCGTACAACCCGTACGCATCGGATCCCGGCGACGGCGACGGCGACGGCGACGGCGAGGGCGGTGGAGTCGGTGACGACCGGCTGCGGCTGATCTTCACCTGCTGCCACCCGGCGCTGGCCATCGAGGCCCGGGTGGCCCTGACCCTGCGCACCCTGGCGGGGCTCAGCACGCCCGAGATCGCGCGCGCCTTCCTCGTGCCCGAGGCGACGATGGCGCAGCGGCTGGTGCGCGCCAAGCGGAAGATCCGCAACGCGGGCATCCCGTATCGCGTACCCCCCGCGCACCTCCTGCCCGAACGCACCACGGGTGTCCTCGGCGTGCTCTATCTGCTCTTCAACGAGGGGTACGCCGCCACGGCCGGCGCCGATCTGACGCGCGCGAACCTCTCCGCGGAGGCGATCCGGCTCGCCCGCGTCCTGGCCCGGCTGATGCCCGACGAGCCCGAAGTCCTCGGCCTGCTCGCGCTGTTGCTGCTCCACGACGCCCGCAGCGGCACACGCGTCGACGCCTCCGGCGACCTGGTCACCCTGGAGGACCAGGACCGAGCCGCCTGGGACGGGGCCGAGGCGGACGAGGGCGCCGCCCTGCTGGAGACCGCACTGCGCCGGGGACGCCCGGGCCCGTACCAGATCCAGGCCGCGATCGCCGCCTGCCACACCACCGCCGCCACGGCCGAGGACACCGACTGGGCCGACATCGCCGCCCTCTACGGCGAGCTCCGGCGTCTCGTGCCCTCCGCCGTGGTCCGGCTCAATCAGGCGGTCGCCGTGGGCATGTCCGAAGGCACCGACGCCGGACTCGCCCTCGTCGCCGAACTGGAGGAGCGGGGCGAGCTGGACACGTACCACCTGCTGCCCGCCACCCGCGCCGACCTGCTGCGCCGGGCCGGACGCACCCGCGAGGCCGCGGAGGCGTACGGGCGGGCGCTGGAACTGGTGGAGAACGCGGCCGAACGGAGATTCCTGGAGAAGCGGCTCACGGAGTGTCGATCGGCGTAGCGGCCCTTCGTCGGTGGGGTGAGGCCGCCTCCCGGACGCTGTCCGCCGGGAGGCGGCGACACCGCTGTCCGCCGTTTCAGGAGGCTCCGTCCCATGACCGTCCCGGCCCGCACGATCCCGTCGCCGAGAGCCCTCCGGTCGCTGTGCGCCCGGCGCGCATGGCCGAAGAGGGACGCCCCTCCACGGACGGTGTCGTCCCTGGAAGCCGCCCCGCGCACCCCGGACATCTGGCTCGCCGGCCTACGTCTGGGGAGCTGAACCGGCCCCTGCGCCGTCGAGTTCGAAGACGCCGTAGCCGAATCCGCGGGCGCTGACCGTGCCGCCTTCGATCCTCACACCGTCCGATTCCAGGGAACGCACCGCGAGGGCCCGGTCGACGGAACAACTCATCGGCTCGCGACACGGGTTGACCACGACGAGATACCGGCCGCCGCGCAGGTAGACGAACGGGTAACCGGCGTGCGCCACCTCGACCGAGCCGTCCGGACCCAGCTCCGGCGCGCCCGTGCGCAACGCGATCAGACGGCGCACGAGATGCAGGAGCGAGGTGTCGTCGGCCCGTTGGGCCGCGACCGTCGGGCGGTCGGGCGCGGGGTCGACAGGCAGGTAGAGGCGGTCGGCCGGTGCCGTGGAGAAACCGGCGTTGGGGCCCTCGTCCCACTGCATCGGCGTACGGGAGCCCGCGCGGTTGTAGCGCGGGCCGAGCACGCTGCCCTCCTTGTCCGGCAGCCCAGGAACGAACCGCATGCCGATCTCGTCGCCGTAGTAGATCGCCGGAAGGGTGGGCCAGGTGAGCTGGAAGACGAAGGCGACGGGCAGCTGATCGGCCGTGCGGGGACCGCAGTTGAGCCGGGAGAAGTCGTGGTTGGCCGTCGGGAGCGCGATGAACCCGCTCCGGTCGAGCGCGGTGGTGGCCTCGCGCCAGGCCTCCAGGAACGGGTGCGGGGAGCCCCGGCCCTCGGCGTCGAAGAAGCAGTCGAGCGGGTCCCAGGCCTCGTTGACCGTGCCCTCGCCGTTGCTCCACAGCGAGCGCAGGGCCAGCCCGTCGGTCGGGCCGCCGAACTGGAGGAAGAAGTCCGCGTGGAACCCGGCCGGGACGGACATCTCGGGTTCGCCCCACTCCGAGAGCAGCACGGCCTCCGGATGCGCCGCGTCCAGCCAGTGTCTCAACTCGGTCCAGATCGCGGCTGTTTCCCTCTTGCCGGGGTCGTCCTTCACGAGGGAGGCGGCCATGTCCACACGGAAGCCCGCCAGTCCGAGGCCGAGCCAGTGGTCCATCACCGTGCGCAGCGCGGCCCGGTTGGCGCGCGGGCCGGGCGCGTCGACCGGCAGACGCCACGGCTCGTCCGGACGGGCGCGCCCGTAGCCGAAGTTGAGGGCGGGCTGGAACGCGAAGAAGTTCGGCAGATACGCCCCCGTGCGGGTTCCGGGGGAGGGGACGAAACCGTCCGGGGCGTGGCCCTCGGGCGCCCAGACGTACCGGTCGTCGGCCGGATCGTCCACCGCGGCCCGGAACCACGGGTGCTGGTCGGAGGTGTGGCCCGCGACGAGGTCGAGGAGCACGCGGATGCCCCGGCGGCGGGCTTCCGCGACGAGCCGGGCGAGGTCGTCGGACGACCCGTAACGGGGTGCGAGCCGCAGATAGTCGGCGACGTCGTATCCGGCGTCGCCGAACGGGGACACGAAGCACGGGTTGAGCCAGACGGTGTTGACGCCCAGCCACGCGAGGTGGTCCAGGCGCTCGGTGATGCCGTCGAAGTCGCCGATCCCGTCACCGTCGGAGTCGGCGAACGACTGCGGGTAGATCTGGTAGAAGACGGCGTCGGCCAGCCAGGCGGGGGCGGGGCGGAACGAGGTCATGCCCGCGACGATAGATCAGCGCACCGGGCGTCCGCTGCCCCACAGGCCGCCGTTCGAGCCGCGTTCGACGCGTCCAAAGGGCGCCGTTCGGGCCGTGCTCGCCCCGTCATGAGGCCGCCGCTCGGGCGGCCTTCGACCCGTCCTGGGGACATCCCCCCGATCCGGATCCGACCCCCTAAGCTCGGCGGGATGTTCACCCCGCAAGGCCCCACCCTCCGCGAACTGACCGTGCAGGCCCTCTCATCGATCGAACACGGTTACGACCTGCTCGCGCCCAAGTTCGACCACACGCCGTTCCGGACCCCGGACGCGATCCTCGAAGCGGTGGGCAAGGCTCTCGCGCCGACGGGGCCCTTCGACGCGGGGCTCGACCTCTGCTGCGGCACCGGCGCGGGCATGGAGATACTGCGCGGCCTGTGCCGGGAGAGTGTCACCGGCGTCGACATCAGCACGGGCATGCTGGCCGTCGGACAGTCACGGCTCGGGGCGGGGAAGCCGGTGTCCCCGGCGGGCGATAGCCGGCCGGAGACGCCTGCTTTCCCGGCGGGCGAGAACCGGGCGCCGACGGTCGCCTTCGTCCGTGCGGATGCCCGCTCCCTGCCCTTCGGGCCGGCGTTCGACCTCGTCGTGAGCTTCGGCGCCTTCGGGCACTTCCTGCCGCCCGAGCTGCCCGGCCTGTTCTCGGGAGTCCACGCCGTGCTGCGGCCCGGCGGACGCTTCGCCTTCCCGATCATGGCTCCGCCACGGGCCGACTCGGCCTGGTACTGGGCGCTGCTGGGCTTCGACACGGTGATGCGGGTGCGCAACGCCGTCCGGCGTCCGACCTTCGTCATGTACTACCGCACGTTCCCGCTCGGTGACGTGCGGCGGGAGCTGACGCGGGCCGGATTCCGGACGGAGCTTCACCCGCTGACCGAGTTCGGCCACCGCCGCGACGGCAGCCCGCGGGCACGGATGATCGTGGCCGTACGTGAGGACGGCCCGGGTGTCACCTGAGCGCGGGTCCGGCTCTCACCTGGCCGCCGGTAGCGTGAACTCGTAGACGAGGGCGTTCTGTTGCGCATCCACGGTCAGATCGGTGATCTCCAGCGGGCGGTCGTACTGGTCGTGGACGCGCCGGGTGACCCGTACCGACTGCGGGAGCCGGGTGATCGCGTCCCGGTGGTGCAGGGTCAGACCCGCCTTGCGCATCCAGTCGTAGGCGCGGGACAACTGCGCCGAGGAGTGGTCGTTCGCACGGTCGCGGTAGCGGGCGAGTTCCTCCACCTCGGTCACGGCGATGGCGGAGAACGAGGTCACGGCCGAGCGCAGTCCGCTGCCGTCGGCCGCGGCGGACTCGTAGCGATGGACCAACGTCGCCCGCAGCGGGGCGAGTCCGAGGGCCTTCGCATGCTCCGGGGAGGGTCTCTCCCAGGTGACGGTGGCCCGACGGCACCCGTCGGATTCGCCGGGGTGCGCGCCGACGGGGAAGTCGAGGGACGGGACGTGCTCGGCGCCGGTGCCGGCGCCGGACAGTGTCGCGTGGCTGCCGCGCCGGTCGGTGGAGACCTGGCCGTCGCGCCGCAGCATGTTGAGCGCCTGTCGTACGGTCTCCCGGCTGACGCCGAACCGGGTGGCCAACTCACGTTCCCCCGGCAGGCGTTCGCCGGGTGGTATGGCCCCGTCGCGCAGCTCGCCGACCAGTTGTGCGGCGATCCGCGCGTAGAGCGGTTCATGTTCGGACGGATGGGTGGTGCGGGCCATGACCGCGCCTCCTGCGTGGTGACAAAACGTAGCCGTGTGAGCTCGGTGCGCCACCACATCTAGCATTGGTCTAAACCACTGGGGAAGGGGCTCCGGAGACTTCGGCCGATTTCGGTCCGCGCACGGGGCCGGGAGGGCCCCGCCAGGAATGTGCCGGTCCGCGTGGCGACGGACACCGACTCCCTTGGGCCGACTGGCTCATGCGGCCCGTGCGGCTCGTCGTCCGCCTCCACGAGACCCTGATTCCGGGTCCGCGAGATCGCCGGAGTCACTTCACCGGCCCTGTCCGAAAGTCCCCACCCGGGTCCGTGCGCGCCGCCGACCTGCGTGCCTGGGTCCGCAGGGGAGGCACTGGTCGCGGACGGGCGAGGGGCTGGATCCGGGGGTCTCTCAGCAAGTCCAACGGCCGTGCGGTGAGGCATCGTTCCGGGTCCGGCTGTGACAATCCGCCTATCTCGCAGCCCTGTTGAAGCGCCTCGCGGCGACCGCATACTCCAGGCTTTGGCCGGACGGCACGACGGCCGTCCGCCGAGACGAGGGGAGACCGTCCACAGTGAACGCGGCTGCCGCAGGGACCTGGAAGCTGGGCGACCGGGAGGTCAACCGGATCGGCTACGGGGCGATGCGACTGACCGGCAACGGGATGGCCGGGAACTCGGACGGCCCTCCGATCGACCGCGACCATGCCGTCCGCCTGCTGCGCCGGGCGGTCGACCAGGGCGTCGATCACATCGACACGGCCTCCTTCTACTTCTCGCCGCTGCGCTCGGCGAACGAGCTGATCAACAGCGCGCTCTCCTCCCGGTCCTCCGATGGTGACGACGTGGTCGTCGTCACCAAGGTCGGACCGGGCCGTGACCCGTCCGGTGAGTGGCAGGACCGGGCCCGGCCCGACCAACTGCGTGGCCAGGTGGAGGAGAACCTGAGGCAGCTCGGCCGGGACCGTCTCGATGTGGTGAACCTGCGCTGGAACGGCCAGGAGGCGCATTCCGTCGCCGAGCACTTCGGCGCGCTCAGCGAACTGCGCGACGCGGGTCTGATCCGCCACCTGGGCCTCTCCGCCGTGCGTCCCGCGCACGTCGCCGAGGCCCGCTCCATCGCTCCGGTCGTCTGTGTGCAGAACTCCTACGGGCTCGACTGGCGGCGCGCCGACGAGAGCGGCCTCGTGGACCTCTGCGCCGAACTCGGCATCGCCTTCGTTCCCTTCTTCGCTGTCTCCGGACTGCGCCGCGAGGCGGCCGCCGGGCAGGAGCCGGACGATCGGGTCCGTACGGTCGCCCGTGCCCACGGCGCCACACCGGCCCAGGTGCGGCTCGCCTGGACCCTCCACCGCGGGCCGCACGTCCTGGCCATCCCGGGCACGGCCGACCCGGCCCACCTCGACGAGAACATCGCGGCCGGAGCTCTGCGGCTCACCGCGGAGGAGTTGGAACTGCTCGATGCGCCGTCAGGTGACGGGGAGCGGGCCGGAGGCGAAGCGTCGGGCGGAGGGGCGGAGCGGGCCGGAAGTGGGGCGTCGGTGTAGGGGGCGCCCCGGTACTCCGATGCCGGGAGGGCGTTGTCAGGGGTCGGCCGTAGGCTCGCCGCGTCGGGGTTCGGTGGATGGAGGCGACGTGAGTTTTGACCTTGCGGTGTGGTTCGAGTCCGGGCGTGTCTCGGTCGCCGACGCCACGCGCACGTACGAGCGGCTGTGCGAAGGCGACCTGACGGGTGCCGGAGTCGTGGCGAACGAGGCCGTGGCCGCCTTCCACCGGGAACTGACCGACCGGTTCCCCGGGCTCGCGGTCACGGAGGACGACGACGCGCGGGCGGAGGCGTCACCCTGGGCAGCCGGCCTCGACGTCTCCGGCGCGCATGTGATCATGCCGATGACCTGGAGCCGGGCCGACGGCACGGCACCCGAGGTGGTGGCCCTCGCCGGCCGGCACGGTCTGGTCTGCCTCGACCCGCAGGCCCAGGTGCTGCACCGTCCGCCCGCGCAGCGCGGGGCCGACGGGCTGAGCCTTCGGCCCTGCCTCGGGCTGAAGGTGGAGGACGCGGACCCTGAGGTGATCGACCGTGCGGTGCGCCGGCTGTCCGCGGAGAACTGGTTCCTGGTCCTGGAGCGGCGCAGCGGCCACTTCCTCCAGGTCGGCCACGGCCCCAACGCGGGCCTCGCCACGGACGGCTTCGCCGTCGAACACCGGGAAGGTTCGATGGAACACCACTACCGCTGCGTGCTGAACGGGCGGGACGAGGTGGCCGCGCTCTTCGCCGACTACGCGGCCGGAGCGAGCACCTGGAGCGTTGACGCGCAATGGGCCGGTCTCTTCTGACACGACCGTGTCTTCCGAGGCGACTGTGTAGGGGAGCAGGCCGATACAGGCCGCGCGAAAATCGCGCGACCTGTATCGATAATGCGGAGGGGATGCGGTTGATCCCCATGTCGAATTCAGTTCCCCGCGGGAAGGAATTCATATCCGAGAAAGGGTGCGCGTCGGTGCCACCCGTCCCGGGGAGTTGCCTGATCGCCCACTAGAGGATTTCGATGTCCTTGACCAGTGGAGGACGACTCGGGAAAGTGATGTCGGTCCACCGGTTGATGCGCACGGAGTCACCGTTCGCGTCGTAGTAGATGAGATCGTTGTTGCCCGTCGAAATGCGGTCGACCCACCAGGAGCCGAAGTTGGTCCGGCCCTTGTTGGCGTAGCAGTCCACGCTGGACCTGCCGTCCAGGTGCGACCAGATCTTCAGGTAGTCCGCCCCGCCACGACACTCGATGTGGTCGATGGCGAAGGCGTTGCCGGTGGGCATGGCCATCGTGATGGCCAGGGTGGACACCGCCGCCACGGCCACGGAACGGGCTACTCTCATCGTCCTTGAGATCACGACTTCTCCTTCTTTCAACATTTTAACGGGGAGAGTGCGACACGGCCGGACACGGGAAGGCTTGCAAAAACGGCGTCTTTCTGCCTCCGTGCGACCCTTCCGTCGTCTTGTCTCTCGGGCTTTCCCCATGAAGATCCTGCAAGACGGCTGCATACGGCAAGGATCTATGGCACCCCGGGCCGGAATGTGCCCCTGAATGTCTAGATCGGGGCCGCTTGGAGCAGGGTTAAAGCCTGGTTTTCGGCCGCCCGTAAGTCCTTTTGGCCAGGGAGAAGAAAGACGCCTTTGACCGACAGGAATGCGGATTGATGACGTCCCTTTATCTGCCGCCGTCCTCCAGCGCGAGGACGCGGAACTCGGCGACCGCCCGCCCGTCCTGGTCGACCATCGGTTCGGAGAAGCGGGCTCACACCCGTCCGGGCAGCCAGCGCAGCTGCGCGGCCTGCTGGTAAGGGCCGCCGCCCTCATGGTCGTTGAAGTCGTACACCTCGATCTCCTTGTCCGCGTTCCTCCAGGCGTTGAAGGCCGCGAAGATCGTCGACGGCGGGCAGGTCTGGTCCTCCAGGGCCACCGAGAACAGGGCGGGTGCCCGTCCGCGCGCGGCGAAGTGCACCCCGTCGAAGTAGGACAGGGTGCGCCGCACCTGTTCCGTGCGGCCACGATGGGTCTTGAGGTAGTTGCCGATCTCCCGGTAGGGGGTGCGGTCCGTGAGGGTCGTGGCGCGCGGGAAGTCGCACAGGAACGGTACGTCGGGGGCGATCGCCACCAGGTCGGGCATCAGACCGCCCACCGCGATGGTGATGCCGCCACCCTGGCTCCCGCCGAGCGCCGCGACGCGCGTGGCGTCGACCAGCGGATGCGAGCGTGCCGCCTCGACGGCGCGCACGGCGTCCGTGAACAGCCGCCGGTAGTAGTAGGTTTCGGGGTCCTCGATCCCCCGCGTCATGTACCCGGGGAAGGCGGGCGCGCTGCCCACGGGGTCCGGGGTCTCCCCGCCGCCCCACACGCTCGCCTGGCCGCGGGTGTCCATCACGAAGTGCGCGAAGCCGGCCGACGCCCACAGCAGGTGCGTGTGCGGGAGTCCGCGTCCGCCGCCGTACCCGATGAACTCGACGACCGTGGGCAGCGGGGAGTTCGCCCACGCCGGAACGGTCAGCCAGCCCTTGATCGGGTGCCCGCCGAACCCGGCGAACGTGACGTCGTGGACCGTGACCGTTTTGAGCGGGATCCCGACCGGTTCGAAGCGGGCCGCGAGGTCGTGTGCGCGGGCTTCCTTGAGCGTCCTGGCCCAGAAGGAGTCGAAGTCCCCGGGCTCGGTGGACGCGCTGCGGTAGACGCGGAGTTCGTCGAGCGGGAGGTCGAACAGGGCCATCAGGGACCACCTTTCGGCACGCGAACGCGGATGATCACACGGTACGTCCGCCCTCTCGGGCCCGCCACGGCCGCGCCGGGAACGGGGCGCGGTCGTGCGCGCGCTGCTCAGGGGGTGATGTCAGTGGTGCGGCATACGATCCGGGTATGCGCGCTTCAGGAACGTTCAGAGTTGCCGATTTCACCCCGGCACCGGTGCCGGGCTCCTCGATCGAGACGGCACTGCCCGTCGGTGTCGCCACGATGGAGAAGCACTACGAAGGCGAGATCGACGGGCGTTCCGCCACGTTGTTCACCGCAGCGTTCGATCAGGCCGGCGGGGTGGGGACGTACGTCGCGATGGAGTCCTTCGAGGGGACGCTCCACGGACAGGCCGGTGCCTTCAATTTCGCGCACTCCGCGACGACCCTGGGCGAGGGGAGGCAGAGCGAGTTCTTCGTCATCGTGCCGGCCGGCGGAACCGGTGCGTTGGCCGGGATCACCGGGACCGGTGGCATCTCCGTCGACGCCGACGGCACCCACCGGATCTGGTTCGACTACGAGCTCGGCGAGTAGTCCGGCGCGCCCCGCGAAGGGACCGCCCGGTCATCCCGCGAAGTGACCGGCGGCGATCCTGTGCAGGGACCGGCGGAGTTCCCGCGAAGGGACCGGCGAGACTCCGTGCTCAGGGGCCCGGCGCGCCGTTCCCTTTCGGAGTGTCCCGGACCGCGGGTGTGTCCCTCGCCCATGGCTGGCTTCGGCACTGCTTGAATCGCCATATGACCAAGAGTGACGAAGAGGCTCTTTTCGGTAACCGGTTCCTGACGATGCCCGCCCCCGCGCAGACCTTCCCCGAGGAAGGCATGGCCGCGACGGATGCGATGAGGCTCGTCGATGTGGATCTCGCCATGGAGGGCGACCCGCAGCGCAACCTCGCCACGTTCGTCACCACGTGGATGGAGCCGGAGGCGCAACGGCTGATCGCCGAGAACCTGCACCGCAATTTCATCGACCACGCGGAGTACCCCATCTCCGCCGAGATCGAACAGCGCTGCGTGCGCATGCTCGCCGACCTCTTCCACGCGCCGGGCAGGACGGCGGGATGCCGGACACAGGGATCGTCCGAGGCGATCATGCTCGGTGCGCTGTCGCTGAAGTGGAAGTGGCGTGAGCGACGCCAGGCGGCCGGCCTGTCGACCGACCGGCCCAACCTGATCTTCGGGGGAGACGTCCACGTCGTATGGGAGAAGTTCTGCCGCTACTTCGACGTGGAGCCGCGGATCGTGCCGCTCGCCGAGGGCAAGTACACGATCGGCCCGGAGGACGTGGAACCCCACCTCGACGAGAACACGATCGGCGTCGTCGCGGTTCTCGGCACCACGTTCACCGGCCACAAGGACGATGTCGTCGGGATCGACAAGCTCCTGCGGGACATCCGCGAGAAGCGGGACCTCGACATCCCGATCCATGTCGACGGCGCCAGCGGCGCGTTCGTGTGGCCGTTCCTCTACCCGGACTCGAAATGGGATTTCCGGCTCGAGCAGGTACGGTCCATCAACGTCTCGGGACACAAGTACGGCCTGGTCTACCCCGGCATCGGATGGCTGGTCTTCCGTGAGGAGTCCGACCTGGCCAAGGATCTCGTGTTCTACGAGAACTACCTGGGCAAGACCGACGCGACGTTCACGCTGAACTTTTCCACGGGCGCCTCGATGGTGCTCGCGCAGTACTACAACTTCGTACGGCTCGGCCGTCAGGGCTACACCTACGTCATGAAGATGATGCAGCAGAACGCCCGCGCACTGGCGGACAATCTGCGCGACAGCGGCCGCTTCGAAGTGATCGGCAGCGACCTCGAACAACTGCCGCTGGTCGCGTTCCGTCTCGCAAGCAAGCACGCCTACGACGAGTCCGACATCGCCTGGCAACTCTCGGCCGAGCGGGGCTGGATGGTGCCGGCGTACACGCTTCCGCCCAACGCGGAGCGGGTGAAGATCATGCGCGCCCTGGTCAAGGAGACCATGAGCCGCGAGCAGATCGACCGGCTGAGCCAGGACATCGCCGACGCGTGCCGCACCCTGGACGACAAGGGCGCGGCCCACGGGAACGAGCGGACCCAGGTCAAGCGCGGCACGGGCTACTGACGCACTGTGACGGAGCGCCGGTTCCCGCGGACCGGGGCCCGGTCGATCCCAGCCGGCTCTGCGAGGCTCGGTGCGGCTCCGGCCGGGGTCACCGGTCCGTCGGCGCATCGGCCCGTCGGACCGGTGCCACAAGGGCGCTTCTTCGGAACGAAGGAAGGGAACCATGACAGCCACGCGGGATTCCGCCCCGTGAAGGGCTCGGACGTTCGGAAGTGCCTTACCGGTACTGGGATTTGAGGCAGACGGGCGCACAGGACGCCGCTGCCCCACGGATCGCGGCCGGCCGGGCCGCCCTCCTCAGGAACGACCTGACCGCGGGCACGGATTCGCCTGGTCCTCGAACGGCTGCCGCAGCCATGAGGCCAGAGCCGCGTAGTCGTCATCGGTGAGACCGACACGGGCATCGACGCGGTGCACCAGGGCGTGTCTCCCGTGACGGTCGGCGACCCAGGCCCGATCCGTGTCCGTGGCCTCGTCGTCGACCCATACGAACGGGCGTCCCGCGGCCCGGTCGACAAGGGCACGGGTCTTCCAGTGCAGCCCGTCGCGTTCGTCCCTGTCGTCGAGGCCCGACGGCTCCGGCCAGACGACCATGGCAAGCCGCGGAAGTCCGAGCAACGGAGCGATGCATTCGTTCGCTTCGTCCATCCACGTCGTGGCCCAGACCACCTCGCAGGCGAGCGCGGCCAGCTTGGCTCCGTGCCGAGGATCGATCCTGGTCAGGAGCGGGTTCGCATCGGCGCCACGCAGATCGGGGGCGAGCGGATACGTCGGATACCGCCCGGACTCCGCACCGAACGGGATCAACGGTCCGTCGACATCGAGGAAGAGCAGCGGAAGTCGAACAGAGCCGGTCACGGCAGCCCAGGATAGTGAGGCGCCCGCCGCCGGTGCACGCCCGCGCGTGTGCGGGAGCGGCGCCCTCGGGAGCGTGCGGCCCGGCCGGCGGTCGAGGACCGGCTCAACATCGCGGCAGTCCTTCGAGGCGCCCCCGGGCGACGAGGGCGACCTCGCCGCCGACCCGTACCGACGTGATGTGCTCCGTCTCGCCATGGGCGCTGATCGTCATCTCGCTGGGGCGGCCGCGGTACCGCCCCTGGCGCAGCGTCCGCCGTTCGCCGTCCTCGACGCGTCCGTGTCGTCGCAGGTAGGCGGCCACACACCCGGCGGCGCTGCCGGTGGCCACGTCCTCGACGATGCCGTCGTTGTTCCAGTGCCGTCCCTCCAGGCCGTCGGCGTCCAGGAGATAGGCGAACTGAGCTCCGGCCCGGGCCAGCCGCTCCCCGATGTCGGAGGTGATCCGGGCCCGAGCGAGTGCTCCGGGACGTACGGGCACGATCAGGTACCGCAGCCCCGTCGACACGATCTCCGGCCGCAGTTCGGCGTGGAGGTCTTCGTCGTCCAGGGAGAACCAGGAGGCCAGGCCATCCGGCTCGGGCCGGCTCAGGAACCGCGGGGCGCCCTGGTCGAGGACGCTCGCGTAGCGGCCGGGGCCGCGGTACTCGGTGACCACCTCCACCGTCCGCGCCCTCAGTTCGAGGGACCACGTCCGGCTGCCGTCGCTTCCGGCCAGGGCGTGCAGGACACTCGCCGCCCCGATGACGGGGTGCCCGGCGAAATCAAGTTCCTCGGTCAGGTCGAAGACCCGGGCGCGCCACGCGTCGTCCCGGCCGTCCTTCCGTTCCAGGAAGATGGATTCGAAGTGCCGCATCTCCTCGGTGATCCGCTGCATCTGGGATTCGCTCAGGTCCGTCGCTCCCGGGAAGACCGTGAGGCTGTTGCCGCTGAACGGAACTCCGCTGAAGACATCGACGTGAAAGTAGTGCATACCTCGACGCTACCGACGGCATCCGACGGCATCCGACGGCATCCGACGGCATCCGACGGCACCGCCCGGCCCCGCGGAGCAGCCCAGCCGCGGCGTGATGAATGATCACGTCATGACCGATCCCGCGTCCTTCCGCGACGAGAGTAACTGGACCGACGGCTTCTACGAACTGGCCGTCGAGGTGGGCTCGACCGATGACGCCCGGATCCAGGAGGTCCTGGACGCCGTGTGGTCCGCGGCGGGTGTGCGCGGATGCTTCGCGTTCCGGGACCGTGAACCCGAGGAGCAGGAGTTTGTGCCCTGCACGGTCGCCTCCCTGGCCGAGTACGGACAGCTTCGCGGTCAGGTGCGCCTGCCGACCGGCCGACTGGCGGTGTGCGGTTGCGTGGCGGTCCGCGGCGGCGACGAGAGCAGTGACTGGCTGGACTTCTACATCCCCCTGGGCGCGCTGGACAACGCGGATATCGCCTACTGGGACGGCCGGCCGTTCTTCAGGTCCGCGGTCATGGACGACTGGCTCGCGGCCGTCGGGACCGAGGCCTTCCGACGCGCGCCGTTCAGCCTCGCCGCGATCGGCTTCGAAGTCTCCGGATGCACCGACGCGGCGACGCTGGCGGGCAGACTGCCGGAGACGCGCGCGATCGGGTACCTGCTTCCGCAAGAGGGAGTCCTGCGCTACGGGGCGGCCAACGACTGAGCCTGGACGCACCGGACGCACCGGACGCACCGATCACGCCGGGTCGGCGCGGCTCCGCTCCTCGGACGGGGGAGGTCATCCGGTCGTACTGCCCAGGGGGCAGGTCGCGGCAGCCGGAGCCACCCGGGCCGAACTCCGGCGGGCCGTCGCGATGCAGCGGGGTGAACAGGCGGAGCGCCCGGTTTGTGCCAGGTTGTGGAGGGCGACACTGAGCCCATGAGCACCTCGGAATCCACCCTCGCCAAGAACAAGGACCTTGTGCACGCGTTCATCGACGCGCTGTTCACCAAGGGCGACCTCGGCGCGATCGACGAGTACCTCGCCGAGGACTTCGTCGACCACGACCCCCCGTTCAACGCGCCCGGCGACCGTGAAGGCCTCCGCGCCGCGGGCGCGCTGTTCCGGGAGGCGTGTCCCGACTGGCGCAGCGATCCGCAGCTGATGATCGCCGAGGGCGACCTGGTCGTCGAGCACTTCACCGCCAGCGGGACGCAGCGCGGTGAACTGCTCGGGGTACCGGCCCCGGCGGAAGGCCGCACCTTGACCCTGCGCGGAACCAACATCTTCAGGATCCGGGACGGACGCATCGTCGAGAAGTGGGGTCGGCCCGACGAACTCGGCATCCTGCGCCAGTTGGGGATCGTCCCGTCGTAGACGTGGCGTCGAGGCCACGGCGGGCGGCCGCTGCGGCGAGGTGTCACAGCGGCGTCCTCGTGGATCGGCGACGGTCGAGGAGCCACGCCGGAGCCGTGTGGAGGAACCCGCCTCCGGCGCGCGCCCGGCCTTTCCCTGGCCTCCGCAGGGCGGGAACGCGTTCACGGCCGGCGAGTGGATGACGTGTCCGGCTCAGGACAGGGTCCGGCTCAGGACAGTGGTTGGTTCAGGACAGTGGTTTGTGCATCACGACGCAGGGCCGGCCGAACTGGAGGTCGGGGCGGCGGTCGATCTCCCGCCAGCCCAGTGAACTCCAGAACGCGAAGGCCGAGGGGTTGTTCTCCAGAACGGCGATCCTGAGACCGTCCCGCCCCTGGCGCCGGAACCGTTCTTCGACAGCCGCCACGAGCAGCCGGCCGAGGCCCCGGCGGCGCCGGTCCCCGTGCACGATCAGCAGGCCGATCCAGGGATACCCGTCCTTGGGGTGCCGGTCCAGCAGACAGGCCAGGCCGACGGCCCGGCCCTCGGCGTCACGGGCGAGCAGGGCATGGCCCCCTTCGCTCCCGGCCTCCTCGCGCAGATCGGCCTCGACCCGGTCGGGTGCGATGTGCTCGGGGTCGTACTCACCGGAGGCGCGGCAGTATTCGGGATTGCTCGCGTAGATGCCCACGACCTCGGCGATCTCGTCCGGCGTGTATCCCATCGGCGTGAGAGTCGGCATGGTCACGGGGCCAGGCTATACAGGTCCGCACGGGGTCCGCGCTCGCCGGCAGGGGGCGAAGAGCGTGGCCGGGACCGCCCACGTCGGCATCCGCCGCGGCGCACGCGGCCGGCGCAGCCCCTGCCGCCTCGAACACCCCGCGTCCGCAACGGACTTGGACGTCTCCACCCGCGCCGCGACCCTCCAGATGCTCGCCGGCACGGAAGAACCTGATCCGCATCGAGGAGCCCGACCGGACCAAAAGCCGACATGTGGCGGGCCGAGCGGCCGTGCCGGGAACAGCAGGTCGGGCCCGCGCGGTTGCATGACGGAGGGGCCGGCGCCGCACGGGCGGGAACACGGAGACCGGAGTGTCGTCCGTCTCGCCAGGATCCGGGCCCCAGGATCGCGATACGTGTGCCGCGGTCCGGGATCAAGGCGTATTTCTACTGGAGGAATTTCATGACCGACCGGCCTTTGACGCTCATGGCAGTGCATGCCCACCCGGACGACGAGGCCACCGGAACCGGCGGGGTCCTCGCGCGGTACGCGGCGGAAGGCATCCGCACGGTTCTGGTGACCTGTACCGACGGCGGTTGCGGTGACGGACCGGGAGGCGTCAAGCCGGGCGATCCCGGGCACGATCCGGCGGCGGTCGCCTCGATGCGTCGTCAGGAACTCGAGGCGAGCTGCGAGGTCCTGAAGATCAGCGATCTGGAGATGTTGGACTACGCCGACTCCGGAATCATGGGCTGGCCGAGCAACGACGCTCCCGGATCCTTCTGGGGAACCCCCGTGGAGGAAGGCGCCGCCCGGCTCGCGGACCTCATGCGGCACTACCAGCCCGATGTCGTTGTCACCTATGACGAGAACGGCTTCTATGGTCACCCGGACCACATTCAGGCCAACCGCATCACGATGGCGGCGCTGGAGATGACCGGGCTGACTCCGAAGGTGTACTGGACCACCATGCCCCGCTCGATGATGCAGCGGTTCGGCGAGATCATGCGAGAGTTCCACGAGGACATGCCGGAGCCGGATCCTGCGGAGGCCGCCGCGCTGGCCAAGATCGGCCTGCCCGACGACGAGATCACCACCTGGGTGGACGCCACCGCGTTCAGCGATCAGAAGTTCGACGCGCTGGCCGCGCACGCCAGTCAGGGCGAGAACATCTTCTTCCTCAAGATGGGCAAGGAGCGGTTCGGCGAGCTGATGGGCAGGGAGACCTTCGTACGGGTCCAGGACGCCACGGGCGCCGCCGTACCCGAGAACGACCTCTTCGCCGGACTGCGCTGACCCGAGCGCGCTGACCCGAGCAGGGCTGCCCCCGGCTGCGCCGACCCACGGACTGCGCTCACCCGAGCCGCGCTGACCCCGGCTACGTCGACCCGGTCTCCCCGCCGCGCCTGCTCGACGTACGGCGGCCCTCGCGGCCGTCGCGTCGGCGGTCGCCCCGAGCCCGAGGAATCACCGACGCCACGCGCGCGGCGGCAGGCTTCACGGCCTGCTCCGGCGCGTGGCGTCGGCCCCTTCGCGACGCAGCGCCCCGACCGCCCTTCTGGGCTCGTCGGCTACGGCCTCTTGCCGTCGTCGGAGCCCGGAGGCTCGGCGCCACGTCGCGCCGCGTCGTCGACGACACGTTCTTGCACGAGGTCCAGCAGGATGAGGAAGCCCACGACAACGACGGCCACGACTACGGCCAGTACGCAGAGCACGACGACAACAATCGTGTTCACGTCGATGCGCCCCCTCTCGCCCCCGTCTTCCATGGCGCGGGCTCTGCGTACCGCCCCATGGCGGTCGTGCCTGATGTCCGCCCAGCCTGCCCGCTCAAGTCGGCACCGCACAAGGCGATTTCACCTGGGCGACAGCACAGGCGCGAGAGCGTCACGGACCTGCGCTCGCGAGGATCTCGTGAGCCCGGTGGGGCGGTTGATGGTCGCGGGCGGGGTCAGTGCCAGTTGCTGATCCGTACGTCGTGCGGGTGCGGTGCTCCGGCTCCTGTCTCCACCAGGGATTTCAGGCTCATCAGGAACAGGGCCCACTTGGTGGTGCAGTGGTTCATGAACTCCACCTGCTCGCGCCATCCTTCGTGCGCGAACAGGATGATGGTCCACTCGCCTTCCTGCTTGAGGTCGAAGGTCACCGTGGTGCCGATCCATTCCTCGGGACCGGCGACGACCTCCCACCGCACCCGGGTGTCCGGTTGCAGTTCGAGGACCTTCATGTCGAATCCGCCGACGTCGCCGAAGCGGAACTGGAGCACGTCGTCGCCGCTGCCCTCGGTGTCGGTCGTCCACCACGCGGCCAGACCGTCGACCGTCGTGAGTGCCCGATAGACCGTGTCCCGGGCCGCCGTGGTGCCGACCCGGTGCAGGATGTCCGCCATCTCGATCTCCTCGCTTCTTCTCGTTGAGGGTGGTTACTTCTTCTCGTCCTTGGCTCGTTGGATCGCCTCGGCGATCTTCTTGACGCGCTGTAGCCGGGCGTCCCACAAGGTGCCCACCGACTGCAACTGGGCAACGGCACGCGCGAGTTGTGCCTCGTCGACGTGATAGCGCCGCTCCCGGCCGGCCGGGGTGGACCGGACAAGGCCGGCCCGGTCGAGCACGGTCAGATGCTTGGTCACGGCCTGCCGGGTGACGGGCAGACGGGCGCTGAGGGTCGTCGCGGTGCCCTGACCCTCGGCCAGCAGCAGGTCGATCATGCGACGCCGGGTCGGGTCGCCGATCGCCGACCACAGTCCGTCGTCGACGCCGGTGTTCATCGCGCGCCCGCCACCTGCTTGGCGGTCGCCGCCAGGCGGGGCAGATAGAAGTCCCAGCCCTGCCGGTGGTCGTTGTAGTGCGCCTCGAGCACGGCGGCCTCCCAGCCGCGTTCGCGGTACCCGCTCTCACGGAAGCGGAGCGTGGTCCCGTCGCCCGCCGCGGTGAGTTCGAAGGTCACCAGCAGTGAGTTGCCGGGGGCCGCGGTCTCCCCGTCCTCGTAGGTCCACCGGAACGACAGGGTGCGTGGCGGGTCGGACTCGACGACCGTGAAGGGCGCGGACGTACGCCTGCCGCTGCCGTTGTCCGTCCAGGTGAAGCTGCCCGGCCTGCCGGGTGTCGGCTCGAAGTCGGTTTCCGCGCTCCACCAGTCCCGGATGTGCTCCGGGTCGGTGAGCACGTCGAACACCACCTGGGGCGGGGCGTCGACGTACAGCTCGCGCTCGATGCTTCCGTACTCCATGTCCATGGCCACCTTTCGCAACCTTCGGTTGCACATCACGATAGGCGACGTCGATGCCTTTCGCAACCGAAGGTTGCATATGGGTGTCAGGTCCGCGCGACGGCCGCCCGCGGAAGCGCAGGCGGCCTTCCGTGAGGCCGCCCCGAAGGGCCCGGCGTGACGGCGGTTCCCGTGCGGGCGCGAACGGCCGTCCCGCCGGGAATCATCTGTGCCCGGTGTCCGTCAGCGCGGGGCGGCCGCGCGCAGCGCCCACTCGTGTGCCGCGGCGGTGTGCAGGGCGGCCTCCAGGTGGCGGACCTCGTCCGACAGGGGATCGTCGGTGCCGAAGACACGGTCGGCGAGATCGGTGAGCGTGTCACCGTCGTCGGGGGTCGGAGTGGACAGGACGCTGTACAGGGTGTCGCAGCTCTCGGGATGGACTTCGGCCGACTCCACGCCGGTCCAGACATCTCGGCACCGAAGCTGCGAGAGCGTGACGAACGACCGCAGGGCGTCCCGTTGGAGGTCCGGGGCCGCGCAAGCGCGCAACCGTGCCCGCAGGTCGGCGTAGAGCTGCGGCAGACCCAGGCCCTGGACGCGTGTGCCCGCGTACGTCCACCGCGCCGATCCGGTCCCGGAGCCGCAGGCTTCCCAGCGGGCGTCCCACAACAGACGGGTGAAAGCGGCGCGCGCCCGGCCGCCGTGCAGGGAGATCCCCAGGATCAGGCCGCCGTTGCAGTCGACCGAGGCACCGTTCTCACCCCAGGCGAGGAGTCGCTCCAGCCAACCGGGGTCCTGGGTCTTCGTAGCGAGCACGGGCAGGAACTCGGGGAACAGGCCCGCCCCTTCGTGCTTCTCCAGCGCCTCGGCGATCGCGCCGCGCAGTTCCTCGCACGGCAGATGCAACAGGCCGAGGCACGCGTCCTTCGACACGTCGTACAAGCCGTCGACGTGGTCCCACAGCAAGGACGTGGCCGACGTGCACCCAAGACGGCCCACGGCGTGCAGCACGCCGGACGGTACGTCCTCGCGCAGTCGGCCACCCTCGAGCGTCGCCTCCAACAGGCGGGCCGCCAGCCGTGGATCGCCGTGCCGGGCGAGCACGGGCACCAGCGCCTCGTGCGCGGCGGGCGCCGAGAGGAACAACGGGAGCAGCGCCTCCGCATCGGCTGAGTCCCCGTGCCGGAGCACCACCTCGGCGGCCATGGATTCCCACGACCACGCCACCCCCGCGGCCTCGCCGCCGGCGGATCGGTCGAGTATGGCCTGTGTGGCCGCTAACAGCGTCAACTTGGCAACCGCCTCTGTGTGGACAACACCGCACATCATGACCGAGGCCGATCAAGCGATGCCAGGCGGTTTCCGCGCTCTGTCCGTGTGGGCAACAGCCCTGCATCCCTCCGGGGAACGGCTGGGTGGGCGAGCCGCGTGAGCGACGTGCCCGGGTCCGCCAGCCGTGGCCGAACGATGCATGGGGGGCAGCGGGTGTTCATCGAGGCCGAAGATGAGTGCGCCACGAGGCTCTATATGGCCGGGCACGGATCGCAGCCGGCGAAATCCACCGCTGCCGTAGGCCGCGTCCGCGGAGTCTCGCCTGCCCGGCGACGCCCGGCACGGGGCACGACCCGGCTTGTGTACGGAGGCCGGAGGCCAAGCCCCTCATCATGGAGGCGCGGCGGTGCTCTTGCGTGCCTTCGCCGCCCCAGCCCGACAGCACACCTCAGCCGAACCGCTCGATCCTGATCCGGTCCACCGGCTGACCCGCTGCCACCAGCAGGCGCGAGGCGTGCTCGGCGAAGCCGTTGGACCCGCAGATGTAGGCCTCCCACCCACCCGGTGGCCGCTCGGCCATGAGGGGTTCCACATGTGCGGCAGTCATACGTCCGACGGGCACACCCGCCGGGGCCGCGCGGGTGAACACGGCGGTGGTCTCGTCGCCGTACTCCGCCGCGTAGACGAGTTCTTCGGGGCTGCGCGCGGAGACCAGAAGGCGCAGCGGCAGGTCGAGTCGGTGCGCCCGGTGGTGGCGCAGCATCGACATCAGCGGCACGACACCGGAACCGGCGCCGACCAGCAGGGCCGGCCGGTCGCCCGGCCAGGCGAAGAAGCCGCTCAGCGGACCGCGGACCTCGACACGGTCGCCCGGCCGGGCCACGGTGTGGAACCAGCCGGAGACCTCACCGCCGTCGACATGGTCAAGGGTCAGTTCGATGTGGCCGCTGTCGTCGGGGGCGGACGCGATGGAGTAGTGGCGCTGCGCCACATATGCGTCGTCGGCGGTGAGCCGCAGCATCAGATGCTGGCCCGGCAGATGCCCCTCCCACGCGGGCACGGCGAACCGGAACGTCGCCGCGTGCGGGGTCTCGCGGCGGATCTCGGTGAGTGTGGCGGTCTGCCATGTGGTGGCCGTCCGTGTGCTCACGGCGATGCGTCCGGGCACGGCGAACCGTGTCGGCGGTACGAAGGTCGTGGTCTCAGTCACCGGAGTAACGCTGCTCTTCCCAGGGGTTGCCGCGGGCGTGGTAGCCGTTCTGCTCCCAGAATCCCGGCTCGTCGTGATCGAGGATCCGGATACCCGCGATCCACTTGGTGCTCTTCCAGAAGTACAGATGGGGCACGATCAGCCGCGCCGGGCCGCCGTGCTCGGCAGGCAGCGGCCGGCCGTCGTAGTCCCACACGATCCAGGCACGGCCACCCGTGAGGTCGGCCAGCGGAAGGTTCGCGCTGTACCCGGTGTGCGAGTACGCGACCGCGTGGGTGGCCGCCTGGTCAGGTCGTACGGCGTCCAGGAAGGTGTCCAGTGACACGCCCCCGAACCGCACCCCGAACTTCGACCAGCTGGTCACGCAGTGGATGTCACCCTCGTACGAGGAGGCGGGCAGCGCGTGCGCCTGCTCCCAGTCCCAGGTCCGCGGCTCGGCCACCAGACCGTCGATCCGCAGGTTCCAGTCGGCGGGCGCCAGGTCCGGGGTCACCTCGGCGGACAGGACGGGCCAGTCGTCGCCGGCGTCGTACTGACCCGGCGGCAGTCCGGCGTTGTGGACCCGCGGACGGCCGGTGAAGCCTCGCGTGACGTTCATACGGGTGGTGCCTCCAGGACCGAGGGAGAGGGCGGTCCGCGGATCGGGCGTGGTCGCCGGGGACAGCGGCCCACGGATCGGGGTGACCGGCGCGCGCACGGGTCGGTGTCCCGGGCACGCACCGCTTATTGACCATTCAACGGTACGCGCACACGGATCGTGCTCCGAGCCGGTGAGGGGCGCGGACGAGGATCGAACAAGACTCGAACAGGGCGCGAGCGGGGCGTGAGAGGGGTGCGGAGGGGTGCGGAGGGTCGCAGCGGGGTGCTGATCATTGCGTACGCGTGAACTCTCCCCTCGTCCGGGAATAGCCGCGCCCCGATCTTCCTTGCTCCTGAAGCCGACTCCGGTGGCCCGTACACGCACAATGGGTGAGCGGTGCCACGCGCACGGCGACACAGCGAAGGAGAGTGAGGGAGCAGATGACCGAGGCGTACGTCTCCACACGGTTCGAGGGCCCGGAGCCGCAGGGGACCCTCTCCGGCCGTCACCCTCTGGACAACCCGGCTCTCGGCTCCCTCACCGGGCCCCACGCGCACTTCGCCGAACGCCGCGGACGCGTGCTGCGCTACCCCCTGGACGTGTCCCCCTGGCTGGCGCTGCCCGACGATCCCGGCGCCGAGGACTGGGCGGACCTGGCGACCCTGGTGGGCCCCGGAGGCGCGGCTCCGCTGGCCGGTTTCGACGGAGAGACCCCGGACGGATGGGAGGTGATCTTCAGCCTCGACGGAGTCCAGCTCGTGGACGACGGACTGGACGCCGCGCCCGACGCCGAGGCGGTGCGGCTCGGCCCCGCGGACGTGCCGGACATGCTGGACCTGGTGGAACGGACCCAGCCGGGCCCCTTCGAGCCGCGGACCGTGGAGCTCGGCACGTATCTCGGGATCCGCCGGAACGGCGCCCTGGTCGCCATGGCGGGCGAACGGCTCCACCCGCCGGGCTGGACCGAGATCAGCGCGGTGTGCACGGATCCCGGACATCGTGGGGAGGGCCTGGCCACTCGGCTGATCCTGGCCGTCGCCCATGGCATCCGTGAGCGTGGCGAGACCCCGTTCCTGCACACGGCGGCGAGCAACACCGGCGCCATCCGCCTATACGAGGCGCTGGGATTCCGGCTGCGCCGCAACGTCCGCTTCATGGCGGCCCGGGTGCCGGAACAGCCGGGCGCCAGGAAGCCGACCGCTGACGTGGGATGACACCCAACGGCCCGCAGGTCCGGTGGCCGATGGTCCGTGGGGGAGGGGAGCGGGTCAGTCTCCCCGGGGCCCGGCCGCCGGCCCTTCCGCGTCGCGGCCGGTCACCGGCCTCTGCATGTCCAGTCCGGTCGCCGCGGCGTTGTAGCGCAGCAGGTACGACGCGAAGCGGGTGAGGTCCTCCTCGGGCCAGCCCGCCAGCCGCTCGTGGAACGCCACCCGGCGGCTGCGCGTCACCTGGGCCAGGATCTCCGTGCCCGCGGGTGTCGGATACAGCACCTGGACGCGATGGTCCTCGGGGTCCATGCGCCGCCCGATGAGACCGGCCCGCTCCAGCGACGCCACCTGCCGGCTCACCGTGGACTTGTCCAGCGCGTAGTGCGCGGCGAGGTCCGTGGCCCGGCAGCCGCCGACCTCCTCCAGATGACCCAGGAGGGTGTACGAGACGAGCGACAGCTCGGGGTGCATGCGTCCCGCGGCGGCGCGGGCCCGCCGGGCGAACACCGTCATCTCGCGCTGGATGACCTCCACGGCCGCGTCGGCCGTCACCTCGGAGGCGGCCCACTCGTCGTCCGTCACATCGGAGGCGGCCCACCTGTCGTCCGTCACCTCGGAGGCAGCCGGGTCTCCGGCCGTCACGTCCTCCACGGGTGCGGCGTCCGCCGACGCCCCGCTGGTGACGGCATGTTCACCGGACCCCTCGGATGCCATGACGGACCTCCCTGACGTGCTCTGGTTGCATAGTACAACTGGGGACGGAAGGGGCGGGAGTCGCCCAGGCGGGCGCCCACGCATCCGCCCGTGGCGCGCGCACGCGGGCACCCGCCCATCCGCCCGTAGCGCGGCCACGCGAGCTCCCGCTCGTGGGCCCGTGCGTGGCCGGCGCCTGTCGGCCCTTTCTCCGGTCGGCCCGCTGATCGTTCCTGTAAGGTTGCCGTCCCGGCCCAGGACCGTCTCGGCCGATGAGTTGCCGAGGAGGTGAGACCCATTACCGCTGTGTCAGGTCGGGTGCTCTCCTCTCCAGGCAACGCGGTCGCCGTCTGACGGTGGCCGTGGGAGCGCCCTTCGGTACGTCGAAAGGCCCTCGGCTTCATGCCCCCTCTGTTTCCTGATGTTCCCGGCGCGACCGATCCCATGGTCACCGCCCTCCGCACCGCCGGCTGTGTCTTCGCCGAGGACGAGGCGGAGCTGATCCGCTCCGCCGCCCGCACCCCGGCCGAGGCCGCCGCCATGGTGGACCGCCGCGTCGCGGGACTGCCCCTCGAACACGTCGTCGGCTGGGCCGAGTTCCACGGTCTGCGCATCGGCCTCGACCCGGGCGTCTTCGTGCCGCGCCGTCGTACGGAGTTCCTCGTCGAGCAGGCCCTCGCGCTCGCGCCCGGCGCGTCCGTCGTGGTGGACCTGTGCTGCGGCTCGGGCGCCGTCGGCGCGGCGCTGGCCGCCTCCCTCGGCGGGCCCGAACTGCATGCCGCCGACATCGACCCCGCCGCGGTGCGCTGCGCCCGCCGCAATGTGGCGCCCTTCGCGGGCCAGGTCCACGAGGGGGACCTGTTCGCGGCGCTGCCCGACACCCTGCGCGGCCGGGTCGACATCCTGGCGGCCAACGTGCCGTACGTACCGACCGACGAGGTCGGGCTGCTGCCCGCGGAGGCCCGGGACCACGAACCCCTGGTCGCCCTCGACGGGGGCGCGGACGGGCTCGATCTCGCGCGCCGGGTCGCCGCCGAGGCGCCGCGGTGGCTGGCCCGCGGCGGCTGTCTGCTCATCGAGACGAGCGAGCGCCAGGCCCCCGCGGCCGTCGAGGTGTTCGCCCGCGCCGGACTGGTCGCGCGTCTGGCGGTCTCGGAGGAGATGTACACCGACGTGGTGATCGGCCTGAAGCCCTGACCCGGCGGGCCGGGCGCGGACGACATGCCGCGTTCGGCCCCTGATCAGCCGTTCTCCCCGTCCCGCGCGCCACACTCTGGCTGACCGCAGGTGCCAGAGGAAGGCCCGGACATGACCAGCACCCCCGAGAAGTTCGACGCGTGGGACATCAAGGAGTCGGGCCCCGCCGACGCGGAGACCCGGGTCCTGCTGCTGCCCGGCGGGATGTGCGGCACCGTGTTCTACGACGACCTGATGGCCGCGCCGTCGCTGGCCTCGGCGCCGGTGCGGCTGGTGGCCGCGACCCTTCCGGGCCACGCGGGCACCACGCCGCCCCGCGATCTCTCCATCGAGAACTACGCGGCGATGGCGGGCGCCCTGGCCGCGGAGCGGGGCTGTGGCGTGGTGGTCGGCCACAGCCTGGGCGCCAACATCGCCCTGGAGATGGTGGCCGGCCGGCACTTCGCCGGACCCGTCGTCCTGCTCTCCCCGTCGTTCTCGGCGTCCGACGAGGACAAGGCGCTCACGATCGCCAACAGCCTCGGGCGGGTGCCCGGCCTCGGGGCGCTGACCTGGTTCGGCCTGGTCAAGGCGACACCGCGGGTCGTGGGGCAGATGGTCCCGCCGGACCGCCGCGAGGCGCTCGGCGCCGACCTGGCCAAGAACGACCCGGCGTTCTGCCGGCTCGTGATCCGCCGCTACTTCGACCACCTGGACCGCTACGGGAGCCTGGTCCCCCGGCTCCGTGACGCGGATGTGCCCGCCTGGGTCGTGCGCGGCGACCGTGACGAGGTCGGCCTGAAGGACGAGGAGCGGGCCGGGCTGGAGGCCAGCCCGAACGTGACGATGGTCCAGGTCCCCGACGCGGGCCATATGGTGATGGTCGACCAGCCCGAAGCGGTCGCCGCCCTCGTGGCGAGGGTGGCCCTCGGCTGACCGGCCGCCGGCTCGGGCCCCGAACCGCGTGCGCCCGGGTCCGCGCCCGGCCTTCCTCCGGCGGCCGGAAGAGGGCAAGGCGAGTGATCCTCCTCATTGTGCAACTAGTTGCATAACGGGGTGCCCGTCGTCTACAACAGACGTACGACACCGCGCACGGAGGGGCCCGATGAGCCGATACCCGCATCTGCTGAACCCGCTCGACCTGGGCTTCACCACCCTGCCCAACCGCGTGCTCATGGGCTCCATGCACGTGGGCCTCGAGGAGGCCGAGCGCGGCTTCGAGCGCATGGCCGCGTTCTACGCCGCCCGCGCGCGAGGAGGCGTGGGCCTGATCGTCACCGGTGGCATCGCGCCCAACGACGCCGGACGCCCGTACGAGGGCGGCGCCAAGCTGACCACCGAGGCCGAGGCCGCTCAGCACGCCGAGATCACCGCCGCGGTGCACCGCGAGGGCGGGAAGATCGCGATGCAGATCCTGCACTTCGGCCGGTACGCCTACCACCAGGACCTCGTGGCCCCCAGCGCCCTCCAGGCCCCGATCAGCCCCTTCGTGCCGAACGAGCTGAGCGACGCCGACATCGAGCAGACCATCGAGGACTACGCCCGCGCCGCCCGGCTCGCCCGGCAGGCCGGCTACGACGGCGTCGAGATCATGGGCTCCGAGGGCTACCTCATCAACGAGTTCATCGCCCTCCAGACCAACCGGCGCCAGGACCGCTGGGGCGGCTCGTACGAGAACCGGACGCGCTTCCCCGTCGAGATCGTCCGCCGCGTCCGCGAGGCCGTCGGCGACGACTTCATCATCATCTACCGTCTGTCGATGCTCGACCTCGTGCCCGGAGGCTCCTCGCTCGACGAGGTCGTCACGCTCGCCCGGGCCGTCGAGGCCGCCGGAGCCACGATCATCAACACCGGCATCGGCTGGCACGAGGCCCGCATCCCCACCATCGCGACCTCGGTGCCGCGCGGGGCGTACGCCTGGGTGACCAAGAAGGTCATGGGCTCCGTCTCGATCCCGCTGGTGACCACCAACCGCATCAACACCCCGGAGATCGCCGAGCAGTTGCTCGCCGACGGCCACGCCGACATGGTCTCTCTCGCCCGGCCGATGCTCGCCGACCCCGACTTCGTCGCCAAGGCCGAGGCCGGACGACCCGAGGCGATCAACACCTGCATCGGGTGCAACCAGGCCTGCCTCGACCACACCTTCAGCGGCAAGATCACCTCCTGCCTGGTCAACCCCCGCGCCTGCCACGAGACGGAGCTCGTCCTCGCGCCGACCAGGCTGCGCAAGACCGTCGCCGTCGTCGGCGCAGGGCCCGCCGGACTCGCCTGCGCCGTCAGCGCCGCCGAACGCGGCCACGACGTCACCCTGTTCGACGCCGCCGACGACATCGGCGGTCAACTGAACGTCGCCCGCAGGGTTCCCGGCAAGCAGGAGTTCGACGAGACGATCCGCTACTTCCGCACGCAGCTCGAACTGCACGGCGTGGAGGTCCGGTTGAACACCCCGGCCACCGTGGAGAACCTGGAGGCCTACGACGAGGTCGTCGTCGCCACGGGTGTCAGCCCGCGCACCCCGGAGATCCCGGGCGTCGACCACCCGAGCGTCGTCGGGTACCTCGACGTCCTGCGCGACGGAGCCCCGGTAGGCGACCGCGTCGCCATCCTCGGCGCCGGTGGCATCGGCTTCGACGTCGCCGAGTTCCTCACCGACAGCGGCGACAAGGCGAGCGAGGACCCGGCGACGTACTTCCGCAGCTGGGGTGTCGACATGGACTACCGCAATCCCGGCGGTCTCGGCGCCCCCGAGCGCCCCGCCCCTCCGCGCACCGTGCACCTCCTCCAGCGCAAGGCGTCCAAGGTCGGCGCCGGGCTGGGCAAGACCACCGGCTGGATCCACCGCACCGAGCTCAAGCACCGGGGCGTCACCATGGTCCCGGGCGTCCAGTACGACCGGATCGACGACGCCGGACTGCACGTCACCGTCGAGGGACACAGCCAGGTCCTGGAGGTCGACACGATCGTGCTGTGCACCGGACAGGATCCGCGCCGTGACCTGTACGAGGCGCTGCGCGCGACGGGCCGGGGCGTCCACCTGATCGGCGGCGCCGACGTGGCCGCCGAACTGGACGCCAAGCGCGCCATCAAGCAGGGCACGGAACTGGCCGCGGCGCTCTGACGCACGGTCGTACGACGAACCGCGGGAGGGCTGTCGCGGTGTCCGGCGCGGTACGGCCGGCCACCGGGCGGCGCCCGCGGTCCTCCCTAGGATGACCTCATGTCACTCCCGCACGCGATCCTCACCGCCCTGCTCGAGAAGCCCTCGTCCGGCCTCGAACTGACCCGGCGGTTCGACAAGTCGATCGGCTACTTCTGGTCGGCGACCCATCAGCAGATCTATCGCGAGCTGGGAAAGCTGGAGGCCGAGGGGTACATCAGGGCGCTGCCCCCCGAGCAGCACGCCCGGGGCCAGAAGAAGAGCTACGAAGTCCTGCCCGCGGGGCGCGCCGAACTCGCCCGCTGGACCGCCGCCGCACAGGACCCCAAGCCGATGCGCGACACGATGCTGCTGCGTCTGCGGGCCGCGGCCGTCGTCGGGACCGAGGGCGTCGAGGCCGATCTGCGCCGCCATCTCGACCTGCACCGGAGCCAGTTGGCCGAGTACGAGGGGATCCAGGAGCGGGACTTCCCGCCGGGCGGGAGCACGCCCGAGGTCCGGCTGCGCCATCTCGTCCTGCGGGCGGGCATCGACCTGGAGACCTTCTGGACCCAGTGGCTGACCCACGCCCTGGCCGAACTCGACAGCATGCGCGCGCAGGACTGACATCGGTCCGGGACGCGGGGCGAGGAGCGAGGAGCGTGGCCGCACGGGCGCCCGGACCGGGCGGGCGCCCGTCGCGTACGGAACCCGGTGCGGAGACCCGGGTACGGCACTGGGCGGCCGTCCGTGGCCGGAGCCGTCGGAAGGCCGCCCGTCGCGACGGACCCCGGATCAGAGCCGGTGGGGCTTGGACCGGCGGCGCAGGAACCAGGCCGCGGCCACGGTGCCGGTCACGACCAGCGCCGCGCCGCCCACGACCGTGACGGTGCCGTAGTCCTTCACGGCGCCGCCCAGTCCGCCCATGACCCCGCGTGACGGCGACGGTGAGACCGTCGTCGAGATCGTGGGGGTCGCGGGGGCCGAACTGGCCGCGACGATGATCGCCTGGGTGCCGGCCGTCGTGCCGTCCTGGCACACGACGATGACCGTGAACGTTCCCGGGCTCACGCCCGTCCAGGCGGCCGACTGGTTGCCGCTCGTCCCGGTGAGCGGCATCTGGCGCCCCTGGGCGAAATTCGTCTGCCCGCTGGAGAGCAGCGAGGCATTGCCGAAGCTGCTGCCGTTGCTCGGGCAGGCGCTGGTGGTGACCGAGACCGCGGTGCCACTGGTGCTCACGGAGATCCCGGAACCCCATGCGACGGCCGCCGGGGCGGCCAGGGTGAGCGGAAGCGCAGCGGTGGCGGCCACGGTCAGGCCGGAGCGGAGAAGTCTCTGAGTGGTACGCATAGGAACTGCCCTCCAGCGGCACGGTTGGCGGTACATCCCATGCGCCGCCGAGGATCGGAAGGCCCGTGCTGCCTCACTGCGAGCCAATGCGCCCCGGCCCCGGCCCGCATGCGGACGGGGACCGGGCAGGTGACGGATTCCATCGTCCGGCCGAGGGTGGCGCGGCCGACGGCCGGTCAGATCGGTGCGGTCCGCGGGTTCACGGCCCCCGTGCACGTCACCGGGCACGGGGGCGCCTCACGCCCCTCGCGTGTCCCTCACGCCCCTCGTACGTCCCTCATGTCCCTTGTGTCCCTCACGTCGGCCCCGTCGTCACGGAGCGCTCCGGAGAGAGCGCGCCCCAGGTGCCGTCCGGCAGCTTCGCCCGGATCCGTACCCGGTGGGTCACCGCCGCCTCCCGGCCGATGTAGAAGCTGTAGGTACAGGTCCCGGTGGGTGGGTTGCCGCCCCAGACGAGCGAGGTGACGGCACGCCCGTCGAGCCGGATCCCGTACTCCGTGATCACCCCGTCGACCTCGGGCGCGGTCCACGCCAGGTCGATGTAGTAGGCCCCCTCGCTCCGGTGGGTCGTCGCCCGGAATCCGGCCGGTGCCGTGCTCCGGTCGTCCTCCGGGCCCGGAGCGGTGGTGAGCCGGACGGAGCCGCTCGGCGCCGAGACGTTGTCCGCCGCGTCGCGCGCCCGCACGCTGAAGACGTACGCCGTGTCGGGCCGCAGCCCCGTGACGACGGCGGCCGTCTGGGCGCCGCCCACACTGTGGATCTTCGATGCGCCCTGGTAGATGTCGTACGACTCCACACCCCGGGCGTCGGACGACCGCGTCCAGGACAGCTGGACCGCCCGGCCTCCGAGGGCCTTCCCGTGCGGCCCGCCGGGGCGGGTCGGCGCGGTGCGGTCGGCCGCGACCGCCGCCGGGGTGGTGGCCCGCACCGGCCGGCTGAGCGGCCCCGGGACCCCGTCGGCGTTTCGGGCCCTGACCCTGAAGACGTACGAGGTGGACGGTTGGAGCCGGGTGATGTCCACCATGTGCTCGGAACCGGGTACTTCCTTGACCTTGGTGGTGCCGCGATATATCTCGTAGCGGGTGATCCGAGGGTCCTCGTCGGCCAGGTTCCACATGACGTGCACGCTGGTCGAGCTCCCGGCCGCGGCGGTCACGCCCGTGGCCGCCGCGGGCAGCCGTTCCGCTTGGCCGGACGCCGGGGCACCCCATCCGCAGGAGGCGAGCGCGAACAGGGCTCCGCAGGCCGGCAGGCGCCGGGCGGTGAGGAGAACGCGTCGCACGGGTCCGCCCTCCGTCGACGGGATTGGTCTGTACCTATAAGACACGGGTGACGCGCCCACATCAAGAGGGCGGACGTCGTTGGCCGGGCCGTCGCGGGGGTACGTATGCTGATCCTTGACGCGGTGTGAACTCGCCCCGAAAACAGGGGAGTTCCTGCCCGCGGCGCGGAACGCTGTCGTCGCCGATCCCGCGCCGACGCGTGCGGCCGAGCGGCCGGAGCCGGGCCCGGCTCGGGCTCTCGGCCGTGCGGCGCCCGCCCGAGCGGCCGTGCACCGTCCGGCCCTCTCCCGGTGGACGCACTCTCACCGGCCCACCAGATTTGGGCAGATGAGCGTCCATGTTCCCCAGGAGAGGGTCCTTCATCGTGCGTGTCCAGTCGCTGACGCTGGCCGCGGCCGCGGCGGCCGCCCTGATCGCCTCGGCTCCGGCGATGCTGTCCACGACCTCCACCACGGGCCGTCCCGGAAGCCCCGCCGCACCGGCGCGGGAGGGCTCGGTCCGGGCCGCCGACCTGCTGGCGAGGCTCGACGGCTGCACGCCCGTCTCGCACGGGCGATATCGCAGCGACGACGGCACCCGCGCCGAGATCCCGGTCTGCGGAATCCCGGGCGCGGTCTTCTGGACGGCCGACCTGGACATCGACTGCGACGGGAGAGCGGGCCCGGCGTGCAACAGCGACACCGACCCGCTCTTCTCCGAGTCCACGGCCTTCCAGCAGTCCGACGGCCGCTATCTGAGCGCCGAGACCCTGCCCTACATCGTCGTGCCGGCCCCGAGCGACATCTGGGACTACCGGGGCCAGGGCATCGGCCCCGGCTCGGTGGCGGCCGTGATCTACCGGGGCCGCGTCCAGTACGCCGTCGTGGGTGACACCGGCCCCCAGGACATCATCGGCGAGGCCTCGTACGCCACGGCCGCGGGGCTCGGGATCCGCCCCGACCCCCGCGGCGGCGGCACCCCGTCCGGGGTCACCTACCTCGTGTTCAAGAACGCCCGGGTGTCTCCCCTCCAGGACCACGCCGCCGCCGTGGCGACGGGGGAGCGGCTGGCCAGGAAACTCCTGGGCGAGGGTTGAGAGTTGAGAGTTGAGGGCTGAAGTCTGAGGGCGGGGCTTCGGGTCGAGGGCCGTCCCGCCGTCAGGCGGCGGCCCAGCCGTTGTCGACGGGCAGGATGACGCCGTTGATGTTCCTCGCCGCGTCCGAAGCGAGGAACAGGATCGCCGCGGCTTGCTCCTCGGCCTCTCCCAGGGAGCGGCCTGCTCCTCGGCCTCTCCCGGGGCTTTCGTACGGCTGCGGGCGAAGTGCCGCGCCGCCACGGTACGACTTATTGTCGCTGAATGACAGAAGATCTCTGGACCGGTTGAGATCGCTAGACTCGCCGCAGCCGCAGTCCCGGGCGGCATATGCGGACGCAACCGAGAACCGAGGAGTCATCAGTGCCGGACGGCGCGATCGACGAACACCCCGGCCGGCGTCGAGGCCGTACCGGACGACCGCCCCTCACCGACGAACGCAAGGCCGAGATCCGGCTGGAGATCGCAGGCGCCGCCGTGGAACTGTTCGTGGACCAGGGCGTGGCCGCCACCACCGGGGACCAGATCGCCCAGGCCGTCGGCCTGTCCACCCGCACCCTGTGGCGCTACTTCCCCGGCAAGGAGAGCTGCGTGAGCCCGCTGTTCGCGGCCGGGATCGACGCGATCGCGGCGGCACTGCGGGCCTGGCCCGCCGGCGCTTCACTGGAGGACGCCCTGGAGCAGGCGTCCACGAACGGCGAGGGCCCGATGGCGATGCCGGAACCGCCGAGGGTCCGTACGCTGCTGAGGCTCACCCGTACCGAGCCGGGACTGCGAGCCGTCTGGCTCCAGGCCCACGACGAGGCCGAGCCGGTGTTCGCCCGCGCACTGGCCGACCGCGCCGGTCTCGGCACCGTCGACCTGCGCTCGGAGATCCAGGCCGCCATGCTCAACGCGGCCCTGCGCGCGGCGGTCGAGCACTACGCGTGGCGCACCGACGAGGAGGAACCCGATCCCGTGACGGCCCGGGCCGAGCTCGCCGGGACCATCCGCTCGGCCCTGATCGTCGCGGCGAACGGCATCACCTGACCCCGGGCCTGACACCGTTCGGGCCCGTGTACCTCCCGGCGGTCACACCTTCCGGTAGGTGTACGCCTCCGCCGCGGCCGCCTCCACCGCAGCGAGGTCGGCGCCCGCCGAGGCCGTGACCACCGCGGCCACCGCGCCCTCGACGAAGGGGGCGTCCACCAGGCGTGTGCCGCCCGGGAGTTCGTCGCCCTCGGCGAGCAGCGCCTTGACGGTGAGCACGGCACTGCCCAGGTCGGTGAGCACGGCGACCCCGGCGCCGCGGTCCACGGAGGCCGCCGCGGCGGCTATCACGTCCGCGCTGGTGCCGAGCCGCCCGTCCAGGGTGCCGCCCGCCGGCGCGACGGGCGCGACCGTGCCGCCGCCGGCCAGGCCCGTGGCCAGTTCGGCGACGGACGCGGCGACGGCGGCGCTGTGCGAGACCAGAACGATGCCCACGAGCCGCTTGACGGAGTCACTCACCGGACGCCTCCACGAGTGCCGCGATCAGCAGGGCCGAGGAGGTGGCGCCAGGGTCCTGGTGCCCGATGCTGCGCTCGCCCAGATAGCTCGCCCGGCCCTTGCGGGCCTGGAGGGGTGTCGTCGCCGCGGCACCCTCCTCTGCCGCGGACTTCGCCGCCGCGAACGACTCGGCGAGCGCGTCGACCGCGGGTACCAGGGCGTCGATCATGGTCTTGTCGCCGGGCGCGGCACCGCCCAGCGCCATGACCGCGTCCACGCCCGTGCGCAGCGCGTCCGTGAACTGTTCGTCGCTGACCTCGACGGCGTCCCCGAGCGCCTTGCCGGTCCGGCGCAGCAGGGTGCCGTACAGCGGGCCGGACGCTCCGCCCACCGTCGAGATCAACTGCCTCCCGGCGAGGGTGAGAACGGCGCCGGGGGTGTCTTGGGGGTCCTTCTCCAACGCGGCGGCCACGGCGGCGAACCCGCGGTGGAGATTGCTGCCGTGGTCGGCGTCACCGATGGGGGAGTCCAGGTCGGTGAGCCGCTCCGCCTCACGGTCCACCGAGGCGGCGGTCACCGTCATCCAGCGGCGGAAGAAATCGGCGTCGAGCACGGAATTCTCCTTGCGTGGTACGAGAGTTGACCTCATGGCCGTTCAACGGCCCAGGGGCCGGGGTGCTGTTCCCGGCCCGCCGGCCGGGTTCACACGCCCCAGCGGAGCCCCGGCGTGCGCACGGGCGCGTCCCACAGGCGCAGCAGTTCCTCGTCCACCTCGCACAGGGTCACCGAGGCGCCCGCCATGTCGAGGGAGGTGACGTAGTTGCCGACCAGGGTGCGCGCCACGGGTACGCCGCGCTCGGTCAGCACCCGCTGGACCTCCGCGTTGAAGCCGTACAGCTCCAGCAGCGGGGTCGCACCCATGCCGTTGATCAGCAGCAGTACGGGATTGCGCGGCGCGAGATCGTCCAGGACGGCGTGCACGGAGAAGTCGGCGATCTCCCGCGAGGTCATCATGGCGCGCCGTTCCCGGCCCGGCTCGCCGTGGATGCCGACGCCGAGCTCCAGCTCCCCGGCCGGCAGATCGAACGTCGGGCTGCCCTTGGCCGGTGTCGTACAGGCGCTGAGGGCGACGCCGAAACTGCGGGAGCTCTCGTTGACCTTGCGGGCGAGTGCCTCGACCGCCTCCAGGGGCGCACCCTCCTCGGCGGCGGCACCCGCGATCTTCTCCACGAACAGGGTCGCGCCCGTCCCGCGCCGCCCGGCCGTGTACAGGCTGTCGGTGACGGCCACGTCGTCGTTGACGAGGACCTTGGCGATCCGGATGCCCTCGTCCTCGGCCAGCTCGGCCGCCATGTCGAAGTTGAGGACGTCGCCGGTGTAGTTCTTCACGATGAACAGGACGCCCGCGCCGCTGTCCACGGCGGCGGCCGCCCGCAGCATCTGGTCCGGCACCGGGGAGGTGAAGACCTCACCGGGGCAGGCCGCCGACAGCATCCCGGGGCCCACGAATCCGCCGTGCAGCGGCTCATGCCCGGACCCGCCGCCGGAGACGAGGCCGACCCGTCCGGCGACGGGCGCGTCCCTGCGGACGATCACACGGTTGTCGACGTCCACCGTCAGCTCCGGATGCGCCGCCGCCATCCCCCGCAGCGCGTCCGCCACCACCGTCTCCGCCACGTTGATGAGCATCTTCATGGGTACCTCCCGGTGAGATCAACAGAGGGTTCGTGGCGCGTTTTCGCTGGTCAAGCCTGATGTCGATAGTTCTTGATCTTGGCGCTTCATGGCGCTCGTTGTCGGGCTCCGGCGGTACTCGTGCTGACCCGATGCTGACTTTCGTGACGGCCTGTCGGATGAGTGGGACGGGGGTCGGCGGGAGTGCTGTCCCTTGCAGTATTGACCTTGCGG
The DNA here is from genome assembly GCF_055559015.1 of Streptomyces sp. NPDC024698. Lineage (NCBI taxonomy): Bacteria > Bacillati > Actinomycetota > Actinomycetes > Kitasatosporales > Streptomycetaceae > Streptomyces > Streptomyces sp. NPDC024698. The sequence goes on along the minus strand of NZ_JBVHLK010000003.1, from coordinate 234,846 downwards.
TAGCGAAGGTCACGCGGGCGGACGCTCGGGAATGTACGCGCGTACTCGAACCGGTCTCCGGCTTCTAGGTCTGGGGCGGGGGCGAGCTGGACCGGGTACCGGGCGGTGATCGACTCCTCGGTGGGGGCTCCTGGCCGTCTCCATGGGGCGCTGGTCGGACCGCGGCTCGTCCCGAGGAGCCGTGGTCCTTTCTCAGAGGTTGCTGTAGGCCCCCAGAGACAGTTGGGTGGTCGGACAGGTATTCGCCCCGGTTGATCACCAGCGGAGGGCTTCGCCGGCGGGACGGACGACGGCTTCCGCCGTCTCTGCGACCCGCGGGGTTTTGATCACTGGCTGTCCGGCAACTCGCCGGTCATCCTGGCGACGGTCCGGCGGGGACACGGGGTACCCCCGCCGGACCGGCCACGTGACGGATCAGGAAAGGTAGTCGTTGCTGAAGGCGCCGGTGGCGGTCACCGGCTTGTCCAGCAGACCCTGCTCCTTCATGAAGCTCGCCATCCTGGTCCAGGTCGCCGGATCGTTGTGACCCGGCTTGCCGGAGGCCGGCGGCTTCATCAGCGGCGTCGTGGCCTTGAGGACCGCGAGCGCGGAGTCCTGCTGCTTCTGGCTGTTCATCCCCGGTATGTAGGTCTTGCTGATCTTCACCGCCTCGTCAGGGTGCTTCAGGGCGTACTGCGCACCGCGGAGGGTGGCCGCGACGAACTTGCGCACCTCCTTGCCCTGCCGGCCCAGCGTCTTCTCCGTGACGCCGAGCCCGGCCGCGACCAGCGGGAGCGCCGCCGTGCCGGAAGTGCCTTCCACCGGGCGGACCTTGATCCCCGCCTGCTGGAACTGGACGGCGTCGTTGTTGAGGTAGCCCATGACCGCGTCCACCTTCTTGCCGGCCAGGGCGGCCTGCTGGGTGAAGCCGATGTTCTGGACCTTGACGTCCTTGGTGGTGAGCCCGCCCGCCTTCAGCTGTGCGAGCAGTCCGAAGTAGGTCTCGCCGTACGGGCCGGGAGTGCCGATGCGGCGGCCGCGCAGGTCCCGGACCGTTCGGATGGGGGAGTCCTGCGGCACCAGCATCGCCACCGGGTAGGTGTGGTAGAGCGTCGCGACGTCCACTACCGGCACGCCCTTGGCCCGGGCCTGCAACATTTCGTCGCCGCCGGCGTAGACCACGTCCTCCTTGCCGGCCGTCATGCCGCCGAAGAGGTCGTCGGTGAAGCTGTGGTGATGCAGGTTCACCTTGAGCCCGACGTCCTTGTAGAAGCCTTTGCTCTCGGCCACGTAGAAGGGAGCGAACTGGATGTTCGGGATGTAGGTGAGGCCGACCGTGAGGGTCTTGCCGTCAGCGGGCTCAGAGGCGGTGGGGTCCGTGGTGCAGGCGGGGAGTACGGCGCTGCCCGCCAGTACCAGGGCGAGAGCCCCCACGGATCGTCTGCTGATCTTGCGCATGCGCATTGGCGTCCTGTTCGTGTCGTGTCGTGCGTTGTCGTAAGAGGTCTTGGCTTGTCGGCAGCGCCGCAGGAGGCACGGGCGCTAGCGTTCGGCGGCGAGCTCGGCCAGGCGCACCGTGCCGTAGGCGACGGCGGCCAGCAGGGTGAGGGTCAGCAGCGTGACGAAAAGTCCGACGGAGTCCGCCTGGCCGCGCTGGACGGCGAGGAGCTGGCCGAGCCCCTCGCCGCCCATGACGAACTCGCCCACCACCGCCCCGGTGATCGACAGGGTGCAGCCGGTACGCACTCCGGCGAGGATGCTCGGCAGGGCCAGCGGGAATTCGATGTGCCGCAGCATTCCCCAGTGGCCGACGCCGTCGATCCGGGCCGCGTTCAGCACGTCGGGGTCCAGTTCCCGCAGGCCGAGCACGGTGTTCACGAACATCGGGAAGAAGACCATCAGCGCGCAGAGGATGGCGATCGGCAGCAGTCCGTACCCGGCCCACAGGGCGAGCAGCGGGGCGAGTGCCACGGCGGGCACTGCCTGCGAGGCGGCGATGTACGGCTGCACGGCCTTGGCCGCGAGCGGGCTGCGGGCCATCAGGTATCCGAGCGGAAGGGCGGCCACGATGCCCAGGCCGCTGCCGGCCGCGCTCTCCACGACGGTCTGCCAGGTGTAGTCGAGCAGCCCGCCCTGCGCCACCGCGTCGGCGAACCCCCGGGCGACCGTGCCCGGCGCGGGCAGGAAGAACGCTGACACCGTTCCCGTCCTGGTGACCGCCTCCCAGACGCCGAGCAGCAACGCGCCGAAAACCAGCGGTGGCAGCACGGTGCCCGTCCGCCCCCTCGTCCGGCTCCTCGGCCGTCCGGCCGGGACGGGCGACGCGGTCGTTCGTGCGGGGCGGTCGGCAGTGGGCCGCGGGGCCGCGGTCGTGCTCTTCGGCTGTGGCACTGCTGCTCCTTTCGTCTCCCCTGCGGTGGGGCGGTCGGTTCTGTGGACTGCGTCGCCCGGCGGTCGATGTGCGCTCATGGCTCTCGGCGGCGCAGCGGGAGCGTTGTGCCGCAGATGGCCACAGCCCCCGCGGCAAGGGCCAGCCAGCCGGCCGTGGTGCCGGTCGTCGTCACGACCGCGATGCCCGCAGGTGGCCCGGCCGCCGTACCGGCGCTCCAGGCGAGCGAGGACAGCGCGCTGCCCCGGCCGAGCGAGGCCGGGCCGGACAGTCGTACCAGCAGCGGGAAGAACGCCGAGGAGTACGCGATCTCGCCGAGCGCGAAGAGGGTGGCGAACGCCGCCAGCAGGGCCGTTCTCACGGTGCCGGGGTCACAGGCCGTGGCCAGTGCGCCGGCGCCGAACGCCGCGCACCACAGCAGCGGCGCCGCCATCAGCGCGGTGGACTCCGGGAGCCGTTCGCAGCGTGCGCCGACCGGGTGCTGAAGCACCAGCAGCGCGAAGGCGTTGCCCGCCGTCACCATGCTGACTCCGGTCAGACCGATGCCCATACCGTGATGCAGGAGCAGCGGGACGGTGGCCTCGATCTGGGTGAAGCCCGCCGCGGCGAACAAGGCCTGACCGAGGAGCAGCAGCATGAGCGGTCGGCTGCGTACCAGCGCGCGGTAGCTGTCGCCCCCCGGAGGTGACCCGGGCGACGGACCTGCGGGACGGGCGTGGTGCACCCGGTGCGCCGCGAGGAACACCAAGACCAGCGGCACCGAGCCTGCCGCGCCCGCCTCGTACATCTGCCGCAGTGCCCCCGTCGAGCGGGCGGCACCGGCGAGCAGCAGACCGCCGCAGGTGGCGCCCGCTCCCATGCCGACGTTGGTCATGACATGGCGCAGGACGAAGGCCCGGCGTTGCAGCGCGGTGGGGACCAGAGCGCTGACCACGCCGGTGATCGCCGCGTACTGCAGTCCGTAGCCGATGCCCGCGAGCACGCCCGATGCGGTCACGGGTGCCATGCCGCGGGCGGCGCCCAGCAACGCGTAGGCGAGCACGAGCGAGAACGTGCCGATGGCTCCGACCGCCGCCGGGCTGCCGCGGTCAGCCCGGGGACCGCCGATCACCGCGGCGACGCATCCGGCGACGGCCATGGCGACGAAGTAGCCGCCGGCGCCCACACCGCCCAGCCCGAGCTGGTCGCTGATGAAGATGCTGGTCAACGGGAACACCAGGCCGATGCCGGCGCTGGACACCAGCAGCCCCGTCATGAGCGCGTGGAAGAGCCCGCCGAGACGCTCGGGCGCCGGCTCGGCGTTCGCCGCCGACCTCCCGACCCGGCCGGTTCGCCGGGCCGCGGTCACTGCGCGGCCAACGCGTCACGCAGGCGCAGGAGTTCGCGGACCGGGGCGAGGTCGAACGGACCGGGGAGCGAGACGATGATCTCCGTGGCGCCGGCCGCCGCGAAGTCCTCGGCCAGTCCGGTCTGCGGGGTGTCGATCATGACGGTGCGGCCGATCTCGCGGGGATCGCGGCCGATTCGCTCGCACCATTGGTCGAGCAGGCCGTTGCGGCTGCGGAACTCGGCCACCGGGTCGGTGGAGTCCCAGCCGTACCAGTTCCACAGGTCGGCGTGCCGCGCGACGGCCGCCAGGGTGCGCTTCTCGCCACCGCCGCCGATCAGCAGCGGCAGGGGACCGGCCGGTGCCGGATTGAGGCGGCCCAGACGTTCACAGATCGCCGTCACCGATGCTTCGAGGGCGTCGATCCGGGCGCCCGGGCCGAGGAAGGGGTAGCCGTACTCCTGGTGCTCCTGCTCGAACCAGCCGGCGCCCACACCGAGCACCAGCCGGCCGCCACTGAGCAGGTCGACGGTGCGCGCCTGGTCGGCGAGCAGGTGCGGGTTGCGATAGGCGGTGCAGGTCACCAGGGAACCGATGGTCGCTTGCCGGGTCTCGACGGCCATGGCGGCCAGCAGGGTCCAGCACTCGTAATGGCGGCCCTGGGGATCGCCGGTCTGGGGTATGAAGTGGTCCCACGTCCACAGTGAGTCGACACCGAGGTCGTCGAGGGCGCGCCATGCGGCGCGCAGGTCGGGCAGGTCGCAGTGCTGCGGGTGGAGCTGGGCACCGATCCGCAGGGCGAGGCGGCTGGTGGGGGAGGTGATCATCGGGTGTCTCCTGGTACGGCGTGCCTGGCTTGGCAGGCGGGGCTCGGTCGGCGTGGGTCAGCGTGGCTCGACGAAGACCCGGTAGACCGGCGACCGGGAGCTTTCGACCAGCGCTTTCTCCACATCACCGAGTTCATGGCGGGAGGTGATCAACGGCGCCAGCCGGCCCGCGAGCACGCCGCTGCGCAGCAAGGCGGCGGCAGTACGCCAGTCGGCGGGTTCCTGGCTGTAGGAGCCGGTGACGGTGAGCTGTCGGCGGTGCACCTCGTAGCCGGGCAGAACGGCGTCCTGGGTGTCGTGCGAGCCGCCGAACAGGACGATCCGGGCCCCGTCGGCGGCTGCCCGGAACGCCGTGGCGATTGCCTCGGGGGAAGCGATGGTGACGAACACGACGTCGGCGGAGGGCAGTTCGCCGGCGTCCTGCGGGGTGACCGCCTGGTCCGCACCGGCCGCGAGGGCGTCCTGCCGGCGCTCGGCGTCGGTCTCCACAACCGTGACCGACCGGGCCTGCTCGTGCTGGGCGAGCAGCAGATGGAGACGCCCCATGAACCCGGCACCCACTACGGCGACCCGGTCACCGGGCCGGAACGCGGCCCGGCGGAAGGAGTGCACGACACAGGCGAGCGGCTCGCCCATCGCGGCGTGCACGGGGTCGGCGTCACCGACCGGCCAGGCGTGAGCGGCCGGCACCCGGACGTACTCGGACAGGCCCGCCCCCATGCTGATGCTGCCGTCCGGCAGCAGGCTGCCCTGCGGTGACGCGCAGACGGCACTGTCGCCGGCGCGGCAGTTGCGGCAGGTGCCGCAGCGGGTGAGCAGGTCGAGGGTGACCAGGTCGCCCACGGCGGGCGCGTCCTCGAGGGCGGCGGCACGCGCACCGACCCGCTCGATGCGGCCGGACACCTCGTGCCCGGCGGCGACGGGGTAGACGGGCATCTCCCCGGTGTAGAGCTTGGCCTCCATGGTGCACAGGCCGCAGGCCGCGATCCTGACGAGCACGTCGTCCTCGCCGATCTCGGGGACCGGGGTGTCACTGATCTCCACCGAGCCGGGGGAGGTGACTAACGCGATGCGCATGGAGCTTGGTTCCTTTCGTCGTGCTGTGCTGTGAGGGGCGTTCCGAGAACCGCGGAAAGGTGCAACGGGGGCTGCCCGACGGACCGGCGGTCCCGCAGAGCCGGGGGACTTCGCTCATGGATGTGGGCTCCAGCCGTCCTGCGGCGCGGGGGAGTTCTGCGCGGCGCATGCCGGAGGCGGCTCGGGACCGCGCGGTCAGCGAGCGGTGGGAGCACCCGTCCACACGGGAGGTGTCTCCCGGCCGGCCGGAGGCTGGCACTGCGCCCACTCCTGGTCGGCCACGTCGTGCCAGGGGTGGGGACCCCGGGTGAAGTCCCCTTCACCGAAGGAGAGCCGGGTGCCGTGCGCCAGATGCACCGCGAGCGGATCGGATCGGTCGGCGACCACCCGGACCAGGTAGCTCGACCATGTCCGTCCGCCGAGGACTTCCCGGTGCAGGACGGTCGTGCCGGGTGCGAACCGGCCAGGCTCCGCGGTCCCGGCTTCGTTGTCGGTGGGCTCGGCCGCACGCAGCGCGCCCTCAGAATTGTTGCGCATTGAAGTGTTGATCCCCCGTGCTGACACGGATCCGACATTGCGCGGACCCCAAATGCCCGCTTCGCCGGCCGGCCGAACTCGCCTCGCAGCCCCGTATTCGTCGAAGCGGGCGACCGGCGCCGATCTGACCGTTATTGACGGTTGGTTAGCGGCGTGCGGATCGTAGACACAGCCGCGAGACGTTGGCAACTCTTTTGAAACGGCGTGCCGTTCGCCTGTCGGGCGATGCGTGACGCAGGCCACAATGACTCGATTTCGCCAATGCCTTGTCAAGATCACGCGGAGTGTGCAAGGTTAACGGAAGTTATCACGAACGTTTGCGCACTCCGGGGTCGGTGAAATTCCGAACCGGCGGTTACAGTCCGCGACCCGACCGCCTCCAGCGGCCGGTTGACCAGGTGAAATTCCTGGACCGACGGTGAAAGTCCGGAAGGGAGGCAGTGCGCGGCGAGCAGGGTCTTTCCCGATCCTTGTGGAAGTTCCGCACGTCCTCACGGGGACTGTGGCGCCCCGACGGGAAAGTGTCACGTGCCCTTGCGCTCGTCGTGTGTCTCAGGCCCCGGAAGTCCGCGCCGCCAGCGCGAGGAGAGACTTCGATGGGCCGATTACCGGGCAGTGCCCCTGCCGCCGCGCAACCCCGCCCGACCGGCCGCAGCGCCGAGTTCCAGGTGCGCGGGGCCCGCTCGGCCGACCTCGCGCCCCGACCTCGCTTCCACCGAACGCTAGGACCACGGGCATGACCACTACCGATTCGATGCTGTCTCCCACCGCCAGGGGCGTGCAGCCCCTCGATCCGATCGACCACGCGGTCGCGGAGATCGCCGCCGGCCGGGCGGTCGTCGTCGTCGACGACGAGAACCGCGAGAACGAGGGCGACATCGTCTTCGCAGCCGAGCTGGCCACCCCTGAGCTGGTCGCCTTCGCCATGACCGAGTGCCGGGGCCTGCTCTGCGCCCCGATGCCGGGAGACGATCTGGACCGGCTGGAGCTGGATCAGATGGTTCCCCGCAACACCGAGAGCCACCGCACCGCCTTCACGGTCTCCGTCGACGCCGCCGTCGGCATCAGCACCGGGATCTCCGCCGCGGACAGAGCGCTGACCCTCCGTCTGCTGGCCGAACGCAGGAGTTCACCCGGCGACTTCGTGCGACCCGGACACATCTTCCCGCTGCGGGCGCGTGACGGCGGCGTGCTGGTGCGGCCCGGTCACACCGAGGCCGGTGTGGATCTCTGCCGGCTCGCCGGATTGCGCCCGGCAGCGGCCGTGTGCGAGATCGCCAACTCCGACGGCACCATGGCCCGGCTCCCGGAGCTGCGCGACTTCGCCGAGCGTCACGGACTTGCCCTGATCTCCGTCGCCGCCCTCATCGACCATCTGCGGCCGTCCGAGGGGCCGCCCCCCGTGTGCTCGGCTCGGCCGGGAGCGGCCCTGGGCTGACCGACGGGGGGTGCCACGAGGAAGGACCACGGGCCCGGCAGGCCCGCAGATGTTTTGCAAAAAGCATTTGCCGGGCCTCCTTCCGGCGTGCTCCGAATTGCGAATCTTGATGAATTCACCAAGAATTGTCGTGGTATTTGACATTGCGCCGTTGAGCATTCAATACTCGAAAGCGACCACGAGTCAGGGGGGGAACCGGCATGCTCGACAAGGGCGCCATAGAAATACCCAGAGGAATCTGGGAAGAAGTACTCGGTATTTCGGTCGACGATGTCGCCGCCGATTTCTGCGACCTTGGCGGCGATGCACTGCCGGCGGTGGCGATTTCCACCCGCGCTATCGAGTCCGGCCTCGCGATGCCGCGGTCCGCAGTTCTGCGCCGCAGTACGCTCCGCGAGCTTGCCGAGGCGGTCGAGGATCCCCAACTGTTCGAACGTGCCTGACCGATGGCTATCGTTGTCGTCTACGACCAGGGTGCGGCCTCGCCGCGCGAGATCATCGGCCGGTTGCGCACATCGGAGCCCGTGGTGGTGGTGCTCGCGGACTCCGGGCACGCCCGCCAGGTCCGCCCGCTCCTGGAGGAGAACTGCGCCGGTCTCGTACCGCTGGCCGACGGGGACGACGCCGTCGTCGCCCGTCTGCGCGCCGTTGGGGCCAAAGGCATCCTGACCTTCAGCGAACGCATGCTCACCGACACCGCGTTACTTGCGGAACGGCTCGATCTTCCGTTCAACTCCCCGGAAACCGTCAAGGGGTTGACCGACAAATCCGTTCAGCGGCGCCTGCTGCACGAGGCCGGCGTGGACGCCGTCCGCAGCACGGTCGTCACCACCGCCGGACAATGGCCGGACGCACTGGCACAGGTGGGTCTGCCCGCCGTGGTCAAACCGGTGCGTGGCGAAGGCAGCCGGAACACGGTCCGGGTGACGGACCCCGACCGCGGCGCCGCCGTGATCGAGGAGTTCCTGCGCGCCGAACCGGCTCTGGTGGTCGAGGAGTTCCTCGAAGGGGCCGACTGGGCCCCCTTCGGCGACTATGTCTCCGTGGAGAGCGCCGTCACACCTGAGGGCACGCGTCACTTCGCGGTGACGGGCAAGCTGCCTCTGGCACCTCCCTTCCGGGAGTCGGGCCAGTTCTGGCCCGCGCCCCTGCCGCCGGAGCAGGAGGCCGAAGTGGTCGCTCTGGCCGATGGCGCACTTCGCGCACTGGGTGTCACCCACGGCCTGGTCCACACGGAGATCAAACTGACGCCCGCCGGGCCCCGCCTGATCGAGGTCAACGGAAGGCTCGGCGGGTACCAGGCCGACCTGGCCACACGTGCCGCAGGGCTCGATCTCGTCGCCCTGGCAGGCGAGTTGGCCCTCGGAGGCGAGTTGGCCCTGGGACGCAGCGTCCCGCTGACCCCCGTACGTCCGGAGCGGGTCCACTTCCAGTGCTACACACCCGGACCCACCTCCGGCGGCCTGCTGGAACGTGTCGACGGCGCCGCGGAGGTACGGGCACTCCCCGGGATCACCGTCTACCGCCCCGCTGTGCGGCCCGGCACCCTGCTCGCCGGTGGCACCGGCACCGCACTCCTCGACATGACATACGGCTCGGCCGACGACCACCACGACATGATCGCGCTGGTGGAGCAGGTGAGGGGTCGTCTCGCGTACGAGTTCACCGTCGACGGGCGGCGCGTCCTGCGAACCGCCCAGGACCTGCTCGTCAACCCGTAGGGCGGCCCCGGTTCCTCCGGACCCGTCCGCCGGGCCCCACCCCGGCCGGTGAACGGCGTTGCGACCGAACCGTTCCGATGTTCCGTCATCTCCATTCCGCCCTTGACCCTGGAAGGCTCATGCCCACCCTCAGCTCGGCCGCGACCGGGTTCCTGAAAGATCTCGTCCCGGCGCCCGGCGCCGAGCGCCGGATGGGTGTCCTCACACTCGCCCAGTCGCTCGGCACCGGCCTCTTCCTGACGTCCGGCGCCATCTTCTTCACCAGAACCGTCGGTCTGTCCGCCGAGAGCGTCTCGGTGGCCATGTCGGTGGCCGGTCTCTGCGGGTTCCTCGCCACCGTCCCGGGCGGCAGGATCGCGGACCGGTTCGGCGCCCGCCGGCCGCTGGCGGCGAGTTACATCCTGCTGTCCGTACTCTTCGTCGGCTACGCGTTCGTCGACAACATCGCCGCGTTCGCGGCCGTCGCGTGCGCCATCGCCGTGTGTGAGACGGTCGGCAGTCCGCTGCGCGCGGCCCTCACCCATGCCCTGTTCGGCTCCGCCAGGTCCGCGAATGTCCGAGCCCGTATGCGCAGTCTGTTCAACCTCGGCTTCACCGGTGGGGCGGGACTGGCGGGAGTCGCCCTCGCCACCGATTCGCGGGCCGCCTTCGTCCTGGTGGTGACCGTCAACGCGGTGCTACAGCTCGCCTGCGGCATCCTCGTGCTACGGCTGCGGCCGAGCGGTCCTGAGGCGGTGCCGGCCACGGAGCGTTCCTGGACGGCCTTCCGGGACGGCAGGTTCCTGCTGGCCACCGTGCTCACCGGGATCCTCGAGCTGTTCCAGCCCGTGCTCGCCGTGGGCGTACCGCTGTGGATCGTCAACCGCACCGACGCGCCGGTCGCCCTGGTGGCGGTGCTGACCGTGGTCAACACCGTCTTGGTCGTCCTGCTCCAGGTCGCCGTCGGCAAGGGGTCGGACACCGTGGCGGGCTCCGGCCGCCTGCTGCTGCGGGCCGGCCTGCTGATGGCGATCGCCTGCTGCCTGTTCGCCGGGTCGGGCGGCACCACGACCATCTGGACCGTCGTCCTCCTGATCGCCGGCACGGTCGTGATGACCATCGGCGAGCTTGCCCAGTCCGCCGGCGGCTGGGGTCTGTCCTTCGCCCTTCCGCCCGAGGGCCGGATGGGCGAGTACCAGGGGGTGTTCGGACTCGGGCGAGGCCTCCAGCAGTTCTTCGGACCCGCCCTCGTCATCATGCTTCCGCTCGGCATGGGCACCGCCGGCTGGCTGCTGCTGGCCGCCGTGTTCCTGATTTCCGGCCTCATCGCCATGTGGGCCTTTGCCCGTGGCAAACCGTCAGGTGAGCATCCGAGCCCTGTCCCCACGCCCTCGTCGTAGGAGCACCAGGTGAATCCCACCCACGGTAGCTGTCCCTCCTTCCGCCGCACGCTGCCGACCACAGCCCGCTCGACGTGGGCGACTTCGCCCACAAGACCGAGACGGCCAAGAGGGCCCAGCGCCACGGGGAGTTCTTCGTCATCGCCCGCACCCAGGCCATGATCAGTGGGCTCGGCGTCGACGAGGCGCTCAAGCGCTGCGCCGTCTACGCGGACGCCGGCGCCGTGCTGATGCACTCCAAGCAGGTGTACGCCAACCAGGGACTGCGGGCCACCGTCACCTCCCTGCGGGCCGCCCTCGGCTCGATCTACGAGACCGGGCACTCGGCCCACCCGGAGGACGGCATCACCGGGGTCAAGGACGTCCTCGAACTCCGGCAGCTCGACCAGTGGCAGGAGTTCACGGCTTGATGGCCGGCTCTCCGCAACCGCGATCCGACCAGCGAAGGGACCACACGTTGTCGTCGCAGGACGCGGCCCTGGTGCGCCATCAGGGCGCACGGGCCCGAGCACTCGCGCTGACCACCGTCAGCACGGCCGGCACCGGCCACATCGGAGCGGACCTGTCCGCCATGGACATCCTCCGCGCACTGTACTTCGGCGTGCTGCGCGGCGGACCGGACGACCCGGACCGGGACCGCTTCGTCCTCAGCACGGCCCACTCTTCCGCCGCGGTCGAGGACACCCTGGAGTACTGGCACACCGACGGTGGAGAGTACCTTCAGCGCCTGCTGGACCAGGGCGACGTGATGGCAGTCGGTGGCAGCCATGGCGGGAGGTGAACTGCCGGCGGACCCGCGTTCGCTTCCCGAGCTGTTCGCCGGGGTCGCCGCCGAGCGCGGTGACGCGCCCGCGGTGGCATGGCACGGTCGGCAGGTCGGCTACGCCGAGATCGGACGGTCGGCCGAGGCCGTGGCCGCGACTCTCACCGCGGCCGGCATCGGCCGCGGCGACTTCGTGGGAGTGCTCCTGGAGCGCTCCCCGCGAGCACCGTCCTGGATCCTCGGTGTGCTGAAGTCCGGGGCGGCGTATGTGCCGCTCGATCCGTCCTACCCGGCGGAGCGGCTCCGGTACATGGCCGACGACGCCGGGCTCGCGGCCCTGGTCGGCGACCCCGACCGGGCTGCGGTCTGCGGGCTGGACCGGCTGACGGTCATCGACCCGGAGGCCGGCCCGGTGTCCGTGGCCGCCCCCGCGGCACCGCCCTGTCCGGATGATCCGGCCTACGTCATCTACACCTCCGGATCCACCGGTCTGCCCAAGGGCTGCGTGGTGACCCACGGCAATGTGCTCGCCCTGCTGCGGGCCAGTCTGCCGCTGTTCGACCTGGGTGGCGACGACCGGTGGACCCTGTTCCACTCCGCCTCCTTCGACTTCTCCGTCTGGGAGCTGTGGGGCGCGTGGGCCACCGGCGGTACTGCGGTCGTGGTACCCGCCGAGACCGCCCGCGCACCCGAGGAGTTCCTGAGGCTGCTGACCGACGAGCGGATCACGGTGCTCAACCAGGTCCCGTCCGCCTTCCGCCACCTGAGCAGGGAGTACGCCGACTCGGGGGCCCCCGCCTCGGCCCTGAGGTACGTGGTCTTCGGCGGCGAGAGCGTCGACCTCGACGTGGTCCGTGCGTTCCTCGCCACCGCACCGGCGCCCGCGCCGGAGGTGGTCAACATGTACGGCATCACCGAGATCACCGTGCACGCCACTCATCTGCGGCTGACCGCCGAGCACCTGGCCGGGGAGGTCAGTTCTCCCATCGGCAGCCCGCTGCCCCACCTGTCCATCGAACTGCGCGACGACGCACTGCGGTTGGTCGAGGACGGCGAGGCTGGCGAGATGTGGGTGGCGGGCGAGGGAGTCGCCGCCGGCTATCTCAACCGGCCCGAGCTCACCGCCGAGCGGTTCCGCACCATCGACGGCCGCCGCCTCTACCGCACCGGCGACCTGGCGCGACGACTGCCCGACGGGCGGCTGGCCTACCTGGGCCGCAACGACCAGCAGGTCAAGCTGCGCGGACACCGGGTCGAACTCGGCGAGGTGGAGGCCGGTCTGAGGGCCGCTCCGCAGATCGCGGACGCCGCCGCGCTGGTCACCCGCGACGGCATCGGCAACCACCTGCTCACTGCCCTGGTCGTCCTGGCCGAGCCCGGCGAACTGGACGTGGCGGCCCTGCGCCGGCACGCCCGCACGACCATGCCGGCGCACCTGGTGCCCAACCGGTTCCACCGCGTCGGCGAACTGCCGCTGACCTCGTCCGGGAAACTCGACCGGCGTGCTCTCGCGGAGTGCGCTGCCGAGGCGGGCGGGACCGCTCTCGACGTCCCCGCGGTCTCTGCCGGGCGGTCGCGGAGCTTGCCTTCGGGCTGATGCCGGCGGTCGGCGGGCACATCGCCCTCGCCGACCGCCGCTGCTCTCCGAGCAGCGGCTGCGGCCCGGCCGGCGCTGGATCTGCTCAGTCGGCTTCACGTCGGTCCGGCGCTTGCCGACACCGGCCGGATCGACGTCGAACTCGCCTACCTCGTGCTGCTGTTGGGGCTCGGGTGGCACTGCTCAGATAACAGGGCAGCGCCACGGACGGCACCAACCTGCCGTGAGCGCCTGCCTGAGCCCGTCCACCGCAAGCCTCCGGCCTGACCTCTGGTCCGGCCGGAGGCTTGCGGTGTGACTGGTCGCCAGAGCTGGACAGTACCCGCCGCCTTGGTGCGTCCTACGGCGTGCGGAAGGAGTCCGCGTAGATGTGCCGGATGAGGTCGGTGTCGATGTCCGGGGTGGGATCGTTGTCGAGATTTCCGCTGATGCCGTCGACGAACGTGTCGATGTCGCGTGAGGTGAACCCCCAGCCCTCCAGTCCGGTCGCCAACCCCGCCGTGTCCAGCACACCGGAGACGGCTTGGTGGATGTCGTGGTGGCCCAGGGCCTCGGCGACGTCGGCGAAGCCGTCCTTGGCGTGCGGCTGGACGGTGCGCAGCCAGGCAGGGTAGAGCAGGGCCAGGCCCCTGCCGTGCGGTACGTCGATCCGCCGGACCGCGCCCATCGCCTGCTGGAGGCGGTGCGGCAGACAGGTGCTCGCACAGGCGACGTTGACGCCGCCGAGCAGTGCGGCGTGGGCCATCGCCTCCCGGGTCTTCGGGCTGGTGTTCCCAGCGGCGACCAGGGGCAGATGGTCGCGGATCAGCGCGATCGCGTGCCGCGCGTGAGACCGGCTCTCGTCGGTCGCGCGGGCCGCCACATAGCCCTCGATCGCGTGGGCGAGCGCGTCGAAGGCGGTCTCGACGGCGACCGCGACCGGGAGCGGCGCGGTCAGGTCCGGGTCCACGATGGCGACCTTGGGGAAGATGTCGTCGCCCCGGATGCCGGACTTGAAGCCCCGGACCACGTCGGTGACGATGGCCCCCTTGGTGACCTCCGACCCGCTGCCGGCCGTCGTCGGCACGGCGATGACGGGGAGGGCGGACGGTGAGGCGGCGAGCGTCTCGCCGATGAGGTCGCGCACGGTGTCGTACGAGCCGGCCACGGCCACGGCCTTGGCCGCGTCGATGGCGCTGCCGCCGCCGAGGCCGATCACGACATCGCAGGACCGCGACTTCGCCAGCCCCACGGCCTCGTCGATCTCGTCGGACCGGGGGTTGGCGCTGATCTTGTCGAAGACGGTCACCGACAGGCCCGCCCGGCGCAGCGAATCCGCCGCCCGGTCCAGGAAGCCGTAGCGGCGCATCGCGGTGCGCCCGCACACGATCAGCGCGTGCCCGCCCCACTGGGCCGAGAGCGCGCCGACCTGGTCCAGGGTGCCGCTCCCGAACACCACGTGCGTGGGTACGGGGAACTCAAGCCGCATGGTCACCGACTCCCTTCTTCCGGTTGTCCTCAAGAGCCTCGATGACGGCGCAGGTGCCGTCGGCGAGGTAGTGCAGTGCGGAGCCGCCGCCGGTGGACCGGGGACCGGTCCAGGGAAGCTCCGCGACGGTGTCGCCGCCGAGCAGCAGGGTGTGCGGCTCACCGGGTTCACGGGCGCCGAGCACCGCTGCCGCGGCGCGGTGGTTTCCTTCGGCGTGTCGGCCGGGGGTACCGGCCACCAGGACCCGGCCGGCCTCCCGTACCGCGTCCACCGCCCACCGTTCGAGGTCGAAGTCGACGATGGCCCAACCGTCCGGGACGCCCTCCTCGACGCCCACGGTCCGGGTGGCGCCTTCGGGTCCGGTGATCAGGACCGTACGGGGGAGGTGGATGCGGGCCCGGTGCCGGCGGCCGAGTACGGTGCGGGCCACGGCAGCGCAGCGCTCGGCCTCGGTGCCCAGATCGGAGCCGCCGATGGCGTAACCGCTGACCGCCAGAAGGGTGTTGAGCACCACCCCGCCGGGGATCACCACGTCGTACGCGCGCGTCAGGCTCTCCAGCCCCACCACTGTCTTCTCCGCCTTGACGCCGCCCAGCACGGCCACCGAACCGGCCCCCCCGCCACCGGCCGCCCACGGTCGCAGCAGCTCGGTTTCACCCAGGAGGCTGGAGGCCGCGTAGCCCGGCAGGAAGTCGAGGATGCCGACGTTGGAGGCGTGGCGGCGGTGTGCTTTGGAGAATCCGCCGACCGCCACCCGGTCGCCCAGGCGGGCGAGGGCGGCGGCCAGTTCGCGGTCGCCGCGTTCCTCGCCCGCCTCCAGCCGGACGTTGCCGAACAGAGCGATCTCCCCGTCGCGCAGCTCCGCCGCCCAGATCTGGGCCTGCCGCGAGGAGCATTCCGGCAGATAGCGGACTTCTCGGCCCAGGCGCCGGCCGAGGTACCCGGCCAGATAGTCCAGGTGCCGGGCCGTGCCGTCCTTCGCGCTGCCCTGGTGGCTGAGGAGCGCGACCCGGGCACCCGCCGCGGCCAGGCCGCGCAGGTCGTCCAGCTCGGTGTCGATCCGGCCGGTGTCCGTCAGCGCGGGGCCGACGTTGAAGCCGGCGGAGTAGACCCAGCGCTCTCCGGGCACGACGGGATGGTCGCGCAGCAGCCGCATGGTCCTCACAGCCCGTAGTGGCACAGGCCGGTCCGCTCGTCGAGGCCGAACATCACGTTCATGTTCTGGATCGCGGATCCGGCCGCGCCCTTGACCAGGTTGTCGGTCACGGCGATCACCTTGACGAAGCCCCGGGCCGCGTCGTAGTCCACGCCGATGTGGCAGAAGTTGGAGCCGGTGACGGCGGTCAGACTCGGATAGACGCCGTACTCCTTGGCGTTGAGCCCGGCCTTCTTCGGTGCGCTGTTGACGCGGACGAAGAACTCGTCGGCGTAGTGGCGCTCGTAGAGGTCCAGCAGCGAGGCCCGGTCGGTCCGCACACGCTCCTGCTGACGGACGGCCAGGCTCGCCTGGATGTAGATGCCCCGGGCGAAGTTGCCGTGCGCCGTGGTCATGTCGACACACAACTCCCGGCCGGCCAGCGGCGCGAGATGATTCTCCAACTCCGGGGCGTGGCGGTGCCCTTCGAGGCTGTACGGGAGCATGGAGCCGAACGCCTCGGCGTGCATGACCTCCGTGAGCGGCTTGTTCCCGGCCCCGGTGGTGCCGTTGACGGCGGCGAGATGGACGGGGATGTCCAGGTCGGCGAGGCCGCTGCGCAGCAGGGGAGTCAGTCCGAGCACGGTGGTGATGGCGTAGCAGCCGGGGTTGGCCACCAGCCGGGCTCCGGCGACCTGTTCGCGATGGAGTTCGGTCACCCCGTAGACGGCCTCGTCGAGCAGGTGGGGGGCGGCGTGCGGCGCGCCGTAGACCTCTGCGTACCGCTGCGGGTCGCGGAAGCGGAAGTCGGCGCTGACGTCGATGACCTTCACCCCGCGGTCCAGGAAGAAGGCCGCCGAGCGCATCGCCTCGCCCGACGGGGTGCAGAAGAACACCACGTCGAGGTCGTCCGCGCGGCGCCGGAGTTCATCCACGTCGACGAAGCTCAGCCCGCAGCCGAGCAGATTGGGGTGGACCCGGTCGAACTCCTCCCCGCCCCGGGCCGTGGGCGTGATGGAGCCGACACCGGGATGGTTGAGCAGCAGCCGAGC
Source organism: Streptomyces sp. NPDC024698 (assembly GCF_055559015.1). Lineage (NCBI taxonomy): Bacteria > Bacillati > Actinomycetota > Actinomycetes > Kitasatosporales > Streptomycetaceae > Streptomyces > Streptomyces sp. NPDC024698. The sequence goes on along the minus strand of NZ_JBVHLK010000003.1, from coordinate 218,157 downwards.
GAGTTCGCCGCCGGCGTAGCCGGTGCCTCCCACAATGCCGATATGCAGCGTCATGCGTTACCTCGCGGAGTGAGGATGATCTTGCCGGTGGTGGCTTTGCCCTCGGCCATCAGGCTCATGGCCTCGGCGGTGTCGGCCAGCGCGAAGCGGTGCGTGACCATGGGGCGGGGGTCGATCTCCCCGGCGGCCAGCCAGGAGATCACGGTGCGGAAGTCCGCGGCCGTCGACAACGAGGAGCCGATGACAGTCACCTCCCGGCCGACGAGGGCGTTGGCCGCCAGTGGCACGGGGCCGTCGAAGAAGCTGACCACGATCACGGTGCCGCCGGCCCGCACGGCGCCGACCGCCTCGTCGAGCGCGCCTGGGTGGCCGGCCGCGACCACGACGACGTCCGCCTCGGCCGACGGGTCGGCGGATGGGGTGGCCGGGGCGAGGACGTCGGCGTACGCGTCCGCGCCAAGAGCCAGGGCGCGTACGCCCTTCTCCTGGCCGAGGTCGGTGCAGGTGATCCGGGTGAAGCCGAGCCGGCGTGCCGCGATCAGGCAGGCCAGGCCGATGTTGCCGGATCCGATGATGCGCATCGTGCGCCCCGGCGCCGGGCCGGCGAGCCGGATGGCGTGCAGGCCGATGGAGAGCGGTTCGACGAGCGCGCCGAGCTCCGGTTCGAGCCCCGAGGGCAGGACGAAGGTCATGTTCGGCCGGAGCGTCACATACTCCGCGAAGGACCCCTCCCACCCCAGGTGGCACAGGTTCCGCTTGTCTCGGCAAAGGTTGGTGAGCCCCTGAGCGCACCGGTCGCAGCTCTCGCAGTGCGTGTAGGCAGCCGCGCAGACCAGGTCGCCGACGGCGAAGTCGCCCACAGCCCGCTCCACGACGCCGCACAGCTCGTGTCCGAGGACGACCGGCGCGGTCTTGTAGGGGTGCGCGCCCCGGTACGTGGCGAGGTCCGACCCGCACACGCCGGTGGCGAGCACCCGGACCAGGAGCTCCTCCCCGTCGGTGGCGGGTACGGGACCGCTCCGGTACTCGATCCGCCCGAACTCCGTGAGTACGGCGCTGTTCATCGGCACGAGGTGGCCACCTTCCCTCCGGCGAGCACCTCGTGCAGCGAGTCGAGGAGAATCCGGCCGATGCGTTCCTGGGAGTCCGCCGACATCGCGCCGATGTGCGGCGTGATCACGACGTTGTCCAGCTCGGCGAGGCGGCCCGGGTTGCCCTCCTCGGCCACCACGTCGAGTGCGGCGCCCGCGATCTCGCCGTCGGTGAGCGCCCGGTACAGGGCCTCCTCGTCGACCACGGGTCCCCGCGAGATGTTGACCAGCAGCGCCGAACGCTTCATGGCCCGCAGTGCGCGGTCGTCGATCAGGTGGTGCGTACGGTCGGTGAGCGGGACGGCCAGGCACACCACGTCGGCGGTGGCCAACAGCTCGTCCAGGACCACCGTTTCGACTTCCCGCCCACGCAGCTCCAACCGGCGCTCGGGCGTGTCCCGGTCGACGGTGGCGATCACCCGCATCCCCATGCCGTGCGCCAACTGGGCGAGGCGCGAGCCGATCTGGCCCAGGCCCACCAGGCCGAGGGTCTTCCCGCCGAGTTCGATGCCCGCGAGGGCGGCCTTGTTCCAGACTCCGGCCCGCACCTGGCGGTCGGCCGTGACGATGTGGCGGGCAGCCGACAGCATGAGTCCCAGGGCCAGTTCGGCGACGGCCGGCGCGGAGACGCCGGGTACGTTGAACACGGCCACCCCGGCGGCCCCGGCGGCGTCGAGGTCGATGTTGTCGACCCCCGAGCCCGCCCGCGCCACGACCTTCAGCCGCGGCGCCGCCCGTATGACGTCCGCGCCGATGCGCACACCGCTGCGCACCACGATGACCTCGACGTCCTCGACCAGCTGCACCAGGCGGTCGGCCGGGGGCCGCAGCTCGACGTGGACGTCGTAGGTGCGGCGCATTTCCGCCAGAGCGCTCTCGTGGATGGGATCCACCACCAGCACCCGGGTGCGTGCAACGGCGGGCGCAGGCAGCGGGGCACCGCCGGCTTCGGCGAGTTCCTGGACCGCGCGCCGGTCCAGCTTGCCGGACGGGCTCAGCGGCAGCGTGTCCACCCGCAGGAAGCGGTTGGGCACCAGGTAGGCGGGCACGGTGGCGCGGGCGTGGCGGCGCAGCGCGGCGACGCTGAAGGCGCCGTCGCCCGCCGGGACCACCAGCGTCACGAGCACGGCGGTGCCGTCGGCGTCGTACGTCACCGCGGCGGCCGCGTCGCGGACGGCCGTGTCGGCCCGCAGCGCCTCCTCCACCTCGGCGAGCTCCACCCGGTGGCCGCGGATCTTGACCTGCTGGTCGTTGCGTCCCAGGTACTCCAGGGCGCCGTCCGGCAGCCGACGGGCGAGATCGCCGGTGCGGTACCAGCGCGTTCCGTCGAACGTACGGAAGCGCTCGGCGGTGAGCTCCGGGCGATTCAGATATCCCGCCGTCACCCCGGTACCGGCCACCCACATCTCGCCGGCCTCGCCGTCGGGCACCAAGGCAAGGTCCTCGTCGAGGAGTCGGACCGACAGATGGGGGAACGGTACGCCGATGGGCGAGCGCACGGCGCCGGCCAGGTCCTCGGGTGTGAGCTTCTTGCCCGTGGTGAACACGGTGGTCTCGGTGACGCCGTAGATGTTGGCGAACTCCGGTGCCCGGTCCCCGGCTGCGTCCGTGTACACCCTGACGAGGTCCAGGTCGACGTTCTCGCCGCCGAAGATCACATAGCGCACGGCGAGTTCGGGCGCGCCGCGGTCGACGTACTCACGGGCCAGGAACCGGAAGACGGAGGGTACCTGGTTGAGCACCGTGACACCCTCGTCGACCAGCAGCCGCAGGAAGTCCTCGGTCGCACGGGCCGCCGCGGTGGGAATCACCACGGCGGTACCGCCGGTGGCCAGGGGCCCCCACAGCTCCCAGACGGAGAAGTCGAAGCTGAAGGAGTGGAAGAGCGACCAGCGGTCCTGCGGTCCGAAGTCGAACAGCGGCAGCGCGGCTTCGAGGAGCGCCAGCACGTTGGCGTGGGTCACGACACAGCCCTTGGGCTGCCCGGTGGACCCCGAGGTGTAGATCACGTACGCCGGGTCCTGGGGCTCCGGCGTGACGGCGGGTGCGACGGCGGGCGAGGGCATGCGGGGGTCGACGACCTCGGCTCCGTCCAGTCCGCAGGCGGCCGCCTGCTCCGGGTCGCCGACCAGGATCTTCACCTGGGCGTCGGCGACCATGTAGTGCAGCCGCTCGCGGGGATAGGTCGGGTCGAGCGGTACGTAGGCCGCTCCCGCCTTGAGGACGCCGAGGATCCAACCGGGCACCCGGTGGGAACGCTCCAGGAGCACGCCCACCAGGTCGCCACGGCCCACCCCGGCGTCGGCGAGCAGCGCGGCGACGGCGTCCGACGCCTCGTCGAGCTCGGTATAGGCGATCTCCCGGCCGCTCTCGGAGAGGGCGGCGGCCTGGCCTCGCAGCCTGACCGACCTGGCGAACAGGTCGGTCAGGCTGCGGGCACCGACCAGTGGGTCAGTGCTGGCCATAGGTGCCTCCGGTGGCCATGACGTCGCCCTGGTCGACCGGCTTGTAGTAGTCGGTGGGGTGCGCGTCGCCGCCGAAGTCGCCGAACATGCGCCGGAGTCGGGGCGACATGCGGTCCAGGATCTCCTGGGGCTGGCTGAAGTAGTCGTGCGGACGGTGCCACAGCTGGCCGTAGCGGAGGATGAACGTCTTCCGCTCACGGCGGGTGTTCGGCGCCACGGCGTGCCAGAGCGAGTACGGGAAGAGGAGCACGTCGCCCGGTGCGGCCTTGACCTCGATGGCGTCGTCCGGCAGCACGCCGCGGCGCAGCGGCTCGTCCAGATCCTCCATGTAGCACAGCGCATTGTTGCTGGTCGGCAGCTTGCGGTGGCTGCCGGGGATCAGCAGGAAGTTGCCGCTGTCGGACTCGGTGACGTCGGTGAAGAAGATCTGTGCCTTGACCTGGAGGCCGGGGCTGCCCGGGGTCAGCTGGATCCGCTGGAGGTACTCGCCGCCGTCGGTGTGCCAGTACTCCAGGGCCTCCTCCTGGAGGGACCGGACGAATATCTCGGTCCCCAGGATCTGGACGCTGCCGTTCAGCAAGGACATCAGCGGCCCGACCAACTTGGGGTGGTCGAGGAAGTAGTCCATCTCCGTGGTGCGGCTGACCGCGTCGCGGACGCGGACGGTGTGGCTGCGGTCGGTGAAGCTCGCATGGTTCTCGATCGTCGGGGCGCCCTTGGCGACCACGTCGTCGATGAGTTCGAGGCCCCGGGCCACCTCGTCCTGGTTGAAGACGCCCTTGAGGTGGATGTACCCGTCCCGCTCGTAACTCTCGAACTGCTCCTCCGTCAGCGACTTCCAGTCGCGCTCGCGCTGCGTCACCAAGGTGGAGTCGCGCATGGTCGAAACGTGCATCATGTTGGATCCTCTCTACAGAACAGGGAACGCGCCGTCAGCGGCGCTGGGTGGCCCAGGTGCGCAGCAGGGCGTCGACGCCGTCCCACAGGGCCTCGACGTCTCCTCGCGCATACCAGTCGGTCTTGAAGTTGACGGTCGCCGTCACGCCGTCCTCGTCCTCGTCCCAGAAGGTGGCGATCGAGGCGTCGTGCCAGCCCACGGAGATCGGCAGCGGCCGGGTCCGCACGCCGGGCATCCCGACGGTGCCCACCGTCTTGCGCATGCCGAGGGGGCGGGCGTTGAAGGTGACGTACGGGACGCGGGACTGCCGTCCCACGGCGTCCGGGTCCATCCGGTCGATCAACGCGGGCCAGGGCACATGGCCGTCGTCCAGGGTGGCGAACATCCGCTGGCGGAAGTGCCGCAGATAGTCCTCCGTTTCGGGCCGGCTCCCCGGCTCGCTGATGAGGACGGCCTTGCTCGCCAGCCAGCCCGTGGTCTGGTGTAGTTCGGGCAGCTCCCGGTTGGCGGTCGAGAGCGTGGTGGCCACCGACTCGCTGCCGGAAAGGGTGAACAGCGAGCGGTGCAGCGCGGCGTGCATGAGGTTCAGGGCGGTCATCCGCAGCGGCCTGGCCACCGTGCCCAGGCTCTGGCAGACGTCGAGCGGCAGCCGGCGGCTGAAACCGTCCTTCGCCTCGTAGCGGACGGGCGAGTGCCCGCTGAAACCGGAGATCGGCATCGCCGGGATCGCCCCGACTGCGCTCAGCCCCGCTGCCAGCCGTTCCAGGGCCTGCTTCCCCTCAGGGGAGTCCATCATCCGGTTCTGCCGCCGGACGAAGTCGGGGAAGGTCATCTGCACGGGCGGCAGTTCGAGCTCCGAGCCGTCGCGCTCGGCGGCGTAGAGCGCCGACAAGTCGCGCATCAGGACGTTGAGCGACCACCCGTCGCTGACCAGGTGTTCGGCGACGAGGGCGAAGTACGTCTCCTCGCCGGGGCGGATCGTCACCAGCAGCCGGGCCATCGGGCCCCGCTCCAGGTCGAAGGGGTCCGCGCAGGCCGACCGCAGAGCCGCCACATCGGCGTCCTCGGTCCCGGCGGTGGGCAACTGCTGGAGGTCCACCGGATCGGCCAGCCCGATGTGCCACACCATGGCGTCCAGGTCGAACCCGCTGAGCAGCACCGGGTGGCGTCGCTGAAGGGCGTGCCAGGCCCGATTCATGGCGGCCAGGTCCAGAGGCCCGGTGAACGCCAGCGGGAGGGTGGCGTGGTGGGGGTTGAAGACCCCGCCCTCGGCGTCCTCCAGGGTCTGGCCCAGGCGGTGCCGCTGGTTCCAGGAGACCGGCATCGACTCACGCATGGTGGAGCTCCCCCACCGATCGCACGAGGGAGGCGCCGTCATGGGCTCGTACGCCGCCGTCGGCCCGCAGCGGGCGCAGCAGCAGCTGCTCCGGGTCGCACATCACCTCGACGAGCTCGGGGCCCCGGTGCGCCAACAGCCCGGCGAGGTCGGCGTCGAGCGTGGCGGCGCGCTCCAGCTTGCGGTACGGCAGGCCGAACGCCTTCGCCACATCGCGGAAGTTCAGCGCCTCCGGCTCTTCCAGGGCGGGGCCCTCGCACAGGGCTTCCTGCGATTCCCGGATCGAGGCGTAGCCTCCGTTGTTCAGTACGAACACCTTGACGTCCAGGGAGTACTGACTGATGGTCGCCAGCTCCTGGATGTTGAGCTCGATCGCTCCGTCGCCCACGAGCACCAGTACCTGGCAGTCGGGCCTGCTGAACGCCGCACCTACCGCCATGGGTACCGCGGCGCCCATGTTGAGGAACGCCGCAGAGGTGATCTCCCGCTGCGAGGCGGAGAACTCCAGGGTCTGGCCGGTCACGTAGTAGGCGCTTCCGGTGTCGACCACGAAGACATGGCGGGGGCCGGTGTGCGCGTCCAGCCGCTCGACGAAGCGGTACGAGTTGAGGGGTTCCCGCAGCTCGCCGCCGGCGATCGTGGGGTGCGCCTCCTTCAGCTCGGCGCAGGTGGCCAGCCAGCGTTCGCTCGCGGCGGGCTCGGTCGACTCCGCCGACTCGATGAGCAGCGCGTCGAGCAGGTCGCGTACGTCCATGCACACCGGGAAGTCGATGCGCACACCCTTCTTCTTCAACTGGGACGGGTCGATGTCCACCGCGACGACCGTCGCGTCGGGGTTGAAGCTGTCGGCGTCCTCGCCGACGAACGCGGTCGACAGGCTGGACCCCAGGGTGAGGACCAGATCCGCCTGAGCCATGATCAGGTTCGGGTAGAGCCGCCCTCGGATGCCGCCCTGGCCGAACCACAGCGGCGAGTCGTACGGCAGCAGGTCATTGCCCAGCCGGGAGGCGACCACCGGCAGCCGCAGCCGCTCGATCAGCGTCCGGAACTGCTCCTCGGCCGCGCCCTGCCGGATCCCCTGGCCCGCGATGACCAGCGGCCGTTCGGCGGAGCGCAGCATGGCCATGATCTGTCGGGCGGCCTGCCGCGCACCCGCACCCCTCGGCTCGTCTGCGGCGGACGGTGCTTCGTGCAGGGCCGCCGGGTCGATCTCGGCCGCTTGCACGTCGAGCGGGATGTCCAGCCAGACCGGGCCAGGCCGGCCCGAGAGCGCTTCGCGGACCGCCCGGTCCAGGTGGGCCCGGATGTCGGAGGGTTGTTCGACCACTGCGGCGTATTTGGTCATGCTGCGGGCGCTGTTGACGACGGCGAATCCCTGGACGCCGAAAGATCGGGCGTCGTCGTCGATGTGGCGGGTTTCGACCTGGCCGGAGATGACCAGGACGGGTACGCCGTCGGCATAGGCGTCGACCAGTCCGGCGAGTGCGTTGACCGCGCCGGGGCCGCTGGTGACCAGGGCGACTGCGAGGTTGCCGGTGAGTTTGGCCGCGCCGGTGGCCATCAGGGCGGCTGCGGTCTCGTGCCGGGCGCAGACGCAGAGCAGGTCGGGCTGCTGGGCGAAGGCGTGGTCGAGATGGATGGAGCCGGTGCCGGAGAGGCTGTAGCAGGTGCGGACACCCAGCGAATGCAGGTAGGAGGCCACGTAGTCGGCCACGCGCATGGTCATCGCAACCACTTCTGTACCCGTTGTGCCAGTGCCTGTGCCGTCAGTCCGAAGTGTTCGTAGAGGAATTCGGCGGGGCCGATGGGGGCGAAGACCTGCGGTATGCCGATCTGTAGGACGGGTACGGGGGTTGTGCGTACGACGACTTCGGCGACTGCGCCGCCGAGGCCGCCGTTGACGACGTGGTCCTCGGCTACCACGAGTCGGCCTGTCTCGCGGGCCGCTGTGGCGATGGCCTCGGCGTCGATCGGCTCGATGGAGCCCAGGTGCAGGACGCGGGCGTTGACGCCGTCCTCGGAGAGGAGGCGGGCGGCCTCGACGAGTCGGGTGGTGAGCAGGCCACTGCCGATCAGGGTGACGTCGGTGCCGTCGCGCAGCTGGGCTGATCCGCCGTAGCTGAAGGTGTGGTCGGGTGGGAACAGTTCGGGGGTGTGGAGTTTGCTGACGATCCGGATGTAGACCGGGCCGTCGTGGGTGAGGGCTTCGTGGAGTGCGGCGACGGTGTCGCGGGGGGTTGCCGGTGCGAGGACTTTCATGCGGGGGATGGCGCGCATCCATGCCAGGTCTTCGACGGCGTGGTGGGTGCCGCCGAGCGCGCCGTAGGCGAGTCCGCTGACGAAGCCGCAGAAGATGACGTTGGAGTTGGTGTAGGCGGCGTTCTTGATCTGTTCGAGGGCTCGTGAGGCCATGAAGCAGGAGGCGGAGTAGACGAAGGGGCGTAGGCCGCTGTTGGCCAGGCCGATCGAGACGCCGACCAGGTTCTGTTCGGCGATGCCGACGTCGATGAAGCGGTCGGGGAATTCGGCCTGGAAGCCGAGTGCGGAGTGGGTCTCGGCGGAGTCGTTGTTGACGACGCAGATCCGCTCGTCCTTGTGTGCCAGCTCAAGCAGGGCGGCAGAAAACGCGGCGGCGCAGTCAGTCATTGGGGGCCTCCTCAAGCTCCTGGAGCGCTTGCTGTAGAAGTTCCGGCGTGATCCGGCGGCTGTGCCATTCGAGGTTGCGTTCCATGAAGGACACGCCCTTGCCCTTGGTGGTGGAGGCGATGACGCAGGTCGGTTTGCCGGCGGTGAGCGGCGCGGAGCGGAACACGTCGAGCAGGGCGTGGATGTCGTGTCCGTCGACGGTGCGTACCTCCCAGCCGAAGGAGCGCCACTTGTCGTCGAGCGGCTCCAGGGCGTTGATGTCCTCGGTGCTGGCGCCCTTCTGGGCGAGGTTGCGGTCGACGACCGCGACGAGGCTGTCGAGGTTGCGGGAGGCCGCGAGCATGGCGGCTTCCCAGTTGCTGCCTTCCTGGAGCTCGCCGTCGCCGGTCAGGACGAAGGTCCGCCGGGTGGAGCCCTGGATGCGGGCGCCGAGCGCGGAGCCGACGCCGAGGGAGAGGCCGTGGCCGAGCGAGCCGGTGTTGAACTCGATGCCGGGTACTCGGGTCGAAACCACGGTGCTCAGGCGCGAGTTCGCGCCGCCGAAGGTCGCCAGCTCCTCTTCCGGGAGCAGCCCCTTCAGCGCAAGCACGCTGTACATGGCCGCGGACGCGTGCGCCTTGCTGAGGATGAACCGGTCCCGGTCCGCGTCGTCGGGTCCGCCGCGAAGCACGCCGAAGTAGAGGGCGCACAGGATATCCATGGCGGACAGATCCGCGCCGATATGGCCGATGCCGGCCTGGCTGACGGTGGTCAGCGCGAGCGCTCGGGCCCGCGCCGCCTGAGAGCGCACCAGCGCCACGTCTTGCAACAACACTATGTCCCTTTCTGGTTACTGCCTGATGGATCGTCAGACTGTGGGGGAAATACGGCTGTCAGGCGCCGAGCTGCTGCCACTCGTCGAGCTGCTGGAGGTCGAAGACGTCCTTGACCCCGGAGATGTTGTCCTCCAGGTGAGCGGTGTGGCCGGTCTCGTAGATCGACTGGAAGGTGGAGCGCAGCGAGGTGATCGTGGCGCGCAGCCCCTGGTTCGCGTAGATGACGGCCGAGACACCCGCGGCTCGGGCGTCGTCCGCATGCCAGTCGGGGTAGGTGGTGGGCACCACGACGACGGGCAGCCGGTCCTCCCAGAGACCGAGGAATTCGAGGACCTGGTCCTTGGTCTTCTGCTTCGAGTGGACGAGCACCGCGTCCGCACCGGCGTCGGCGTAGGCGGTACACCGCTTGAGGGCCTCGTCGACACCGAGGCCGCTGATCATGGCCTCCGTGCGGGCGATGACGAAGAAGTCGTCGGTCCGCTGGGCATTCTTCGCCGTCTCGATCTTGTGGGCGAAGGCGCTCACATCCAGCAGAGTGTGGTCGGCGGCAGCGAAGCTGTTCATCTTCGGGAAGATCTTGTCTTCGATGCTCACGGCGGTGATGCCGGCGCTCTCGTACTCGGCCACCATGTAGGCGACGTTCATGCTGTTGCCGAACCCGGTGTCGCAGTCGGCGACGACCGGCACGGAGAGCGCCTTCTGTATGTTGGCGGCCGCTTCCAGATAGTCCGTCATGCTCAGGAGGCTGGCGTCGGGGAGGCAGCGCGCCGCGGAGATCTCGAAGCTCGACGCCCACACGGCCTGGAAGCCGCTCTGCTCGGCGATACGGCCGCCCAGCGAGGAGTGCGCGCCGGCGATCTTGGTGAGGGGGTTGTCGGCCAGTACCTGCCGGAACGAGGGGTAGCTGTTGCGGATCATAAAGTCTCCTCTGGTGCGGCGACATCGATGGATGCCGCCGGGTCCGATGGGGTGTTTCGGGTGAAGGCCCACCCGGCGGCAAGGCCGGTGACGAGGAACAGCGCGGCCAGGATCAGCCAGCCGGTGGCGCCGAGACTCATCGTGAGCACGGTGACGAGAGCGGGGCCCAGGAACTGCTGCAAGCCCCGCGCGAGAGCGAAGACGCCTTGGTACTCGCCCATGCGGTCGGGGGGCGGCAGGGCGAAGGCCAGTCCCCAACTGCCCGATGCCTGGGCCAGCTCGCCCAGGGTGAGCGCGATCAGCGAGGGCACCAGGAACACCGTGGCCCAGACCGCTCCTCCGCCCCCGGACAGCGCGAACAGCGTGCAGGCGACCGCCAGCAGCACTCCTGCCCGTACGAGCAGGCGACCGGAGCCGTGCACGGTTTCCGAGCCCCTGCTCGCGACGCGCTGGAAGAGCACCACCATGATCGTGTTCAGTGCGATCAGAACAGCCGTCAGGGCTCTGGGGGCGCCGGTCCGGTGGACGATCCACAACGGCATGCCCACCGTCAGGACCGGCAGATAGAACTCCAGCAGACCGCTGAGCCCGGTCGCGAGCAGAAAGCGCCGATCCCTGATCGCGGCCCAGGACCGTTTGGCGGGCGCCGTCGGAACGGGCTTCGTCCCGGCCGGCGGCCGGAGCCGGAAGGCGATGACGGCGCAGCTCAGCTGCAGTATCGCGTTCGCCGTGGTGATCGCGATGAAGGCGGATCGGCTGCCGTCGGCCAGCGCCAGACCCGCCAGGGCCGCCCCGCCGGTGAAGCCGAGATTGAAGAGGCTGCGCATCTGGGCGCGCACCACCAAGGCCTTGACCTTGCCGAACAGGGCGTGCATCAGGGCGCCGCGCAGCGGGCCTCCTGCCCCTGTCTCACAGACGCCGATCAGGGCCGCGACCACGGTGAACTGGGCAACGTTGTCGACGAAGGGGTAGGCGAAGAACAGGGGGCCGAGCAACGCGTAGCTGATGGCCAGCGGAACGCGTGCCCCGAACCGATCGGCGATCCGGCCGGCCGGCATCGAGCAGAGGAAGCCGCAGATGCCCGCGATCGACATGGCGAATGCCAGTTGGTCGGCGGAGAATCCCGCGGTCCGGGTGAAGAAGATCACGCTGGAGGTGAGGAAGAGACCTGTGCCGAGCGACTGAGCGAACGTCAGGGCGGCCATCGGGCGGGCCGCGCCGGGCTCGGGGACCAGGTCGCGCAGAAGGTCGAGGGGTAAGGCGAGTGTGGTGGGCAGGGGGTTTCTGGGCATGGGGGATCCCTGTTCACAGCGGGAGGGTTTCGGATCAGCTGCCCGCGAGGAGTTCCATGGCGGACGGTGGCTCCGGGACGGACCGACGGACGATAGGGGGTGACTCCGGACAACACCCTGACCTCGCGGCGCCGTTGACGCGGCGGAGAGTGCAACGCCCGCTGTGGTTCAGTGTGCTGAGCAGGAAGCAGATCCGCTGCGGCGGGCATTGCGCTCCAGCGCGATCTCATCTGCCGGCGTGGTGAGGTCCAAGTCGGCCGCCCGGTGGGCGAGTTCCGCCCGGCGGCCGTCCGGCCGACCGTCGACCCCGATGATGCGCGGCACAGTGGGACACCTGCCGCGACAGACGGCGCTCACCACTGACACACAGTTCCCGTAGTGGCGCGAGTCCACCCCTGCGCGGCCACTCCTCGGTTCAGACGTTTTCGAAGAGCTCCGGCTTCTCCACCGCTTCCGCGAGCTGTCTGATGGTGCTCCGACGAAGAACTCCGGAACGCGGCATGGGAAGGCCCGCATCGATCGCTCGGGTCGCGATCGTCAGCGCCATGAGCGAATCACCGCCGAGGTCGAAGAAATCGGCGTCAATATCGGTGACAGGCTCGCCGAGAGCTTCTTCCCAGAGGCGGGAAAGCGTTTGGACAATACTCTCGTTCAACATGTCGATCCTCTCGAATCCCCCGCCGGGGCAAGAGCGCACCCAGGTCGATGGCATACGTGCTTTCGGCTTGGACTGCCGGCGGGATTTGATCACGTGGGCAGCACGGAATGCCCCACAAAGCCTTTGCGACTTCCCCCTTGATATCCCCCGTGGGCCGCTGCGGGCCGCTGTTCACTGATCTCCACTCGCATGTTGACGGGTCAGGTCAACCGAAGTTAGGGCGAGTTAATGTGACTGCCATGATCCAATCACATGACAGTCCCCGAAGCAATCGGACCCGGACTATGGAGTTGGCAAAACGACGGTCTGTCAGCGCGCCATTTCTCTGCGTGTCACTCCTCCCGTCGGCCCGCTCCTCGCTCCATGAGGGCGACGACCTCGGCGGCCGACGCTCGTACGGACGCCTCCTCGTGCGTGGTGAAGCCGCCGGAGCGCACCCGCTCCTCGAATTCGTCGACGTCCTACCGTCGGTAGGGCGAACCGTCGCCGGGGATTCACCGGTCCCATTCCTGGTCCAGGGTGTCGAACCCGTCCGATGTACGGCGCGTCGGCTCCTGGAAGTCGACGTACCGGCCCTGGAATCGGGAGCCCTCCCAGCGCGCCCGCGTCAAGTCGCCCTCCCGGCCCGCTTGTAGCTGGAGCATGTTCTCGGACTGCCGGACGTGCTCGAACGCACCCCAGGGGTGTGGGCCCGGGCGGAACTCGTGGGTCCCGGACGTGAGCGGCGTGTTCCTGACCGGATGCACGGCCGGCGGGTGGCCGGGGGTGGCTCGATCCGGTTTCGCATCGCATCGGTGATCACTGGTTGGAAGGACCTGGAACAGGGGACTTGCGGGCGATGCCTCCGGAGAAGCCGATATCACTGGTTTGGTGGGACTGTCCTTCAGGACGTCAAAGAGGAACCTGAACCAAGCCTGGCTCAACGAGCTCGAACCCCGTGAAGAATTCCCCGATGTTGCTGTGTGAGCGCAGGTTCAGGGTCGCGCTCGCGTTGTTGTACACGGCCTGAGATTCGTTGTGTTCGGCGAAGTCAGCGATTGCGAGGAATGCATCCGCCGGTGCTTTGACGATCGCGCCATTGTCGACGTAAGCCACCCGGCTGCCGGAGGATACCCGATCGGCTATCTCCTGCACGTTCGGCGATGCGGGAAGGCCCGTGCCTATGTCGAGGATCTGACACACCACTGCCCACCACGTACCCGACGGCACGGTGCATGAAGTCCCGGTTGGCCCGCCCGCCAGGCCGCACCTCAGGGACTTCAGCAATGAGAGCGTCTCCTGTCTCTTGGTCCACCGGTTAGTCGTATATGCGGGCCGGGCGTGGTCTACGGGTGTCAATTTCGTTGGCTTGAATGCCATGCTGCGGCATGTGACGTTCCTCTCAAGGCCCCGCGACTCACTCGCCGACCACTGGCAGACTGTAGTTTCCCACATCAACTCTGCGGCCACCCAAGGGAGTTCAAACTCCCGTCCCGAAGCCCCAGCACGTGCCGCGCTTCGGCCGCATCGACCATCACTTCACGCGGGCACCGGACGAGGTAGGGGAAATGCGTTCATGCGGCGAGGGCGCCAAGGGTCCACGCGTCTATCACCGGGCAGTCGTCCCATTCCCCGCGATCGAGGACTTCGATGGCGAGACGCCCCCGCGCCAACGCCGGGCATTCGCCCGTCGCGGCGTCGCCAGGCCCGATGGGATCGCTCCGCCGTCGTCGGCTCCGGCAGTCGTGGCCTCGACGGCGGCGAGCTGATCGACGGGCGTAAGCGGCACGTCGTGGTCGATACCCCCGGCCTGCTGCTGGGACCCGCCGCCCGGCCCGCGACGACGAACGCCGCACCACCAGCGCCGAGGCGATGATCTACTGCTCATGACCCGCCGCCCGGCTCGGGCGGCACTCTGGGCGAGGGTGAACCGTCCCGGCTGCCGCTCGGCCGGCCAGCCGCGCGCGACCAGGCCGGCCCCTCACGCCACACCGGCACCTGCGACTTCGGCTTCGCCGGATCCCGGGGTGCCGACGGCCCGCCCGCATCCCGCGGATCCGGGACGTCCTCCGTGTCGGCGGTGGCTGCCGCAGTCCGGAGCCGGCACCGCATCGACCCGCCTGCGGGCGATGACCCACTCCTGCCATCGCCGCTCGGCGTTCGCGCGGCGATGATCACGTGCCCGGACGTTCCGCTTGCTACTTCCCGGTGCGCACCCGGAGGCTGCCGCGGTCGCTCTCCTTGAGGCCGCGGCCGATGATCAGGCGCTGGATCTGGTTGGTGCCCTCGAAGATCTGCATGACCTTGGCCTCGCGCATGTAGCGCTCGACCGGGAAGTCGCGGGTGTAGCCGGCGCCTCCCAGCACCTGGACCGCGTCCGTGGTGACCTTCATGGCGTTGTCGGTGGAGATCAGCTTGGCGATCGACGCCTCGGACTGGAACGGAAGCCCCTCGTCCTTGAGCCGGGCCGCGGCGAGCGTGGTGGCCCGCGAGACCTGCACCGCCGCGGCCATGTCGGCGAGGACGAAGGCCAGGCCCTGGTGCTCGATGATGGGCCGGCCGAAGGTCTCCCGCTCCCGCGAGTAGCGCAGCGCGTGGTCCAGCGCGCCCTGGGCCAGACCCGTGGCCACCGCGGCGATGCCGAGCCGTCCGCAGTCCAGCCCGGCGAAGGCGATCCGCAGCCCCTCGCCCTCCTCGCCGAGCCGGCGGCTCGCGGGGACGCGCACGTTCTCCAGGCGCACGGTGGCGGTGGCGGACCCGGTCAGACCCATCTTCTGCTCCGGGGGGTCGGCCACCACACCGGGTGTGTCGGCCGGGACGAGGAAGCAGGAGATGGCGTGCGAGCCCTCGTCCGACGTGCGGGCCATGACCGTGTAGAAGTCCGCGTACCCGCCGTGCGTGGTCCAGGCCTTGGCGCCGTTGAGGACGTAGTCGTCGCCGTCCCGCACCGCCCGGGTGCGCATCGCGCCCGGGTCGGAGCCCGCGTGGGCCTCGGACAGGCAGTAGGCGCCGAGCAGCTCGCCGCCGAGCATGTCCGGGAGCCACTCCTTCTTCTGGTCCTCGGTGCCGAACGAGGCGAGGGCGAAGCAGGACAGCGCGTGCACCGAGACGCCCACCGCGACGCTCGCCCAGACGGCGGCGATCTCCTCCAGGGCCTGGAGGTACACCTCGTAGGGCTGGTCGCCGCCGCCGAACTCCTCGGGGTAGGGCAGGCTCAGCAGCCCGGCCCGGCCGAGCGTCCGGAAGACCTCACGGGGAAAGCGCCCCTCGGCCTCGGCCTCGGCGACGCGCGGAGCGAGCTCCTTCTCGGCGAGCTCGCGGGTCAGAGCGATCAGGTCGACGGCTTCCGGCGTGGGGAGGGTGCGGGTCGCGGGCATGGCGGGTCCTCGATGGTGGCGGTTCGCTGGACGAGATTTTGATACTCCAGGCGATACAACAGTATCGTTTTTGGTACCGCCAGGCCATGCCGGGAAGCTACCGATCGGCCGGTCGGTCACCGGAAGCCGGGTCCTGTACGTGAGGAGCCGGGCCGGGCGCGCGGACGTGCGGGCTTTCCCGGCGGTTGACGCGCGGGTTCTCCCGGCGGTGGACGCGGGGGTGTCTCGCCACGCCGCGTGGCCGGGGGGTGGGTGTGCCGGGGGTGGCGGTGATCAGGGGGAGACGGCGTGCACAATGAGCGACGCCAGCTCGGCGTAGGCCTCGGCGTCGTTCAGTCCCGTGCGGGCGGCGACCTCGCCGCGCTGGATCTCCTGCATGGTCGCGGCCACGACCTCGCCCACGAACGCCGCGTGGACGTCACGGAACGCCCCCGCGGCCACGCCGTCGGCGATCAACTGCCGGATCCGCCCCGCGGCGAGGCGCGTATTGGCCTCGTACACCTCGCGGGCCGGCTCGAACTGCGCCATGTCGTCGAGGAACCGCCGGGAGAGCGGCCGCAGCTGTCCGGCGACCGCGTTCAGGTAGACCACCACACGCTCGGAGGGCGCGGAGGTGTCGGCCACCTGCTTCTCGACGGCCTGGGCGGCCTCGCGGAAGTAGTGCTTCACCGCCTCCCGCACCAACTCCTGCTTGCTTCCGGCCAGTTGGTACAGGGTCGTCTTCGAGCAGTGCAGCCGCTCGGTCAGCTCGTCGAGGGTGAACGCCGCGAAGCCCTCCGCCACCAGCAACGCGACCAGCCGCTGGAGCAGGTCGGTCTGGCGGGCGGTACGACGTGTGGACGGCATGATCTCAGCGTAACCGTTCCTCCATCACCGTGACCGTCGCCCCTCCAGGGGCGGAATCCCGGGCCGAATGCCCCCTGTCCTGGGCCGACGGCTCCGGGCGGGTCGGGTGCGGCGCCCGGTGCCGGCGCTCCGGAGGAGCCGGGCGCGGCGCCCGCTCATCCCTCCCGGTCCGCCCCCGCCCCTCCGCCGGCGAGGTCCTCCGCCTCCGGCAGCCTCTGCACGTCGACCCCGCGCACCTGCGCCAACTCGTGCTTGAGCGCTGTGAGTTCGACGCCTCCCGCCATCTGGTCGGTTAGTTCCTCCAAGCTGACCTCGCCGCGATCGGCGCTGAGTTCCAGGGTGCCGAGCCGCAGAACGGCGAAGTGGTCGCCGACCATGTAGGCGTGGTGGGGGTTGTGGGTGATGAAGACGACGCCGAGACCGCGGTCGCGGGCCGCGGCGATGTACCGGAGGACGACACCGGACTGCTTGACGCCCAGCGCGGCGGTCGGCTCGTCGAGGATGAGCACCCGGGCGCCGAGGTGCACCGCGCGGGCGATGGCCACGGACTGGCGCTGCCCGCCGGAGAGTGTGCCGATCGGCCGGTCGAGGTCGTCCAGGACGATGCCCATGGTGCGCAGTTCGTCGTCGGCGGTCCGTCTCATCCGGGCGATGTCGAGCCGCTGTACCGGCCAGGGGCCCTTGGTCAGCTCGGAGCCGAGGAAGAAGTTCCGCCACACCGGCATCAGCGGCACCGTCGCCAGGTCCTGGTAAACGGTCGCGATGCCCTTGGCCAGGGCCTCCCGCGGGGAGCTGAAACGCACCGCGGTGCCGTCCACGAGGAACTCGCCCTCGCTGTGCCGGTGCAGCCCGGAGATGATTTTGATGAGGGTGGACTTCCCGGCGCCGTTGTCGCCGAGGACACAGGTCACCCGGCCGGGACGGACGGCGAGCGACACGTCGTGCAGGGCGCGCAGGGTGCCGTACGACTTTCCCGCGCCGCGCAGCTCGACGATCGCGGCGTCGTCGTGCCCGGGCGGGACGCGGTCGTGCCCCGGCGGGAGGCCGTCGCGATGGTGCGAGGCGCCCTCGTGCCCGGGCGGGGTGCCCTCGTGCCCGGGCCGGGTGCCCGGGGCGGGTACGTCCGTGGTGCCGGATCCGTCGTCTGTCATGGGTCGGTTCACCTCCGGGTCGCCGTGCGGCGGACCCACAGATTGACGAGCGTGGCGCCGAGCAGCATCACGCCGAGGAAGGCCTTGAACCAGTCGGGGTTCCAGCCGGCGTAGACGATGCCCTGGTTCACCATGCCGAACATGAAGGCGCCGAAGACGGGGCCGATCGCGGAGCCGTAGCCGCCGGTGAGCAGACAGCCGCCGATCACCGCCGCGGCGATGTAGATGAGCTCCTGGCCGACCCCCTCGCCCGACTGCACGGTGTTGAACGAGAACAGCTCGTGCATGCCGACGAACCATGCGCCGAAGCCGACCGCCATGAACAGCGTGATCTTGGTGAAGGTCACCGGCACGCCGACCGCGCGGGCGCTCTCCTGGTCGCCGCCGACCGCGAAGACCCAGTTGCCGTACTTGGTACGCAGCAGCACCCAGGTGGCGAGCGCCGCGAAGACGAGCCACCACACGACCGTGATCTTCACCTGGACGCCGCCGACGGCGAACGACGAGGCGAAGACCCTTCGCGCCTGGCCGAAACCGTCCATGTCACTGATGTCGTCGGTGGCGACGTTGTCGGTGACCAGCTTGGTGACCGCGAGGTTCACGCCTTGCAGGATCAGGAAGGTCCCGAGCGTCACCAGAAAGCTCGGCAGCCCGGTGCGGACCATCATCCAGCCGTTGAACGCCCCGATCGCGAGCGAGAGGACGAGCGCCACCACGACTCCCGCCCAGACGTTCACGGTGAGCTGGTAGCTGAGCATGCTCGCCGTCAGCGCCGAACTGATCACCGCGACGCCTGCGGACAGGTCGAACTCGCCGCCGATCATCAGCAGGGCCACGGGCAGGGCCATGAGGCCGATCGTCGAGGACTGGTAGAGCACGGTGGCCATCGAGCCGCCGGAGCGCACCGACGGAGCCGCGACCAGGAAGAAGACGAACACGGCGGCGGCGCCGAGGAACACCCCGACCTCGGGCCGGGCGAGCAGCCGCAGCGCCCGGGGACGCCGCGCGCTCTGCCCGCCGGTGGCCCGGGGGCCTGGAGCCGGCGGCACGGTCGCCGTCGGCCCGGCCCGCCCGGCCGTACTCATCACCGGGTGCCCTTCGCGGCGAACCCGGCGACGGTGTCGACGTTGCTCTTGTCCACGAACGCCGGACCGGTGAGCACCGGCTGCTCGCCACCGCCGCTGTAGTTGCCGTTGTTCTTGTAGAGCCAGAGCGAGTCGATCGCCAAGTAGCCCTGGAGGTAGGGCTGCTGATCGACAGCGAACTGGATGGTGCCCTTGCCGATGGCGCCGGTGAGATCCTTGTTGAGATCGAACGTGGCGATCTTCGCCTTGCTTCCGGCGTCACTCACCGACTGCACCGAGGCCAGCGCGTACGGGGCGCCGAGCGCGACGACGTAGTCGATCGCGGGGTCCTGCTTGAGCTTGGCCGTGACGGTGGACTTCACGGACGGCATGTCGGTGCCGTTGACGTACAGGTTCTCCGTGGTTCCGCCGAACGTCTTCTTCACGCCGTCGCAGCGCTGGGTGAGGCCGACGTTTCCCTGCTCCTGGATCACACAGACGGCCTTTTTGGCGCCCTCGGCGTTCAGTCTCTTTCCGAGTGCCTCGCCCGCGACGGTCTCGTCCTGGCCGAAGAACTCCGTCAGGCCCAGCCTCTTCCAGTCGCTCAGACCGGAGTTGAGGCCCACGACGGGTATGCCGGCCGAAGTCGCCTTGCCCACCACGTCCTTCATGGCGTCCGGCTTGGCCAGGGTGATCGCGATGCCGTCGACCTTCTGGTCGATCGCGTTCTGCACCAGGTTGGCCTGGTCGCCGGCGTTCGGGGCGTGCGCGTAGACGAGCCTGATGTTGTCCTTGGCGGCCGCGGCCTCGGCGCCCTTGCGGACGATGTCCCAGAACGTGTCTCCGGGCGCCTGGTGGGTGACGAGGGCTACCGTCATCTGCGGTGTGTCCGCCTTGCCCGCGGTGCCGGCGGCCCCGCTCTCCTCGGCCTTCTTGCCGCCCGAGCCGCTGGAGCAGCCCGCGGCGAGGAGTAAGGACGCGGCGGCCAGGGCCGCGAGGGGGGCGAGTTTCCGGGAACGGGGTCGGAGCATGCGATCCATCAGTCCAGCACCTCACTGTGCGACCGGGGCCTGTGTGTTTCCTCCTGTACATCCCCAGCAACAGGCGCATCACGCATGCGAACGGAACCTGACCGGCGGGCAACACCCTTGAGATACAACTGATGTGACAGACAGTCAGGCTGCAAGGTAGCCGGACAGCCGGACAGCCGGACAGCCGGACAGCCGGACAGCCGGACAGCCAGACGGTCAGGCCGGCCGGCGCGGCCACCGCGGCCAGGCGGGCGGCCGGGTTGGGCGGCCGGACTGGGAGGCCCCGCCCGCCCGGACGGGGCGTCAGAGTACGGCGAGCCGGTCCACCATCAGCCGCACCCGCTGCTCGGCGAACTCCGGCGGAAGCCGTCCCGCCCGGGTCAGGGTGGCCACCCCGTGCAGGGCCGCCCAGAACACCTCGGTGAACAGACCCGGGTGGACGCCGTCCCCGGCCACCTCGCCGAGGCACTCCAGCAGGGCGGCGAAAGCGTCCTTCAACGGCTCCGGGGTGTCCTCCCGCGCGAACGCCAGGCCGCCGTCCAGCTGGAACATGGCGTCGTAGACCGCCGGGTTGCGCGCGGCGAAGTCCAGGTAGGCGCGGGCGAGGGCGGTGACCCGGGCGCGCGGGCCGGCCGCGGTGGAGGTCGCGGCCCGCAGCGCCGCGGCCATCTCGGCGGCGCCTTCGAGGGCGACGGCGCCGATGATCTCGCGCTTGCCGCGGAAATGGCTGTAGAGGACGGGCTGGCTGTACTCGATGCGCTCGGCGAGCCGACGCGTCGTGACCGCGTCCCAGCCCTGCTGCTCGGCGAGTTCGCGGGCCGTCGCCACGATGAGACGCTCGCGGCCCGCCCGCTCACGCTCCTTGCGTTCCTGTACCGACATGACACCATCCTAGCACCGCTAGACAATCGAGCAGAGGTAGGACTAGCGTTGCCTCATCATCTAGCAACGCTAGATCCTGGGAGGGATCATCATGCTCACCGCACTCGAGGTCTTCACCACCGTGGTCGTCGGCGTGATGGTGGGGGTGGAGTTCTCCGTCGCCTTCATCATGAACCGGATCCTGGACGCGCTTCCCGAGGACAGTGGTCAGCTCGGCCACGCACACGGCGGCCGGATGCTCGGGGCCCTGATGCCGTTCTGGTACATGGGCTCGGTCGTCCTCAGCGCGATCTGGGCCGTGGCCGGATGGCACGATCACGGCGCCCGACTCGTCGTCACCGCCGCCGGCCTGCTGATCCTCAGCGTGGTCATGTCCATACTGCTGCTCGTCCCGATCAACAACCGGAACAAGACCTGGACCCCCGACAACCGGCCCGCCGACTGGAAGCAGCAGCTGGACCGCTGGAACCGCTACCACTACGTCCGCGTCGCCGTTCTCGTCGCCGCCTTCGCCCTGCTGGCCGCCGCCCTCGCCTGAACCTGCCGAGGACACGTCCACCGCGTCGAGGGCGTGACGAGCGCCACAGGAACCGCGGGCGGGGCACGGAGAGTACCGAGTGTGAGTCAAATAGAACCAGCGGAGTCCATGCGTGCGCGCATACGGGCGGGGGACCGGGCGGCGTTCGCCGAGCTCTACGACCAGTACGCGCGGGCGGTCTACAACCACGCCCTTCGGCTGACCGGCAACTGGTCACAGGCCGAGGAGGTCATGTCCGAGACGTTCCTGGCCGCCTGGCGCGGCCGGGAACGGGTCGAGCCGGACGGCGGATCGATGGGGCCCTGGCTCCTCGGTATCGCCACCCACAAGGCACGCAACGCCAACCGAGGTCTGCGCCGGCGGCTCGCCTTCCTCGCCCGCAGCCCGCAGCCGCGTCCCGTGGAGGACTTCGCGGAGGAGACGGCGGGACGGATCGACGACGCCCGCCGGCTCGCGCTGGTCCATCAGGCGCTGGGCCGGCTCCGCCGTCAGGAGCGTGAGGTGTTCGCGCTGTGCGTGTCGGCCGGGCTCGACTACCGGCAGGCCGCGCAGACGCTCGGTGTTCCCGTCGGCACCGTACGGTCGAGGCTCTCGCGCGCCCGGGCCCGGCTCGCCCGGCTCAGCTCCGAGCAGGACGGCGCGAGGACGGAACCCCCCGGCGCCCGTGGAGAGATGGAGAGTGAGGCCGCGTTCGCGGCCCTGTTCCTGAAGGAGGGGACCCGATGAACGCCGACGGTCGACGGACCGAGGAAGCGCTGGAGCTGTTGTCCGCGCCGGCCGAATGGGACCTCCCGCCGGAGCGGCACCTCCACTACAAGGACGTCCTGATGCAGCAGATCGACCAAGACCTCGGCCACGCCCCCGCCTCGGCCCCGACCTCCGCCTCGGCCCAGTCCCTGGCCTCGGTCCCGACCCCTGTCTCGGCACCGGCACCGCGCCGCCGGCTGACGCGTCCGGCGGTCCTCGTACCCCTCGCCTCGACGCTGCTGGCCGGAGCGCTGGCCGTCACCGTCACCCTCACCGGCCCCGGCGAGGGCCGCACCCCGGCGGACCGGGCTGCCACCGGTGGCGCCCACGCCCAGAACGCCTCCGTCACCCTGAACCGGATCGCCGTCGCCGCCATGGCCAGTGACGTCACGCCGGTCAGGGATGATCAGTTCGTGTACGTGAGGAGCCTGATCGTGGCGAACAAGGGAACGTTCGAAGGGCCCATCAAGCTCGGAGCCCCGCATACGGTGGAGACGTGGATCTCGCAGGACCCGAAGCCTCTGACGACCACCGGCTGGATGCGTGAGTCGGGCAAGGACGCCGTGATGCCCGGTGAGACGATTCCCATCGAGTCCTCCGCCGCGGTCCCGGCCGGGATCGACCACCCCACGTACGCATGGCTGTCCTCGCTCCCCACGGACCCCGACGCCCTGCTCACCCGGCTGCGCCGCGAAGTCCGCGTGTCCGAAGGGGAGTCGAGGGAGCAGGCCGTCTTCTCCCTGATCGGCGACCTGCTGAGTCAGACGCTCATGCCACCTCAGAACACCGCCGCGCTGTACCAGGCGGCCGCAAGGATACCCGGCGTCAGGGAGATCCCGGACGCCGTCGACGTGGCGGGCCGACGCGGGATCGCCATCACCCGTGAGGACGCCTCCTCCGCCACCCGTGACGAATGGATCTTCGACAAGCGCAGTCTCGCGTTCCTCGGCGCGCGTGGCTTCATCACCCACGACAAGCAGAAGGGCATCACCTCCGACACGCTGACCGGCAGTACGGCCGTGTTGCGGCGCGCCGTGGTCGACCGGCACGGTGAGCGGGAGGCCGGGGCCGAGGGCTGAGCAGCGGGCGGCGGGCGGGCGACGCGCGGGTGCTCCGCCCGCTGCCGAGTTCGCCCTCCGCCGCCCGAGTTCGCGGCCCCCGGTGCCAGCCCTCCCCTCGTACGACCGCGAAGGCGAGGATCGGCGCGGGCTTCGAACGTGCAGGGGCCGGAGGGGACGGTGGGATGATCGTGTCCCCTCCGGTACGCCTGGCGACGCCCCGCGCACCGGATCGCCCGTGACCGACGAGGAGGACGAAGGATCGATGACGCTGAACGTGGGCCAACGGGTTCGGCTGGCGGCGGAGCTCCGGTTGGCCGGGTCGGTGACCCCGGCCGGGGAGCCCCCGGAGGAGACCGGTGCCTTCCCCGCCTCGCTGGCCCTGGCGGCCGGTATCGAGGGAACCGTCGAGCGGGTGGACGAGCATGACCGCCAGCAGAGCCACGAGGTCAGTGAGTACCAGCGCCTCAAGTCACTTCTCGACGACTTCGGCCACCAGATGCCGTCGGCGACCAGAACACAACTGGAGCAGCAGGTGGGGGGCTTGGAAGAGCACTGGCTCGCCTACCAGCGTCGTAAGCTCCGCGTCACGGTCCGCGTCCGGCTCGACAACGGATTCGTCCTCGACGACGCCCCCGAGGAGGCCTTCGCCTGCGCCTGACCAGGCGTCGAGGTGCTCCCCTTCCGCGCGCCGGTGGCGACGGCTACGCCTCAGGCCTCACCCATGTACCCGAGGCCGCCGACCGCGCCATGGCGTCCAGCGCCGACGCGGTCCGAACCGCGTCGGCCAGGGTGGCCCCGTACGGCCTGCCGTCCGCGATCGACCGCAGAAAGGTGTGCGCCTCGACGACCTTGAGGTCGTCGTAGCCCATGCTGTTCGCCGCTCCCGGCTGGAAGGCGGCGTAGTCCCCGGCCCCAGGACCGACGTACACGGTGCTGACCGGCTGATCCTGGTACGTGGATCCACGGCTCACCCCGAGCTCGCCCATCCGGCGGAAGTCCCAGGACACCGAGCCCTCGGTGCCATGGATCTCGAACCCGTAGTCGTTCTGCTCGCCGACCGAGACCCGGCACGCCTCCAGAACACCACGCGCCCCGGAGGCGAAGCGCAGCAGGCAGTTGACGTAGTCCTCGTTCTCCACGGGCCCGGGCTCCCCGCCCGCCGCGCGCGCGTGACCGGAGGTCGCGCCGTCCGGCCGGGGCCGCTGCGGCACGAAGACCGCGGTGTCCGCCGCCAGCGCCTCGATCTCGCCGACCAGGAATCGGGCCAGGTCGACGCCGTGCGAGGCCAGGTCGCCGAGGACTCCGCTGCCGCCGCGCTTCCGCTCGTAGCGCCAGGTCAGCGCGCCCTCGGGGTGGGCCGCGTAGTCGCTGAAGAGGCGGATGCGCACATGGGTGATGTCGCCGATGGCGCCGGAGGAGATCAGCTCGCGGGCCGCCACGACGGCCGGTGCGCCCCGGTAGTTGAAGCCGACCGTGGCCCGGACCCCGGCCGCGGCGACCGCGCTCGACACGGCTCGGGCGTCGTCGGCGGTCAGCCCCACCGGCTTCTCGATCCAGAGGTGCTTGCCGGCCGCGGCCATGGCCGCACCGATCTCGCGGTGCAGGAAGTTCGGCGCCGTGACGCTCACGGCCTCGACGCGCGGATCGGCGGCGATCTCGCGCCAGTCACGGACGGCCGTGGCGAAGCCGTACCGCTCGGCGGCCTCCTCGGACCGGCCGGGCACCTCGTCGGCGACGGCGATCGGTTCGGGACGCAGGGGGAGCAGCGGGAAGTGGTGGAGGACACGGGCGTACGCCTGCGTGTGCACCCGTCCCATCCAGCCGAACCCCACGACGGCGAAACCGAGCGCACGCACCACGACTGCCTCCCGCGATCCACGCCGAACCGAGTCGAATCGAGCCGAACTGAGCCGAACCGAGCTGAGCCGAACCGAGTCGAGTCGAGCGGAGTCCAGCTCAGCCGACCCGAACCCAGCCTCCGCCGAACCGGAGTAGACCGGCCCCCGGCCTTTCTGTACAGCCTCGCAACCAGGCTAATCCGGACGTGCCCCGTCAGGGGGTGACGGCCGCCCGCCGTTCCAGCACCCGCAGGGCCCGTTCCGCCCACTCGATGATCGCCTGCTCGAAGGCGCGTCCCCCCAGAAGCGTGAGATACGGACCCACGCGCTCGGCCGTGGCGAGGTACTCGTCCTCGGTGCGTCCGTCGAGCAGCCGGGCGCCGATCCGTTCATAGTGCGCCAGTTTGGCCCGCGACCACTCCAGCCGCTCGGCGATCGCCACCCGGACGGCGTCGGCGTCCCCCATGTCGAGTGCGTACACCTTGACCATCAGCTCGTCACGGATCGCGGTGGGTTTCGCGGACACGGACGTGAAGGAGGCCAGCGCTTCGAGCCCCGTCGAGGTCAGCGAGAAGACCCGCTTGTTGGGGCGGCGTTCCTGCCGCACGAGCCGGGCCTCGATGAGTCCCTCGGACTCCATCCGGTCGAGCTCCCGGTACAGCTGCTGCGGGGTCGCCATCCAGAAGTTGGCCACCGAGGCGTCGAACCCCTTCGCCAGGTCGTAGCCCGACGCCTCGCCCTCCAGGAGCGTGGCCAGTACCGCGTTGCGCAATGCCATCCGGCAAGGCTAGACGGCCCGTGACCACAGGACTAATCTTATCCGCACCTAATCAATTAATTGAGTAAGAGAGGTGGGCGCAATGAACTCCTTCCGTAAGGCCGTGGAGGCCGGGGACCTCGACGCGGTCGCGGAGCTGCTGGCCGACGACGTCGTGTTCACCAGCCCGGTCGCCTTCAAGCCGTACCCGGGCAAGCCGATCACCGCGGCGATCCTGCGCGGTGTGTGGCGCGTCTTCAGCGACTTCCGCTATGTCCGCGAGATCGCCGGGGCGGACGGTCGTGACCACGCGCTGGTCTTCACGGCCAAGGTGGGCGACAAGGAGATCAACGGCTGCGACTTCCTGCACTTTGACGAGGACGGGCTCATCGACGAATTCACGGTGATGGTGCGCCCGTTGTCGGCCGCGCAGGCGCTCTCCGAGGCGATGGGGGCACAGTTCGAGCAGATCTCCCGGGAAGCCGCCGGAGCGTGAGGCTCCGGTCGCGCCCTGTTTGAACCGACTCCGCGCGGCTACCCGCCTGTTGTGACGACGACGATTTCACAGCAGGAGCTCTTCCGGTTCCTGGAGGAGCGCTTCGACTGCGCTCAGGCCTGCGCCGACTGCGCCACGACCGCCGCGCTGCGCGCGAGCCTCTTGGACCCCGACGGGCCCAAGAGGCAGGAATCCGCGCGGCGTTCGGGCATCCTGTGCGCGGAGGTCTGCGAGGCGACCTGCCATGTCCTGTCCCGTCAGCAGGGGCAGAACGAGAGGGATGTCCGCGTTCAGCTGGAGTGGTGCCGGGACGTCTGCCTGGAGTGTGCCGAGGCCTTCGACGGCTGCCCCGGCGCGGAGGCCGCCGCACGGAGATGCCGCGCATGTGCCCGGGCGTGCGCGGAGTTCATGGCCACGCTGCGGTGAGGCCGCGGGCCGCCGGGGCAGGGCCGTTCAGACGAGCGGGCGTCCCGCGCGGAGGTTCCAGCGCCCCGCGCGCCCGCTCAACTCCGTGACGGTGAGCGGCGGCACGTCCACGCGCCAGAACGCCTGTTCCGGCGCGCCCAGCACCCGTACCACCAGGGCTCGTACGACCTCGGGCTCGACCACGGCGACGGTCCGTCCCTCGAACCCGGCCGCCCCGTCGAGACGTTCGGCCACCCGGTCGCAGAACGCCCGCACCGACTCGCCGTCGTGCGGCGCGGACGTGGGCTCGGCGAGCCACCGGGCCACCGCCTCCGGCTCCTTCCCGCTCACCTCGGCCAGCGTCGCCCCGCGCCAGCGGCCCACGTCGAGAGGGGCCAACTCCGGTACGTCGGTGGCGTCTTCGAGGCCGAGCGCCTCGGCGGTCCCTCGGCACCGCACGGTGGGGGACAGCCAGAGCCGCCCGCCGGCCGGAACCGCACCCGCTTCGGCGGCCGTCCGGGCGGCCCGCAGACCCGAGGCGTCCACCGGGCTCCCGTCGTCGAAGCGGGCCTCGCGCAGCGCCTCGCTGATCGCCGCGGAGATCAAGATCACTCGGCTGGTCATGTCTTCACTCTCATGTGTCGTGGACCCGTCCTCGCGGCCGTGGGGCGCACAGCGCGCGGGGGCCGTGCGCCCTTGGCCGGGGTGCGGCTTCGCGGTACGGTCACGAGGATATTGACGACGGTTCGGCGGAAGCCCGGTGGGAGTCCGGCACGGTCGCGCCACTGTAAGCCCGGCACAGGTCACCCCGGTCAGGGGGGACGGACGCGGGCAAGTCAGACCCGTGACTGTCGTCCTGTGCACCACCGAGATGGGACGCGAGTTCCCCAGGAGGTTCTGCCCCATGGCGCAGTCCGTCGTCCAGCCGACCGTCAGCCCCACCGCGGTTCCCGCCAAGCTGCCGATCGGCGCGATCGTCCCCTGGGCGGTCTTCTTCGGCATGCTGATGCTGGTCCTGCTCTACTTCGTCGGCGCCGAACAGGGCGCCACCTCCCTCGTCTCCGGCGAGAACGTCCATGAATGGGTCCACGACGCCCGGCACCTGCTCGGCTTCCCCTGCCACTGACGGCGGCGGGGGCGTACGAGCAACGGTATTCCGCGACGGCCGGCGACCCGGCCCGCACGAGGGGGCGATGCCCGGGCGACCCGGCGACGCCCCCTCACTCGTTCCGCCGGCGTCATCGGCATTCCCAATTCCTGGAACACGTTCTACGGTGTGCGCCGTCAGGTCGGGCCCGGGGAGGCAGGAGGCGCCGTGCATCTCGAATACACGCCGGAGCAGCAGCGGTTGCGGACCGAACTTCGTCTCTACTTCGCCGAGTTGGTACCGGACCACGCCTACGCGCGCTACGCCGATCCGGCCGCGCAGAAGCGCTTCTACCGGGAGACGATCCGACGGCTCGGCGCCGACGGCTGGCTCGGCGTCGGCTGGCCCGAGGAGTACGGCGGGCGGGGTCTGAGCCCGATGGAGCAGTTCATCTTCTTCGACGAGGCGGCCCAGGCCGGGGTACCGCTCCCGCTGATGGCACTCAACACCGTCGGTCCGACGATCATGAAGTTCGGAACGCAGGAGCAGAAGGCGTACTTCCTGCCGAAGATCCTCTCCGGGGAGCTCGACTTCGCGATCGGCTACAGCGAGCCCGGCGCCGGGACGGATCTCGCCGCGCTCAGGACCAGGGCCGTGCGGGAGGGCGACGAGGAGAGCGGCCACTACACGGTCGACGGACAGAAGATCTGGACGACCAACGGCGACACGGCCGACTGGGTGTGGCTCGCGGTCCGCACCGATCCGGACGCCCCGCCGCACAAGGGCATCACCATGCTCCTCGTGCCGACCTCGGACCCCGGCTATTCGTGCACCCTCATCAACACGCTCGCCTCGCACGACACCACCGCCAGCTACTACGAGAACATCAAGGTCCCCGCCACACGCCGGGTCGGCGAGGAGAACAAGGGCTGGCGGCTGATCACCAACCAGCTCAACCACGAGCGCGTCACCCTCGCCGCGCACGGCACCATGGCCATCCGCGCGCTGCACGACGTCCAGCGCTGGGCCATGGAGACCAAGCTCGCCGACGGGCGCCGTGTCGTCGACCTCCCCTGGGTGCGGCGCCTGCTCGCCCGCACGCACACCAGGCTGGACGCGATGAAACTGCTCAACTGGCGCATGGTGAACGCCGTCCAGGAGGGCACCCTCACCCCGCAGGACGCCTCCGCCGTCAAGGTGTACGGCTCCGAGGCGCGCCGGGACGCGTACGCCTGGCTGATGGAGATCGTCGCGGCCCCCGGTGCCCTCAAGGAGGGCTCGGCCGGCACCGTCCTGCACGGTGAACTCGAACGCGGCTACCGCTCGGCGGTCATCTTCACCTTCGGCGGCGGCAACAACGAGATCCAACGGGAGATCATCTCGTGGATCGGCCTGGGGATGCCACGGGTTCGGCGCTAGGAGTCTGGGGTCTGCGGTCGGGTGGTGATGCTTGCGGAGCGTCTTCTTCGAGGGCCGCGAACCAGTCGATCCACTCTTCGCCGACGACCCGGCCGGTTCACCCAAGGCCGGCGGCTGATAGAAAGTTGTAGGTCACACCGGAAAATCCTGGGGGCGTCCGGTTGCCGGCTCGGTCCGGATCGTTCACCAAGGGATCGAACATCGTGTCTTCTCGTCGAGTCGTCGTCATCGGTGGCGGGGTCATGGGCTCGTCCACAGCGTGGCGGCTCGCCGCCCGGGGTGACCGCGTCACCCTGCTGGAGCGCTTCCCGCCCGGCCACGACCGGGGCAGCTCGCACGGCACCTCGCGGATCTTCCGGCTGGCCTACAGAGACCCGTTCTACGTCGGCCTCGCCGCGCGGTCGCTGCCGCTGTGGCGGAGGTTGGAGGAGGAGACGGGACGGCAGGTGCTCACCCTCACCGGAGCCGTCGACCATGGCCCGGCCGCCACGACCGAGGCACTGTACGAGACGCTGACCGCCGCCGGACACCCTGCCGAGCGGCTGGCCCCGGAGGAGGTCGCCGAGCGCTGGCCGGGGCTGCGCGCCGACACCGGCGCGGTCTTCCACCCGGAGGCCGGACGCCTGCACGCCGACGAGGCGGTCACCGCCTTCCAGCAGGCCGCGCGGGCGTACGGCGCGGAGATCCGGCACGGCGTCCGGGTGAGCGGACTGTCGGTGCACGGCGACGCCGAGGTCCGGGTGGTCACGGACACGGAGGAGGAACTGCGCGCCGACGCGGTCGTGGTTGCGGTCGGCGGCTGGACGCCCGGAATGCTGGGCGGCGGTACCGCTCCGCCGGTCGGCGGCGTACCGGTGCTGCGTGTCACCCAGGAGCAGCCCGCGCACTTCCCCGCGCCGGACGCGCTCACCTGGCCCAGCTACATTCACCACCCGGGCGCCGCGCTGCCCGTTGACGGCCTCACCGCGGACGGCGTGTACGGCCTCGGCAGCACCGACGGCGTCAAGGCGGGCTTCCACGGCGTCGGCCCGGTCGTCGACCCGGACCGGCGCGACCGCACCCCGGACGCCGCGGTCCTGCGGGAGCTGGTGGCGTACGCCGAGCGGTGGCTCCCCGGCGTGGACCACACCGCACCCGAGGCCGTGACCTGCCTGTACACCACCACCCCCGACCATGACTTCGTCATCGACCGGCAGGGCCCGGTCACCGTGCTGGGAGGGTTCTCCGGGCACGGCTTCAAGTTCGCTTCGGTCATCGGCGAGCTGGCGGCCGCGCTGGTAGGCGGAGAACCCGGACCGAGCCGGTTCGCGCTCGGACGCCCGCGTCCCACGCGTCACTGAGCCGTTCGGTCGCCGTGACCGGGACGGTCGTCGTTCCGGGCGGCTGGGCGGTGATCGAGAACCATCCAGGGCTTCGGTTCCCCGCCCCGGGCCCCCTCTTCGAGCCCGCCCCCGAGGCTGTCCCGCCGCCCGCCGCCCGCCGCCCGCCGCATCCTCATGACGTGGCCTCCGCGTGCTGGACGAGGTGTCGGGTGTAGGCGTCCGGAGTGAAGAACTGAGGCAACTCCTGCGCCAGAGCGGTGCGTTCGAAGAGGGTCCGCACCGCGTCCAGGTCCGCCCACGGGTACTCGGCGCCCAGCGAGGCGAGTTCGTCGTCGAGCACGTCCAACACGGCCTCCCGGTCCACGACCCGGTGCCGTAGCCACTGCCAGATCTGCACCCGGGCGATCTCGGCGGTCGCAGCGTCCTCCATCAGGCCGTTCAGGGCGACGGCCCCCCGACCGCGCAGCCAGGCCTCGTAATAGCGCAGCGTCACCGTGATGTTGGTCCGCAGGCCCTCCGGCGTGGGCGGACCGCTGACGCGGCGCACCGACAGCAGGTCCGCCGCCGTCACCTCCACGTCCTCGCGCCTGCGGTCGAGTTGATGGGGCCGCTCGCCCAGGACCCCGTCGAACACCGCGCGGCACACGGGCACCAGGGCGGGGTGGGCGACCCAGGAGCCGTCGAAGCCGTCCTCGGCCTCACGCTCCTTGTCCAGCCGGACCGTGGCGGACGCGGCCTCGTCGGCGGCCGGATCCTTGCCGGGCACCTGAGCGGCCATGCCCCCGATGGCGTGGGCGCCGCGCTTGTGGCAGGTCCGCACGAGCAGTTCGGTGTACGCCCGCATGAAGGGGGCGGTCATCGTGACCTTGGCCCGGTCCGGCAGCAGGAAGTCGGTGCGGTGGCCGAACGTCTTGATCAGGCTGAACAGATATTCCCAGCGGCCCGCGTTGAGACCGGAGCTGTGCGCGCGCAGCTCGTAGAGGATCTCCTCCATCTCGAAGGCGGCGGTGATCGTCTCGATGAGGACGGTGGCCCGGACCGTGCCCCGCGCGATGCCCAGCAGTTCCTGGGCCATGACGAAGACGTCGTTCCACAGCCGTGCCTCGTAGCGGTTCTCCAGCTTGGGCAGATAGAAGTACGGACCGCGGCCGGCGTCGATCTGGCGCTGCGCGCAATGGAAGAAGTACAGGCCGAAGTCGACGAGCGACGCGGGCACCGGCCTGCCGTCGAACTCCAGGTGTTCCTCGACGAGATGCCATCCGCGCGGTCGGACCACGACGGTGGCGAGTTGTTCGCCCAGCCGGTACGCCTTGCCCTCCTCGGTCGTGAAGTCGATCCGCCGCTCGACGGCGTCGAGCAGGTTGAGCTGGCCGCCGATGAGATTGCTCCAGGTCGGGGCGGTGGCGTCCTCGAAGTCGGCCAGCCACACCTGCGCACCGGAGTTGAGCGCGTTGACGGTCATCCGGCGATCGGGCGGGCCCGTGATCTCCACGCGACGGTCGGCAAGTCCGGGGGCCGGCGGGGCCACCCGCCAAGTGGGGTCCGCACGGACGGCGGAGGTGACCATCGGGAAGGCGAGCGGTGAACCGGCCGCGAGCCGGATCGCCTGCCGCCTGCGCTCCTTCAGGAGTTCCCGACGACGTTCGCCGAACGCGGCGGCGAGGTGTCCGACGAAGTCCAGCGCGGCGGGGGTGAGGATCTCGTCGTGGCGGTCGCCCGGTGCCGCGAGGACACGGACGTGGTGGGTCAGTGCGCGGGTGGACATCAGGATCTCCTGTTCGGGGAGCGGGGTGGAGAGAAGTGGAGTGGGGCCTGGCGGGGCCGGGTGGGAGCCGGGCGGAGGCGGGGCGGGGGCCGGGCCGGACGTTCACCCGGGACCGGCCCCCTCGGCAGCGGGCGACAGCGGGCGGATGCGCGCCTGGTCCCGTGCGGGCCTAGTGGAACTGCTCCTCCTCGGTCGACCCGGCCAGGGCGGTGGTGGAGGAGGCGGGGTTGACGGCGGTGGAGACCAGGTCGAAGTAGCCGGTGCCGACCTCGCGTTGGTGCTTCACGGCGGTGAAGCCCTGCTCCTGGGCCGCGAACTCCCTTTCCTGGAGGTCGACATAGGCGGTCATGCCGTGCTCGGCGTAGCCGCGGGCGAGGTCGAACATGCCGTGGTTGAGCGAGTGGAATCCGGCCAGGGTGATGAACTGGAAGCGGTAGCCCATCGCGCCCAGTTCCCGCTGGAACTTGGCGATCTGGTCGTCGTCCAGCGCGGCCTTCCAGTTGAAGGAGGGCGAGCAGTTGTAGGCCAGCATCTGGTCCGGATACCTGGCGCGGATCGCCTCGGCGAACTCGCGGGCCTGGGCGAGGTCGGGGGTGCCGGTCTCGACCCAGATCAGGTCGGCGTAGGGCGCGTAGGCGAGACCGCGCGCGATGACCGGGGCCATCCCGTTGCGTACGCGGTAGAAGCCCTCGGCCGTGCGTTCGCCGGTCGTGAACTCGGCGTCGCGTTCGTCGACATCGGTCGTCAGCAGGTTCGCCGCGAGCGCGTCGGTGCGGGCGATGATCACGGTAGGGACGTCGGCGATGTCGGCGGCGAGGCGGGCCGCGTTGAGGGTGCGGATGTGCTGCGAGGTCGGCACGAGGACCTTGCCGCCGAGGTGGCCGCACTTCTTCTCGGAGGCGAGCTGGTCCTCGTAGTGGACACCGGCCGCGCCCGCCGCGACCATCGCCTTGGTCAGCTCGAACGCGTTGAGCGGGCCGCCGAATCCGGCCTCCGCGTCCGCCACGATCGGCGCGAGCCAGTCGGTGGTGTCCGTGCCGCCCTCGGCGGTGGCGATCTGGTCGGCGCGCAGCAGGGCGTTGTTGATGCGGCGGACCACCTGCGGAACCGAGTTGACCGGGTACAGGCTCTGGTCGGGGTAGGTGTGGCCGGCCTGGTTGGCGTCGGCGGCGACCTGCCAGCCGGACAGATAGACGGCCTGAAGGCCCGCCCTGACCTGCTGGACGGCCTGACCGCCGGTGAGTGCGCCGAGGGCGTGGACGTAGTCCTGTTCGTGGAGCTGACGCCACAGGCGTTCGGCACCGCGCCGGGCCAGGGTGTGCTCCTCACGGACGCTCCCCGAGAGCCGGATCACGTCCTCGGCACCGTAGGTGCGCTCGATGCCCTGCCAGCGGGGGTCGGTGGCCCAGCGCCCCGCGAGCTTCTCGGCCGCCGTCGTCCTCGCCTCTGCCATGGTCTTCACCGTCTCCTCGGTTGTCCGGTCTGCCAATCTCCCGGCTGTGAAGAAAGGGAGTGGCACTCTGTGTCTCTGGCTTGGGTGCGGCCCGCTGTACGCTCACCGAGCGGGGTCGCGCGATGCTTGGGCGCAGGAGGCGGCGGATGCCGGGATCTCCGACGTCAGGGCCATGAATCGCGCCCCGGTTCCGTGCTTCTGCCGCCGAGGGTCCGGCGGGCCGCACAGGAACTCTGACATTGGCACTGGGTGCCATCAAGTAGGGATGTCTGCCAACTTCTGCGCATCTTCACCGCGTCTTTTGCCAAGTCTGCGAAGCGGGAAGACGACGGTGTTGCGCCTAATCTGTCGTCAGTCCCCGGTGACGTGAGGAGCGCGGTGAGCAAGACCTACGCGGGAGCGCGGCTGCGGCGGCTGCGTGAGGAACGCCGGTTGAGCCAGGTCGAACTGGCCCGCGCCCTCGGCATCTCGCCCAGCTATCTGAACCAGATGGAGCACGACTCCCGGCCGCTCACCGTGCCGGTCCTGCTCAGGCTGACCGAAGTCTTCGGCGTCGATCCGGCCTTCTTCTCCGAGTGTGACACCACCCGGCTGGTGGCCGACCTGAGGGAGTCGCTGGCCGGCGAGATCGCAGGGGCCCGGGTGTCACTCACCGACCTGTCGGACCTCGCCGCGCGCATGCCCGAGGTCGCGCGGGTCCTGCTGGACCTGGGCCGCCGCAACCAGCGCCTGGCCGAACGGCTCGCCGGTGCCACCGACGGCCGGGACGCCGAACATGAAGGACCGCGTTCCCCGCACGAGGAGATCCGCGACTTCTTCTACCGCCGTCAGAACTACCTCCATGACACCGACCTCGCCGCCGAGCGCCTCGCCGAGGAGATCGGCATCCGTCCCGGCGAGGTCGTCCCGGCCCTCGCGGCGCGCCTCGCGGACCGGCACGGGGTGCGGCCGGCCGCCGAGAACGGCGAGCGCCTGCACCACTACGACGAGCGGACCCGCACCCTGCACCTGTCCACCCGACTGCGCCCCGGCCAGCGGGCGTTCCGCCTCGCGACCCAGCTCGCGCTCCTCGAACACGGCGACGGGATCGACCGCCAGGCCTCGGAGGACTTCCCGGCGGGTTCCTCCGCCCACGCCCTGGCCCGCATCGGCATCGCCAACTACTTCGCCGCCGCGCTGATCCTCCCGTACACGGCCTTCCACGCGGCGGCCGAGGAGCTCCGCTACGACCTCGAACGCCTCACCGACCGCTATGGCCTCGGCTACGAGACCGTCTGCCACCGCCTGTCCACCCTCCAGCGCCCCCGCCTCAGAGGCGTCCCCTTCTCCTTCGTCCGCGTCGACCGCGCCGGCAACATGTCCAAACGGCAGTCCGCCACGGGCTTCCACTTCTCCCGGGCCGGCGGCACCTGCCCCCTGTGGAACGTCTACGAGGCGTTCGCCGCCCCGGGTCGCATCCACGTCCAGATCGCCGAAATGCCCGACGGGCAGCGTTACTTGTGGACCGCGCGGGCGATCACCCGGCACCGCGGCGGCTGGGGCGAGCCCGGCAAGACGTTCGCCATCGGCCTCGGCTGCGAGATCCGCCACGCCCACCGGCTCGTCTACTCCGACGGCCTCGACCTCGCCAACACCGCCGCCGCGACCCCCATCGGCATGGGCTGCCGTGTCTGCGAACGCCTCGACTGCCCCCAGCGCGCCGCACCGCCCCTCGGCCGGCCCCTGCGGATCGACCAGAACACCAGCACGTTCGTCCCGTACCCCGTGACCGATCGCTCGAACTGACCCCACGAGGGGCTCGGCGGCTCCTCAGGACGGTGCCCGGAGCGCGGCCTCACTCGATCGGCTCACGCGACATGGCCCCGATGATCAGGGCTTACGGACCCGCGGTGGATCACGATGAGGCTGTGAGGAAACCGAGTCATGCGACGGACCCGGACCGCCGAACATCCCTTGAGGAGAGCACCGTGACGACTCGTTCCGCTCGCCGGACCCGCCGGACCCTTCAGGCGTTCGGCGCGGGGGCCTCCGTACTGCTGGCCCTGAGCGCCTGTTCCTCCTCGTCCAAGTCCTCCGACTCCTCGGCTCGGGTGGACGCCTCCGCCGCGGTGGCCGCCTCCTCGAAGCTGTCAGGGACCGTGACCGTGTT
This sequence comes from Streptomyces sp. NPDC024698, assembly GCF_055559015.1. Classification (NCBI taxonomy): domain Bacteria; kingdom Bacillati; phylum Actinomycetota; class Actinomycetes; order Kitasatosporales; family Streptomycetaceae; genus Streptomyces; species Streptomyces sp. NPDC024698. Next base: position 182,671 of record NZ_JBVHLK010000003.1, on the reverse strand, counting down.
CGCCGCCGCCTCGCTCAAGGAGACGTTCACGGAGCTCGGCAAGGAGTTCGAGAAGGCGCATCCGGGCACCAAGGTGACCTTCAGTTTCGGTGGCAGCGACACCCTGGCCGCGAGCATCAAGGGCGGTGCCCCGGCGGAGGTGTTCGCCGCCGCCAGCCCGAAGACGATGAAGATCGTCACCGACGCGGGCGACGCCTCCGGCACACCGGCCACCTTTGCGCGCAACCAGCTGGAGATCGCCACCCTGCCCGGCAACCCGGACAAGATCGCCTCCCTGAAGGACCTCACCAAGTCTGGTCTCAAGGTCGTGCTGTGCGACAAGACCGTCCCGTGCGGCGCCGCCACGCAGACGGTCCTGGACGCCGCCGGGGTCACGCTGACCCCGGCCTCCTACGAGCAGGACGTGAAGGCCGCCCTGAACAAGGTGGTGCTGAAGGAGGCCGACGCGTCCATCGTCTACAAGACCGATGTGAAGGCGGCGGGCGACAAGGTGACCGGCGTGGAGTTCCCCGAGTCCTCCGACGCCATCAACGACTATCCGATCGTCGAGCTCAAGAACGCGAAGAACGCCGAGGCCGCCAAGGAGTTCATCGCCCTGGTGCGGTCCCCGCAAGGCCAGACGGTCCTGACCGAGGCCGGGTTCCTCAAGCCCTGACGGTCGGCACGGCGGTGCTCGTGCCGGACGAGCAGGTGATCACGCGGTGCTCCCGGGGGCGCCGGGTGCGTACGGTCCTCGGCCCGCGCTGCTCCGGCCTCGGCCTGCGCGCTCCGACCTCGGCCATGCTGCACCGCCCCTCAGCCGTCCCGCTCCGGACCGTCGCTGTCGCCGTCGTCCCTGGGCCGCGGACCGTCGCCCTCGTGCTCCTGGTAGGAGTAGCGCTGCTCCTTCCAGGGGTCGGCGAGGTTGTGGTAGCCGCGTTCCTCCCAGAAGCCGCGGCGGTCCTCGGTGAGGTACTCGATGCCGCGCAGCCACTTGGGGCTCTTGTAGCCGTACAGGTGCGGCACCACCAGGCGCAGCGGGAAGCCGTGTTCGGCGGTGAGGGGCTCGCCGTTGTGGTGCGTGGCCAGCAGTGTCCGCGGGGTCGTGAAGTCTGCCAGCCGGAGGTTGGCGGAATAGCCGTACTCCGCCCAGGCCATGACATGGGTGACCTCCGGCGCGGGCGGGACCAGGTCCAGGAGGGCCGTGGCCGGGACGCCGTACCACTCGTGGCCGGTCGAGGTGGGCCCGGTCGCGCAGTGCAGATCGGCGACGACCGTGACGTGCGGCAGTCCGGTCAGCTCGTCGAAGGTCCAGCCGCGCTCGGTGCCGTCGGCGGTGGCGCCGAAGACCCGCAGGTTCCAGCGCTCGGGGCGGAAACGGGGGACGGGCCCGTAGTGCGAGACCGGCCATCCGTTCACCAGACGCTGGCCGGGCGGGATGGGGCGGGACGCGTCGGCCGCCGCCTCCACCGTGCCCTGTCGGTCGCTTGTCACGCGGGATGTCCTCTCTCCGCCGGGGTCCCGGTCACGGTTCCCCTCCCCGTGCAGGGTAGGTGCTCACACGGGGTGAGGCAGGGGAGGGGCGACGGGTGGCGGCGACCGGCACCACGAAGCCGCCGCTCGTCGGCGGATTCGGGTTGCCGAAGATCGAGGGCTGCTCCTACCGTCGGTTCCATGGCGGATGACGAACTCACGCGCGCGACAAGGCTGCTGGACGCCCAGGCGAAGGCCGCGAGGCTCTTCGCGGAGATCGAGGAGCGCGGGCTCGTGGCACCCGGCCAGGGGGAACGGGAGGTCAGCGACCGGATCCGGGACCTGGCGAACGAGATGTTCGGTACGACGCGGCACTGGCACAAGCGGATCGTGCGTTCGGGACCGAACACACTCCTGCCGTACAAGGAGAACCCGCCGGACCGGGTGATCGGCGCGGACGACATCGCGTTCGCGGACTTCGGGCCCATCTTCGAGGAGTACGAGGCCGACTTCGGCCGGACCTTCGTCCTCGGCGACGACCCGGTCAAGCACCGTCTGCGCGACGACCTGCCCCGGGTCTTCGCGGCGGGCCGCCGCTTCTTCGAGGCGGACCCCGACATCACCGGCAAGCGGCTGTACGCGGAGGTCGAACGGCTCGCCACGGAGGCCGGATGGGAACTGGGCGGCTGGCACGCCGGACACCTGGTCGGCGAGTTCCCGCACGAGACGATCGAGGGTGCGCACGTCGAGTCCTACATCGTGCCGGACAACGACACCCCGCTGCGGCGCACCGACAAGGCCGGGCGCCGCTGCCACTGGATCCTGGAGATCCACCTCGCCGATCGCGACCGCGGGTTCGGGGGATTCCACGAGGAGTTGCTCGACCTCGGCTGATCCCTCACGCCCGCCTCGCGCGCACCCTCCGGGGGCGCGCGGACGGGACCGTGAGCGCCGTTCTGCCGTCGCGCGCCCACATGGCGGGCGCAAGCGCCCTGCCGTCGCCGCGCCCCGATGATCCTCGGCCGGGTGTCATGGGCGCCGCGCTCCGCTGTGTCCCCGCACGGCCGTACGGACGGCTCCCGGCCGGAAACATTCTCCCGGCCGTGTCACGGCTCGGCCCCGGCTCACCACCAGGGCCGTACAAAGTCGGACGATAGCTCGTCATACTGGGCGGGACCGGGGTGGGCCCGGGTCCGAGTGGTGACGGGGGAGATCGCGCGCGATGGCGGAGAGCAGGCTGATCCAGGGCCGGTACCGGCTCCTCGATCCGATCGGGCGCGGCGGCATGGGCGAGGTGTGGCGGGCCCGCGACGAATCGCTGGGCCGGCACGTGGCCGTCAAGTGCCTCAAGCCGCCCGGCCCGCACCACGACGCCTCCTTCGCCCGTGTCCTGCGGGAGCGGTTCCGGCGCGAGGCCCGGGTCGCCGCCGCCCTCCAGCACCGTGGAGTGACCGTCGTCCACGACTTCGGCGAGGCCGACGGCGTGCTGTACCTGGTCATGGAACTGCTGGAGGGGCACAACCTCGGCCAGCTCCTGGAGGAGAGCCGGCAGCACCGGCTCACGGTCGACGAGGTCGTGGACATAGCCGACCAGGTGACGGCGGCACTCGCCTACACGCACCAACAGAGCGTCGTGCATCGCGACTTGAAGCCGGCGAACATCATGCGGCTGACCGACGGCACGGTGAAGATCTGCGACTTCGGGATCGCCCGCCTCGGCCATGACATCGGCTTCACCTCGCGGCTCACCGGCACCGGCGTCGCGATGGGCACCCCGCACTACATGTCGCCGGAACAGATCGCCGGAGTGGAGGTCGACCAGCGCAGCGACCTCTACTCCTTCGGCTGCGTGCTGTACGAGATCGCCACCGGGGCCCCGCCGTTCGACCTCGGCGACGCCTGGGCCATCCTCGTCGGCCACCGCGACACCGCGCCCGAGCCGCCCCGCAGCCACCGGGCCGACCTCCCCGAGTACCTGGAGCGGATCATCCTCGACCTGCTCGCCAAGGAGCCCGAGCAGCGGCCGCAGGACGCACGCGAACTCGCCCGCCGCATCACCGCCGGGCGCACGACACCCCTGTACGTGCCGACGGTGGTCGCCTCGGCCGCATCGCATCCGGCCGCCGAACTGCGCTCCATGGCACCGCGGTTCCCGCCCCGGCCCGCGCAGCCGCCGTCCCGGGACCCCCGACTGCCGTCCTGGACCGAGGGCATGACCACCGGCCACAAGGCCACCGGCCCGGGATGGCGCGGCACCCCGCCCGACCCGTCCGCCGGTCTCACCGGCGAATGGACCGCCCGCCCCTCCACCGTCGGCCCGCCCGCCCCGTCCCGCGGAGAACGGCCCGTCCCCGCGGCGGAGTCGCTCACCGCGCTGGCGGGGCGGCACAACGCCGGACTGAACCTCGGACGGCTCGGCCGGTGGGCCGAAGCGGGCGAGATCCACCGCTCGGTCGCCGTCGAACGGGAGCGACTGCTCGGGCCCGACCACCAGGACACCCTCGCCAGCCGGTACGAGGTCGGCTTCACCCTGAGCCGCACCGGCCGCTGCGACGAAGCCCTCGGGGAGTACGCGCGCGTCGCCCAGGCCAGGGAGCGGGTGCTCGGCGCGGGCCACCCGGACACCCTGGCCGCACGACAGGAAATAGCCTATGTGCTCGGCCAGTTGGGCCGTCACGACGAGGCGCACCAGGCCTACACGTCGGTGCTCGCCGCCCGGGAGCGCGCGATGGGCCCCGACCATCCCGACACCCTGCGCTGCCGCCACAACCTCGCCTTCAACCTCAGCAGACTCGGACGCCTGGAGGACTCGTACCGCATGGCGGCCGAGGTCGCCGCCGCCCGCGCCCGGGTGCTCGGCCCGGCCCATCCCGACACCTTGGTCACACGCTACGAAGTCGCCTACGCACTGGGCCAGTTGGGCCGTTGGTCCGAGGCTCTGGGCGCCTACCAGGAGGTGGCGGCGGTCCGTGCGCGCACGCTCGGTCCCGACCATCCGGACACCCTCGCCGCCCGCTACGAGGTGGGCATCAGCCTCGGCAGGCTCGGTCGCGGCGCGCAGGCGCTGGAGCTGTACCACTCGCTGGTCGCCGACCGGACCCGCGCACAGGGTGCCACCCATCCCGAGACCCTGCGCGCCCGGCACGGGTTCGGCGTGAACCTCGGCCGACTGGGCCGCTGGGAGGAAGCACTCGCCGAGTCCCGTGACGTGTGCGCCATCCGCGAGCGCGCCCTCGGGGCCGACCACCCCGACACCCTGGTCAGCCGCCGTGAGGTCGCCGTCGGACTCGGGTGGCTCGGGCGCTGGGCCGACGCCCTCACCGAGTACCGGCGGGTGGCGGCCGCGCGCGAGCGGGTGCTCGGGGCCGACCACCCCGACACCCTCGCCGGGCGCAACGACGAGGCGCACTGTCTGGAGCAGCTGGGACATGCGCGGGAGGCGGCGGAGCTGTACCGCAGGGTGGCCGCCCTGCGGCAGCGGCGGGCGGCCGAAGGGCGCTGACCGGCGCGGACAGGGCCTTCGCAAGAGCGCGGAGAGGCCCGAGCGGGAAAGCGCGGAAAAATCTCGGGCGTGATGTCGAGAAGCCGTGGCTCGCTCCGTCCCAGAGGTGAACGCGCCCACAATGGGCCGCACCAGGACCGAGGAGAATCACGATGGCCAAGTACCTGCTTCTCAAGCACTACCGGGGCGCCCCGGCCGCGGTCAACGACGTCCCCATGGATCGGTGGACCCCGGAGGAGATCTCCGAGCACATCCAGTACATGAACGACTTCGCGGCCCGGCTGGAGAAGACCGGCGAGTTCGTCGACGGACAGGCGCTCGCGCCCGAGGGACAGTGGGTCCGCTACGACGGTGAGGGCCGTCCGCCGGTCACCGACGGTCCGTTCGCCGAGACCAAGGACCTGATCGCCGGCTGGATGGTGATCGACGTCGACACCCACGAGCGGGCCGTCGAACTGGCCGGGGAACTGTCGGCCGCGCCCGGCGCCGGCGGCAAGCCGATCCACGAGTGGCTGGAGGTGCGTCCGTTCCTGACCGCGTCCCCCACCGTCACGGAGTGACCTCGGCCATGGACGAGGCCCTGCTCAGGAGCCTCACGCCCGGTGTGCTCGCCGTCCTCGTCCGCCGCGGAGCCGACTTCGCGGCGGCCGAGGACGCCGTCCAGGACGCCCTCGTCGAGGCCGTCCGGGTCTGGCCGCGGGACGAGCCGCGGGACCCGAAGGGCTGGCTGGTCACCGTGGCCTGGCGCCGGTTCCTCGACGCGACCCGGGCGGACGCCTCCCGCCGCCGGCGGGAGGACCTCGTCGACGAGGAACCGGCGGTGGGACCGGCGACGGGCTTCGACGACACGCTCCGGCTCTACTTCCTGTGCGCCCACCCGTCGCTCACGCCGTCGTCCGCCGTCGCGCTCACCCTGCGCGCCGTCGGCGGACTCACCACGCGCCAGATCGCCCGCGCCTACCTCGTCCCCGAGGCGACCATGGCGCAGCGCATCAGCCGGGCCAAGCGCACGGTGTCCGGCGTCAGGTTCGACCGGCACGCGGACGTCTCCACCGTGCTGCGCGTCCTCTACCTCGTCTTCAACGAGGGCTACTCGGGCGATGTCGACCTCGTCGCCGAGGCCATCCGGCTCACCCGGCAGCTCGCGGCCCAGGTCGACCATCCCGAGGTGGCGGGGCTGCTCGCCCTCATGCTGCTCCACCACGCCAGGCGCCCGGCCAGGACCGCGCCCGACGGCAGTCTGGTGCCGCTGGCCGAACAGGACCGCAGCCGGTGGGACACCAGGGCGATCGCCGAGGGAGTCGCGATCCTCCAGCAGGCGCTCGCCCGCGACCGGCTGGGCGAGTTCCAGGCCCAGGCCGCCATCGCGGCGCTCCACGCCGACGCGCCCGCCGCCGAGGAGACCGACTGGGTGCAGATCGTCGAGTGGTACGACGAACTCGCGCGGCTGACCGACAGCCCCGTCGTCCGGCTCAACCGCGCGGTGGCAGTCGGCGAGGCGGACGGACCGCGCGCCGGCCTGGCCGCGCTGGCGGAGCTGGACGACACACTGCCCCGCCACACCGCGGTGGCCGCGTATCTGCACGAGCGCGACGGCGACCTCCAGAGGGCGGCACGGCTCTACGCGCAGGCCGCGCTGAAGGCACCCGACCTGGCCGAACGCGATCATCTGACCCGCCGGGCCGCCCGCCTCAACACCCGCGGGGCACGCTGACGGACCGGACCGGGACCCCACCGCGAGGCCGTCAGGGCAGCGGAGCCGGGCAGCGGTCCCCGGTCGCCGCGGCGCCCGACCGCCCACCCGGACGGAGTGCCGCCGCTTGCCGCGCACCCCTGGCCGACGTAGATCATCACGTGCTACGAAGAGGCATGCCTGTACACGAGGGATATGACGTCGTGATCGTCGGCGGAGGCCACAACGGACTGGTCGCCGCCGCCTATCTGGCGCGGGCCGGGCGGTCCGTGCTGGTCCTTGAGCGGCTGGCCGGCACCGGGGGCGCCGCCGTGTCCACCCGGCCGTTCGCCGGGGTCGACGCGCGGCTGTCGCGCTACTCGTACCTGGTGAGCCTGCTGCCCCGCAAGATCGTGCGGGACCTGGGCCTCGACTTCCGCGTCCGGGGCCGGACCGTCTCCTCGTACACGCCCGTCGAGCGCGACGGGCGGCCCACCGGACTGCTCGTCGGCGGCGGCGAGCGGCGCACCCGCGAGGCGTTCGCCAAGCTGACGGGATCGGAGCGCGAGTACGAGGCGTGGCAGCGCTTCTACGGGATGACCGGCCGTGTCGCGCAGCGCGTGTTCCCGACGCTCACCGAACCGCTGCCCACCCGCGAGGAGTTGAGGGCGCGCGTCGACGACGAGGACGCCTGGCGGATCCTCTTCGAGGAGCCGGTCGGCGCGGCGGTCGAGGAGTACTTCGCCGACGACCTCGTCCGCGGTGTCGTGCTCACCGACGCGCTGATCGGCACCTTCGCCGACGCCCACGACCCCTCGCTGCGGCAGAACCGCTGCTTCCTCTACCACGTGATCGGCGGTGGCACCGGAAACTGGGACGTGCCCGTCGGCGGCATGGGCGCCCTCACCGACGCGATCACCGGCGCCGCGCGCGCGGCCGGCGCGGTGATCGAGACCGGACACGAGGTGCTGCGGATCGAGACGGACGGGGAGTCCGCCGAGATCACCTTCCGGACGGCCGACGGCGAGGGCGTCGTCGCGGCCCGCCACGTCCTGGTGAACGCCTCGCCGCAGGAGCTCGCGCGCCTCACGGGGGGCGAGCCGCCCGCCCCCGCGGAGGGTGCCCAGCTCAAGGTGAACATGCTCCTCAAGCGGCTGCCGCGGCTCCGCGACACCTCCGTCGACCCGCGCGAGGCGTTCTCCGGGACCTTCCACATCGCCGAGGGGTACGAGCAGTTGGCGGCCGCGCACGCGCAGGCCGCGGCCGGTGAGCTGCCCGCCGCGCCGCCCTCCGAGATCTACTGCCACTCGCTCACCGACCCCAGCATCCTGGGCCGGGACCTGGTCGAGCGGGGCTACCAGACCCTGACCCTCTTCGGCCTCCACACGCCCGCCCGGCTCTTCGAGCGCGACAACGACGCCGTACGCGAGGAGTTGCTGAAGTCCACGCTGGCCCAGCTGGACGCCCACCTCGCGGAGCCGCTCGCCGACTGTCTGGCCACGGACGCCGACGGGCGGCCGTGCATCGAGGCCAAGACCCCGCTCGACCTGGAGCGGGACCTGCGTCTGCCCGGTGGCAACATCTTCCACCGCGACCTCGCCTTCCCCTACGCCCAGGAGGGCACCGGCCGTTGGGGCGTGGAGACCCGGCACGCCAACGTGATGCTGTGCGGGGCGGGCGCGGTGCGCGGGGGCGGGGTGAGCGGGGTCCCGGGCCACAACGCGGCGAAGGCGGTACTGGAGTCGCCGGGCCGAAAGGACTGACCCGAAGGCCGCCGTTCCCTTCCTTCCTCAGCAGACCCCGCGTATCTGACGGAGTATCAGAAAAGGCCTTCCCTCGTCCGGAGGTCTGCGGCATTCTGCGCCCATGCAGACGGAGCTGAGCAAGGAACTGGGAGTCGAGCACGCCATCTTCGGCTTCACGCCGTTTCCCGCCGTCGCCGCGGCCATCAGCCGCGCGGGCGGGTTCGGTGTGCTCGGCGCGGTCCGCTACACCGCCCCCACGGACCTGGAGCGCGACCTCGACTGGATCGAGGCGAACGTCGGCGGCATGCCCTACGGCCTGGACGTCGTCATGCCCGCCAAGAAGGTCGAGGGGGTCAGCGAGGCCGACGTCGAGGCGATGATCCCCGAGGGGCACCGCCAGTTCGTCAAGGACACCCTCGCCAAGTACGGCGTCCCCGAACTCGACGCGGGCGAGGCGTCCGGCTGGCGCATCACCGGCTGGATGGAACAGGTCGCCCGCGGTCAGCTCGACGTCGCCTTCGACTACCCGATCAAACTGCTGGCCAACGCGCTGGGTTCACCGCCCGCCGACGTCGTCCGGCGCGCCCACGAGAAGGGAGTGCTCGTCGCGGCGCTCGCGGGCAGCGCCCGGCACGCGCGCAAGCACGCCGAGGCGGGCATCGACGTCGTCGTCGCCCAGGGCTACGAGGCCGGCGGTCACACCGGGGACATCGCCTCCATGGTGCTCACACCCGAAGTCGTCGACGCCGTCGGCCCGTTGCCCGTCCTTGCGGCCGGAGGCATCGGCAGCGGAGAGCAGGTGGCCGCAGCGCTGAGCCTCGGCGCCCAGGGAGTGTGGCTCGGCTCGGTCTGGCTGACCGTGACGGAGGCCGACATGCACTCCCCGGCCGTCACCCGGAAACTGCTCGCGGCCGGCTCCGGCGACACCGTCCGCTCGCGCGCCCTGACCGGCAAGCCCGCCCGGCAGCTGCGCACCGAGTGGACCGACGCCTGGGACGACCCGGCCGGGCCCGGCACGCTCCCCATGCCGCTCCAGGGACTCCTCGTCGCCGACGCCGTCTCCCGCATCCAGAAGTACGAGGTGGAGCCGCTGCTGGGCACACCGGTCGGGCAGATCGTCGGCCGGATGAACAGCGAACGCTCGGTCCAGGAGGTCTTCGACGAGCTGACCCGGGGCTTCGAGCGCGCCGTCGACCGCATCAACCTCATCGCGGGCAGGGGAGAACAGGCATGACCACTTCACCCAACGGCTTCTGGGCCCAGGCCACCGCCGACCCCGCGCGCGTCGTCCTGGTCACCCCCGCGGGAGAGGAATGGACCGCCGGACGTCTCCACGAGGCGGCCAACGGGCTCGTCCACGGGCTGCGCGCCGCCGGCCTCGAACGCGGCGACTCCTTCGCCGTCGTGCTGCCCAACGGCGTCGAGTTCCTCGTCGCCTACCTCGCCGCCTCGCAGGCCGGTCTCTACCTCGTCCCCGTCAACCACCACCTCGTCGGGCCCGAGATCGCCTGGATCGTCTCCGACTCCGGGGCCAAGGTCCTCATCGCCCACGAACGGTTCGCCGACGCGGCCCGGGGCGCCGCCGACGAGGCGAAACTCCCGGAGCGGCAGCGGTACGCCGTCGGCGAGATCGAGGGCTTCCGGCCGTACGCCGAACTCCTCGACGGACAGCCCGGATCGGCGCCCGCCGACCGCACCCTCGGCTGGGTCATGAACTACACCTCGGGCACCACAGGCCGCCCGCGCGGCATCCGGCGCCCGCTGCCGGGCAAGCTCCCCGAGGAGTCCTACCTCGGCGGCTTCCTCGCCATCTTCGGCATCAGGCCGTACGACGACAACGTCCACCTCGTCTGCTCGCCGCTCTACCACACCGCGGTCCTCCAGTTCGCCGGCGCGTCCCTGCACATCGGCCACCGGCTGGTCCTGATGGACAAGTGGACGCCCGAGGAGATGCTGCGGGTCATCGACGCGCACCGAAGCACCCACACCCACATGGTCCCGACCCAGTTCCACCGGCTCCTCGCCCTTCCGGACGAGGTGAAGGCCCGCTACGACGTCACCTCCATGCGGCACGCCATCCACGGCGCCGCCCCGTGCCCCGACCATGTGAAGCGAGCCATGATCGCGTGGTGGGGCGAGTGCGTCGAGGAGTACTACGCGGCCAGCGAGGGCGGCGGCGCCTTCGCGACCGCCGAGGACTGGCTGAAGAAGCCCGGCACCGTCGGCAAGGCCTGGCCCATCAGCGAACTGGCCGTCTTCGACGACGACGGCAACCGGCTGCCGCCCGGTGAACTCGGCACCGTCTACATGAAGATGAGCACCGGCGGATTCTCGTACCACAAGGACGAGACCAAGACCCGCACGAACCGCATCGGCGACTTCTTCACCGTCGGCGACCTCGGCCTGCTCGACGAGGACGGCTACCTCTTCCTGCGCGACCGCAAGATCGACATGATCATCTCGGGCGGGGTCAACATCTACCCGGCCGAGATCGAGGCGGCCCTGCTCTCCCACCCCGCCGTCGCCGACGCGGCCGCCTTCGGCATCCCGCACGACGACTGGGGCGAGGAGGTCAAGGCCGTGGTCGAGGCCGCGCCGGGCCACGAACCCGGTCCCGCGCTCGCGGCCGACATCCTCGCCCACTGCGAGCGGCAACTCGCGGGCTACAAGCGGCCCAAGAGCGTCGACTTCATCACGGCCATGCCCCGCGACCCCAACGGGAAGCTGTACAAGCGGCGGCTGCGCGATCCCTACTGGGAGGGCCGCACCCGGGCGATGTGACCAGGACACCGCGGCACGACGGCGCGCCGCACTCACTTGACCTCGCACCGGCGTGGATCGAGGATCACGTGCATGAAGCCTGGACACGGCAGTACGGTCGACGGGGTGCTGCGCCGCAGTGCCCGGCGCACACCGGCGCGGCGCGCCGTCGACTACCGAGAGCGCTCCTGGACGTACGCGGAACTCGACGAGGCCGTCTCCCGCGCGGCGACCGTCCTCCTCGACGCGGGGCTGAACCCCGGCGACCGCGTCGGCGCCTACGGCCACAACTCGGACGCCTATCTGATCGGCTTCCTCGCCTGCGCCCGCGCCGGACTCGTCCATGTGCCGGTCAACCAGAACCTGACCGGCGACGACCTCGCCTACATCGTCGGCCAGTCGGGCTGCTCCCTGGTCCTGACCGACCCCGACCTCGCGGGCCGGCTCCCCGAGGGCGTACGGACCCTGCCGCTGCGCGACGCCGACGACTCCTTCCTCGTACGACTGGAGGCGGCACGCCCGTACGACGGTGAGGAGCCGCGCGCCGACACGCTCGTGCAGCTCCTCTACACCTCGGGCACCACCGCGCTGCCCAAGGGTGCGATGATGACCCACCGCGCGCTGGTGCACGAGTACCTGAGCGCGATCACCGCGCTCGATCTGAGCGCCGGGGACCTGCCGGTGCACTCGCTGCCGCTCTACCACTCGGCGCAGATGCACGTGTTCCTGCTGCCCTATCTCGCGGTCGGCGCCTCGAACACCATCCTCGACGCGCCGGACGCGCGGCAGCTCTTCGACCTGATCGAGGCGGGCCGCGCGGACAGCCTGTTCGCCCCGCCCACCGTGTGGATCGGCCTGTCGAACCGCCCCGACTTCGCCGAACGCGACCTGAGCGGACTGCGCAAGGCGTACTACGGCGCCTCGATCATGCCGGTCCCGGTCCTGGAACGGCTGCGCGAGCGTCTGCCGAAGCTCGCCTTCTACAACTGCTTCGGGCAGAGCGAGATCGGCCCCCTCGCCACCGTTCTCGGACCGGACGAGCACAAGGGCCGGATGGACTCGTGCGGACGGCCCGTGCTGTTCGTGGACGCGCGGGTCGTCGACGAGGACGGCAAGGACGTTCCCGACGGGACACCGGGTGAAGTCGTCTACCGTTCACCGCAGTTGTGCGAGGGCTACTGGGACAAGCCGGAGGAGACGGCCGAGGCCTTCCGCGACGGCTGGTTCCACTCGGGGGACCTCGCCGTGCGCGACGCCCATGGCTACTTCACCGTGGTGGACCGGGTGAAGGACGTCATCAACTCCGGTGGTGTCCTGGTCGCTTCACGGCAGGTCGAGGACGCGCTGTACACGCACGCGGGCGTCGCCGAGGTGGCCGTCGTCGGACTTCCCGACGAGCGCTGGATCGAGGCCGTCACCGCGGTCGTCGTCCCCCGCGGCGAGGTGACCGAGGACGAACTGATCGCCCACGCTCGCGAGAAGCTCGCCCGCTTCAAGGCGCCCAAGCGGGTCCTGTTCGTGGACGAGCTGCCCCGAAACGCCAGCGGAAAGATCCTCAAGCGGGAACTGCGGGACCGGTTCGGCCAGGTGTAGCGGCCAGGGCCGCGGGGGTGTCAGGAGCCCCCGCGGCCCTGGCCGCTGCCGGTCGGGCCCGCGGGCCCGACCGGCGGTCCGCCGGCACCCGTCAGGCGCGCGGGCGCAGGTCCACGATCCGCTTCAGCTTGCCCACCGACCGCTCCAGGGACTCCGGTTCGACGATCTCCACCGTCACCGAGACGCCGATCCCGTCCTTGACGCCCGCGGTGATCGCCCGCGCCGCCGCCTCGCGCGTCTCGGGTGTGGCACCCGGCCGGGCCTCCGCCCGCACGGTGAGGGCGTCGAGGCGGCCCTCGCGGGTCAGCCGGAGCTGGAAGTGCGGGGCGACTCCCGGCGTCCGCAGCACGATCTCCTCGATCTGCGTCGGGAACAGATTGACCCCGCGCAGGATCACCATGTCGTCGCTGCGCCCGGTGATCTTCTCCATCCGGCGGAAGACCCGTGCCGTGCCGGGCAGCAGGCGCGTCAAGTCCCGTGTCCGGTAACGGATCACGGGCATGGCCTCCTTGGTGAGCGAGGTGAAGACCAGCTCGCCCTCCTCGCCGTCCGGAAGCACCTCGCCGGTGATCGGGTCGACGACCTCCGGGTAGAAGTGGTCCTCCCAGACGTGCAGACCGTCCTTGGTCTCCACGCACTCCTGGGCGACACCGGGGCCGACGACCTCCGAGAGTCCGTAGATGTCGACCGCGTCGATCGCGAACCGCTCCTCGATCTCGCGGCGCATCTCCTCGGTCCACGGCTCGGCCCCGAACACGCCGACCCGCAGCGAGGTGCCCCGCGGGTCCACGCCCTGTCGCTCGAACTCGTCGAGCAGGGTCAGCATGTACGAGGGGGTCACCATGATGATCTCGGGCTTCAGGTCCTGGATCAGCTGCACTTGACGGGCCGTCATGCCGCCGGACGCGGGGATCACCGTGCAGCCGAGGCGTTCGGCTCCGTAGTGGGCGCCGAGTCCGCCCGTGAACAGCCCGTAGCCGTAGGCGATATGGACCTTGTCGCCGGGCCGCCCGCCCGCCGCGCGGATCGAACGGGCCACCATGTCGGCCCACATGGACAGGTCGTTCTCCGTGTAGCCGACGACCGTGGGCCGTCCGGTCGTCCCGCTCGACGCGTGCAGGCGCCGGATCTCCGCCTGCGGCACGGCGAACATCCCGTACGGGTAGTTCTCCCGCAGGTCCGCCTTCACCGTGAAGGGGAACCGGGCGAGGTCGGCGAGCGAGTGGCAGTCGTCGGGGCGCAGCCCGGCCTTGTCGAAGGACTCGCGGTAGAAGGGGACGTTCTCGTAGACGTGCCGCAGTGACGCCCGCAGCCGCTCCAGCTGGAGCGCCCGGAGCCCCTCCAGGTCCAGCCGCTCGCCCGCATCGAGCAGGCCCTTCGAGTCCGTCGAGCCCGCCATCGCGCCCTCTCCCTCGCCAACCATGCCATACCGGACGACCGATCATTCGGTCGATCCTTTCCGGACAGTAATTCAGGTGTTCGTCGTCAGTGCAAGGGGTCCGGGGGAGCTTTTCGCGGGAGCGGTCCTGACCGGCCGGCTCAGCGCACCAGGGCGGGGCGCTTGGGGTCGAACTCCCACCCGGGCACGAGGTGACGCATGGCGACCGCGTCGTCACGGGCGCCGAGCGCCTCCTTCAGATACAGCTCGTGCGCCGCGAGCAGCCGGTCCATGTCGAGGCGGACGCCCAGACCGGGTGCGTCCGGCAGCGCGATCTCGCCGCCGACGATCCGCGGCGGGTCGACGGTGAGCCGCTCCAGGCCCTCCTGCCAGATCCAGTGCGTGTCCAGGGCGTTGTACGGGCCCGGTGCCGCGGCCCCGCAGTGGGTGACCATGGCGAGCGAGATGTCGAAGTGGTTGTTCGAGTGACAGCCCCAGGTCAGGCCCATCGCGTTGCACAGCTGGGCCACGCGCACCGAGCCCCGCATGGTCCAGAAGTGCGGGTCGGCCAGCGGGATCGAGACCGACTGGAGCGCCAGCGCGTGGGTGAGCTGACGCCAGTCGGTGGCGATCATGTTGGTCGCCGTCGGCAGCCCGGTCGCCCGGCGGAACTCGGCCAGGATCTCCCGGCCCGAGTAGCCGTCCTCCGCGCCGCAGGGGTCCTCGGCGTAGGCGAGGGTGGCGGCCAGGGGTCCGCACAGTTCGATCGCCTCGCGCAGCGACCAGGCGCCGTTGGGGTCGAGCGTGACCCGGGCGGCGGGGAAGCGCTCCTTGAGCGCGCGGACGGCCCTGACCTCCTCGGCGCCCTCCAGGACACCGCCCTTGAGCTTGAAGTCCTGGAACCCGTACAGCGCGTGGGCGGCCTCGGCCTGCCGGACGATCGCGTCGGGCGTGAGCGCCTTCTCGTGCCGCAGCCGGTACCAGTCCACGTCCGATCCGCTCTCGCGGGCGTACGGCAGATCCGTGCGGTCCGGGTCCCCGACGAAGAAGAGGTAGCCGAGCACCCGCACCCGGTCACGCTGCTGCCCGTCCCCGAGGAGGGCGGCGACCGGTACGTCGAGGTGCTGGCCGAGCAGGTCGAGCAGGGCCGACTCGACGGCGGTGACGACGTGGACGGTCGTGCGCAGATCGAAGGTCTGGGCGCCGCGGCCGCCCGCGTCACGGTCACCGAAGCGGTCCCCGATCTCGCGCAGGACGCGCTGGTGGTCGCCCAGCTTGGAGCCGAGCACCAGGGCCCCGGCGTCGCGCAGCGTGCGGGTGATCTTCTCCCCGCCCGGTACCTCGCCGAGCCCGGTCCGCCCCTCGGAGTCCTTGAGGACCACGACATTGCGGGTGAACCAGGGACCGTGGGCACCCGACAGGTTCAGCTCCATGCAGTCCCGTCCGGCGACGGGGTAGACGGAGAATTCGGTGATCGTCGGCTGCTGACGCTGCATCACAATCCTTGTGTACGAGGGGGCATGGGTGAGCGGTGCCGGGGACCCGGGACGACGGCGACGGGCCTGGCCGGGGTCCGGTCCGCCCCGAGCCCCGCCGGGCCGTCCCCCGCGCGCCTCAGGCGGGCCGGCGCACGGCTCCGACGAGGTCCAGCCCGGTGTCGAGGATCCGCTCCAGGGCGGCCAGATCGGCGGGGCCGGGGTCGGTGAGCGGCGCGCGCACCGGGCCGACCGGAAGGCCCCGCAGCCGGGCGGCCGCCTTCACGAGGGACACGGCGTAGCCGGGCACCGTGTCGCGCAGTTCGACGAGCGGGACGTAGAAGTCGCGCAGCAGCTTGTTCACGGTCGCCTCGTCGCCCGTGCGCAGGGCGATGAAGAAGGCGCCGGCGATCTCGGGGGCGAAGGCGTGCACGGCGGACGAGTAGGCCGGGACGCCGACGGTGGCGTACGCGCGGGCCTGGATCTCGGCGGTGGCGGCTCCGTTGAAGAACAGGAAGCCGTCGGGTGCGGCGAGGGTCAGGCGCTGGAGCCGGTCGAGGTCGCTGTGTCCGTCCTTGAGCCCGATGACACCCGGGATCTCGGCGACGGCCCGCAGCCCCTCGGGGGTGAAGGCGACCGGGCCGCGCTGGTAGGCGATGAGCGGCAGCCGGGTGCCGGCGGCGATCCGGCGCAGCTGCTCGACCAGGCCAGCCTCGGGGGCCTCGACGAGATAGTGGGGCAGCACGAGGAGGGCGTCCGCGCCCGCCTCCTCCGCGATCCTGGCGAACCGCAGCGCCTGCGCCCACCCGTAGCCGGTGCCCGCGACCACCGGCATACGGCCGTCCGCGACCTCGACCGTGGCGGCCACGACGGCGCGGTACTCGTCCTCGTCCAGCGCGCTGAACTCGCCGGTCCCGCAGGCGGGGAACACCGCGCCGGGGGCCGTGGCCAGGCGGCCGCTCAGGTAGGACCGGTAAGCCTGCGGATCGAGACGGCCGTCCTGCGTGAAGCTCGTGAGCGGGAAGGAGAGGACCCCGCCCGCCATGCCGTCCCGCAGCCGCTGGACCGTACCGTCCGAATCCGCGCTGAACCCTGCCATGAGTCTCATCCCTGCATACGGAAGGTGTTTATGTATGAGAACTCAGGTTAGATTCGTGAACCCTGAAGGTCAATGGGCGGCGCGCCGGGACGGTCCTCACCCGGTCCGCGCCGTCACTCGGCGACGCAGGACGAGACGGGCGGCTACCGGTCCGCCACCACCGCCACCTCCCGGGCCCACCGGTAGTCGGCCTTGCCGCTCGGCGACCGCTGGACGGAGTCCGTGATCACCAGCTGCCGGGGGACCTTGTACCCGGCCAGCCGGGCGCGGCAGTGGGTCTGGATGTCGCCGAGGGACGGCTCCGCCGCGCCCTCGCGGAGCTGGACGACGGCCGCGACGTGGCTGCCCCACTTCGCGTCGGGCACTCCGGCGACCAGGGCGTCGTACACGTCCGGATGCGACTTCAGGGCCTGTTCGACCTCCTCGGGATAGACCTTCTCGCCGCCGGTGTTGATGCACTGCGAGCCGCGGCCCAGCACGACGACGACGCCCTCCTCGTCGACCGTGGCCATGTCGCCGAGAAGAACCCAGCGCTCGTCCCCCTTGCGGAAGAACGTCTCGGCGGTCTTCTTCGGGTCGTTGTAGTAGCCGAGCGGCACATGGCCGCGCTGCGCGACCCGTCCCGGCTCGCCGACCGCGACCGGTTCGTACGTCACTGGATCCACCACCCGTGTACGGGCGTTGACACGGATGCGGAAGCCGCGCTCGGGGCCGGAGTCGGCCGTCGCGGTGCCGTTGAAGCCGGACTCCGAGGAGCCGAAGTTGTTCAGGAGCATCACGTTCGGGACCAGCGCCTGGAACTGTTCGCGCACGGTGTCCGACATGATCGCGCCGGACGAGGACACGCTGAACAGGGCGGAACAGTCGATGCCCCTGAGGGGGCCGGAGAGCGCGTCGATCAGGGGCCGCAGCATCGCGTCGCCGACCAGCGACACGCTGGTCACCTTCTCCCTCTCGATCGTCCGCAGGACCTCCTCCGGGGCGAACTTGCGGTGGAGCACCACACGTTGGCCGAAGTTGAAGGCGATGAAGGCGGTGAGGGTCGAGGTGCCGTGCATCAGCGGGGGAGTGGGGAAGAAGGTGATCCCGGCGCCGCCCGCCGCGACGCGTTCGGCGAGCTCCTGCGGCTTCGTGACCGGATCGCCGGTCGGGGCGCCGCCGCCGAGACCGGCGAAGAAGAGGTCCTCCTGCCGCCACATCACGCCCTTGGGCATCCCGGTCGTGCCGCCGGTGTAGATGATGAACTGGTCGTCGGCGGAGCGTGCGGGGAACCCGCGCAGGGGCGAGCCGGACGCCTCGGCCTCGCCGAACTCCACCACGTCCGGCGCGTCGAGGGCGCCATGCGTGCCCCCGCCGTCCGCCGCACCCCCGCCGTCCGTGGGGCCTCCCTCGGGCCGGGTGGCCCCCACCCGCACGAGATGCCGCAGGCGCGGTGCCCGTGGCCGTGCCGCCGCCACCCGTTCGGTGAACTCCGCGTCGAAGACCAGCGCCACCAGGTCCGCGTCCTGATAGAGATAGGCCAACTCGTCTTCCACATAGCGGTAGTTGACGTTGACGGGGACGATCCGCGCCTTCAGGCAGGCCAGCACCGTCTGGAGGTACTCGACGCCGTTGTACAGATGGAGCCCGAGATGTTCGCCGGGGCGGATCCCGCTGTCGATCAGATGGTGCGCGATCCGGTTCGCGGCCGCGTCCAGCCGCGCGTAGGTCAGACGGCGCTCCGCTCCCGTGCCCGGATGGTCGATGTACACGAGGGCCTCGCGGTCCGGGACCACGTCGACGACCGACTCGAACAGGTCGGCAAGGTTGTACTCCACCGTTCCTCCTGACCGTGCACGTCCGTGGCCGTGTGTCCCCGGAGCGTGTCCGCCCCGGACCCGACGGTCATCAGAGCAAAGCCCGACCCAAGTGGGAAGGGTCCCGGCACAAGAAATCTGACTGTCTGTCAGAAAACCCTTGTACTGGCAGGACGCCTCCTGCAACCTGTTCTCGCATCCGAGACGGGAGGACGCCCATGGGTGGGACCGAACACCTCACCGTGCAACGCGAAGGCGCCACACTGGTGCTCACGCTCAACAGGCCCGAGGCCAGGAACGCGCTCTCGCTGCCGATGCTGGTCGGCCTGTACGACGGCTGGGTCGAGGCCGACGCGGACGACGCGATCCGCTCGATCGTGCTCACCGGGGCCGGCGGTGCCTTCTGCGCCGGGATGGACCTCAAGGCGCTCGCGGGCCGGGGGATGGAGGGCGAGCAGTACCGGGACCGGCTCAAGGCCGACCCCGATCTGCACTGGAAGGCCATGCTGCGCCACCACCGCCCCCGCAAACCCGTGATCGCGGCCGTCGAGGGGTACTGCGTCGCGGGCGGGACCGAGATCCTCCAGGGCACCGACATCCGGGTCGCGGGAGCCTCCGCCACCTTCGGGCTCTTCGAGGTCAGGCGCGGACTCTTCCCGATCGGCGGCTCTACGGTCCGGCTCCAGCGCCAGATCCCCCGCACCCACGCCCTCGAAATGCTGCTCACGGGACGCCCGTACACCGCGCAGGAAGCCGCCGCCGTCGGACTGATCGGCCACGTGGTGCCCGACGGCACCGCGCTCGACGAGGCGCTCGCCGTCGCCGAGCAGATCAACGCCTGCGGTCCGCTCGCCGTCGAAGCCGTCAAGGCGTCCGTGTACGAGACCGCCGAACTCACCGAGACCGACGGCCTCGCCGCCGAACTGCTGCGCGGCTGGCCGGTGTTCGACACCGCCGACGCCAAGGAGGGCTCCCGGGCCTTCGTCGAGAAGCGCCCGCCCGTCTACCGGCGCGCCTGACCCGCAAGCCCGGCCCCGGACGCGTCCTGTCCGCCCCGCGGACACGGCCCGTCCGGCCGTTGGAAGGAGAGATCCGGGATGCCCGAAGTCCTCAAAGCCCCCCTCGTCGTCGAGTTCCCCTTCACCCGCTCGCTCGGACCCGTGCAGAGCGCCTTCCTCACGGGCCTGCGCGAACAGGTCGTCCTCGGTGTACGGACCGCCGACGGACGCACCCTCGTCCCACCCGTCGAGTACGACCCCGTCACCGCCGAGGAGATATCCGACCTCGTCGAGGTCGCCCCCACCGGCACCGTCACCACCTGGGCCTGGAACCACGAACCCCGCCGCGGCCAGCCCCTCGCCACCCCCTTCGCCTGGGTCCTGGTCAGGCTCGACGGCGCCGACACCGCCCTGCTGCACGCCCTCGACGCCCCGGGCCCCGACGCCGTCCGCACCGGGATGCGCGTCCGGGTCCGCTGGGCCCCCGAGCGCTCCGGCGCCATCACCGACATCGCCTGCTTCGAGCCGTACGACGGCCCCGCCGCCGAACCCGCCGGCCACGACGGCCGGTTCGAGGACCGGGTGACCGGGATCGTCGCCCCCGCACGGCTCGACTACGTCTACTCACCGGGCCGCGCCCAGGCCGCCTACATCGCGGGCCTCGCCGAACGCCGGACCGTCGGCGAACGCTGCCCCTCCTGCCACAAGGTCTACGTGCCGCCCAAGGGCGCCTGCCCCACCTGCGGGGTGGCCACCTTTGAACAGGTCGAGGTCGGCCCGCGCGGCACCGTCACCACGTACTGCATCGTCAACATCAAGGCGAAGAACCTCGACATCGAAGTCCCCTACGTCTACGCGCACATCGCGCTCGACGGCGCCGGGCTCGCGCTGCACGGCCGGATCGGCGGCATCCCCTACGACGAGGTCCGCATGGGTCTGCGCGTGGAGCCCGTGTGGTCGAAGGACGGCCGCCATCCCGACCACTACCGGCCCACCGGTGAACCGGACGCGGACTACGAGACGTACAAGGAGATGCTGTAGATGGAGCCCATCAGGGACATCGCCGTCGTCGCCTTCGCGCAGAGCGACCACCGGCGCACCTCCGACGAGCACTCCGAGGTGGAGATGCTCCTCCCGGTCCTGCACGAGGTCCTCGACCGGACGGGTCTGCGGGCCGGTGACATCGGCTTCACCTGCTCCGGCTCCAGCGACTACCTCGCCGGCCGCGCCTTCTCCTTCACCATGGCCCTCGACGGAGTCGGCGCCTGGCCCCCGATCTCCGAGTCGCACGTCGAGATGGACGGCGCCTGGGCGCTGTACGAGGCCTGGACCAAACTGCTGACCGGCGACGCCGACACCGCGCTCGTCTACTCCTACGGCAAGTCCTCGCCCGGCTCCGTCCGCGACGTCCTGACCCGGCAGCTGGACCCGTACTACCTGGCGCCCCTGTGGCCCGACTCCGTCGCCCTCGCCGCGCTCCAGGCGCGGGCCCTCATGGACGCGGGCGAGACCGACGAAGCGGAACTCGCCTCCGTCGCCGCCCGCAGCCGCGCCTCCGCGACCGCCAACTCCCATGCCCAGCTGCGCGGTGCGGTGCCCCAGGGCGACTACCTCGTGCGGCCGCTGCGTACCGGCGACTGCCCGCCCATCGGGGACGGCGCCGCCGCCGTGATCCTCGCCGCCGGGGACCGGGCCCGTGAACTGTGCGAGCGCCCCGCCTGGATCCGGGGCATCGACCACCGTATCGAGGCCCACTCCCTCGGCGTGCGCGACCTGACCGACTCGCCGTCCGCCCGACTGGCCGCCGAACGGGCGGGCGCCTTCGAACGGCCCGTCGACACGGCCGAGTTGCACGCGCCCTTCACCTCCCAGGAAGTCGTCCTGCGCAAGGCCCTGCGGCTGGACGACAACGTGCGCGTCAATCCCTCGGGAGGCGCCCTCGCCGCCAACCCGATCATGGCGGCGGGACTCATCCGTATCGGCGAGGCCGCCGCACGTATCCACCGCGGGGAGTCCGACCGGGCGCTCGCCCACGCCACCTCCGGCCCCTGCCTCCAGCAGAACCTGGTCGCCGTACTCGAAGGGGACGCCCGATGAGCAAGGAGCCCGTGGCCGTCGTAGGCATCGGCCAGACCAAGCACGTGGCGGCACGCCGGGACGTGTCCATCGCCGGACTCGTCCGCGAGGCCGCCCAGCGCGCCCTGGCGGACGCCGAGTTGACCTGGGCCGACATCGACGCCGTCGTCATCGGCAAGGCGCCCGACTTCTTCGAGGGCGTCATGATGCCCGAGCTCTACCTGGCCGACGCCCTCGGCGCGACCGGGAAACCGATGCTCCGGGTGCACACGGCGGGCTCCGTCGGCGGCTCGACCGCCCTGGTGGCCACCAACCTCGTCGCGGGCCGCGTCCACGGCACGGTCCTCACCCTCGCCTACGAAAAACAGTCCGAATCCAACGCCATGTGGGGCCTGTCCCTGCCCATCCCCTTCCAGCAGCCGCTGCTCGCCGGCGCCGGCGGGTTCTTCGCCCCGCACGTCCGCGCCTACATGCGCCGCACCGGCGCGCCCGACACCGTCGGCTCGCTCGTCGCCTACAAGGACCGCCGCAACGCGCTGAAGAACCCCTACGCGCACCTCCACGAACACGACATCACCCTGGAGAAGGTCCAGGCCTCGCCCATGCTCTGGGACCCGATCCGCTACTCGGAGACCTGCCCCTCCTCCGACGGCGCCTGCGCGATGATCCTCACCGGCCGCGCGGGAGCGGCCCGTTCACCGCGCCCGCCCGCCTGGATGCACGGCGGCGCCATGCGCAGCGAACCGACCCTCTTCGCCGGCAAGGACTTCGTCTCCCCGCAGGCCGGAAAGGACTGCGCGGCCGACGTGTACCGCCAGGCCGGGATCGCGGACCCCCGGCGTGACATCGACGCCGTCGAGATGTACGTGCCGTTCTCCTGGTACGAGCCCATGTGGCTGGAGAACCTCGGCTTCGCCGACGAGGGCGAGGGATGGAAGCTCACCGAGTCGGGCGTGACCGAACTGGAGGGCGATCTGCCCGTCAACATGTCGGGCGGCGTCCTCTCCACCAATCCGATCGGCGCCTCCGGCATGATCCGCTTCGCCGAAGCGGCCCTCCAGGTGCGCGGCCAGGCCGGAGAACACCAGGTCGACGGGGCACGCAGGGTGCTCGGTCACGCCTACGGCGGAGGGTCCCAGTTCTTCTCGATGTGGCTCGTCGGCGCCACACCGCCCACCTCCTGAGACCGTCCCCCTCACGTGGCCTGTGCGCGACACCGACCGATCGCTAGGCTGGCCGCGGACGACGAACCGGGAGGAGCACGGACGTGGCCGAGAGCACCATCGAACAGCACCCGCTGGCGGGCTGGGACAAGCCGGAGCTGGACCTCAGCAACGCCGACTGGCAGTCCAGCAGCCGGGGGCGGGGAGATGTCGAGATCGCCTTTGTCGAGGGCTTCATCGCGATGCGCAACAGCGGCCGCGCGCAGAGCCCTTCCCTGATCTTCACGCCCGCGGAGTGGGGCGCGTTCGTATCGGGGGCCCGTGAAGGGGAGTTCGACCTGACCTGAACCGACGACCACCGGTCCGTCCCGCCCCCCGCACACCGAGGGGCGGCGGCCCGGATCCCCGCGCGCGGGAGGCCGCCCGCCGTCCGGCCCTCCCACGGCCCCGCCGTCGGGCAAAAGGTTCCGACCAGGAGCGCGCGAACGGGCTGCCCCGTGGATGATCGGGGCGTACGCTGAGGTGCCTGAAGGTCACGGTGCGCACCCGCTCCCCGCGCGGACGCGCGATCGTGGCAGGGGGTGGTCATGGGGCAACGCAGCCTTCGCAGCCGTCGGACGCTCTTCGAGCGTGAGAGCGAACTCTCCGCCGCCGACGAGGCGTTGAGCGACCTGGTCGGACTGCGCCGGGAACCCGGCGAGCCGCCGGGCCGCTCCCGCGGGGCGCTCCTCGCCTTCGCCGGACGCGCCGGCATCGGCAAGACCACCCTCCTCGGCGAGGTCCGCCGACGCGCCGCCGCCAAGGGCTGCACCGTACTGAGCGCGCGCGGCGGAGAACAGGAGCAGCGCGTCGCCTTCCACGTCGCCCGCCAGCTCCTCCAGCCGCAACTCGCCGGCTTCTCCGAGGCCGAACTCCGTTCCTCCCTGGGCAGTTGGTACGCCATCGTCGGCCCCGCGCTCGGCCTCTGCGCGCCGTCCGAGGGCGCCCCGCCCGACCAGCAGGGCCTGCGCGCCGGACTCGACTGGGTCCTCACCCACCTCGCCGTGCAGCGCGCCCCCATGGTGCTCCTCCTGGACGACGCCCACTGGGCCGACGCCGAATCGCTCAGCTGGCTCGCCGCGTTCGCGCCCCGCGCCGAGCAACTCCCGCTGGTGCTCGTCGTCGCCTACCGACCCGACGAACTGCCCGAGCACGCCGAGGCGTTCAGAGGACTGCCCGGCCGCGCCGGACAGCGCCCCATCGGCCTCGAACCGCTCAGCGCCGCGGCCGTCGCCCGGCTCGTCAGGGAGGACCTCGGCAACCAGGCCGACGACGCGTTCTGCCGCGAGTGCTGGGCGGTCACCGCGGGCAACCCGTTCGAGGCCGTCGAACTGACCGCCAAGGTCCTCGACCGCGGCCTCACGCCGACCGAGGACGGAGCGCACCTCCTGCGCGACCTCGCCGCCGCCGTCAAGGGCAGCGGCATCGTCGCCCGCCTCGAACGCCTGGGCACCGCGACCGTCCGCTTCGCCTGGGCCTGCGCCGTACTCGGCACCGCGATCCGCCCCACCCTCGCCGCCGCCGTCGCGGGCCTCGGCTCGGAAGAGGCGGCCGACGCGGCGGACGCCCTGCGCACCGCGCGCATCCTCACCGGCGCCGACCCCCTCGAATTCGTCCACCCGACGATCGCCACCGCCATCTACCGGGACATCCCCGGCGGCGTCCGCGTCGCCCTGCACGGCCAGGCCGCCTGGTGCGTCATCGACGAGGGCCTCGGCCCGGCCGCCGCCGCCCGCCACCTCATGGAGACCCACCCGGACGGCGACACCTTGATCGTCCAGCAACTGCGCGCCGCGGCCCGCGAGACCCAGCGCGCCGGAGCCCCCGACGCCGCCCGCAGCTACCTCGCGCGCGCCCTGCGCGAACCGCCGCCCTTCGGGGACCGCGCCGCCGTGCTGTACGAGCTGGGCTGCGCGTCCCTGCTCACCGAGCCGGGAACCACCGTCAACCATCTGCGTGCCGCCCTGGAAGAACCGATCACCGACCCCGAACTGCGCCACAACATCGTCTACCGCCTCTCCCAGGTGCTCGCGCACAGCGACCGCCTCGCCGAGGCCTCCGAGACCCTGGCCCGCGAGATCCCCGTCACCGGCGACGCCCGCGTACGGCTGCGCATGCAGTCCGAGCAGTTCATGTGGGACGCCTTCCGCGCCGACGAACCCGACTCGCCCGTCCGCTCCCGGCGCCTGGCCCGCCTCGCCGACCGGCTCACAGGACACGACCTCACCGAGCGCTACGTCATCGGACTGCGTGCCTGGGACGCCACCCTGCGCGGCGAACCCGCCCCCGTCGCCCTCCACCACGCCGAGCGCGCCCTGGCCGGCGGCCTCGGCTGGGCCGAGGCCGACCGCGGCTTCGAGGTCCCGGTCCTCGTCGCCATGACCTTCATGTACGCGGACCGGCCCGGGCGCACCGAGGAACTCTTCGCCACCGGGATCGCCGACTTCGAATCCCAGGGCTGGCACGGCGCCCACCTCTCCTTCGGCTACACGATCCTCGGTTACGTCCGCTTCCGCCGCGGCCGTCTCGCCGAGGCCGAAGACTTCGTCCGCGCGGGCCTCAGGCTCGCCGAACGCGTCGGGCCCGGCACACCCGTCCACTGGTACGCGGTGGGCACCCTCATCCAGGTCCTGCTCGCCCGGGGCCAGGTCGAGGAGGCCGCGCGCACCGGCGAGGCCTACGCCTTCCACGCGCCCTTCTCGGCCGCCGTCACCTTCCCCGACGCCCAGACCGTGTACGGCGAACTGCTGCTCGCCCGCGGACTCACCAAGGACGCCGCCGTCGAGCTCGCGTCCGCCGGCCGCCGCCTCGACCCGCGCGGCATGCGCAACCCGGCCTGGTGCCCCTGGCAGCTCCACCTCGCCCGCGCCGAGAGCCACGACGCCCCGGAGCGCGCGGCCGCCACCGCACACGAAGCGGTGAACCGCGCCCGCCAGTACGGAGCCCCCTCCACCATCGGCCAGGCCCTGCGCGTCGCCGCCGAGGTCTCGCCCGCACCGGAGCGCGTCCAGCTCCTGGAGGAGTCCGTCGGCCATCTGGAGCGCTCACCGGCCGCCTACGAACTGGCTTGCTCCCTGGTCGCCCTGGGCACCGAGCTGCGCCGCGCCGGGCGCCCCAGGGAAGCCGCCGAGCACCTGTACCGCGGCCTGGACGCGGCCGTCCAGTGCGGTGCCGACGGACTGATCGAGGACGCACGCGAGGAGCTGGCCTCGGCGGGACTGCGGCCGCGCCGGCTGCACAGCACCGAGACGGACACGCTCACGGCCCGCGAGCGCACCGCCGCCGCGCTCACCGCCCGGGACCGGACCCCCGCCCAGATCGCCCAGGAACTGCACATCGACGAGCACACCGTCGCCCGGCTCCTGTCCGCGGTCTACCGCAAGGTCGGCACCGACCGCAGAGGGCTGGCGGCGGCACTGGGGGACCAGGACCAGGCCATCTCCTGACCCCGACGGTCCGCGCCGCCTCGGACGATCCACCCGGCGATCCCGCCCGGACGGAACCCGGGGGGACCCGCCCGGACGGAACCCGGGGGGACCCGCGCGGACGGGACCCATGACGCCTGCGCGTACGGGACTCATGGAACCCGCCCGGACGGGGTTGCCGGGACCCGTGCGAACGGGTTCGTGGGACCCGTGCGCGCGGTGCTCACCGGACCCGTACGCACCGGGCTCACGGGCCTCGCACAGACCTGCCTCGCGGGACCGGGCGTGCGGCGCCGGCGGGCCCCGCTGCGCACGGCTCCCGTGGGGACCGCTACACGCCCGTGCACGTACCATTGCGGCATGTCCTTCCTCCGCCGCCGCAGCGCCACGCCCGCCGGGCCCGAGTTCGATGTTCTGGCCATGGACCCGGGCGACTGGCCCGGCAATCTCGGCGCGGGCCTGCTGCCCGCCCCCGACGGCAGCTGCCAGGGCGTCTTCCTGCGCTACGACCTGTTCGGCGGCCGCGGTCCCGCGATGATCATCGGCAATCTGCCCGAGGGCTCCCAGGCCCGGGACGTCGCCGAGAACGAGGTCCCCTTCGAGGTGGCCCAGCTGCTCATCGCGCTGGAGAACAACGAGGAGGTGACCGTCACCGGGACCGAGGACATGCCGGTGATGCAGGGCGACAACCTCCTGATCGTGCGCCGGCTGAAGCTCTCCGAGACCCGGATCTCCTGCGTCCAGTTCGACCGCAGCGACAACGTCCTGGTGACCATCGCCGCCTGGGACCGACCGATCACGGACGACCTGTACGCCTTGCTGAAGCCCCTCCCGGCGGAACTGTTCCAGCAGGGCTGAGACCGAACTCCCCGCCCGGCGTCACAGTTTGAGGGTGAACCAGGTGGTCTTGCCCGCGTCGGTGGGGCGGACGCCCCAGTTGTCGGCGAGGGCGCGGACCAGGATCAGGCCGCGTCCCGACTCCTCCTCCTCGGTGGCCGTCCGGGGCTGCGGCAGATGCGGGCTGCGGTCGCTGACCTCCACGGTCAGGTCGGTCGCGGTACGGCACAGATGCAGGCCGATGGGCCCCTGGGCGTGCTGTACGGCGTTGGTGAGGATCTCCGACAGCAGGAGCCGGGCGTCGTCCGCGACGGGGAAGCAGTCCCAGGCGGTCAGCGCCTTGCTGAGGAAGGCGCGGCCCTCCGGCACCGACTCCGGCACAGCGGGCACATCGGTGTTGACGGTGGACAGGGGCCCGTCGGGCAGCCGGATGAGCAGCAGCGTGACGTCGTCGTTGTGTCCGTCGCAGTCCGGCAGCAGGGCGGACAGCACATGGTCGGAGGCGTCCTCCAGATCGGGTGCGCCGGCGAACAGGTCGGTGAGGGTGACGGTCAGCTCGGTGAGCTGGTCCTCGATGTCGCTGCCGGGAGTCTCGATGAGACCGTCGGTGTACAGGACGAGCGTCGTCCCGGGCGGGATCACCGAGGTCGCCTGTTCGTAGAGGATGCCGCCGACTCCGAGCGGCGCGTTCACCGGCGCGGGCAGCGGCCGGGCGTCGGCGCCGGGGGTGGCCACCAGGGTCGGCAGATGCCCGGCCGAGCAGACCGTCACCTCGCCCGCGTCGGCGGAGATGACCAGATAGCAGCAGGTCACGAGCTGGTCGGGCACATCCAGATCGCCGACCACCGCCTCCAGCGCCTGCATCAACTGCCGGGGCTGCATACCGGTCTTGGCCAGCGCGTGCGCGGCCGACCGCAGCTGGCCCATCACGGCCGCGGCCTCAAGACCGCGGCCCATCACATCGCCGATCAGCACCCCGACCCGGCCCGCTCCCAGCGGGATCAGATCGAACCAGTCACCGCCGACCCCCGCTCCCTGGGTGGCGGGCCGGTAACGGCTCGCGGTGGTCAGACCGGGGATGGCGGGCGGGGTGCCCATGAGACTGCGTTGCAGCGTGAGCGCGATGTGCCGCTGCTGCTCGTACAGGAACGTCAGCTCCGCCTCGGCCTTCTTGCGGTCGCTGATGTCCCGGACGATCGCGCACGCGCCGATCACCGTGCCGTCCGCGTCACGCGTGGGCCACAGTGTGATGTCCACGTCCAGCAGGGCACCGGAGCGGGTCAGCCGCAGCGTCTCGAAGTGCTCGACCTTCTCACCGCTGCGCAGCCGGTCGAGGAGCCTGTCGATCTCGCCGCTCCGCTCCACGGTCGCGAGCAGGGACACGTGCCTGCCCATCACCTCGGCCCGCGAGTAGCCGTACAACCGCTGCGCCGCCGCGTTCCAGTAGGTGATGTGACCGTCCAGGGTCTTGGCGAGGATCGCGTCCTGTGAGGACTCGACGAGCCCGGCCAGTTCGTTGATCCGGGCCTCGGCGCGCTTGCGGTCGCTCACGTCGCGGACGGCGGCGGAGACGAGGAGCCCGTCGGTGGTCTCCAGCGGGCTGAGGCTGATCTCGACGGGGAACTCGGTGCCGTCCTTGCGCAGGCCGTGGAGTTCGAGTCCGGCGCCCATCGGGCGGACCTGGCGGTTGTCCGAGTAGCCCTTGCGGTGAAGGTGGTGGTGGGCCCGGAAGCGGCCGGGCACGAGGAGCTCGACGGCGTGGCCGAGGAGTTCCTCGCGCCGGTAGCCGAAGAGGGCCTCGGTCTGGGCGTTGACGAGTCTGATGGTTCCGGTGTCGTCGACGATCACCATGGCGTCGGGCGCCGCCTCCAGCAGACCCCGAAACCTTTCCTCAGCGGCCTTGCGGTCGCTCACGTCGCGGACGGCGGCGGAGACGAGGAGCCCGTCGGTGGTCTCCAGCGGGCTGAGGCTGATCTCGACGGGGAACTCGGTGCCGTCCTTGCGCAGGCCGTGGAGTTCGAGTTCCGCGCCCATCGGCCGGACCTGGCGGTTGTTGGCGTATCCGTCGCGGTGGAAGGTGTGATGGGCGCGGAAGCGGCTGGGCACGAGGAGTTCGACGGGACGGCCCAGAAGTTCCTCGCGGGTGTAGCCGAAGAGGGCTTCGGTCTGGGCGTTGACGAGTCTGATGGTTCCGGTGTCGTCGACGATCACCATGGCGTCGGGCGCCGCTTCCAGCAGACCTCGAAACCTTTCCTCGGCCCCCGCGGGCGCGTCGTTGCGCAGTTCGCCCCCGCACTCGCATTGCCGGGGGACCACCGCACCGGCCGACCGCGCGGAAGTCTCTTTGACGAAGTTGCCCATGCCTGCCCCAGGATGTTCCGTGTTCGTGAACGGCCCATCATAGCGTACGGAGAGCAGTCGTGCGGTTACATGTCGTTAACTGACCCGAGCGCGGCCGAACCTGTTCTGGACGGCACTTTCCCTGGTCGGTTGCCCATGTCATTGTCTTCGGCCGCCCGGACGCCGGGCCCGCCCCGCGCGGACCCGGCGCCGAACCCCGGGGCGGACTAGTGAACGAGGTCCACGTCCGCCGCGCGTACGAACTCCACCCGGTGCCCGAACTGGATCTCGTAGTACATGTCCGTGCCGATCACGACCCGGTGCGACGTCGTGTCGAAGGTGGGCGAGTAGAAGTACTCACCGGGCACCTTGCCTCCGGCCGCGTAACGCTGGCCCGCGAGAATCTTGTAGGGCAGGGGCGAGACGGCCTGGACGGGCACGCCCGCCGGGTACGCCTCCTTCTCCGGGTACGCCCTGCCGTAGACCGGGATCTCCGCCAGCCCCTCCTTGGGTGTGACGGCCGGACCCGAGGCCCGCACCGCGGTCGGCTGCCTGCGCGGGTTCTCGAACCAGGCCTTCTGGCCCAGGTACCAGATCGCCGTCCAGTCGCCTTCCCTGCCGGCGAGTGCGTAGCGCTGACCGGTGGAGACGCGCGAGGCGACGTCGTTCACGCCGGTCGTCGAGGCGTCGCCCTTGGGGTACAGGCCGATGTCCTGGATCAGCGGCGAGCTCTCGTCCGGCTGGGAGTAGAGGCGCACCTCGCTGGAGCCGTGCGCGGCGCAGGGCTCGCCCGCGGTGACGCAGCCCGTGTACAGCGGCTGGTTCGCGTCGTAGTCGGGCAGGACGGTCACCAGGTCGCCGCCCTTGCCGACGGTGCGGTGGAAGGGGTGCCCGAGCAGGGTGAAGTAGTGCTGCCAGTCCCAGTACGGGCCCGGGTCCGTGTGCATGCCCGGAATGGTGGAGGCCGTCGGGCCCGGTACGTTGTCGTGCCCGAGGATGTGCTGGCGGTCCAGCGGGATGTCGTACTTCCGGGCGAGGTAGCGCACCAGGCGCGCGGAGGCCCGGTACATCTCCTCGGTGTACCAGGTGTCGGGCGCGGTGAGGAAACCCTCGTGCTCCAGCCCGATCGACTTGGCGTTGATGTACCAGTTGCCCGCGTGCCAGGCCACGTCCTTGGCCTTCACATGCTGGGCGATGTGTCCGTCGGTCGAGCGCAGGGTGTAGTTCCACGACACATAGGTCGGGTCCTGGACGAGGTTCAGCACACCGTCCCAGGTGCCTTCCGTGTCATGGATGACGATGTACTTGATGCTCTGCGACGCGGGCCGGTCGCCCAGGTCGTGGTTGCCGTAGTCGCCGTCGCCGAACTCCGCGTACGGGGCCGGGATCCACTCGCAGGAAACGGACCGCGGGCATTCCGTGCCGTCGGTGGAGACCGTCCGCAGTCCCGCGCGGCGCAGCGTCGCGGTGTCGGGGCTGAGTCCGGGCCGGCCGGCGAGGGTCACCTGCTGGCCCGAGTCCGTGGTGCGCCGCTCGCCGGAACGCATCACGTCGTAGGCGTCGTCCGCGTAGGCCGCCGCGGTGGCGCTGTCGTCGGCGCCCGAGAAGCGTCCCACCGCGCCGTACCAGTCGGAGGGGTCCTCGCTCAGCGGCTCGCCGAGGTCGCGCTGCGCTGCGGCCAGGAGCGCAGCCCCGCCCGCGACGTTCGCCGCCGCGTCGGTGCGCAGCCGTTCCGCCGACAGGCCGGTGAGCCCGGCGGCCTTCGTCAGGGTTTTGAGCCGGGCCGGGAGCTGGGCGTTCGTGGGCACCTGGGTGTCGGGCACGAGGGCGCGGCGCGAGCTGTCGCCGCGGGCGTCCTCCGTCCCGTCGCTGTGATGCGGGCTCGCGGCGATCGCGGTGCGGGCGTCGGTCAGATGCATGGGGCCGTAGCCGCCGGTGACGCTCGGGGCACCGGCGTGCGTGTCCCAGCGGGACTGGAGATAGGACACGGCGAGCAACACGCTCTGCGGAACGTGGTACTCGGCGGACGCGGCGGCGAACGCCTGCTGCAACGTGTGCGCGGGCGCCTCCTCGGCCGAGCTGGAAGGGGCCGCGCCGAGCAGCGGCAGCAGCAGGGCCGCCGAGGCGACGGCTCCCGCGGATCTGCGCGCGCGTCTGTGCCGGGTGGAGCTGGCGCCTTCGGGTTCGGTGGCGGACCGGTGCAAAGCAGCCTCCTGGGACGGTCGTGCGCGGTGGGGCGTGCGAGAGCCGAACGCGTCAGTGCTACCGGCTCTCCGACGATCCGTCAATCATGCGCAGGAGGAGGCGATTTCCCATGTCAGCGTGGGGTGAAGGGGTTTCGTGGCGGCGGGCCTCCCGGCCTGCGGGGCGTCAGTGGCATGGACCAATGCTCCGAACGGCGGGTCGTGCTGGTCGTACACGAAAGAGGTCCGCGGTGCGCCGGTGTGCCGGCGGTACCGCGGACCTCCGTCCCCTTCAGCGCGTGCCGACCGCGGCGCGTACGGCCCGCCGTGCCATCTGGCAGTCGTCGTGCAGCCGCCGCAGCAACAGCCGCTGCTCCTCGCCGGACGGCGTGGCGGCCGGGTGCGCCGGACCCGCCGCCGGGGCCGCGTCGTGCAGGGAGCGCTGCACGGCCATCTCGTACGTCCGGATCTCACGGGTCAGGACGATCATCAGGTTCACCAGGAAGGCGTCCCGTGCCGCCGGTCCCGCCGACTGCGCGAGCTGGCTGATCTGACGGCGTGCCACGGGAGCATCACCGAGGACCGCCCACAGCGTCGCCAGGTCGTAGCCCGGCAGATACCAGCCCGCGTGCTCCCAGTCCACCAGCACTGGACCGGCCGGTGAGAGCAGGATGTTCGACAGGAGGGCGTCGCCGTGGCAGAACTGGCCCATGCCTTGGCGGCCGGAGGACGTGGCGATGCCGTGCACCAGCTTCTGGAGGTCTCCCATGTCCCGGTCGGTGAGCAGCCCCAGCTCATGGAAGCGGGAGATCCGTTCCGCGTAGTCCAGCGGGGCGTTGAAGGTACCGGCCGGCGGCCGCCAGGCGTTGAGCCGGCAGATGGCGCTCAGCGCGGCGCGGATGTCCGCGCGGGGCGGGGCCTCCAGGGGGTGGCGCTGGAGCGCGGCCACACGGCCGGGCATGCGCTCGATCACCAGGGTGCAGTTGTCCGGGTCCGCCGCGATCAGCCGGGGCACCCGCACAGGCGGGCGGTGCCGGACGAACAGACGGTATGCAGCTATTTCGTGCCGGATCCGCTCGGCCCAGACGGGGGAGGGGTCCAGTAAACACTTCGCGACCGCCGTGCTGCGTCCCGTCGTGCCGACGAGGAGCACGGAGCGTCCGCTGCGGCGCAGTACCTGCACCGGGGCGAACTCCGGGCAGATCCGGTGCACCGACGCGATCGCCGTGCGCAGTTGGGCGCCCTGAGGGCCGGACAGGTCGAGTCTCCCGCTGAGCGGTTGGGTGCCGAGCCCCGGCACGCGCCGCGTCCGGCCGGCGCCCAGAACGGGGGCCGCCTGACGCGTGGGGTCGAGGTAAGGGCCGCTGCCCACCGGGCGGGGGTGCAACGACCGGGGCGGAGCGGACACGGAGGACGATGCTGTGTACATGGGCGAAACAGATCCCTTCGTGTGCCTGCGAGTTGCCGCGCTGCCCGCCCCGGCCGCCTGGTTCATCCTGGGGAATGTCCCTGGCAACCGGGTCGGGGTGGCGCATTCCTACCTGACACCCGACGTCCACTGGCACACCATCTGGCGCACCCTGGCGAACCCTGGCGAATAGTCGCTCAGCAACTGACAGGCGGTTACTGTCGAAATCAGCCGAGAACCTGGGGGCTTGACGTGAACGGACAACCCAACACCCGTCTGTCGGACCTGTTCGGCCTGGCCGGCTGGTCCAAGGGTGAACTCGCGAGGCTGGTCAACCGGCAGGCGGCGGCCATGGGCCACCCCCAGCTGGCGACCGACACCTCGCGGGTGCGGCGGTGGATCGACATGGGAGAGATCCCGCGCGATCCGGTGCCGCGGGTGATGGCGGCTCTGTTCACCGAGCGTCTCGGCCGTGTCGTGACCATCGAGGACCTCGGTCTGGTCAGGCACGGGCGCGCGGGGAAACGGCAAGGCGCAGCCGGGAGTGTGGAACATCCCGACAGCTTGCCGTGGGCGCCCGACCGAACCGCCGCGGTCCTCACCGAATTCACGGGAATGGACCTCATGCTCAACCGACGCGGCTTGGTGGGCGCGGGTGCCGCGCTCGCCGCGGGATCCGCACTCAGCCCTGCCATGCACGACTGGCTCCGCAACGATCCGGCCCTCGCGGCCGACGCTCCGCGGATCGAAGACCCCCTGCACGCCGACCCCGCCGGGTTCGACCGCTACGAGGCCGCCCCCATCGGGTCGCAGGAGATCGAGGAACTGGAGCGCTCCGTCGAGGTGTTCCGGGCCTGGGACGCGTCCCGCGGTGGCGGGCTGCAACGCAAGGCCGTGGTGGGCCAGCTCAACGAAGTGGGAGGCATGCTCTCCTACCGGCACCCCGATCATCTCCAGCGGCGCCTGTGGGGCGTCGCCGCCAACCTCGCCGTCCTCGCGGGCTGGATGTCGCACGACGTCGGCCTGGAACCCACGGCGCAGAAGTACTTCGTCATCGCCGCCCATGCCGCTCGCGAGGGCGGTGACCGGCCTCGCGCGGGGGAGGCGCTCTCCCGGGCGGCCCGTCAGATGGTGCATCTGGGCCGGCCCGACGACGCGCTCGACCTCATGAAGCTCGCCAAGTCCGGTTCCGGTGACGAGGTGCTGCCCCGGACACAGGCGATGCTGCACACCATCGAGGCCTGGGCACAGGCGTCCCTGGGCAAGGGCCAGGCCATGCGACGCACCCTGGGTGTGGCGGAGGACCTGTTCGTGTCCGACCGCGGTGACGTACCGCCGCCCAGCTGGATGCAGTTGTTCGACGAGGCCGACATGCACGGCATGCAGGCGCTCGCCTACCGCACCCTGGCCGAGCACGAGCCCGCCGCCGCGGCGACGGCGCAGCGTCATGCCAAGGAGGCGCTGAAGCTGCGGGAGTCGGGGCGGGACCGGTCGAAGATCTTCGACCACATCTCGCTCGCGTCGGCCTGCTTCATCGCCGACGATCCCGAACAGGCCGACCGGTACGCGCGACTGGCCCTGACGTCGATGGGTTCCAACTCCTCCCATCGCACCTGGGACCGGCTGCGCGAGATGTACCGGCTCACCGGGCAGTACTCCAGCTATCCGAAGATCAGCGATCTGCGTGAGGAGATCAAACTCGCGCTGCCGAAGGGCTCGCTCAAGCCCAGGCGCGGCGACAGCGCGCGTATCTGACAGCGCGTTTCCGACCAGCGTCCGTCGGTCGCGCCGCGACGTCAGGAACCGATCGGGTGATCAGGATCCGATCCGGGCGATGAGCACACAGGCGTCGTCCTCGCGCTCGGTCGCGCCGAACTCCTCCACCACCATGCGGACACAGTCCTGGGCCGTACGGGCCTCACCGAAGCGTGGGGCCAGGTCGAGCAGCCTCTGGACGGCCGTCGTTCCTCCCTCTCCCGCGGCCTCGGCGGGCTGAGGGGCTTCAGGATGCCGGGGGATCAGGCCCTCGGTGTGCAGGAGCACCAGGTCGCCCACGCGGAGGCTTTCCTCGGCCTGCCCGTAGACCGCCCCGGAGGTGGCTCCGAGCAGGACGCCGTCCGGCGCGGTCAGTACCCGCCCCGTCCCGTCGCGGTACAGCAGCGGGGCGGGGTGTCCTGCCTGTGCCCAGCTGAGGGTGCGGGTGGCGGGGAGGTAGCGGCAGCAGACGGCGCTGCCCAGAGCGGGCTGGACGGTGGCGTCGATCAACTGGTTGAGCCAGGTGAGGAGTTGACCCGGCTGGGTGCCCGCGACCGCCATGCCGCGCAGGGCGCCGAGCAGCATCGCCATGCCGGAGGTCACGGTGACTCCGTGGCCGGTGAGATCACCGACGCTCAACAGGGTCTCCCTGCCGGGGAGTTCGAGAGCGTCGTACCAGTTGCCGCCGAGCGGTGGGCCGGTCGACGACGGGAGGTGGTGAGCCGCCACGTCCAGGGCCCGGGGTCCCCGGCGCGGGAAGCGCAGGGAGCCGCGCCAGGGCGGCACCACGGCCTCCTGGAGTTCGAGGGCGAGCCGCTGCTCGGTCCGGGCGACCTGCCGTTGGAGCTGGAGGGACGCGCGGCTCTCGCCCGCCGCCCGCTGGCTGCGGCGCAGTTCGCTGACATCGCGCAGCACCGCCCACATCGAGGCGGTGCTGCCGTCGGGGTCGAGGACCGGCTCACCCATGATGTGCACGGTCCGCACGCTGCCGTCGGGGTGCACGATGCGGAACTCCCCGTCGATGGGCTTGGCGTCGATGAGACAGTCGGTGACCATCGCCGTCAGCATCGGCCGGTCCTCGTCGAGGACCACCGAGGGCAGTTCGTCGAGGGTCAGCGGGGGAGCGGCGGCGTCACGGCCCAGGATCTGGTAGAGCTCGCCGGACCAACTGGCCTCGTCCGTCAGCAGGTTCCACTCGGCGCTGCCCACCCGGCTCAGCAGGGAGCCCGGTCGGGGCGCGGCCGGCGCGGGGGTCCGGGTGGCCGCGGGCGGACCGGGAACCTCCGGCGGGCCGTCCCGGAGCTCGGCCAAGTGCGCGTCCAGGTCGCTCAGTTGGTGCAGAGCCAGATTGCACAGCGCGCGCTGCCAGCGTCCGTGCGCGTCCTCCTCGTCCGCGGGTGCCTCGCGTCGCACGGCGTCCACCTCGCCGCGCAGGCGGCGCGTCTGCGAGATGAGCGCGTCGACCGAGCCGCGCCGGGGCGGCTGGGCGGCGGGGCGGTCCGCAGAGAGATGGGGTGGCATGACGTACTCCGATGCGGGGACGGTACGACCTCGGCGAGGGAAGGACCGCTACGACTGTCGCACAGCCCGCGACGCGCTGTAAGGGATTTGGCAACACCCGATACGGTCATGCTTCTGGTATATGCCGCAGTCCTCCCGGAGTGGGTGACCGGTCCCGATGCGGTAGTCGTTGTTCGGGGTCAAGTCGTAGACACCGTACGTGACTTGAGGGTCGTGAGCGACCCTGGGCGGGGACGTCATTCTGCTGTTCGAAGGGCAGGTGTGCGAGCGCGGGGGAGCGCTCAGGAGGGGCGCGTGAAGTCCGTCAGCTCGGCTTCGTACAGATAGGACGGATCGATGCCCATCGAGGCGAAGTTGCCCTCGATCTCCAGGGCGGCCATGCCGTGCAGATGGGCCCATAGCAGCGTGGCGCGGGCGGCCACGGCCTCGGACACGTCCTCGAAGCCGTGCCGTTCCCGCCACCCGCGGAACTGGGCCGCCGCGCCTCGCGGTTCCCGGGACTCCGCCTCGGCCAGGGCGCTCACCGCGTCCAGGAGCACGGACATGGCCGGCTGCGAGGCCTCGACCAGGGTCGCGGCCTGGGCGTCGTACCCCTGGAGCGGGGCCCGGAAGAGCAGGCGGTAACGATGCGGCTCGGCCAGCGCCCAGGTCCGGTAGGCGTGGACCAGCCCGGTCAGCCGGGCGGCCGGGTCCGCGGGGGCGGTCTCGGCGGCGCGGGCGAGTGCCGACGCCAGGTCCCCGTAGGCGTCGACGACGAGTTCGGTCAGCAGGGTGTCGCGGTTGGCGAAGTAGCGGTAGAGCGCGGGGCCCGTCATGCCCAGCTGCTTGGCGATCGCGTTCAGGGACAGTGCCTCGGGGCCGCCCTCGGCGAGCTGGCGCAGTGCCGCCGTCTTCACTTCCTGGCGCACCTGCGCCCGGAACCGGTCGCGCGGGCCGGTCCCGCTCCGGGTGTCAGCGGCCACGTCATCGCCTCGTCGGGTCGGGTGCGGGAGAGTGTTTCGTTAGATCCTATCACTGAAGCGATAGCTGCTAACAGACTGCTCTCCCGCACCCGGCCCGGCGTGTCCGCGACCCGAAGCGGGTGGGAGGTCAGGCGTAGAGGTCCGGGCGCGGGGCGAGTTCGACGGCGACCCTGCCTCCGCTCTCCAGTGCCCGGACTCCCGCCTCGGCGACGGCGGACGCCGCGTACCCGTCCCAGACGCCGGGCCCGGTGACCCGGCCGGCCCGGGTGGCGTCCACCCAGGCCTGCACCTCACGGTCGTAGGCTCCGGCGAAGCGCACGAGATAGTCCTGCGCGACCTCCTCGTGTCTGCCGCCGGCCGTCGTCACGGTCAGGGCGTGCTCGTCCCCGATCCGCGCGGCCCCCGCCTCGCACACGGCCTCGCACCCCACCTGGTAGCCGAACCCGGAGTTCACGAAGACCTCGACGTCGACCAGCGCGCCTTCGGCCGTCTCGAACAGGACGAACTGGGGGTCGATCAGCCCCTCGGGAGCGGCCGACGAGGAACGGGGGCGCAGCACGGTGACCGCCGTCAGCTCCTGCCCTAGCAGCCAGCGCGCCGCGTCGATCTCGTGCGAGACCGAGCTGTTGACCAGCATCGCCGAGGTGAAGCCGGGTGGGGAGGAGACATTGCGGTGCGTGCAGTGCAGCATCAGCGGGCGGCCCAGCCGGCCGCCGTCCAGCAAGGACTTGAGGCGCAGGTACTCGGAGTCGTACCGGCGCATGAACCCGACCTGCGCCAGCCGCCGCCCGAGCCGCACCTCCGCCTCCACCACCCGCAGTGCCCCGGCCGACTCCGGCACCAGGGGCTTCTCGCACAGCACCGGCAGCCCCCGGGCGAACGCGGCGAGCAGGGCCTCCTCGTGGGCGGGGCCGGGGGAGGCGATCAGCACGGCCTCCACCCCGGGCGCGTCGAGCGCGGCCCGCGCCTCGGCGTGGACCGTCACCCCGTCGATGCCCGCCACCGCGCGTCCGGCGCGATCGGTGTCGGGATCCGCCACGGCGGCGACCCTGGCGCCGCTCACCACCTGATCCAAGCGGCGTACATGGTCGGCCCCCATGTGTCCGGCACCCAGGACCGCCACACCCAACAACTCGCTCACGCGGTGCACACCTCTCCGACGACTCCCGGGACCGCTCCGTCCCGGTGATCCGATTGTCGGCCGTGGAGATCGTCGACGCAGCACCCTGGCAGGGGTTCCTGTCGCCCCCCTGTCGGGCATTCCGGGCAATTGGTTGTTAAGGTCGCTCACGTCGCCAGATGACGTCGACCGCATCGTGGTCGCGTACGACGATGCCCTCCCCGCGGGACACCCATGACGCAGGCCGAGGCCGAGGCCGAGACGGCACCCGCCGCCAAGCTGACCCTGGCCACCCTCTCCATGATGGTCGTCGGCTCCATGGTCGGCGCGGGCGTGTTCTCCCCTTCCTGCTGTACGCGGCCGGACTGAAGTACCTCCGCGTCTCCTTCATCGTCTACGCGCCCGCCACCGTGCTGTTCGTGATGGCGCGCCGCGAGCAGGGCAGGACGCCGTTCTCGCCCCGTGAACTGGTCATCGTCGTCGTCTCGGTCGCCGGTGCCGTCACCGGGATCGTCGCCCTGGCGCTGGGCTGGATCAGTCTGTGACCGCGTCGGCCCCCGGCCCGGAGAGAGGCACACCATGACCCGTCAGGACACCGCCGGCCGCCCGGCGTACGGCGTCCACTCCGAGGTCGGCAGACTGCGCAAGGTCCTGGTCTGCGCACCCGGCCTCGCCCACCGCCGGCTCACCACCACCAACGCCGACGACCTGCTCTTCGACGACGTGATGTGGGTGGAGAACGCCCAGCGCGACCACGCCGACTTCGTCGACAAGCTGCGCGGGCGCGGGGTGGAGGTCGTGGAACTGCACGAGCTGCTCGCCGAGACCGTGGCCCTGCCCGCGGCGAAGGACTGGCTCCTCGACCGGAAGATCACCGCGAACGAGGTCGGGCTCGGACTCGTCGACGGCACCCGGGCCTTCCTGGAGTCCCTCGAACCGACCGCCCTCGCCGAGTACCTGATCGGCGGGCTCTCCACCGCCGACCTGCCCGACGAGTTCCGCACCGGCTATCTCTCGCTGGCCCGCGAGTCGACCGGCGTGCGCGAATACCTCATGCCGCCGCTGCCCAACACCCTCTACACCCGCGACACCACCTGCTGGCTCTACGGCGGTCTGACCCTCAACCCGCTCTACTGGCCCGCCCGGCACGACGAGACCCTCCTGATGAAGGCCGTCTACTCCTTCCACCCCGACTTCGCCGGCTCCACCGTGTGGTGGGGAGACCCCGAACTCACCTGGGGCCAGGCCACGTTCGAGGGTGGCGACATCATGCCGGTCGGCAACGGCGTCGTCTTCATGGGCATGAGCGAGCGCCCCTCGCGGCAGGCCATCAGCCAGGTCGCGGCCGCCCTCTTCCGCGACGGTGCGGCCGAGCGCATCGTCGTCGCAGGCATGCCCAAACTGCGCTCCGCGATGCACCTCGACACCGTCTTCACCTTCGCCGACCGCGACCTCGTCACCCTGTATCCGGCCATCATGGACTCGGTGCACATGTTCTCCCTGCGGCCCAGCGACAAGGCCCCCGGGATCGAACTCACCGACGAGGGCTCCCGCGCCTTCACCGACGTCGTCGCCGAGGCCCTGGGACTGCCCGGACTGCGGATCGTCGAGACCGGGGGCGACGTGTACGCCTCCGAGCGCCAGCAGTGGGACAGCGGCAACAACGCGTCGCCCTGGAATCCGGCGTGGTCTTCACCTACGACCGCAACACCCAGACCAACACCCTGCTGCGCGAGGCCGGCGTCGAGGTCATCACCATCGTCGGGTCCGAGCTCGGGCGAGGGCGCGGCGGTGGCCACTGCATGACCTGCCCCATCGTCCGGGACCCCGTCGACTTCTGACTCCCGCGCGCGTCCCCCGTCGCGCCGCCGCGGTTCAGAAGGAGTCCGGGTCGGCGGCCGCCCAGTCCTCCGCCCAGGTCCGCGGCGGCTCGGCGAGCAGCACCCCGGGCGCGAGCCACTCGTACAGCTCCGCGTACGACCTCACCGTCGTCGGCCCGATCCGCCGCAGCAGCCGGTGGGGCGTGAGTTCGCCGGGATCGCGCACGCCCATCGCGGCCATGATCTGGCTCGCGCTGCGCACGGTGGCCCGCTGGTAGCGCCGTACCCGCTCCGCCTTGTCGGCCACGTCCAGCGCGCGGACCCGGCGCGGATCCTGCGTCGTCACGCCGACCGGGCAGGTGTTCGTGTGACACCGCTGGGCCTGGACACAGCCGAGCGCGAACATCATCGCGCGGGCCGCGTTGGTGTAATCGGCGCCCTGGAGAAGGCGCTTGACGATGTCCGAGCCGGTCGCGACCTTGCCGCTCGCACCGATCCTGACCCGGTCGCGCAGCCCGGAGCCGACCAGCGCGTTGTGCACGGTGATCAGACCCTCGGTCAGCGGCGTGCCGACGTTGTCCGCGAACTCCAGGGGCGCCGCCCCCGTACCGCCCTCCGAGCCGTCCACGACGATGAAGTCGGGTGTCACCCCCTCGGCGAGCATCGCCTTGCACACGGCCAGGAACTGGCGCCGCGAGCCCACACAGAGCTTGAAGCCGGTCGGTTTGCCGCCCGTCAGCTCCCGCATCCGCGCGATGAACCGCACCAGCTCCCTCGGGGTCGAGAACACCCGGTGATACGGCGGCGACACCACCGTCGCTCCCACGGGCACACCGCGGGCCCGCGCGATCTCCGCGTTCACCTTCGCCCCGGGCAGCACCCCGCCGAACCCCGGCTTCGCTCCCTGGGAGAGCTTCAGGGACACGCACTTCACCTCGGGCAGCGCCGCCTTGTCCGCGAACTCCCGCTCCTCGAAGTCCCCTTCGGCGGTACGGCAGCCGAAGTACCCGGTCCCGATCTCCCAGATGAGATCGCCGCCGCCCCGCAGATGGTGGTCCGACAGACCCCCCTCGCCCGTGTCGTGCGCGAAACCCCCCATCGCGGCACCCCTGTTGAGCGCCAGGATCGCGTTCGAGGACAGGGCGCCGAAGCTCATCGCCGAGACGTTCAGGAGGGACATCTCGTAGGACTGGGTGCAGTCGGGCCCGCCTACCCGGACGACCGGCGGTTCCTCCGGCGCGTCCAGGGGGCGCATCGACGGCTCCAGGAACTCGTAGCCGTCCACGTACACGTCACGCTCCGTGCCGAACGGCTCCTCGGCCTCTTCGCCCTTGGCCCGCTCGTACACCATGGTGCGTACGTTCCGGTCGTAGGGCCGCCCGTCGAAGTTCCGCTCGACGAAGTACTGCTGGAGCTCCGGCCGCAGCGCCTCCATGAGGAAGCGCAGATGGCCTGTCAGTGGATAGTTCCGCAGCACGGAGTGGCGGCGCTGCGCCAGGTCACCGCCGCCGAGCGCGGTCAGCGCCAGCAGCGGGCCCGCCGCGCACCACCACAGGACCGAGACCGTGCCCACGAGGAGCAGCGCCCCCGCGGCGGCGAGGGCGACGAACAGGAGTGGGAGCATCCGGCGCACCCCCTGAGTCAAACCCATGGGGACGAAAGCCGCCGATCGGGACACCCGTGCGGGCCGCCCCGCTCACCCCAGCAGGTGCCCGTCAGTATCCGCCCGAGTCCTCCGGACCGCAGGAGCTGCCGCTGGCCGGCAGCGACCCGTACAGCAGGAAGTCGTCGACCTTGCGGTGCACGCACTTCGAGGACGCGTACCCGGTGTGCCCCTCGCCCTTGTTGTCGAGCACCACCGCGGACGAACCGAGACGCTTGGCGGTCTCCTCGGTCCAGCGGTACGGCGTCGCCGGGTCCCCGCGCGTCCCGACGAGCAGCATCTTCGAGGAGGGGACGTCGCGGACCTTCTCGCGTATGTAGTCGGTGCCCTTGGGGCGGCCGTAGCACATCAGCACCTGGGCGAGGCGGTACCGGCCGAAGACGGGCGAGGCCTCCTCGTATGCGGCACGCAGCCCCGCCACCTGCCGGGCGACCTCGCCGGCGCCGGGCCGGTCGGGGTCGTCGGCGCAGTTGACGGCCATCAGGGCGGCGGGAAGGTTGTCGAGGGGGACGTCCTCCGCGTCGACGAGCCCGCTGTGCCTGGTCCGCTGCCGGACGGGGGTGGAGGTGGCGGGCAGGGAGGCACCGCCGTACAGCTGGGTCAGTCCGTGGGTGTCGCCGTCCTGGACCAGCAGACTCAGGGCCTGTTCGAGG
Source organism: Streptomyces sp. NPDC024698 (assembly GCF_055559015.1). Classification (NCBI taxonomy): domain Bacteria; kingdom Bacillati; phylum Actinomycetota; class Actinomycetes; order Kitasatosporales; family Streptomycetaceae; genus Streptomyces; species Streptomyces sp. NPDC024698. The sequence continues at coordinate 140,236 of NZ_JBVHLK010000003.1, read as the reverse complement.
ACGGGCCACATCGCCTTGCTGTAGAGCGCCTGGCCGATCGCCCCCACGAGGTCCTGCCCGGTGAAGTCCTGGCCGTAGTCCGAGGGCACCGGCTCCTCGTCGAGCGACTTCACGAGCTGGACCACCTGCTCGCCGGCGCTGCGCCCGTCCTGTCCGAACGGGCAGGCCATGTTCTTCGCGCACCAGGTGATGAAGTCGTCGAGCGCGGTCTGCTGGCCCTCCGCGCCTGTCAGGCCCTGTTCGGTGATCGGCTCGGTGAGGGTGTCGACGCCGTCGAGGACGATGCGTCCCGTCTTCTTCGGGAACTGGGCCGCGTACACCGCGCCGAGCCGCGTTCCGTACGAGAAGCCGAGGTAGTTGAGCTTCTTGTCGCCGAGGGCCTGGCGCATCACGTCCAGGTCGCGGGAGGCGTTGACCGTGCCGATGTGGGGGAGGACGGCCCCCGAATGCCTCGCGCAGGTGTCGGCGGCCTTCTTCACGGCCTTGAGCGCGGCCTGTACGTCGGAGCCCGTGGCCGTCGCGCCGAAGATCTCGTCCGCGCCGTCGCCGCAGCTGACGGGCGAGGACCGGCCGACGCCGCGCGGGTCGAAGGTCACCACGTCGTAGCCGTTCGTCAGGCCCATGAAGTCCTTGCCGCCCGCGGCGAGCCCGGGTATCCCCGCGCCGCCCGGGCCGCCGAAGTTCAGCAGCACCGACCCCCGGGAATGACCCGTCGCCCGGTAGCGGGCCAGCGCCAGGTCGAGCGTGCCGCGGTCCGGGTGCGCGTAGTCCAGCGGGACGGTGACCTTGCCGCACTGAAGGTCCTTGGGCATGCCTTCGCCCTTGCACGCCGACCACGTGACCTTCTGGCGGTAGAAGGGGGACAGACCGGGCTCGTCGTCGGCGGTCGCCGCCGTCGGCAGACCGGCGGCCAGCAGAGTCAGCGTCGCGGTGGCGGCCCCCACGACCGCGAAGCGTTGGTGCACGGTCAGCATGCCTGCCTCCAGGGTCGCCTGCGGTGGACCGGCGATACCTCCCGGATCACGATAGACGCGGCCCCGGGGACCCGCCTCCGGGCGGGCCCGCCGGGCGCCTCCCGGTCCGTGCCGTGGGCCCCCGGAGGCGGGGGGAACCGTTCGAAATACCTGACGCTCGAAGGGGTGAAAGGCCGATAAGCCATAACTCGGACCGTCCGTCGGCGTTCTAGGCAATGTGGGCGAGCGCCCACGGCGTTGTCAGGAAGGCAGTGAACGTATGAAACGGGTGACCCGAAATGGTTTGATCGCCGCGGCCGCCGCCTCGGGCGCGCTGGCCGCGGTGGTGCCGGCGCACGCCGACTCCGGGGCACAGGGCGCGGCGGCGGGCTCGCCGGGCCTGATCTCGGGCAACACCGTCCAGCTGCCCGTGCACGTCCCCGTGAACCTGTGCGGGAACACGGTGAACGTGGCCGGGCTGCTCAACCCCGCCGCGGGGAACCGCTGCGCCAACGCGGGAGCCGGAGGCGGGGCCGCTGTGAGCGGTGGCGGCCGGCACGGGGGAGCAGGGGCGCACGGTGGCGGCCGGCACGAGGGAGCCGGAGCGCACGGTGGCTCCGCCGGGCACGGCCGCACGGCCGGGCAGGGCGGCGCGGTCGGCGGCCGTGACGGCGGTGGCGCGGTCGCGCACGGGCGCGGAAAGGATTCGCCGGGTGTGCTCTCGGGCAACGGCCTTCAGCTTCCCGTGGATCTCCCGGTCAACGTCAGCGGCAACTCCGTGACGGTGGTCGGACTCGGCAACCCGGCGATCGGGAACGAGTCGGTCAACGGATCGGGCACCGGGCCCGTGCGGGCGCACCACCCCGCGAAGCCCGACCCGAAGCCGTCCACCCCGGTCGCGGTGACCCCCGACGCCGGAACACCGGGGAAGGCGCTGTCGCCCGGCGGGACCGCGGCCACCCTCGCCCACACGGGCGCCGACGGCACGATGTCCGCCGTCGCGGCCAGCGCGGCGATGCTGCTGGGCGGCGCCGTCCTGTACCGCAGGTTCCGGCCCGCCGCGGTGCGCTGACCCGCGGCGATCACGAACGGGAGGCTCCACCGGACGGGTGACCGGCGGAGCCTCCTTCGCGTCCGTCCTCTCTCCGAGGGCGGGTGCCGGGGCTCCGGGAGCGGCGCGTCGTAAGGCTCGTACGGAGAGGTGTCGTACGGGCCCGCACGGAGCGGTGTCGCATCGCACGGCCCATGTCGCGTGGTGTCGTACGGAGCCGGGCCGCCGAAGTGGCCGAATCCGGTCCCGTGGACGGCGCCCGTCGCTGCGGTCGGCGCGGAGATCGGCAAGGATGCTGCGCGGGCGACCGGCCGGCGCACTCGTCGTGCCGTACACCGGCGTCCTCCGCGCCCCCGTACACCGGCGCACATCCGACCCGCACGCATTGGAGCGCCCCATGACCTCTCCGGGACCTGACGGCCTCGTCGTCGGCCAGGCCACGCTCGACGACTGGAAGGTCGTCGGGGGCTGGGCGGCGGACGAGGGATGGAATCCCGGCCTCTCGGACAGCGCGAGCTTCTTCGCGCAGGATCCCGCCGGCTTCTTCATCGGGCGCGTCGACGGGGAGCCCGTCTCGGCCGTCTCGGTGGTCAACTACAGCGCCGACTACGCCTTCCTGGGCTTCTATCTCGTACGCCCCGGTCTGCGCGGCAAGGGATACGGTCTCGCCACCTGGGAGACGGCCCTGGCCCACGCGGGCGACCGGACCGTCGGCCTCGACGGAGTGGTCGCGCAGCAGGACAACTACCGTAAGTCCGGCTTCGAACTCGCCTACAGGACAGCCCGGTTCACCGGCGTGGTGCCCGTGGGTCGGGAGGCGCCGGGTGTGCGGGCGGCCGACGGCGCGGACCACGCGGCGATCACGGCGTACGACAGCGCCTGCCACCCGGCCGACCGGCCGGTGTTCCTCGCGTCCTGGCTGACCGCGCCCGGGCACCGCACCTTCGTCCGCCGGGCCGACGACGGCCGGCTGAGCGGGTACGGCGTGATCCGTCCGGCGCGTGACGGCCTGCGCGTCGGCCCGCTGTTCGCCGACACCGCCGAGGACGCCCGCGCCCTGTTCACCGCGCTCGCCGCCGACGCGGGCGGCAGGCCGCTCGCCGTCGACGTGCCCCGCTCGAACACTGCCGCCGTCGCGCTCGTGGAGGAGCTCGGTCTGACGCCCTCCTTCGAGACGGCCCGGATGTACACAGGGCCCGTCAGGGCGTCGGCGTCGGAACGCGTCCACGGGGTGACGTCGCTGGAACTCGGCTGAGCGGAAGGCGCGTACGGCCGTGCCCGGCACCTGACCGGACAGGACGACGCCGGAGGCAAAGACCGCGGTGATCCAGGTGATCTATCCGGGGAGAGAGGCCGCCGCCACCCCGGTGAGCAGGATCATCCCGGAGTCCCCGTAGTCCGGCAGTGTCGGGTCCGACGGGATGCGGTCGACCGTGAGTCGGTCGGTGAGGGGGGTGAACACCTCGGTGACCACGTCCGTGTCCACCGGGCAGCCGGGCCAGCGCGAGTCGGCGCCGATCCGGTAGGTCGGCATGTTCTCCATGAAGGCGGCGACCAGATGCCCGCCCGGCGCCGCGCACGCGACGAACCGGCGGCAGAATTCCTTGAACTCCTCGAAGTCCTCGGTGGCCCCCTCGGCGACGAAGTGCATGGAGACCAGCTCGTAGCTCCCCGCTTCGACGGATCTCAGATCGCCGTGCACGAGCCGCACCGCGGCCAGCGACTCCTCCAGGGTCTCGGGAATGCCGGGGTCGAGACCGTGGCACAACGCGTGGAAGGGCAGCCAGCTCGGGTCCGGCGGGCCGCTCAACTGCCGCTCCAGATAGGCGGCGTTGGAGGCGCCCGCTTCCACGGCGTCGATACGGCGGCTGGCGGCCGAGGCCAGGATCAGCGGATAGAGGTTGGGACCCGCCCCGATCTCCACGGACCGGGCGATCCCGCCCGGCGTGAACTGCCGGTAGAACGCGCTGTGATGGGCGATGACCGCCGCGTCCGAGGGATGCACCTCACGGTAGTTCTCCGCCAGGTAATCCTCGACCGGCCAACTGTCCCAGTTCACGTCGTCATTGAGGATCGCCATCGTGGACCTCCTCCCTCGGCCGCAGCCGGTAGCGCTCGGTGAGCCGGGTGAGTGTGTCGTTGAGCCGGTCGACGTCCTCGTCCGAGTTGAGCGCGGTCAGCTGGACCCGGAATCCGACCCGGTCGCGCGGTACGAGGGGATAGGCCGCCAGCGTCACATAGATGCCGTTGTCCCACAGGAACCCGCCGACCGCGTCCAGGTCGCCGGCGTCGGCCAGGGGGATCTCGATGATCGGCAGACGGTCGGTGTTGAGCGTGCCCGCGCCGAGCTCCTCCAGATGGTCGAGCACCCGCACGGTCTTCCGGTACAGATCGGCGCGGATGGCGTCGCCGCGGCTGTCGTTGACGTCGAGGCCGGCCAGCGCCGTGGCGAGGGAGGCGGTGGGCGAGGGGCCCGAGTAGAGGTAGGGGGCCGCGGTGGTCTTGAGACGGTCCTTGAGGGAGCTGGGCAGGGCGAGGAAGGCCAGCAGCGACGAGTAGGCCTTGGAGAACCCGCCGACGAGCACGATCCCCTCGTACGACTCCCCGGTGTGCCGGACGACGCTGTTGCCGCGATCGCCGTACGGACACGACTCGTTCGGGCGGCGCTCGCCGATGACACCAAAGCCGTGCGCGTCGTCGACGTACATCAGGGCGTTCCGCGGTCTGCACACCTCGGCCAGTCCCGGCAGGTCGGGGATGTTCCCGCTCATGCTGTTCACGCCGTCGAGACAGACGAGCCGGGGCAGGCCGGCGGGCACCTCGTCCAGCATCGTGGCCAGTTCGTCGGGGCGGCCGGCGTGGAAGCGGCGCAGCGTCGCCCCCTGCCCGCGGGCCCCCACGCATCCGTCGAACACGGTCCGGTGCGCGGTGGCCTCGACGAAGACATGACCCTGGCCGGCCAGGGCGGGGATCACCGAGGCGTGGATCAGGGTCGCGGTGGGGAGCAGCAGCGTGTCCGGCGCGCCGAGCAGATCGGCGAGCCGCTCCTCGATGTCGGGGTACAGACGGGGGCTGCCGATCAGGCGTGACCAGCTGGGGTGTGTGCCCCAGCGCCGTACGGCCGGCTCGATGGCCTGGATGATCTCCGGATCGCAGTCGAAGCCGAGGTAGTTGCAGGAGGCGAAGTCGATCATCCAGTGGTCGCCGCTGCGGATGTGCCGGCCGCGCACCTCGTCCAGGATGGCGTCGCTCATGGGGCTGGTCTGGCGCAGATGCTCCAGGTCCCGCCAGCGCCGGGAACGGTGTGCGCTGTCGGCCGGCGTGCCGTCGGACCGTGCGCCTTCGGTCCGCGTGGCGTCCGTCCGCGTGCCGTCGGTCGGCGTGCTGCCGGATCGGGGGTGCTCGGTCCGTGGATCGTCGGTCCGTGCGTGCTCGGTCTGTGGGCCGAAGGGGCGTGCGCCCCCGGTCCGTTCGTCCTTTGTCTCCGCCGCCTGGGGCGGGGACGGCCGCTCCTTGCGGGGGTCGGCTGGTGCCGGCTCCGTCTGTCCCATTCCGTACCTCGTTTCCGCCTTCGCGGCGGTGGGCCGTACCGGGTTGCGAACCCCGTCGCGCTGCCGCAGCAGGAACTCGCTCTGCTGCACCGTCATCGGCCGGGCGAAGAGGAACCCCTGTCCGAACCGGCATCCCATGCCGGCCAGGAGATCCCTCTGCACCGGATCCTCGATCCCCTCGGCGATCACCTGGATACCCAGAGTGTCGGCGAGACCGACTATTCCCTCGACCAGCGCGACCTGTCGAGTGTCCAGCGCGATGTCGTCGATGAACGTTTTATCGATCTTCAGTACGTCGACGGGGAAGTCCCGCAGATACCGCAGCGACGAGTAGCCACTGCCGAAGTCGTCGACGGCTATGTGCACCCCGAGGTCCTTGAGCGAGTACAGCACCGCCTGGATCTGCGCGTCCCGGCGCATCAGCACCGTCTCGGTGAGCTCCAGCTGGAGCGACCCCGGGGCCAGCCCCGGCGTCTCCAACGCCTTGCGCACCTCGCCGAGGAAGCCGCTGTCGCGGAACTGGCGCGGGGAGACGTTCACGCTGACGTACGGCGGGTCGGCCCCGTCGGCCGACCGCTGGAGTCCGGCCATGTCGGTGACGGCGTTCGACAGCACCCACGCGCCCAGCGGCGTGATGTGCCCGGTCTCCTCGGCCAGGGCGATGAACTGTTCGGGCGGAACCGCCTCGTGCTGCGGATGCGGCCAGCGGGCCAGGGCCTCGAAGCCGACGACCTCGCCCGCGGCGATGTCCACGACGGGCTGGTAGCGCAGGGTGAACTCGGACCGGGCCACCGCGCCGTCGAGGCGGGCCTGGAGGTCGTGCCGTTCCACCATGCGCACCCGCAGCCTCGGCAGGAACCTGCGCCACTGCCGCTTGCCCGCCGCCTTGGCCGCGTACAGGGCCAGGTCGGCGTGGCCGAGGAGTTCCTCGGCGTCCGTGCTGTCCCTGGCGGTGGCCACGCCGACGCTCGCGGACACGCTCACCGAGCCCTCACGGAGACTGAACGGTCTGCTCAGCGCCTGGATCACCTGTGCCGCGAGCAGTTCGGCGTCGAGCGGCTTCTTCGCGTCCTCCATCAGCACCGCGAACTCGTCGCCCCCGAGTCGGGCGGCGGTGTCCGTGCGGCGCAGGGCACCCGAGAGCCGTTCCCCGACGGCGGTGAGCAGATGGTCGCCGGTGGAGTGCCCCATCGTGTCGTTGACCATCTTGAAGTCGTCGAGGTCGATGAAGAGCAGACAGGTGAGGCTCGCCCCGCGGCGGCTGCGCAGCAGCGCGCGCTCGATCCGCTCCAGCAGCAGGGTCCGGTTGGGCAGACCGGTCAGCGGATCGTGGAAGGCGCGCTCCGTCAGCTCGTGTTCCAGGCGCCGTTGTTCGGTCACGTCCCGCAGGGTGATGACGAGCCCGGCCACCGTGGGGTCCCGGCGCAGATCGCTGCACCGCACCTCGACCTCGATGCGGTTGCCGTCGCGCAGCACCCACCAGTGGTCGTGGTTCTCGGAGCCCCCGCCCTCGCGCAGGGCGGTGAGTCCCTTGACGACCCGGGTACGGTCCCTGGAGTCCACCAGTTCGGGCAGCGGCGCCCCGGTCAGCTCCCTCTGGCCGAACACGGCACGCGCGGACGGGCTCGCGTACCGGACCGTGTTGTCGTCCTCGACGATGAGGATGACGTCCGAGGCGTTGCGCACCAGGGTGCGGAAGTACGCCTCGCTCTCCTTGCGGGTGATCTCCTGGCGCAGCGCGATGCGTTCCACGGCCAGACCGGCGTGCGAGGCGAGGATCTCCAGAGAGCTCTGGATCTCGCGGAGCTGCTCCTCGGGTCCCGCGGCCATCAGGACGCCCGGCAACTGCTCGGTCGGCTCGTCCGGCGGGATCATGGGGCAGACGAGGGTGTTCGGCAGATCGTCGAGCCGGTGCATGAGGTCCGCCCCGAGCTCCCGCGTGGACACCAGCTGGGAGCGACGCGTTGCCAGCCCGTTCGCGTACTCGGCGGGCAGGACGAGACTCCGGTGGGCGACCTTGTCCCCGAACAGCGTGCTGACCGCGGTGTCGCAGGCCCGCTCCACGTCCTTCGGCCGGACCGCCGCGACGAGGGCGGTGGCCGCGGTGCGCAGGGCCAGTTCGCGTGCCACGGCGTTGCGGTGGGCAACCACCATCCCGGAGAGCCGCAGGAGCACCAGCAGGAAGAGCGCCGCGGAGAAGACCGCGATCACGGCGGCGTCCTGGGCGTTCCCGCGCCGCCCCTCGTACAGCAGGATCGCGGGTGCCACCAGGGTGGCCGCGGCGAGTGCGAGCAGCCGGCTGCGGGTGGGACGCAGCGACTCCCGCCGCACCACGGGCCGGGTCAGCTGCACCATAGAGGGATGCAGTCCGGCGAGCCCCCAGGCCGTGTAGAACACGATCCAGCCGGAGTCGAGCAGGGTCCCGGTCTGCCACAGGTCGTTCAGCTGGAGGATCCCGTACGCGATGTCGAAGGTGAGCAGCGTCGCGGTTCCGAGCACGAGGAGCCGGAGGGAGGGGATGCGGCCTGAGCCGGGGCTCGCCACCAGCAGGCGGGTCAGAAGCGTGAGGACGAGCACGTCGCCCAGTGGGTACGCGATGCTGATGGCGCGCTGCTGCCACGTCATGCCCGGCGCATGGGTGAGCGGCTGCACCAGGAAGACCCAGACCGGCAGGGCCAGACCCATGGCGAAGATCAGCGCGTCGAGCAGGCTCGGCAGGTCGTGTCCCGGCCAGCGGTAGCGGACGAGTCCGTAGAGACCGGCGGCGAACAGCGGATACACCGTCAGGTAGCAGGCGTCCGCGGGGGACGGGAACGGGTTGTTGAAGTGGAAGTACGACTCCATCACGTTGTACGACGTGTCGCCCGCGGAGAACGCCAGCAGCCCAGCGGCCAGCAGCAGCCACGGCCAGCGGTGCGCCGGGCGGTTGACCACGATCCCGGTGACCATCGCCGCGACCCCGCCGAGTCCGATGACGGCCCACAGCGGGGTCCGGGTCACGGGAACGGCCATGTATACGACGGTGGTGGCCGCGACCAGGAGGGTGTAGACACCGAGGCGCCGTGGCCGCAGCAAGCCGCCTTCGAGGCGAGGTGCCCGCAGCAAGCCGATCCGCCTCCCTACGTCGGACGGCACAGGACCGTCGCATCGGACGGCACTGGGACCGTTCGCCGGGTTCCGGGGCAGTCTTGATCGTAGGCACGGGGGGAGGACCGGTGCATCTTCAGCACGAGTGGCGGCGCGCGGCCGGGTCCCCGTGCCGCTCCGGCGTTCAGTCCCGCGCGAAGTCCTGTGCGAAGCGGTCGAGCAGGGCGTCCAGACCGGCGTCCAGGCCGTCGGGGCCGCCGCGTTCGGCCAGGGTCGCGGCGATCTCGCGGAGCCGGGGCAGTTCCTGGGGCGGCATCCGGTGCAGCCCCAGACGGAAGGCGGGGTCCACCTCCGCGGGGTTGTCCACCATGGCGCGCAGTTCCACGGAGACATAGCCGAGCACCCAGCCGGTGAAGGCGCGGAAGAGCGCCGCGGTCTGTTCCAGGCCGAACCCCGCGTCCCGGAGCAGCGCCAGGATGCGCTCGTGCTCCTTGAGCACGGCGAGCGGCCTCCTGGCCATCGGGACGGCGAGCATGCGGGTGGCGAGCAGCGGAACGGCCTGGGGATGGGTGAGGCAGACCTCGTACGTCGCCCGTGCGATCCGGTGGAGTTCGGCGCGCCAGGCGGCCGGGTCGGGCGTCGCGGCGCTCTCCGGTGGGGAGCCGGCGGGCAGGCGCTCCACCAGTTCCAGGTACAGCGCCTCCACCAGTCCGTCCAGCAGCGCGTCCTTGCCGTCCGCGTAGCGGTAGAGGGCCATCGCCTCCACGCCGAGCCGGGCGCCGAGTCGGCGCATGCTCAGCGCCGAGAGGCCTTCCTCGTCCACCAGGTCCAGCGCGCTGGCGAGCACGCGTTCGCGGCTCAGCCGGCCGTAGTGGCCCCGGTCGCTGGCCCTTCGCGCCGGGGCGGTGTCCTCGCCGTCCTTGCCCCGAGCCCGTTCCCTGGCCATAGCCTGCCTCCGTACGGCCGCCACCCGGATCTTCCCGATGGTGCCGACCCTATGCATCTGCGAGGGTGAAGCGTACGCATACAGCGTATATGCATCCCGATCGGGCGAAAACCTCCCTCGGCCCGCGTCGGCGGTTTCGCGCGGACCTCGTTCCCGGCCCCCGTTCCCGTCCCTCGGCGACGGGGCCGGCGCGAGCGGGAAACGACCTGGTCAGGATGCGCATCGGGGACACGGCCGTATCCTGGAGAAGCGGCAAAGAACACGGCGGCGTGGCTTCGATCATGAACACACCCATCGAGGACTACGCCCTCATCAGCGATCTGGAAACCGCTGCCATGGTCGGCAGGGACGGTTCCATCGACTGGCTGTGTCTGCCCCGGTTCGACTCACCGGCGTGCATGGCCGCGATGCTGGGGACACCGGACAACGGATTCTGGCGGATCGCGCCGGTCTCCGGGGCTGAGCGGGCCTACTGCGCGAGCCGGGCGTACCGGCCTGACACCCTCGTCCTGGAGTCCCGCTGGGAGACGGCCACGGGCGCCGCGCGTGTCATCGACTTCATGCCGCCGCGCAGTCAACTGCCCTGCGTCGTCCGTGTGGTGGAAGGCCTGTGGGGATCCGTGTCCATGCGCAGCGAACTGAGGCTGCGCTTCCATCAGGGCAGGGTGGTGCCGTGGATCCAGGCCGGCGAAGTCTGCACGGTCGCGGTCGCGGGCCCCGACGCCGTCTGGCTGAACGCGGAGGGACTGACGGCGGAACCCGGCGGAGACGGCTCCACCGTCCACGAGTTCACCGTGCGCGCCGGACGCAGGACGACCCTGACGTTCGTGTGGGCGCCCTCGTACCGGACCGAACCGCCCGCCCCGCTGTCCGTCCCCGCGGAGACGGTGCTCAAGGAGACCGGCGACTTCTGGCGGCTCTGGGCCGCCCAGTGCCGCTACGAGGGGCCCTGGCGCGAGGCCGTGGTGCGGTCCCTGATCACGCTGAAGGCGCTCACCTACGCGCCCACCGGCGGCATCGTCGCCGCCCCGACCACCTCGCTGCCCGGCTTCATCGGCGGCGAACGCAACTGGGACCACCGCTACTGCTGGCTGCGGGATTCCGCGCTGACGCTGTCCTGTCTGCTGCGCGGCGGCTACCGCGAAGAGGCGACGGCCTGGCTCGGCTGGCTGGTCCGGGCCGTCGCCGGGGAACCCGCCGACCTCCAGACCGTGTACGGCGTCGCCGGGCAGCGACTGCTCCCGGAGACGGAGGCGCCGTGGCTGCCCGGATACGAGGGTTCGCGCCCGGTGCGCTTCGGGAACTCCGCGGTCAGCCAGTTCCAGCTCGACGTCTACGGAGAGGTGCTCGACGCCCTCCTGCTGTCGCTGCGCGCGGGCATCCCCATGCCGGGCCATGTGTGGCGGCTGGTGGAGGGCATGATGAGCCACCTCGGCCGCCATTGGCGCGAGCCCGACCAGGGCCTGTGGCAAGTACGCGGGCCGGCACGGCAGTTCGTCCACTCCAAGGTCATGACCTGGGTGGCGGCGGACCGCGCGCTGCGCATGGGCGAACTCCTCGGCAGGAACGGCTCCTCGGACGCCTGGCGGGCCCTGCGGGACGAGGTCCACCGGCAGGTGTGCCGGGAGGGATGGGACGCCGGGCGGGGGTCGTTCGTCCAGTCGTACGGCTCGACGGACCTGGACGCCTCGGCGCTGCTGATGTCCCGGTTGGGCTTTCTGCCCGTGGGGGACGAGCGGGTGCGCGGCACCGTGCGGGCGATGCGGGGCCTGTCCCACGGCGGGTTCGTACGGCGGTACGTGCCCAACGGCCACGGCGTGCACGGCGTGGACGGAATGCCCGGCGGCGAGGGCGCGTTCGTGGCGTGCTCGCTCTGGTACGCCGACGCGCTCGCCACGACCGGACACCGGCAGGAGGCGACGGAGGTGTTCGAGCGGGTGCTGGGGATCCGCAACGACCTCGGTCTGCTCTCGGAGCAGTGGGACCCCGACGCCGGCCGCCAACTGGGCAACGCGCCCCAGGCGTTCAGCCACATCGCGCTGGTGGAGACCGCGTTCCTGCTGTCGGAGCCGGCGGGCTGACCGGACGGTCCGGGGCGCGGGGGAGCCGGGCAGGCCGGAGCAGGCGGGGTCGGAGGTGGCGGCGGCCCGGGGAGCGGCCGGGCAACCGGCTGGTCCGGGAGTCGGAATCGGCTGCTCCGGGAGTCGGATTCCGGGAGTCGGTGGGGGTTCGGGGTCCGTCAGTCCTTGTCGGACGAGCGCCGGGCGGAACCCGCGTAGCCGTACGGATTGAGCTCCTGGAACCGCCAGGCGTCCCGGCACATGTCGGCGAGGTCCCGTGAAGGGTGCCAGCCCCAGGCGCGGGCGACGGCGGAGGCGTCCGCGACGAGCTCGGCGACATCGCCCGGCCGGCGCGGCACCATCGTGTAGGGCACGGGGCTGCCACAGGCCGTGGAGAAGGCGGAGACCACGTCGAGGACCGAACTCCCCTTGCCTATACCGAGGTTGTACACGCTCATGCCCGTGCCGTCCGCGAGGTGGTCGAGCGCGACCCGATGGGCCTCGACGGTGTCCATGACGTGCAGATAGTCGCGGATCGCGGTCCCGTCCGCCGTCGGGTAGTCGTCGCCGAAGACGCGCAGGCGTTCCCGCCGGCCGACGGCCACCTGGGCCAGGTTCGGCAGCAGGTTGTCCGGGGAACCGCTGGGGTCCTCGCCCAGAAGCCCGCTGGGATGGGCGCCCGCGGGGTTGAAGTACCGCAGGCACAGCACGGTGTACTCGGGGCGACGACGGCAGACGTCGGCGAGGATCTGCTCGCAGATCAGCTTGGAGGTGGCGTACGGATTGGTGGGCCGGGTCGGGGTGGACTCGTCGAGCGGTCCGTGACCGGCGTCGCCGTAGACGGAACAGGACGAGGAGAAGACGAGCTGGTGCACGCCGTGCTCGTGCATGGTGTTCAGCAGCGCGGTCGTTCCCCCGACGTTGGTGTCGTAGTAGTCGATGGGCATCCGTGTCGACGTGCCGACCGCCTTGTGCGCGGCAAAGTGCACGACGGCGTCCACGGAGTGACGGTCGAAGACGGCCGACAGCGCGCGCCGATCACGGATGTCCAGCTCATAGACGGTGCCGAGGAAACGGCCCGCGATGCGTTCCACGCGGGCGAAGACCTGCGGACTGCTGTTGGAGTAGTCGTCGACCACGATCAACTCGTAACCGTGGTCGAGCAGTTCGACACAGGCGTGACTTCCGATGAATCCTGCGCCGCCCGTGACGAGAATGGTCGAGGGGGCACTCATGGGCCCGGCTCCTTCGTGTGCGCGGGCGGCGGTCGGAGGGGGGCGCGGCACCGGCACGGCGTGCCGGGGCGAGGCTCCCGGGTGAAGCGGACGACGGCGTATGTTTACGACGTATATGTACAACTCTGCCCCCGCCTGTCCCGTGCGTCAAGCGGTGGTGCCCGTGCCCGGCACGGCGCCGGTCGAGGGACCTCCGACGCGGCGGTCGTCGGGGGTGACCGGCGCGGCACCCCCGACGACGTCGTGGTCAGCCCGCCAGGTCCCGGGCGCGCCGGGCCGCCTCACGTACCGGTCCGCGGTGCAGGGGCCCGTGTCCCGGGAGCAGCAGATCGGCGCCGAGTGCCTCGATGCGTTCGAGCGAGGCCAGCGCACCGGCGCGTTCGGTGTCGAACATCCTCGGCAGCAGCTGCGGACCCCGTATCCGTGAGGTGGGGTGACCGCTCACCAGGGCGTCACCGGAGATCAGCACCCCGGCCTCCGGCAGGTGGTAGACGCAGTGGCCCGGTGTGTGGCCAGGTGTGTGCACCGGGACGGGCCGGCCGGGCAGGTCGAGCGGACCCGCGTGCGGGAAGGCCTCGGGCTTGGTCATGGTCACGTCCGCCGTGCCGCCCGAGCGGATGGCGTGCACGGCCCAGGGCAGCACGCCGGGACGCCACGCCTGCCGCATCACCTGCCCGATGCTCACCTGGTGAAGGAACTCGCGGCGGGCGTGCGGTACTTCGGACTCGTGCAGCTGGACCGGGGTGCCGTAGGTGTGGTTCAGGAACTCGGCGGAGCCGAGGTGGTCGCTGTGCGCGTGGGTGACGAGCACGGCGGTCACGGCCTCGGGCGCGTGGCCGAGGGTCTTCAGCGACGCCAGCAACCGCTCGCGGTCGCCGGGATATCCCGTGTCGATCAGGGTGACGGAGTCGCCCTCGGACAGCACCACCCAGTTCGTGTTGCTGCCGCGCACCAGATGAACTCCGGTGGCTGCCTCGACGATCGTTTCCTCGCGCATGACCATCCTGACGTTGGACAACTGCGGGCGCCCAGGGCGCTCTGACAGGGCGAAACGTATCGCGGCGCCGCCGAGAGCCCGGAAAATGCGATGCCGGGCCCGCGCCCGGCCGCCTACACTCGCCACGGAATCACACACCGCCGCCACGAGCGCGTGTGTGCCGTGACGAACGAGGGGAGCCGGGCCGTGCGTTACCGCACCGCTGTCGTCGTCCCCCCGTCACAGTACGAGGTGATCCTGGTGTCCACGTGGGCCCGGTACCGGCTGCGCGGCCGGAACCGGAAGCCCGCGACGACCCTCTGACCTCCGCCCGTACGGCGGCGACCGCATGCCCGGTCGCCGCACGCCGTGCACGCCGGAGGTCCGCCACCGCCTGATCACAGGTGTGTCGTCCGGGAATCGCGCCGACCCGTCTCCGGATCGTCCGAAAGGCCCTCGGCCGTGCGTACCGACCTGCACCCTCACCTGACCGTCACCAGCCCTCTGGCCGCCGTCCGCAACCTGGGCATCCTTGCCCACGTGGACGCCGGGAAGACCACCGTGACCGAACGGATCCTCTATCTCACCGGCGCCGTCCACAAACGCGGCGAGGTCCATGACGGCACCACCGTCACCGACTTCGACCCGCAGGAGCGCGACCGCGGCATCACCATCTTCGCCGCGGCCGTCACCTGCGCCTGGGACGGGCACCGGATCAACCTGCTCGACACCCCGGGCCACGTCGACTTCTCCGACGAGGTGGAGCGCTCGCTCCGCGTCCTCGACGGCGCCGTCGCGGTGTTCGACGCCGTGGCGGGCGTGGAGCCGCAGAGCGAGTCGGTGTGGCGGCGGGCCGACCGGCACGGCGTCCCCCGGATCGCCTTCGTGAACAAGCTGGACCGCGCGGGCGCCGACCTGGACACCGCCGTCGACTCGATCCGCGAACGGCTCCATCCGGCGCCGCTGGTCGTCCAGTTGCCGATCGGCACCGAGGACGCCTTCACCGGCGTCGTCGACCTGCTGCGGATGCGCGCCCTCATCTGGGCCGACGGCGACGGGTCCGCCGAGGAGATCCCGGTGCCGCGGGACCTGCTGGAGGAGGCGGGACGAAGGCGCCGGCTCCTGGAGGAGGCGGTGGCGGAACTCCACCCGGCGGCCCTGGAGGAGTTCTGCGAGCGCTCCACCCTGTCGGCCGGGACCCTCTCGGCGGCGCTCCGCGACCTGACCCGTACCGGTGAGGGCGTGGTGGTCCTGTGCGGCTCGGCCTACCGCAACCGCGGTGTCGAACCGCTGCTGGACGCGATGGTGGCCTACCTGCCCTCGCCGCTCGACGTGCCCGCCGTCCGCGGCACGCACGACGGCGCGGAGGCGGAACGGGCCGCGGACCCCGAAGCGCCGTTCGCGGCACTGGTGTTCAAGGTGAACGCCACCGCCACCGGACGGATGACGTATCTGCGCATCTACGCGGGCACGGCGGAGAAGGGACAGGCGGTGCTGGACGCGGGCACGGGACGCACCGAGCGGATCGCGCGCATCCTGCGCGTGCGGGCCGAGCGGCACACGGAGCTGGAGCGTGCCGTGGCCGGTGACATCGTCGCGGTGATCGGGCCGAAGTCCGCCCGGGCCGGCGCGACCCTGTGCGCACCCGGTGCGCCGCTGCTCCTCGAACCGCCGGTCGTCGCCGACCCGGTGGTGTCCGTGGCGGTCGAGGCGCGCAGGAGCACCGAGACCGACCGGCTGGTGCCGGCGCTGGCCCGGCTGGCCGAGGAGGACCCCTCCCTGGTCGTCCGCACCGACCCCGAGACCGGACAGACGCTGCTGTCGGGCATGGGAGAACTGCATCTGGAGGTGGCGGTGGAGAAGATCCGGCGCTCCCACGGGCTCGACGTCGCCGTCGGGCGGCCGAGGGTGGCCTACCGCGAGACGGTGGCCCGCGGCGTGTCGGGTCTGGTGTACCGGCATGTCAAACAGGATGGCGGCGCGGGGCAGTTCGCCCATGTCGTCCTCGACGTGGAACCGCTGGGGACGGACCCCGGCGCACCCGAGGGCGCGGCGACGGGCTTCGTCTTCCGGTCGTCGGTCGTCGGCGGCCGGGTGCCGCAGGAGTACGTCCGTGCCGTGGAGGCGGGCTGCCGGGACGCGCTCGCCGAGGGTCCCCTCGGCGGTCACCAGGTGACCGGGCTGCGCGTCACCCTGACCGACGGGGCGACCCATGTGAAGGACTCCTCGGAGACGGCGTTCCGCGCGGCCGGCCGGTTCGGTCTGCGCGAGGCGCTGCGCGCGAGCGCCATGGTCCTGCTGGAGCCGGTGGCCGAGGTCACCGTCACCGTCCCGGAGGAGGCCGTGGGCGGGGTGCTCGGCGACCTCGCGGCCCGGCGCGGCCGGGTCTCGGGTTCGCTCGCGCGAGGGGGCACGGCGGTGGTCACCGCCACCGTGCCGCTGGCCGAACTCTTCGGCTACGCGACCCGGTTGCGCGGCCGGACCCAGGGCCGGGGTGCCTTCACCACCCGCCCTGCCGGTCTCGCGCCGGCCCCCGTGCGGGAGGCGCGGGTGCGGTGACCGCGTACGCCGCTGACGACGGCCCCGCCCGGCCAGGGCGGGGCCGTCGTCACCCCGGTCCCGGGCAGGGCGGGGCCGTCCTGCCCGGGACCGGGACCGGTCGCTCAGTCCATCAGGTCCTCGTCCGAGAGGTGCTCCACCGTCTTCCCGGTCGCGGCGAACGTGCGGCTCACATGGTGCGTCGTGGCAGACCCGGCCGGTGGAGGAGCGGGTTCCGCCGACGCCACGGTCGGCAACATGACGAACAAAATTGTTGACAATCTTGTTGGTCTAGATTTACGTTCGACAGGCACTCACTCAGGGAGGGCGCAATGCAGAAGGAAGCCCGTCCAGGCACCGGCGAGCAGGCCAAGCAGCACGCGTTGGTGCAGCTGCGGCAGGCGATTCTGCGCGGAGAGATGGCCCCGGCCCAGCGGCTGGTGGAGAACGAACTCGCCGAGCAGTTCGGTGTCACCCGGGCCAGCGCGCGGGCGGCGCTGATCGAGCTGGAATCGGAGGGACTGGTCGAGCGGATCCGCAACCGCGGATCCCGCGTCCGGGTGGTGACCGTGGAGGAAGCGGTCGCCATCACCGAGTGCCGCATGGCGCTCGAAGGACTCTGCGCCGCCAAGGCGGCCGTGCTGGTGACCGACGACCAGATCGCCGAACTGGCCGGCCTGGGCGACGCCATGGTCAAGGCGGTCGCCGACGGCGAACCGGTCACCTACTCCGAGCTCAACCACGAAGTGCACGCCCGGATCAGGGAGTTCTCCGGCCAGCGGACGGCCGTGGAACTCCTGGAACGGCTCAACGCCCAACTGGTGCGCCACCGCTTCCAGCTGGCCCTGCGTCCCGGCCGTTCGCAGCAGTCCCTGAGTGAACACCTGGCCATGATCGAGGCGATCGGGGCCAGGGACCCGCAGGCGGCCGAAGCGGCCGTCCGCGCCCACCTCGGCAGCGTGATCGAAGCGCTGCGCGACTGACGCAGCGCGCGGCGACGCGCGATGCGGCGGACGGCCGAGGCGGGCGCTCACCTGTCCACCAAGGAGACTGCCGCCATGACGCACGGCCACGCGCCTGCCGCCCCCGAGCCCCCGGTCCCGCCCGGGGGACGCCCGCCCCGGTCGACGCTGGTCGTCACCGCGCACGCCGGAGATTTCGTGTGGCGGGCCGGGGGAGCCATCGCGCTTGCCGCCTCCCGGGGGGAGCAGGTCACCATCGCGTGCCTGACCTTCGGCGAGCGCGGCGAGTCCGCCAAGGCCTGGCGCGAGGGCAGGAAGCTGGACGAGATCAAGGCGATGCGCCGTGCGGAGGCCGAGAGGGCCGCCGCCACGCTCGGCGCCGCCGTCCGCTTCTTCGACGCGGGCGACTACCCGCTGACCGCCACCGCCGAACTCACCGACCAGTTGGTGACGGTGTACCGCGAGACCCAGCCGGACGTCGTCCTCACCCACCCGACCGAGGACCCGTACAACGGCGACCACCCCGCCGCCAACCGCATGGCCCTGGAGGCCCGCGTCCTCGCCCAGGCCATCGGATACCCCGGCGAGGGCGAGATCATCGGCGCCCCGCCCGTCTTCTACTTCGAGCCGCACCAGCCCGAGATGAGCGGCTTCCGGCCCGAGGTCCTCCTCGACATCACCGAGGTGTGGGCGACCAAGCGCGAGGCGATGGAATGCCTCGGCGCCCAGCGGCACCTGTGGGACTACTACACCGACCTCGCCGTACGCCGGGGGGTCCAGCTCAAGCGCAACGCCGGCCCCAACCTGGGCCTGGCCCACAGGACCATGGCCGAGGCGTTCATGCGTCCCTACCCGCAGATCGCGAAGGAGCTGGCATGAGCGGCGTGATCGTCACCGGCCCGCCGAGGGCGGACGCGAAGGACGTCGAGGCGATCGCCGCGTACGGCACCGCCACCGTGCACGAGGCGATGGGCCGCACCGGGCTGCTCGGCACCGGGCTGCGCCCGATCCAGCAGGGCGTCCGCGTCGCGGGCACCGCGGTCACCGTGCTGTCCTGGCCCGGCGACAACCTCATGATCCACGCCGCGGTCGAGCAGTGCGGCGAGGGCGACCTCCTGGTCGTCACGACCACCTCGCCCTCCACCGACGGCATGTTCGGCGAACTGTTCGCCACCGCGCTGCACCGGCGTGGCGTGCGCGGACTGGTCATCGACGCGGGCATCCGGGACACCGCCGAACTGCGCGCGATGGGCTTTCCCGCCTGGTCCGCCGCCGTCAGCCCGCAGGGCACCGTGAAGGCGACCGGCGGCTCGGTGAACGTGCCGGTGGCCGTCGGCGGCCAGATCGTCCGGCCCGGCGACGTGATCCTCGCCGACGACGACGGCGTGGTCTGCGTACCGCGCGAGAAGGCCCGCGGGATCGCCGAGGCCTCCGCGGCCCGCGAGCGCAAGGAGGCACTGGCCCGCGCGGCCTTCCTCGACGGCGAACTCGGCCTGGACCGCTACGGGTTGCGCGAGACGCTGACACGCCTGGGCGTGACCTACACGTCGTACGACGACTACGTGCGGGACGGGGCGGCGCCGTGAACGGGCCTCGCTTCAGGGACGGGGCGGCACCGTGAGCGCCCCGCTTCGAGGACGGGGCCGCGCCGTGAGCGGACCCGAGGGGGTGCGCTGCATGCTCCTGCGCGGCGGTACCTCCAAGGGCGCGTACTTCCTCGCCGGGGACCTGCCCGCGGACCCCCGCGAACGGGACGGGCTGCTGCTGCGCGTGATGGGCAGCCCCGACCCGCGCCAGATCGACGGCCTGGGCGGCGCGCAACCGCTGACCAGCAAGGTGGCCGTGGTCTCGGTCTCCGCCGACCCCGCCGCCGACGTCGACTACCTGTTTCTCCAAGTCTCCGTCGACCAGGCCGAGGTGTCGGACCGTCAGAACTGCGGGAACCTGCTCGCCGGAGTCGGTCCGTTCGCCGTCGAACGCGGACTGGTCGAGCCGGGTGAGGGGATCACGTCGGTACGCGTCCGCATGGTCAACTCCGGTGACCTCGCGCACGCGAGCTTCCCCACCGAAGGCGGACGCGTGGTCTACGAGGGAGACGCCGAGATCTCCGGGGTGCCCGGGACCGCGGCGCCGGTGGTCCTCGAATTCCCGCGGGGGAGCGCCCCGTTGATGCCCACCGGCCGGGCCCGGGACCTCGTCGCCGGCATCCCCGTGACCTGTGTGGACAACGGGATGCCGACCGTGCTGATCGCCGCCTCCTCCCTCGGCGTCACCGGGTACGAGACCCCGGGGGACCTGGAGGACGATCCGGCCCTGGCCGACCGCCTCCACCGGATCCGCCTGGAGGCCGGTCGGCTGATGGGGCTCGGGGACGCCGAGAACGCCACCGTGCCCAAGCTGACCCTGCTCGCCCCGCCCCGCCACGGCGGAGCCGTCACGACCCGCACCTTCATCCCGGTGCGCTGCCACACCTCCATCGGCGTCCTCGGCGCGGCGAGCGTGGCCGCGGGGCTGCGCGTGGAGGGGGGTGTCGGACACGCCGTGGCGCGCCTGCCCGGACGGGGCGACCGGCTGCGTATCGAACACCCCACCGGATTCCTCGACATCGAAGCGGGTGTCGAGTACGGCCCCGGGGGCGAAGCGCCCGTGGCCCGGCGCACCGCCGTCGTCCGCACCGCACGCAAGATCTTCGACGGCACGGTCTTCCCCCGGCCGTCCGGAGCCGCACATCAACCCTGAGGAGGCCCCATGGCCCCGCCGCTCGGCGACATCGCCCACCTCGGGCACGTCGAACTGCTCACCCCCGATCTGGACGCCAGCGTCCGGTTCTTCACGGAGTACCTCGGCCTGACCGAGAACGGCCGCTCCGCGGACTCCGTCTACCTGCGGACCTGGGACGACTACGAGCACCACAGTCTGACCCTGACCGCCCACACGACCTCGGGCATCCGGCGTACCGCCCTGCGCGCCTCCAGCGAGGGGGCCCTTCTGCGCCGGGTCAAGGAGATCGAGGGCGCCGGCCGCGAGGGTCGCTGGGTGAACGACGAGCCGGGTCTCGGCCCGCTCTACGTCACCACCGATCCCGACGGCCATGAACTCGCCCTGTACTGGGAGAGCGAGTGGTACCGGGCGCCGGAGCATCTGCGGCCCGGACTGAAGAACCAGCCCCAGGCCAAACCCGGCCACGGGGTCGGCGTCCGGCGCCTGGACCATGTGAACTACCTCGCCTCCGACGTCGCCGCGAACGGAGACTTCGTCCGTGACGCGCTCGGGGCCCGCCCGACCGAGCAGATCCAGCTGGACGGCGGGCGGATCGCGGCCCAGTGGCTGACCTTCAGCAGCAAGTCGTACGACGTCGTCTACACCGAGGACTGGACGGGTTCGAGCGGACGCCTGCACCACGTCGCGTTCGCCACGGACACCCGTGAGGACATCCTGCGTGCCGCCGATCTCGCCCTGGACACCGGTGTGTTCATCGAGACCGGCCCGCACAAGCACGCCATCCAGCAGACGTTCTTCCTCTACGTGTACGAACCCGGCGGCAACCGCGTCGAGTTGTGCAACCCGCTCACCCGCCTCGTGCTGGCCCCCGACTGGCCGCTGATCACCTGGACCGAGGACGAGCGGAAGAAGGGCCAGGCCTGGGGGCTGAAGACCATCGAGTCCTTCCACACCCATGGAACTCCGCCGATCCGAGATTGTTGACAAAAGTGTTGACACTCTAAAGGTCCACTCCTTAGCGTCTGTCGCACCACAGGGCCGGCCGCACGAGCCGCTTCGGTCCGCACCCCCGATCCGCTTCCAGGGCCCCCACCTCTGGACGAGAGGAAACAACGATGTCCTCCTCCCTCGCCCTGCCCGCTCGCGGCGGCAGCAGACTGGCCGCGCTGGTCGTCGGTCTCTGCTGGCTGGTCGTCCTCTTCGACGGCCTCGACATGTTCATCTACGGCTCCGTGCTGCCGCACATGCTGGAGACGAAGGCGCTCGGCATCGACCCCGGCAAGGCCGGCGACGTCGGCTCCTACGCCACCTTCGGCATGCTGATCGGCGCCCTGTGCTCGGGCACCGTCAGCGACTGGGTCGGCCGCAAGAAGACGATCATCACCTCGACCGCCGTGTTCTCGCTGGCCTCCGCGATCTGTGCCTCGGCCGGGAGCCTGGGTGTCTTCGGTCTCGGCCGCTTCCTGGCCGGCCTCGGCCTCGGCGGCCTGCTGCCGAGCGCGATCACCATGGTCACCGAGTACGCCCCCCGAGGCCGGCGCGCCCTGATCGTGGGCTCCCTGATGACCGCTCACCAGGCCGGCGGGATCGTCGCCGGATTCGTCGCGCTCGGGACGGGCGACTGGCGGGTCTCCTTCTGGATCTGCGTGGTACCGCTGTTCATCGGGGTCCCGCTGGCGGCCGTGTACCTGCCCGAGTCGATGGCCTTCCTCCAGGCCAGGGGCCGCACCGAGGAGGCCCGCGCCCTCGCCGACCGCCACGGTGTCGACCTGGCCGCCCGCGCCGAGGAGCGCCAGGCCGTGGCCAACCGTCTCGGCGCCCTCAACGCCCTCTTCCGCGACGGCCGTTGGGCCCAGACCCTGCTCTTCTGGATCGCGTCCTTCGGCGGTCTCCTTCTCGTCTACGGCGTCTCGCAGTGGCTGCCCTCGCTCATGAAGGCCAACGGCTACGACCTCGGCTCCTCGATCGGCTTCGTGATCGTCATCAACCTCGGCGGCATCGTCGGCATGCTGATCGGCGGACGGCTCACCGACCGGTTCGGCGGCTCGCTGATCTCCGCGATCTGGTTCGGCGCCACCGCCGTCGGCATCTACTCCCTCAGCTTCAGGATGCCGCTGCCCCTCACGTACACCGTCGTGTTCCTGACCGGCCTGTTCCTCTTCAGCGCACAGGCGATGATCTACGCGACGGTCGCGCACCGCTCCGAGGACGACCACCGCGCCACCGCGGTCGGCTGGACCTCCGGCATGGGACGCTTCGGTGCCGTCTTCGGCCCCTGGCTGGGCGGGCGGCTGCTCGCCACGGGCTCGACCACCGCCGGCTTCAGCGCCTTCGCCCTCGCGGGCGTCTTCTCCCTGGTCTTCGTCGCTCTGACCGGCCTGCGCCGGGTGCGGACGACGTCCCCCGGCTCCGCACCGCAGCGGGAACTGACCGCCACCGGCTGACCGGAGCGGTGCGCGACGGTGTCCGGGGGCGGGGCCTGCCCACGGGTCCCGCCCCGGACACCGTCGCGTCCGGGGCGGCGCGGAGGAGGGAGGCCGGGGAGGCCGTAGGGTCTCTCGCCGACGCTCGGGGGACACATATTCCCGTTGCCCCGTTCGTCCTGGGGTGCTGGAGTGACCCCATGGATCACGAAGCGGTACTGGCGCTGTTCGACCGGGACATGCGGGAGGGCGCGCGCCCCGACGCGCCCGGTGCCCGGGTCGAGCGCGTCGGCAAGGTGGTGCGTCTGGTCGGCGCCGACAAGGGCTGGAACGGGGTGCTCTGGTCCGATCTCGACGCGGCGGGCGCCGACGCGGCCATCGCCGAACAGGTGCGCTTCTTCTCCGGTCTCGGGGGCGGCTTCGAGTGGAAGCTGTACGGGCACGACCGGCCGGACGACCTGGGGCAGCGGCTGCGGGCAGCGGGCTTCACCGCCGAGCCCGAGGAGACGGTGATGGTCGCGGAACTGAGCGGTCTGGCCCTCGACGCGCAACCGCCCGAGGGTGTCCGGTTCCTTCCCGTCACCGACCGCGCGGGCGTCGCCCTGGTCGCCGAGGTCCACGAGCAGGCCTTCGGCCGTGACAGCACCCGGCTGCGCCACCAGCTGCTCGCCCAGCTCACCGGCGACCCGAACACGGTCGTCGCCGTCGTGGCGCTCGCCGGCGACGTCCCGGTCAGCGCGGCCCGCATGGAACTCCTGCCGGGGGCCCGCTTCGCCGGGCTGTGGGGCGGCGGCACCGTCGAGGCCTGGCGGGGCCGGGGCATCTACCGCGCCCTCGTCGCCCACCGCGCCCGCGTCGCCGCCGAGCGCGGCTACCGCTACGTCCAGGTCGACGCCTCCAGCCAGAGCCGCCCCATTCTTGCCCGCCTGGGCTTCCAGCCGCTCACCACGACGACGCCGTACGTCTACGAAGTGTGACCCGGGCCCCATCGGCGGGAGCGGCCGAAGGCGACCGGATCCGACGGCCGCGGGCCCGAAGGGACCACCCCCGAACTCGAACGGCACATCGCGGCCACGCGGATCGAGGAGCGACCGACCTCCGAGCCCGTTGGACCGGAGGGGATCGCGCCGCGCTGCGGAGGTCCCGGGCCCTCAGAGGTCCAGCCGGTACTCCAGCTCCCGGTGGGTGGGCCGGTAGCCGAGCCCGTCGTTGATGCCGATCATGTACGTGTTGCTGTCGGCCGTGTCGGTGAGCAGACCGGTGAGTTCGGGGTACCGCAGACGGGCCCAGCGGATCGACTCGGCCTTCATCCACAGCCCCAGGCCGTGGCCGCGGTGCTCGGGCAGGACACCCGTGCCGTAGTGCTGGGCGTCGCCGCGCCCGTCCCCGGGGACGACGAGTTCCGAGAATCCGGCGACGGAGCCGTCCGACCGGTCCAACACGGCCACCGTGTGCAGCGCGTCGCCCCGGGCGAGGACGACCTCGGCCACGGCCACGACCCGCTCCACGTCCCAGACGTCGACACCGTGGTCGCTGTCCTCCATGGGCATGTCGTCCATGGCCCGCCGGGACGCGGCGAAGGTGTGTGCCAGCTCGGGCGGCACGACCCCGTCCCAGGACCTCAACTCGTAGCCGGGATGCGGCCGTTCGACGATCCCGGTCAGGGCTTCGAGGTCCGGTCCCGGCAGCGGGAGCCGGGTGAACGTCAGCGCCAGCACCGGGCGGAACCCGTGTGCCGCGAGAAACGGTTCGCCGGGCGAGCCCGCCTGGACCCGGGCGACCAGTGACCGCCGTCCCTCGCCCCGCGCGGCGGTCAGGGCGGTGTCGAGCAGCGCGTGGCCCACTCCGGCGCGCCGCTCGGCCGGGTGCACCGCGATGTCGAGCTCCGCTCGGTGGTCCCGCCCCTTCCTGCCGGACAGCCGAAGGAACGCCGAGCCCACCGGGACCCCTTCCGTGTCCGAGGCCAGCCAGGCCAGGCGTCGGCCGGACGGGGAGGAGTCCGGATCGGTCAACGGTGTGATGCGTGGCGGCAAGGTGTCTCCGTGATGCGGGGCGAGGGCAGGTGCGCGTGCAGGCGAAGCCCGCAGACCGTAGCCGCGCACGCCGAGTCGCCGCAACGCAATTGGAAGGGCCGGTCCCGCCGTTCCACGTGCGCCGGACGCGCCCTTCCCGCGGTGGCTCCTCCAGTCGTGGCGCTCCCCGGCCGAGCAGCCGTGGTGCTCCCCGGCCGAGGCACGCTCGCCCGTCCGCAGCCCGGTGCGAGGGGCGCACCCCGGCAGTCCGTCCCTCGCGTCGATGCGTAGGCGCCGGTCGTGCGCCCCGGCCTCACGCCGGGCGGCCGCCGTCGCTCAGTGGCGCCCCCGCGCCCGGTCCAGGGCCGCGACGCCTATCGCCGCCAGGCCGATCTGGATGAGCCATTCGATCCAGTCGACGCCCTTGGTGTCGGCGACGCCGAACGCGGCGGCGACCCCCGAGCCGATGAAGGCGGCCACGATGCCGACCGCGATCGTCCACAGGATGCCGATGCGCTGGCGCCCCGGCACGGCGAGCCGGCCCAGGACACCGATGACGATGCCGATGACGATCGCACTGATGACGCCCGAGATCTCCATAGCAGCCCCTTGTCGTCGGACTCTCGCTGTACTGCATCTGCCCGCTGGAGGCTGGTGCAGTCCGTTCCGGTTATTGCCCGCGCTTGATGGTTCCCAGCCTGAATGCCATGTACCTTTCAATCGTTCAACGCGTGTAGATCCCCCCATGTTCGGTCTACGCGCGCAGAGTTGGCGCTCGAACCCCCAGTCTCCCCACCTTTCACGGAGGTTTGACGGATGCTCGGTTCCAGAGGATTCCGCCGCAGACTCACCACCGGCCTCGCCGGTCTCGGACTGCTGATCACCGCAGCGGCCCTGCACATCACCACGGACGCCACGCCTGCCCACGCGGCCACCACCCACCGGGTGCTGTTCGACAACGGCCACGCCGAGACCGCGGGCAACGCCGACTGGATCATCTCCACCAGTCAGCCCGACCCGCTCGGCCAGAACTCCAGCCCGACCTCGGAGACGTCCTGGACGGGTGCCCTGTCCTCGTGGGGGGTGGCCCTTCAGAAGACCGGCAACTACAGCCTGAAGACCCTGCCTTCGGGCTCCAGCCTCAGCTACGGAGGCAGCGCGGCGACCGACCTGTCGAACTTCGACGAGCTGGTGCTGCCCGAGCCCAACACGCTGTTCACCACGGCCGAGAAGACCGCCATCATGACGTTCGTCAAGAACGGCGGCGGCCTCTTCATGATCTCCGACCACACCGGCGCCGACCGCAACAGCGACGGCTACGACGCGGTCGAGATCCTCAACGACCTGATGACCAACAACAGCGTCGACAGCACCGACCCGTTCGGCCTCTCCATCGACTCGCTGGATGTCGGCTCCGACTATCCGGCCGCCATCAGCGACAGCACCAACGCGGTCCTGCACGGTTCCTTCGGCACCGTCACCAAGAGCCTGATAGCCGACGGGACCACGGCCACGCTCAAGCCGGCCGACAACTCCGCCGTCAAGGGCCTGGTGTACCGCACCGGTTACTCCGGCAACACCGGCGCCTTCTTCGTGACCAGCACCTTCGGCAGCGGCAAGGTCGCCTTCTGGGGCGACAGTTCACCGATCGACGACGGCACCGGCCAGTCCGGCAACACCCTGTACGACGGCTGGAACGACACCGGCGCCACCGACGCCGCGCTCGCTCTGAACGCCACCGACTGGCTGGCCGGTACGAGCAGCGGCGGCGGTGGCGGCGGTGGCTCCGGCACCTGCACGGCCGCCCAGCTCCTCGCCAACCCGGGCTTCGAGTCCGGCGCCACGTCCTGGACGGCCACCAGCGGTGTCATCACCACCAGTTCGAGCGAGGCGGCCCGCACCGGTTCGTACAAGGCCTGGCTCAACGGCTACGGCTCGGCGAACACCGACACGCTCTCCCAGGCCGTGACCATCCCCTCGGGCTGCTCGGCCACGCTCAGCTTCTATCTGCACGTGGACACGGCCGAGACGACCACGAGCACGGCGTACGACACCCTCAAGGCCCAGGTGCTCAACAGCAGCGGCACCGTGCTGTCCACGCTGGCCACGTACTCGAACCTGAACGCGGCGTCCGGGTACACGCAGCGCACCTTCAGCCTGGGCTCGACCTACGCCGGGCAGACCGTCACCATCAAGTTCACCGGCGTCGAGGGCTCCACGCTCCAGACGTCGTTCGTCCTGGACGACACCGCGCTCAACGTGAGCTGAACGCGAGCGAGAGGGCGGGCCCGGGAGCGGGCCCGCCTGTCGTGCGTCGGGGCTCCGGCCTCATCCGGCGTGCGGGCCGCCGTCGCCCCGGAGATGGTTCCACGTCCGCAGGACGACCTCGCGGCCCTTCGCCGTACGGACCACGGGCTCGTCGTCGGTGAGGACGAAACCCGTCGCCCTGGCGACGCCCTCGCTCGGGGTGTTCCGGTCCTCGATGCACAGCACCACACGCCTGCCGCCCACGCGACGGTGGGCGAAGTCCACCGCGAGCCGCACCGCGCGGGTCGCCAGCCCGCGGCCCCGGTAGGCGGCCCCCACCCCATAGGCCAGTTCGACGTCACGGTCGTCGGCGGTGCCGGGGAACAGCAGGACCTCGCCCCGGGGCCGCGCCCCGTCCGTGGTGATGGCCAGCTGCACGCCCCGCCGCTCGGCGGACTTCTGCTCGGCCGCCGCGAGGTAGGCGAGCGCCGCCTCCGTGTCGAAGGGCGAGACGACCGGCGTCCACCGGTCGATCTCGGGATCGTCGTAGAGCGCGACCAGGTCCGCGACATCGTCGTCGCACCACTCGCGCAGATGCAGCCCCAGCCCGCCGATGCGCAGCGGCCGGGGAAAGTCGAACGTCGGTCGGCTGTCCATCGGACGATCGTGACGTGCCGGGCGGGCGAAGGCCAAGGAAGCGGGGACACGCACATGGATCCGGACATCACGGGCGGTGACCGATCGGCCGTTCTCCGGATGCGTGGGGGCGGGGCCAGGATAGAAAGGGGACATCGTCCGATCGCCGGGAGGCCGTGATGCTCGTTCCCTTCGGAGCCCTAGATTTCCTGGACCGCGCCGTCACCGTGTACGGCGACCGCCTCGGCGTGGTCGACGAACCCGACCAGCCGGCCGAACCCTGGGAGGGGCTGACCTACCGCCGTGTCGGTGAGCTGGCCGGAGCCCAGGCCGCCGGACTCGACGCGCTGGGCGTCCCGCACGGCGCGCGCGTGGCCGTCGTCTCGCCCAACAGCGCCCGACTGCTCACCTCGTTCTTCGGCGTCAGCGGCCACGGCCGGGTCCTCGTCCCGGTCAACTTCCGCCTGACGGCCGACGAGGTGAGCTACATCGTCGAGCACTCGGGCGCGAGCGTCCTGCTCGTCGACCCCGAACTGACCGACCGCTTCGATCAGGTCGCCTGCAAGCACCGCTTCACCCTCGGCGCCGCCGCGGACGCGGAGCTGTACCGCTTCGGCACCGAACCCCGCCCCTGGGACGCGGACGAGAACGCCACCGCGACGATCAACTACACCAGCGGCACGACGGCCCGGCCCAAGGGCGTGCAGATCACCCACCGCAACATCTGGGTCAACGCCACGACCTTCGCCCTGCACGCCGGAGTCACCGACCGCGATGTGTATCTGCACACCCTGCCCATGTTCCACGCGAACGGCTGGGGCATGCCGTTCGCGATGGCGGGCCTCGGCGTCCGGCAGATCGCGCTGCGCAAGGTCGACGGGGCGGAGATCCTGCGCCGGGTGGCCGAGCACGGCGTCACGGTGATGTGCGCGGCCCCGGCCGTCGTCAACGCGGTGCTGGCCGCCGCCGAGTCCTGGGAGGGCGAGATCCCCGGCCGCGACCGGGTCCGTATCATCGTCGCCGGCGCCCCGCCGCCCACGAAGACCGTCGCCCGCGTCGAGTCCCTGCTGGGCTGGGAGTTCATCCAGATCTACGGCCTCACCGAGACCTCGCCGCTGCTCACCGTGAACCGCACCCGCTCCGAATGGGACGGACTCGACCCGCAGGCCCGCGCCGAGAGACTGGTGCGCGCCGGAGCCCCCGCGCTGGGCGTGACCCTGCGCACCGCCGCCGACGGCGAGATCCTCGCGCGCTCCAACGTCATCCTGGAGGGCTACTGGGAGCAGCCCGCCGAGACCGAACGGGCCCTGGCCGACGGCTGGTTCCACACCGGGGACGGCGGATCCATCGGCGAGGACGGCTATCTGACGATCAGCGACCGCAAGAAGGACGTGATCATCACCGGCGGCGAGAACGTGTCGTCGATCGAGGTGGAGGACACGCTCTTCAGTCATCCGGCCGTCGCCGAGGTCGCGGTCATCGGCGTGCCGCACGAGAAGTGGGGCGAGACCGTCAAGGCCCTGGTGGTCCTCGCCCCCGGCACGGAGGCGACCGAGAGCGAGCTGATCGGCTACTGCAAGGAGCGCCTCGCCGGGTACAAGGCGCCGACCTCGGTCGAGTTCCGGGACGAACTGGCCCGCACGGCCACCGGCAAGCTCCAGAAGTACAAACTGCGTCGGCCGTACTGGGAAGGACGCGACCGGGACGTCAACTGACCGCTCCTCGGGCCGGGCGCCACGCCGGCCACCTGGCGTGGCGGCTCGATCGCACTCCGTGTCCGACCGTGTGCCCGATCCCCGCGTCACCCGTCCCGTCTCCAGAAGATCGCGCCCGGGCCAATCCGAATGGCCCCCAGCTTCGGAATAACTCCGAGGGCTCCGCACGGGAGCCGGGCGGGAGGAACCGATGAGGCGCAGGTCAGCGGAGGCTCCGGACGGTGACGCCGGAAGCGGCGGGCACCGCGGCGGAGCGCTCCGGGGTACGGCCGTGATCGGCGGGGGAGTGGCCGGGCTCACCGCCGCGTACGTGCTGAGCCAGGAGCGGCCCGTCGCCCTGTACGAGGCGGACGACCGGCTCGGCGGGCATGCCCACACCCACGATCTGACCTCGTCGGACGGACGCCTGCACCGCGTCGACTCCGGCTTCATCGTGCACAACCACCGCACCTACCCCAACCTGCTGCGGCTGTTCGCCGAACTCGGCGTCGCCACCCAGGAGTCCGAGATGAGCATGTCGGTGCGATGCGAGGGGTGCGGACTCCAGTACGCGGGCGCCCGGGGCCCGGCCGGCCTGTTCGCCCGGCCGGCCGGCGCTCTGCGCGTCCCCTATCTGCGCATGCTCACCGAAGTGCCGGCGTTCCACCGCGCGGCCCGCAGGCTCCTCGCCCAGGGCGGCGAAGACACCCTCACCCTGGGCGAGTTCATCGCCCGGGAAGGCTTCTCGCCCTATTTCACCCGGCACTTCATGACCCCGCTCGTCTCCGCGGTCTGGTCCTGCGACACGGCCACGGCCCGCCTCTACCCGGCCGCCTATCTGTTCCGCTTCATGGACCACCACGGCATGCTCTCGGTGGGCGGCTCACCCCAGTGGCGCACGGTGACCGGGGGCTCCCGCTCCTATGTCGACCGGCTGGCCAAAGAGCTCGACGCGGTGCACACCTCCACCCCGGTCCGGGCCGTGCGCCGCCATGCCGACGGGGTGGACATCACCACCGAGGACGGCACCACCGCCTCGTACGGCTCCGTGGTCATCGCCGTCCACCCAGGCCAGGCGCTGCGGCTGCTCGCGGACCCCACCGACCAGGAGCGCGCCGTGCTCGGGACGTTCCGCTACTCGCGCAACACCACCCTCCTGCACACCGACACCACGCTGCTGCCGAGCGCCCGCGCGGCACGGGCCTCCTGGAACTACCTGATGCCCGACTGCGAGACCGACGCGGACCGGGTCCGGGTGAGCTACGACATGAACCGGCTCCAGCGACTGGACGCGCCCGAGACCTACGTCGTCACGCTCGGCGGCGAGGACCGGATCGACCCCGCCCGGGTCCTGGCCCGCATGGAGTACGAACACCCCGTCTACACACCCGAGTCGGTCGCCGCCCAACGCCGACTGCCCGGCCTGAACAGCCCGGTGACCGCGTACGCCGGCGCCTACCACGGCTGGGGATTCCACGAGGACGGCTGCCGCTCCGGCGTCGAGGCGGCCGAGGCACTGGGGGTGACCTGGTGACCGGAGTCCCCGCCCTCTATCCCTGCACGGTCGCCCACATACGCACCGAGCCCACCCGGTACGCGCTCCGCCACCGCACGTACATGTGGCTGACCGACCCCGACCACCCGCCCCGACTGCCCTACCTGCTCCGCCCGTTGGCCCGCTTCGATCCCCGGGACCACTTCGACGGCGACCAGCCGAGCATCCGCGCGGGCCTGGACCGCTTCCTCGCCTCCCACGGCGTCGACCTGCACGGCGGACCGGTGCGGATGCTCGCCCACGCACGGGTCCTCGGCCACGTCTTCAACCCGCTGACCCTGTACTGGTGTCACGACCCCGACGGCACCGCGCGCTGCGTCGTCGCCGAGGTCCACAACACCTACGGCGAACGGCACTCCTATCTGCTGCGCCCCGACCGGGGCGGCACCGCGCGGACCCGCAAGGAGTTCTACGTGTCGCCGTTCTTCCCCGTCGACGGCGCCTACCGCATGCGCCTGCCCGAACCCGGCGACCGGCTCGATCTGACGGTGCATCTGGAACGCGCGGCTGCCCGGCCCTTCACCGCCACCGTCCGCGGAACACACCAGGACGCGACCGTCGGCGCCCTGCTGCGGCAGGCGCTGCGCCACCCATGGTCCACCCTCGCCGTCTCCGCCGCCATCCGGCTGCACGGCGTCCGCCTCTATCTGCGGGGACTGCCCGTCCAGCCCCGCCCCCACCGACGAGCCCAGGAGAACGTGAGATGACGACAGCCGAGTCGCGCCCCGTCGAGGCGTCCCGGCCGGACAGCCCCGCGCCCCGCATGCTGGACGTGGTGACACCGCCGCCGTCCTCGTGGGCCCGTACCGCCGTCACCCGCGCCGTGGTGCGCCGGGCACTCGAACGCCTGCCGCTCCAGGCGCGGTTCGCCGACGGAACCCGCGCCGGCCTCGGCGGGCCGGTGATCGAGATCCATGACCCGGACGCCTTCCACCGCCGCATCGGCGCCCAGGGCCTCGTCGGCTTCGGCGAGTCCTACATGGCGCGGGAGTGGGACGCGCCGGACCTGGTCGCCGCGCTCACCGTGCTCGCCGGCAACGCGGCCCGGCTGATCCCCGCCCCGCTCCAGAAGCTGCGGGGGCTCTGGGCGATGCGCCGGCCGCACATGCAGCGCAACACCCCCACGGGAGCCCGCGACAACATCAGCCGCCACTACGACCTGTCCAACGAGCTCTTCGCGCTCTTCCTCGACGACACCCTCAGCTATTCGTCGGCCCTCTTCCGCGGCTTCCCCGCCTCCTGGTCCCTGCTGGCCGACGCCCAACACCGTAAGATCGACCGGCTGTTGGACCTCGTCGAGGCGGGACCAGGCACCAGGCTCCTCGAAATCGGCACCGGCTGGGGCGAGCTGGCGATCCGCGCCGCCGCGCGCGGTGCCCACGTCACCTCGCTCACCCTCTCCCGTGAACAACAGGCCCTGGCCCGTGAACGGGTGCGCACGGCGGGCCTCGACGACCGGGTGAGCATCGAGCTGTGCGACTACCGCGAGGCCACCGGCACGTACGACGCCGTGGTCAGCGTCGAGATGATCGAGGCCGTCGGCGAGGAGTTCTGGCCCGTCTACTTCGCCACCCTCGACGCGCGGCTCGTTCCCGGCGGCCGGGTCGCGCTCCAGGCGATCACCATGCCGCACGACCGCATGCTCGCCTCCCGCGACACCTTCACCTGGATCCAGAAGTACGTCTTCCCCGGCGGACTGCTGCCCTCCGTGGAGGCGGTGGACGAGGTGACCCGCGCGCACACGTCCCTGCGCACCCTTCGCAGGGACGGCTTCGGGGCGCACTACGCGGAGACGCTGCGGCTGTGGCGCGAGCGGTTCACCGAACGGACCGGGGAGGTCGCCGCGCTCGGCTTCGACGAGACCTTCCGCCGGATGTGGACCTTCTATCTCGCCTATTCCGAAGCCGGATTCCGCTCCGGCTATCTGGACGTGCAGCAGTACCTGTTCACGAAGGAGACCCCCACGCCATGAGCGGTTTCCCCTGGGCGGCCTTCGCCCAGAACCTCGCTCCCGCGGCCGGCGCGGCGTTCGCGGTCATGCTCGCCACGTTCGCCGTCGCCGTGCGACGGGGCCTGCACCGGATCGTGGACGTCGCCTGGGGGATCGGCTTCACCGCGGTGGCCCTCGTCACCCTCCTGGCGTCCGCCGGTGAGGGCGACGAGGCCCGCCGCGTGCTCGTCACCGTCCTCACCTCGGTGTGGGGGCTGCGGCTGGCCGTCCACATCGCGCGGCGCGGCCGGGGACACGGCGAGGACCCCCGCTACGAAGCCATGCTGGCCAAGGCGCCCGGCAGCAGGAACCTCTACGCCCTGCGCATGGTGTACCTCCTGCAAGGGGCGCTGGTGTGGCTGGTGTCGCTGCCCGTCCAGGCCGCGCAGTACATTCCGGGGCCGCTCACGGGCTTCGCCTGGGCGGGCACCGCGCTGTGGGCCGTCGGCCTGTTCTTCGAGGCGGTCGGCGACGCCCAGCTGGCCCGCTTCAAGGCCGATCCGGCGAACCGGGGCCGCGTCATGGACCGCGGCCTGTGGAGCTGGACCCGCCACCCCAACTACTTCGGCGACTTCTGCGTCTGGTGGGGCCTGTTCCTGATCGTCTGCGACAGCCCGCAGGCCGCCGCCGTCGCCCTGGTGTCACCGCTGGTGATGAGCTACCTCCTGATCAACGGCAGCGGGAAGCCGATGCTGGAGCGCCACATGGCCGAGCGCCCGGGATTCACCGCGTACGCGGAGCGGACCAGCGGTTTCTTCCCGCGGCCTCCGCGACCGCGCCGCTGACCGGCGCCCCGACCCGCTGGCGGACGGCGCCCCGACCCTTCGGCGGAGACGTTGCTCCGACCTTGCGGCGGACGGTGCTCGAAGGACCGCTGACCCGAAGGGCCGCTGACCGGTCCCCGGCGGCGGCCGTGCCGAGCGTTCGTCCCCTCCCCCGAACCGAGGGGACGAACGCTCAGACGGGGAGCCCCAGCAGGGCCACCGGCGTGGACGTCGGCTTCGGGGAACCCCCGGCCGGTTCCACGGTGACCCCCATGCCGGACGCGCCGTCGACGGAACCCTTCATCAGTACGGCCTCGGTGGTGCGGCCCGGGTCCATCAGCCCGGCGGACCGCATGGTGCCGGCGTCGTCGAACCAGAGCTGGTAGACCTTGCCGCTCGGCGGCTTCGCCATCCTCGACCCGATGAACACCGCCTGGTCGCGGCTCCTGGACACCACGACCGTGCCGCGTGCCCCGTCCGCCAGTTTCGCCGTGCGCGAGGAGGCGTCGGGGGCGGCGAGAACCGCGGCCACCTGGTCCGCTCGCCGTTCGGCCTGCCGGGCCTGTGCCTGGGCGTCCTGGGCGCGCTCGTGCTGCCAGGCCGCCGTGCCGCCCAGCGCGGCCGCGGCGGCCAGAGCCGCGGCGAGCGCCCAGCGGGCGGGCCGGCGCCGGCGGATGCCGATGGTCCGGGGAGAGGAGAAAGCCCTCGTGCGCGGCGACTCCTGGCGGACCGTGGTGACGCGCCGCATCACCCGGGTCTTGAGGGCCGGGTCGGGAGTGGTGGTCGCGGCCAGCCCGAGCCGGGCGGCCGTGGCCTCCAGCTCACGGACCTCCTGCGCGCAGTCCCCGCACTCCGTGGTGTGCCGCTCGAAGCGCTCGCGTTCGTCGTCGTCCAGCGCGTGCAGCGCGTACGCCCCGGTCAGTGTGTGAAGATCGGCCGTCGTCACGCCGTCACCCCCAGGCAGTCACGCATCCGGATCAGACCGTCGCGCAGCCGGGTCTTGACCGTGCCGAGCGGCGTCGCCAGCAGCTCCGCCACCTCCCGGTAGGTCAGCCCGCGGTAGTAGGCCAGCGTCACCGACTGGCGCTGGAGCTCCGTCAGCGTGCGCAGACAGCGCCGTACCTGCTCACGCTCCAGACGCGCCTCGACCTGCTCGGTCACCTCGTCGAACTCGGGTGTCCGGTCGAGGAGCGCGGCCTTGTGCTCGCGCGCCGTCGAGGCCTCGACCGAGCGCACCCGGTCCACGGCCCGCTGATGGGTGAGGGTGAGGACCCAGTTCATCACCGAGCCGCGCTCGGGCCGGTAGCGGGCGGCGGTGCGCCACACCTCGACGAGCACCTCCTGGGCGACCTCCTCCGACTGGGCCCGGTCGCGCAGCACCCGGCGCACGATGCCGATGACGGGACCCGCCACCACGTCGTAGAGGGAGGCGAAGGCCTCCTGGTCGCCGCGGGCGACCCGGGCCATCAGATCCGGCAGGTCCGGCTCCGCAGACGGGTTGCGCCCGATCTCCACGGCTTCCTTCACGGTGTGCTTCCTCCAGGACGCTTCGACGGTTCGGATGTGATCCGAAGCCGGTGGGGCGGCGGATTGGCCCACGGACCGGAAATGTGGCGGCGGGCCGCCGCTCAGACCTCGGCGACGGGCCGCAGGCAGTCGCGCAGCTGGTGCATGGCGCGGCGGGAGTGGCTCTTGACCGTGCCCAGCGGCCAGCCGGTGCGCTGGGCGATCTGTGTCTGGGTGAGGTCCTCGTAGAACGCCAGATGCAGGACCCGGCGCTGCGGTGTCGGGAGCTTGGCCAGCTCGTGCCGTACGAGGACACGGTCGAGGGCGGCCTCGGGCCGGGCCCGG
This sequence comes from Streptomyces sp. NPDC024698, assembly GCF_055559015.1. Classification (NCBI taxonomy): domain Bacteria; kingdom Bacillati; phylum Actinomycetota; class Actinomycetes; order Kitasatosporales; family Streptomycetaceae; genus Streptomyces; species Streptomyces sp. NPDC024698. Next base: position 104,984 of record NZ_JBVHLK010000003.1, on the reverse strand, counting down.
GAGTCGTCGGCGAGGACGAGGAGGGCGCCGGCGGCACCCACCAGTTCGGTGCGCCGGGTCCGCGCGGACAGCGCGTCGGCGATCTTGCGCCGGGTGATGCCGACGAGCCAGCCGGCGACCGTGCCGCGTTCGGGCCGGTAGCCCCGCGCGCCCCGCCACACGGCGAGGAACACCTGCTGGGTGACGTCCTCCGCCTCGCGGGAGTCGCCCAGCGAACGGCGGGCCAGGGCGTGGACCAGGGGTGCCCAGCGGCGGTAGGCGGTGGTCAGCGAGGACTCGTCCCCGTCGACGATGCCGCGGGCCAGCGCGGCGTCCGTGACCGCGTCCCCGGGCTCGTCGGCGGACGCTCCGGCGGTGGGATCTGCGTTCATGGCCACGGCTCCTTGCTCCGGGAACTCCCTGTGCGGGACCCCGTGGAACCGATTGTGTGAACCGGGGGACAGACGCGACAACTCGCATCGTTTCTGCGTCGTATAGTCGCCGTATGGGTGACAGCCGGTCGGATCAGGGGCGGGAGCCGGGCACGGGATCCGCCGAGGCCGGGGTCACCACGGGCGCGCTGGCCCGCCGTCTCGGGGTGTCACCCACCACCCTTCGTTCCTGGGACCGCAGGTACGGCATGGGGCCCGCGGTGCGTTCCGGCGGGCGGCACCGCCGGTGGACGCCCCAGGACGTGGCGATGCTCGAGGAGATGTGCCGGCTGACCTCGGCCGGGGTGCCGCCGGCCGAGGCGGCCAGGGCGGCCAAGGACTCCTCCGAACCGCCGGCGCCCGGCGCGGGGGCCGCCGCCGACGAGCCGGAATCCCTCGCGCGGGCTGCCGGGGCGGAGCCGCTGGGTGACCCGCGGCAGGAGTGCAAGGGGCTCGCGCGCGCCGCCGTACGCCTCGACGCGCCTTCCGTGGACGACCAGTTGACCTCGCTCGTGGAGCGGCACGGTGTGGTCGTCGGCTGGGAGGAGGTGATGGTGCCGACCCTGCACGCGGTGGGCCGCAAGTGGGAGTCCGCCGGTGACCGTTACGTGGAGGTGGAGCACCTGCTGTCGTGGCACATCTCCCGGGCGCTGCACCGTGCTTCGGCACCGGCGGGGACCGGACCGCGGACCACGGGGGCGGGTCCTGTCGTCCTCGCCTGTGTACCGGGCGAACAGCACTGCCTCCCCCTGGAGGCGCTGCACGCGGGGCTGGTCGAACAGGGCCTGCCCAGCCGGATGTTCGGCGCCGCGGTCCCCCCGGAGGCACTGACCGCCGCGGTCCGGCGGCTGGGTCCTTCCGCCGTCGTGCTGTGGTCGCAGACCCGTTCCACCGCGGACCGCCCCCTGGCCCGGCACATCGCGGCCACCGCCTGGGGGGTCAGGGGAGCCAGGGCCCATCCCGCCGTCCTCCTCGGCGGCCCCGGCTGGGCCGGCCGCGCGGAGCCGGGCATGCTCCGGCCGCCCGGACTCAGGGAGGCCCTGACCGCACTGACGGGCCTGGCCGACGGGCTCACGCCCCAGCCCGGCTGACGGGCCCACGCTCACGCCCCGGTCCGGTCGACAGGTCCGCACCCCAGCCCGGCTGACGGTTCCACACCCCGGTGCTGCTCCCGCACGCGTCACGGCCGCCCTCGCGAACTCCCGCGAGGGCGGCCGTCGTTCGGTCTTCGCGACCCGTGCGGGTCAGCCCACCGTCGGCGTCGGGGAGGGCTGCACGGGCAGCGAGGCGCCGGGCGCGGGCAGCGAAGCCCCGGCCGATGGGAGGGAGGCGCCGCCCGCGGGCGGGGTCAGGACGACCTCGGGCTCGCCGGGCTGCGGCGGGGGAGGCGTCAGATTGACCGCGGGCACCTTCGGGATGCTGGTCTCCTGGACGATCACGTAGTTGAAGTCGACCAGCCCGGTCTTCTCCATCACGGTGATGTGGTCCAGCACGGTGTCGTTGGCCTGGTCGGCGAGCTGCCGTACGAGGGTGTTCTCGGTCGTGGCGCGGATCTTCGCCACGGTCGAGAAGATCTGACCGTGGGTGATCCGCAGGATGTTGGCGAAGTCGCTGTCGAACTTCGAGCCGGAGTCCGCGGCCAGGGTCGACACGAAGCCCTGCTGGAGCGGGGAGGGCTTGTTGGGCAGCGTGATGCCGAGTTCCTTGGCCACCTTGCGGCTCGTCGCGTCGAGCCCCGCGTGGCCCGATATCAGGTGCTGTCCCGCCGTGCGGACCGCCGGGGTGGTCCCCTTCTGGAGGGCCAGCTGCCCGACCGGGTACTCCCACAGGCCCGCCGCGCGCACCTTGACCACGAAGTCGCGGTCGGCCTCCGTCAGCGGTCCCGAGGACGGGTTGGCTATGACGACCACCGAGGTCGCGGACGTGGTCTGGATCCCGAGCATGGCCGGATAGGCGAGCGCCGCCAGGGTCAGCGTCAACGCACCGGTCACGAAGAGTGTTCCCGCGTTCCGTGTAATGCGCATTGAGGAGCCTCCTGGGGGCGGGTACGGCGGTTCCGGAGCTGTCGGCTCCGGGGTGGCCGCGCGGTGGATCCGGTGCGCACGGACCCGGTACGAGTGGTTCGGACGACCACCTATACGGCGGCGCACCGCCGAAGAATCTCTACAACAGGTAAAATCCCCGGCAGTTTATCCGCGCTTCGCTCCGCTCGTGCACGGGACCGGGGTCCTTGCGCTCAGTCCAGGCCCCGGGCCCTCTTGAACCTGGCCAGTCCCTCGGACAGTTCGACGATCGGGTCCGGGTAGTCGTCGCAGGCCGCCCGTTCCAGGCCCCGGAGTTTCCACGGCTCGTGCACCTCGCGCCCCGCGATCGCCGCCAACTCGGGCACCCAGCGCCGGACATATGCCCCGTCCGGGTCGTAACGCCTGGCCTGGGTCAGCGGGTTCAGGACCCGGTTGGGCCGGCTGTCCGTGCCCGTCCCCGCCATCCACTGCCAGTTGAGCTGGTTGTTGGCCACATCGCCGTCCACCAGCAGGTCCAGGAAGTGCCGGGCCCCGACCCGCCAGTCCACGTACAGCGTCTTGGTGAGGAAGCTCGCCGTCAGCAGGCGCCCCCGGTTGTGCATCCAGCCCTCGTGGCGCAGCTGCCGCATCGCCGCGTCCACCACCGGATAGCCGGTCCGTCCCTCCCGCCACGCCTCGATGTCCTCCGCCGCCTCGGCCCCCGGGCGCCAACGGTCGTGCCGGGTGCGGTAGTCGGCGGCGGACGCGTCCGGCCGGGCCGCCAGCACCTGGTGGTGGAAGTCCCGCCACGCCACCTGCCGTACGAACGCCTCGGCGCCAGGACCGCCCGCGCCGCGCGCCCGGTGGACCAGCTCGGCCGGCGACAGCGTGCCGAAGTGCAGATGCGGGGAGAGGTGGGAGGTGGCATCGCCCGGCAGGTCGTCGTGACGGTCCTCGTACGCCCCGATCCCGTCGCGCAGCCAGGCCGTCAGCCGCTTCCTGGCCTCCGTCTCGCCGCCCGGGGCCAGCCCCTCGGACACCGCCGACACGTCCGAGCGGGCGGGCACCGCCTCCGAACCGAGGCCGTCCGGCACCCGGACGGCCCGGGGAGCCGCGAGCGGGTCCCGCAGCGGCTGCCGCTCCCACTGGCGGTGGTACGGCGTGAAGACGGCGAAGTGGTCGGAGGCCGCCGGGGTCACGGTGCCCGGGGCGAGTGCGGTGATCACCGCCTCGTGGACGTGCAGCCGGCGTCCCTCCGCCTCCAGCGCGGTGCGCAGCCGCTCCTCCCGTCGGTGGGCGTAGGCGCTGACTCCCGCCGCGACGTGGACGTCGTCGGCGTCCGCCTCGGCGGCCACCTTGGTCACCTCGGCCGCCACGTCGCCCGAACGCACCACCAGGCGGCCCCCGCGTTCGCGCAGCCCGGCGTCCAGATCCGCCAGACAGTCGGCGAGGAACGCCATCCGGTTGGGGGCGGTGAACCCGGCGTCGGCGACGGCCTCGTCGCGGACGAAGAGCGGTACCACCGCGTCCGCGCCGTCGAGGGCGGCTCGCAGCGGCGGGTGGTCGTGCAGTCGCAGGTCAGAGGTGAACAGGACGATCGAGACGGTCATGGGAGTGCTCCGGTGCGGCGCTCAGGGGGTAGGGCATCGGTCTGCTTCGGCTCGGGCTTCACCCGCGGATGCGCTCCGCCCGACCCCGCTCCCGGCTCGCGACGGTCCGTCCGGGCCAGGAGCGGGGTCGGGCCGCCCTCCGGATGGCGCGTGGCCGGTCCGGTACGAGGTCGGCGGGTGTGCGGCGGTCGGTACGGCGCCGGGTCAGGGAGTGGGTGCCGGGGCCGGCTCGGTGGTGGGCATGTTCTTGGCGGCCAGGGCGATGTTCCGGGCCATGCCGCCGAACACCACGGCGTGAAAGGGCGAGACGCTCCACCAGTACAGATGCCCGAGCAGCCCGTGCGGATGGAACAGGGCCCGCTGCCGGTAGCGCGTACGCCCGTCGTCCGTCGCGTCGGCGTACATCTCCAGCCACGCGAGGCCCGGCAGTCTCATCTCGGCCCGCAGCCGCAGCAGCCGCCCCGGCTCGATCTCCTCCACCCGCCAGAAGTCCAGGGAGTCGCCCACCCGCAGCCGGTTGGCGTCCCGGCGTCCGCGCCGCAGCCCCACTCCGCCCACCAGCCGGTCCATCCAGCCGCGCACCGCCCAGGCCAGGGGGAAGGAGTACCAGCCGTTGTCGCCGCCGATGCCCTCGATCACCCGCCACAGATTCCCGGGAGAGGCGTCCACGGTCAGTTCGCGCTCGTCCTCGTAGAGACTGCCGCCCGCCCAGTCCGGGTCCGTGGGCAGCGGATCGCTGGCCGTCCCGGGATACGAGGCGGACGACCACCGGGTGGTCACCTGGGCGTCGCGCACCCGCTGGAGCGCCAGGGTGACGGCGGCGTCGAAGCCGATCGGCCGACCCGGGGGATCGGGCACGTACCGGGCGATGTCGTGTTCCCGGCACACGACCTCGTGGCGCAGCGACTCGGTGAGCGGACGCGCGATGGACGCGGGCACCGGGGTGACGAGCCCGACCCAGTGACTGGACAGCCGGGGCGTGAGGACCGGCACGGGGAAGATGAGCCTGCGGGGCAGTCCGGCGACGACGGCGTACCGCCGCATCATCTCCAGATACGTCAGGACGTCGGGCCCCCCGATGTCGAAGGCGCGGTTGACCTCCGGGGGCATCCCGGCGCTGCCGACCAGGGTGCGCAGCACATCGCGTACGCCCATCGGCTGGATCCGGGTGTGCACCCAGCTGGGCGTCACCATCACCGGCAGCCGCTCCGTGAGATAGCGCAGCATCTCGAACGAGGCCGAGCCGGAGCCGATGATCACCGCGGCCCGCAGAACCGTCGTCGGCACGCCCGAGTCCATCAGGATGCGCCCCACCTCGGCCCGGGACCGCAGATGCGGCGAGAGCTCCCGGTCCGGCACACCCGCGGGGGTGAGGCCGCCGAGATAGACGATGCGCCGAACGCCGGCCGCGCGGGCCCGCTCACCGAAGATCCGCGCGGCCCTGCGGTCCGTCGCCTCGAAGTCGTGGCCCGTGCCGAGGGCGTGCACCAGGTAGTACGCGACCTCGCACCCGCGCAGCGCGTCGGCGACCGACTCGGCGTCCGTGACATCGCCGCGCACCACCTCCGCCTCGCCCGCCCAGGGATAGTCGCGCAGCTTGGCGGGGGAGCGGGCCAGACAGCGCACCCGGTACCCCTCGGCCAGCAGTTCGGGGACCAGCCGTCCGCCGATGTAGCCGGTGGCACCGGTCACCAGACACCTCGGGCCGGTGCGGGTCTCCTCGTCGCTCATGCGTCCTCCGTCGCTCGCCACCGTGCCCCCGCGGGCCGCCGCCCTCCCTGATCCCTTCCACCCGGGCACCGCCCTCGGATGCGCCGGACGGGGCCGCCGCCGGGTGCCGGACGCCCGAACGGGGGAGGTGCCGGGACTTCTATAGGCTGATCACGTGGCCAGACGAGACGACCGTGACGACCGGACGGGTGATCCGGACCCCGATGCGGGCCAGGAGCGGGGACCGGCCGTGGCCACGGATCTGCACGCCTTCGCGGTTCAGCTGCGCCGGATGAACGGCGAGATCAACCGGCTGGTCCACGGCTTCGCGGCGGATCACGGTCTGCACGCGACGGACGTGCTGGCGCTCGCGGCGATCCTCGACGCGCCCGAGCCGCTCACACCGGGCCGGCTGCGCGAGCACCTCGGGCTCACCTCGGGCGCGGTCACCGCCTGTCTGGACCGGCTCGAACGCGCGGGCCACGTCCGGCGCGTCCGGGAGAGCCCCGACCGCAGGGTCGTCCACCTCCACTACGTACCGGACGCGAAGTCGGCCGCGCGCGCCCACTTCCGGCCGCTCGCCGACGTCACGGCGAGCGTGAGGTCCGGTTTCAGCGAGGACGAGCTGTCGGTGGTCCTCCGGTTCCTGGCGGCGATGAACGAACAGCTCTCGGCCGTACGGTCGCCCGGGCGCTGACCGCGTCCGGCGCGTCCCGCACCCGCCGCATCCGAACGGCCGCCCGGGCCGGAAGCCGGGGCATGGTCTACGATCTGGCCGCGAGATATCTCAATGATTGAGATTGTCATTCATTGAGACACCTGTCCGTGACACCTGGAGAGCAATGTCCCTCACCCCGCGACGAGCCCTGTGGCTGATCCCCGTCGTCCTGCTCGTCGCCTGGCTCGGCATCGGCGGCACCCTCGGCCCCTACGCCGGCCGGCTCGGCGAGGTCTCCACCAACGACCAGGCGGCCTTCCTGCCGCGCAGCGCCGAGTCCACGAAGGTGGTGGCCCAGCAACGGGCCTTCCAGCAGGACGGGACACTGCCCGCGATCGTCGTGTGGACCGCGGACGGCGGAGGCTCCACGGCCCGGGCGGCACAGTCCGCCGCGACCCGCGCGCTCGCCTCCCTCGCGGGGACCCCCGGCGTGGTCGGCACGCCGTCTCCCGCCCTGCCGTCACGCGACGGCAAGGCGCTGGAGGGGGTGGTCCAGCTCAGGCCCGACCTCGGCAAGCAACTGCCCGACGCCGTGGATCGCGTTCGTACCGCCGCCGCGGGTGTCCCCGGTACGACCGTGTGGCTCGCCGGACCCGCGGCGAGCCAGGCCGACCTCGGCTCCGCCTTCTCCGGAATCGACGGACTGCTGCTCGGGGTGGCCCTGGCCGCCGTCCTGCTGATCCTGCTGCTCGTCTACCGCAGTGTGCTGCTGCCCTTCCTCATCATCCTCGGATCCGTGTTCGCGCTCGGCCTGGCCTGCGCCATCGTCTACGTCCTCGCCGACCACGGCGTCGTACGCGTCGACGGCCAGGTGCAGGGCATCCTCTCGATCCTCGTGATCGGCGCCGCGACCGACTACGCGCTGCTGCTGAGCGCCCGGTTCCGTGAGGAACTCACCCTGAACACGGACCGGTTCACGGCCGTGCGGGCCGCGCTGCGGCAGTCGTGGGGCGCGATCGTGGCGAGCGCGGGAACCGTCGCCCTCGGACTGCTGGCCCTGCTGCTCAGCGACCTGACGAACAACCGGTCCCTCGGTCCGGTGGGCGCCATCGGCGTCGCCTGCGCCGCACTCAGCTCGCTCACCTTCCTGCCGGCCGTCCTGGTCCTCCTCGGCCGCGCCGCCTACTGGCCGGCCAAGCCGCGCCCGGCCGGCGGGACGAGCGCGGGCGGCGGCATCTGGAACCGGATCGCGGGGCTGGTCGACCGCGCGCCGCGCACGGTCTGGGCGGCGGCCCTGGCCGGGCTCCTGGCCTGCGCGGCCTTCGCGCCCACCCTGACCGCGAAGGGCATCCCGCTCGCCGAGACCTTCGTCAACGACGCGCCGTCGGTCGCCGCGCAGGCCACCCTCGGACGGCACTTCCCCGGTGGTTCGGGCAACCCCGCCGTGATCATCGCGAACGCGGACCGCGTCGACCGGGTCACCTCCGCGGCACGGGCGACGGACGGTGTCGCGTCGGCCGCGGCCGTCACGGCGTCCGGGCGGCCCGGCGGCGGAGCGCCCCGGATCGTCGACGGCCGGGTCCGGGTCGACGTCACGCTGCGGTCCGCCGCGGACAGCGACGCGGCCAAGGCGACGGTCGCGCGGCTGCGCACGGCGGTGCACGCCGTACCGGGCGCCGACGCGCTCGTCGGGGGCTACGCGGCGCAGCAGTACGACACCCGGCAGACCGCCGAACACGACCGGACGCTCATCGTGCCCGTGGTCCTCGCCATCATCCTGGTGATACTGACCGTCCTGCTGCGCTCGCTGCTCATGCCGGTGCTCCTGGTGGCCACGGTGGCGCTCAACTTCCTCGCCACGCTGGGCATCTCCTCGCTGGTGTTCCGGCACGGGTTCGGCTTCACGGGCACCGACGCGTCCGTGCCGCTGTACGGCTTCGTGTTCCTGGTGGCCCTCGGCGTCGACTACAACATCTTCCTGATGTCCCGGGTCCGTGAGGAGTCGCTGCGGCACGGGGTGCGCCAGGGTGTGCTGCGCGGACTCGTCGCCACCGGAGGGGTGATCACCTCGGCGGGCGTGGTGCTGGCCGCGACCTTCGCCGCCCTCGGGGTGATCCCGCTGGCCTTCCTGGTGCAGATCGCCTTCATCGTCGCCTTCGGCGTCCTGCTCGACACCCTGGTCGTCCGCTCGCTGCTGGTGCCCGCCCTGGTCCGCGACATCGGGCGCCTGGCGTGGTGGCCGGGGGCGCTCAGCCGCGAGTCCGGTGCCGGCGCCGAGCAGGCGCCCGCGCCCGGGGCCCGGGGGGACGAGCGGGTCGAGGTCTGAGAGGCCGGGTCCGTCCCGGTCCGTGAGGCCGGCGCCGGGTCAGTCCTCGTCGCCGGCCGGAACCACCACGAGGAACGCGTCGGAGTTCAGGTCCATCACGACCGTCGCCTTCAGTCCCTCGGTCCGGCGCCGGGCCGCGTACTCCTCCGCGGTCCAGGATCCACGCGGAGCCCCGGCGGGAAATCGTTCCAGCACCTTTGTGCCCATGGCGGCAGACACCTCCAGCTCGGACGGCGGACCCGGAGCGCCGAGTCCCGTGGAGTGCGCTTGCCCGGCGACCGCCGATTCACGCCTACGAGGAGAAGGCCAACTCCCGCGCACAGGCGGCTCGTCCGCCCGGAAGGCATAGGCGCGGCAAAGCCTGCCGCGGGCTGTTGATCTCCGTCGTCACGAATCCGACACTGTGGTGGCCGCGTGTCCATGCCGGGACGCGCGCGGACGGGGGGCTGACGGGACATGAACGGACCCATACCTGGCACGGTGGAAGTCGCGGTGCGCCACATCCTCAGCGACAGGACGACCGGGTTCCTGACCAGGACCCGAAGGATCACCTGGAAGGACAGCGTGTACCGGGTGCGCCGGCCGGCGTCCGCCAAGCAGAGCGTGGAACTCATCTGCCCGGTGTGCGACGCCTCCCTGCTGGCCGAGGTCCGCACCGAGGCCCGTACCCGCCGGACCGGCGCCTTCCTGCTGGTCCTGGCCGCCCTGAGCGTCGTCGTCTTCGTCGCCGCGTTCGGCTACGCCGTCCACGAGGGCGGCCGCACGCTGCCCGAGGGCCAGTCGCTACCGGCCCTGTTCCCCGTCAGCGTCGTCTCGGTCTTCGTCACGTTCGTCGCCGCCCCGGTGCTCCTCCTGCGGGGCCGCCGCTACAACGGCGTCACCCTGCTCGACGCCCCCAAACCGCGCCGGAGGCACGGGATCATCCCGGTACGCGGCTGAGCACCGGAGCGGCGGCGGGCGCACCCGGCGGCACCGGTTTCCCGTCCGGTTGCCGCGCGGGGCGGTGCCGGCCGGGCGTGCGTCCGCGGACACCGGTCCACGGCACGGTCCGGGATGCGAGACCGGACCGCCGTTCCTTGACTGCCCCCGCTCTGGGCTGCGACGATCTCCGCATGATGATGCGACTGGACCTCACGCGGCGACGCCATGTCGACCTCGCGCGTGTCAGCAGCGCCTTCTGTTGCCGCGAAGTCTGACGACCCCGACCCCCGGGTCTCCTTCGCGCGGTCCGTCCGCCCACGGTGGCTTGTCCGCCCCCTGGTCCGGTACGTGCCCTGGTCTCGCGTCCTCGCCCCGGTGCCCGAACTCCGCCTGATCGCGGCTGAGTTCCCCGACCCCGACGCGTCCTGAACGGCCCTCGGCCCCTCGGCCGTGCCTCGGTTCGTTCGGCAGCCCGTCGCCACCGGAACGCCGGTCACGCCCGCACACCCGGAACCAGGGCCACGGAACCCACCCGCGAGCCCGCTCAGGGCATTCACCCGGAACCCGTCCACCGGATCCCGTTTCACGAAAGAGGACTCATGGCCACCGTCCTGTCCGTCTCCGGCAGCCCCTCGGTCTCCTCCCGCACCGCCAAGCTGGTGCGCCACCTCGACGCCCGGCTCGCCGCGCAGGGCCACGAGGTGATCCCCCTGGACGTCCGCACCATCCCCGCGGAGGCGTTGCTCGGCGCGGACTTCCAGCACCCCGCCATCGTCGAGGCGGCCGAACTCTTCGCACGCGCCGACGGCGTGGTCATCGGCACCCCCGTCTACAAGGCCGCCTACTCCGGCGTCCTCAAGGCCCTGCTCGATCTGCTCCCGCAGTACGCCCTGGCCGGAAAGACCGTGCTGCCGCTGGTCACCGGAGGCAGCAACGCCCATGTGCTCGCCCTGGACTACGCGCTGCGCCCGGTGCTCAACTCCATGGGTGCGGCCCATATAGTCCAGGGCTGGTTCACCCTCGACAAGGACATCATCACGGGGCAGGACGGGAGCGTCACCGTGGCGCCGGGTTCCGCCGAGGCCCTGGCCCAGGTGGTGGACCAGTTCTCGGCGGCCCTCGGCCGCACCCAGTTGCTCGCCGCCACGGGCTGACGCCGATGACCGCCAAAGTGATCGCCGACGACGCCGAGGCGCTGGCCGTCGCCGCCGCCCTCGCCGACGAGTTCCGCGCCGGAGCGTCGGCGAGGGACACCGAACGGCGCCTTCCGCGCGAGGAGTTGGAGCGGCTGTCCGCCTCCGGTCTGCTCGCCGTCAGCGTGCCGACCGAGCACGGGGGAGCGGACGTCCGCGCCGAGACCCTGGCGGAGATCTTCCGGCTGCTGGCCTCGGCCGACGCCAGCCTCGCCCAGATCCCGCAGAACCACTTCGTGTACGTGAACGTGATCCGCCGTCAGGGTTCGCCCGAACAGAGGGAGTTCTTCTTCGCGCAGGTCCTGGAAGGGCGTCGGTTCGGCAACGCGCAGTCGGAGGCCGGTACCCGGCACGTCCAGGACATCCGCACCCGGCTCGCACCGGGCCCGGAGGGCTCGTACCTGCTCACCGGCGTGAAGCACTACTGCACCGGGGCACTCCTCGCGGACTGGATCCCGGTCCTGGCCCGCGCCGAGGACGACAACCTGCACGTCGCCTACGTCCCCCGGGACGCCGACGGACTGACGGTCCTCGACGACTGGGACGGCATGGGGCAGCGCACGACGGCCAGCGGCACCGTCCGCCTCGACGATGTCCTCGTCCCGGCCGACCGGGTGGTCCCGCACCATCTCACCTTCCGGGGGCCACAACTGCACGGAGCCTGCGCGCAGTTGCTGCACGCGGCCATCGACGCCGGGATCGCGGCGGGCGCGCTCGCCGAGGCGGCGGAGTTCGTGCGCACCAAGAGCCGTCCCTGGTTCGAGAGCGGTGTGGACACGGCGGCCGAGGACCCGTTGCTCATCCAGCGCTTCGGTGAACTCGACCTCCAGGTACGGGCGTCCGAGGCACTGCTCGGTGTCGCGGGCCGTGCGGTCGACGCGGCGCGCGGCGAGCTGACCGACGCCTCGGCCGCCGAGGCGTCCCTCGCCGTGGCCGCAGCGAAGGCGCACACGTCCGTCACCGCCGTGCTGGTCGCGGACGCCCTCTTCGAGGTGTCCGGAACCCGTTCGGCGCTGAACTCCCTGAACCTGCACCGGCACTGGCGCGACGCCCGCACCCACACCCTGCACGACCCGGCCCGCTGGAAGATCCAGCACCTCGGCCGCCACGTCCTGAACGGCACCCCGCCCCCGCGGCACGGCCTCCTCTAACCCCCGTCCGACGGGCCGCACGTCCGTCGGTCCCCACGATCGGAGAACCCCGCCGTGTCCCTCACCTTCCACTGGTTCCTGCCCACCAACGGAGACAGCCGCCATGTCGTCGGCGGCGGCCACGGCTCTCCGGCCACCGCTTCCGGGCGGGACCGGCCGCCGACCGTCGCCTATCTGAGCCAGATCGCCCGCGCCGCGGAGGATCTGGGATTCCTGGGCGCCCTCACCCCCACCGGTGCCTGGTGCGAGGACGCGTGGCTGACGACCGCGATGGTCAGCCAGCGCACCGAGCGGCTGAAGTTCCTCGTGGCCTTCCGCCCGGGCTTCGTGTCGCCCACGCTGGCCGCGCAGATGGCCTCCACCTTCCAGCGCCAGACGGACGGGAGGCTGCTGCTCAACGTGGTCACCGGCGGGGAGAGCCACGAGCAGCGGGCGTACGGCGACTTCCTCGACAAGGACGCCCGATACCGTCGTACCGGCGAATTCCTGCGGATCGTCAAGGAGTTGTGGGACGGCAAGACCGTGGACCTGACCGGTGAGCACCTGAGGGTCGAGGACGCCCGGCTCGCCCGGGTTCCCGACCCGGTCCCGGAGGTCTACTTCGGCGGCTCCTCACCCGTCGCCGGTGAGGTCGCCGCCCGTCACGCCGACGTCTACCTCACCTGGGGCGAACCGCCCGCCCAGGTCGCCGAGAAGATCGCCTGGATCCGCCGACTGGCCGCCGGGCAGGGGCGCACCCTGCGCTTCGGCATCCGGCTGCACGTCATCACCCGCGACACCTCCGAGCAGGCCTGGGCCGAGGCCCACCGGCTTCTCGACGGCTTCGACCCGGCCACCGTACGGTCCGTGCAGGAGGGGCTCGCCCGCAGCGAGTCGCAGGGACAGCGACGGATGCTCGCGCTGCACGGCGGCAGCAGGGACGGACTGGAGATCCACCCGAACCTGTGGGCCGGCATCGGCCTGGTACGCGGCGGAGCGGGCACCGCCCTGGTCGGCAGCCACGACGAGGTCGTCGAGCGGATCGAGGAGTATCACGCCCTCGGCATCGACGAGTTCGTGCTCTCCGGCTACCCGCACCTGGAGGAGGCCTACTGGTTCGGCGAGGGGGTCCTGCCCCGCCTCGCCGCGCGCGGTCTGTGGCGGAACCCGTTCGCGGCCCCGGCCACCCCCGCCGTCCAGGTGCCCTTCACGGGCTGAGCGGGGCGGCGGGGCCGGGCGGTGCCAGCGACCCCAGGTGCGCGGCGCGCACCTGGGCGGTCTGCCCCTGCACCAGCAGGAACATCCCCTCGCGCGCGAGCCGCTGGGCCGGGCTGCGCAGATCCATCGACCGTCCGCCACCGGCCACGACGGCCGCCGTGGTGGCCGCGCGCATCACGTCGTACGCCCGCGTCTTGCAGACCAGGCGTTCCTCGATCCGCTCGGTCGGCACCGGGTGGTCGGCGAGTTCGTACGCCTGCCGTCTGACCTCGTCGAGACGTGCCCGCAGCACGTCCGCCGTGTCCCTCGCCGAGGGGTCGTCCCCCAGTAGGCCGATCGCCGCCGCCGTGATCCCGAAGACGGCGGGCGAGGCGTTGGTGTTCTTCGGCTGGTCGGTGACCGCCCAGGTCTCGTACGGGACGCGCAGCACCACCGCCTCCTCGGGCAGCCAGAACCCGTCCAGCTCCAGGGAGACCGTCCGGGACGCGGTCAGCGCGGCGAGCCGCATCGGCGGGGACGGGCGCAGCCCCGGCTGCTCGCGCGCCTCCGTGAACGCGAACAGGGCTTCGTCGCGGTCCGTCACCCCGGCCAGCAGCATGACGTCGTTCAGCCCCCAGCCGGTGTACCAGGGCACCCTCCCGTCGAAGCGCCGGCCGCCCCGCTCCCGGGTGACCCGCACCGGGACGCGCGGGTGGGCGCGCAACTGGGCGTAGGCGACACCGGACAGCAGGTCCCCGCGCGCGAGCGGACCCAGCAGCCGGTCCCGTACCGGAAGGGCGCTCCGCGCCAGCATCGCCACCGGGGTGTGGTGCTGGGTCTGCACGAACCAGGTCGAGCAGCACGCCGCGGCCAGGATCTCCGCCGTCTCACGGACCACGGCGGCGGGCGCCGCCGAACCGCCGTCCGTGACCGGGGCCGTGATCCCGAGCAGTCCCGACCGCTTGACGGCCTCGACACTGCTCGCGGGCATGCCGTCCCGGTCCACGGCCTCCGCCCGGGGCGCCAGCACTCCGGCCGCCAGGTCCCGGGCGGCGGTCACGAGCGGATGGGGCGGGACGGTCATGGAAGGAATCTCCCGCTGTCGTCGTGGCGTATGTCGATCCGGCGTTCTCCCGTTCGTGTAGTCAGGGAGAGTCCGAGTGGGACCACCGAGGAGGACACATCATGAAGTACTACCTGCTGAGCGTGATGCAGCCGCAGGGCGAACCGCCCGCGCCCGAGGTCCTGGAAGAGATCATGCACAATCTGGAGCAGTTCCACACGGAGCTGCGCGAGGCCGGCGCCTGGGTGTTCGCGGGCGGACTCCACGCCCCCGGCACCGCCACCGTGCTGCGGGCCCGGGACGGCGACGTCCTGATCACCGACGGGCCGTACGCGGAGAGCAAGGAGTATCTCGGCGGGCTCTGCCTGATCAAGGCGCCCGACCTCGACGCGGCGCTGACGTGGGGCCGCAAGGCGACCCTGGCGACGACGCTCCCGATCGAGGTGCGTCCTTTCACGCACGAGTCCGAGGACTGATGACCGTCGGCGCCGGGGACGTCGAGGCGGTCTTCCGCGCCGAGTACGGCAGGGCGCTCGCCGTCCTGATCCGCTTCCTCGGGGACATCGACCTCGCCGAGGAAGCGGTCCAGGACGCGTTCACCACGGCCGTGGCCAAGTGGCCGGAGACCGGGATCCCGCCGAGCCCGGCCGGCTGGATCATCACGACCGCCCGCAACCGCGCCGTCGACCGGCTGCGCCGTGAGTCCACCCGCGCGGCCCGGCACGCCGAGGCCGCCCGGCTGCACGCCCCGGACGACCCCGTGGAGGAGGGCCCCGTGCGCGACGACCGGCTCCGTCTGATCTTCACCTGCTGCCATCCCGCGCTCGCCCCGCAGGCCCAGGTCGCCCTCACCCTGCGGCTCCTGTGCGGTCTGACCACCGCGCAGATCGCGCGTGCCTTCCTCGTCCCCGAACCCACCATGGCCCAGCGGATCGTCCGCGCCAAGGCCAAGATCCGCGACGCGGGCATTCCCTACCGCGTCCCGCGCGACGCGGACCTGCCGGACCGGGTCAGGGGTGTCCTGGCCGTCGTCTACCTCGTCTTCAACGAGGGGTACGGCGGCCGCGAGGACCTCTGCGCCGAGGCGCTGCGGCTCGGACGCCTCCTCGTCGAGCTGATGCCCGACGAGCCCGAGGCGCTCGGCCTGCTCGCGCTGATGCTGCTGATCGAGGCCCGCCGGCCGGCCCGCTCGACGGCGGACGGCGACCTGGTCCTCCTCGCCGAGCAGGACCGCACGCTGTGGGACCGGGACCTGGTCACCGAGGGCCAGGCGCTCGTACGGCGTTGTCTGCGCCGCGGCCGGCCGGGGCCGTACCAGATCCAGGCCGCCGTCAACGCCGTCCACAGTGACGCGCCGGCCGCCGCGGCCACCGACTGGGGCCAGATCCTCCGGCTCTACGACCAGCTCATGGAGCTCGCCCCGAGTCCGGTCGTGGCCCTCAACCGGGCCGTCGCCGTGGCCGAGACCCAGGGGCCGCGGACCGCGCTCGCCCTCGTGGACGAGCTGGACCTCGGCGGCTACCACGCCTTCCACGCCGTACGGGCGGAACTGCTGCGCAGGCTCGGCCGCGACGCCGAGGCGCTGCGGGCGTACGACGCCGCCATCACGCTCACGGTGAGCACGCCGGAGCGCGTCCGTCTCGAACGCAGCCGAGCGGCCCTGGCGGGGAGCCCGACCGCATGACGACCGCATGACGGACTGCCACCGCGGCGCGACTCGGGGCACGATGGACTCATGACAAAGCTGTCCACGCGGTCGCTCCCTCGTGCTTCGTCCGGTTCGGTGCTGTCGCTGTGGTCACAGGATTCCGTGCTGTCCATCGGTTCGGTGGGCTCGGTCCTGTCCGTGGGGTCCGTCGGCTCCGCCCTCTCCGTCGGTTCGATCGGAAGCGCGCTGTCGGTCGGTTCGATCGGCTCCGCCCTGTCCCTGATCTCGACCGGATCGTGGCTGAGCACCGGCTCGCTGTTCTCCGCCCAGTCGCGGTGGTCGGTGCTGTCCTGGCGCTCCTCCGGCGGTCTCCTGGCCGCGGGAGCGGTGGTCTCGCGCTGCGCGTCCCCGTGGTTGCGGGCACGGTGATAGGGGGCTCGTCCGGACGGTTGGGCCGAACGGCCCCCACCGGGGACCAGCGGCCCCTGCCGCGCCCGACCGTTTCGACACGAGGCTGGAGTCCAGAGCCCGGAACGGAACGGATCGCCGATCCAGGAGGTGGACACCATGCCCCGCACCGTCACCGTGGGCCTCGACGGTTCTCCCGAGAGTCTCGCCGCCGCCGAGTGGGCAGCCCGCGAGGCGCGGCTGCGCGCGCTGCCGGTCAGACTCGTCAACGTCTGGGAACCGGCCCCCGACCCCATGGCCCAGGCGCCGCTGCTCGGAGCCGAGACCCACCAGCACTGGAGCGAGCGGATTCCGAGGGAGGCCGCCGAGGGCGTACGGGCACGCCACCCGGGGGTCGACGTCACCACGGAGCAGCTCACCGGCCGGCCCGCGGAGGCGTTGCTGAAGGCCGCGGAGGACGCCGAACTCCTGGTCCTCGGCACCCGCGGGCTCAGCGGGGCGGGCGGATTCATGGTCGGCTCTGTCGGCCTGGCCGTCGCGGCGCACGCCGGGCGCCCGGTGGTGTTCGTACGCGCCGGTGAACAGGCCGCCGACGAGCACCTGCCGGATCCGGCGGGCATCCCGTCCGCCGCCGCTCCCTTCCGTCCCGTCGTGCTCGGACTCGACACCGGCAATCCGGACGACACGCTGATCGGCTTCGCCTTCGAGGCGGCCCTCCTGCGCGCCACGGCACTGCGGGTGGTCCACTCCTGGAACGAGCCGCCGTACATCGCCTACGGTCTGCCCCCGGACCTGAAGATGACCACCCGGCTGGCCGCCGAGGACGCCGCCTCCATGACCGCGGCCCTGCGGGACCGGCGCGAGAAGTACCCGGCCGTCGAGATCATCGAGGACTCCCTGTCGGGGAAGCCCGCCAACCATCTCGTGGACGCCTCCCGGGAGGCCTCCCTCGTGGTCATCGGCCGCCGCATCCGCAAGGCCGCTCTCGGCGCCCACCTCGGACCCGTCGGGCACGCCGTGCTCCACCACGCCACCGCCCCCGTCGCCGTCGTACCGCACCCGTGACCGGCCCGGACCGTCCCCGGAACCGGTTCTGATCGCGTCCGATCGCGCAAGGAGAGACCTGATGAAAGCAGCAGTCGTACGAGCGTTCGGTGAACCGCTGGTCATCGAGGAACGCCCGGACCCCGAGCCAGGACCCGGCCAGGTCCGCGTCCGGCTGGAGGCCTCCGGGCTCTGCCACACCGACATCCACGCGGCCCACGGCGACTGGCCGGTCAAGCCGACCCCGCCCTTCGTCCCCGGACACGAGGGCGTCGGCCTGGTCGAGGCACTGGGCGACGGCGTCACCCATCTGGCCGTGGGACAGCGGGTCGCCGTGCCCTGGCTCGGCAAGGCGTGCGGACGCTGCGAGCACTGCCTCTCCGGCTGGGAGACCCTGTGCGAGGAGCAGGTCAACACCGGCTACGGCTGCGACGGCGGCTACGCCGAGAAGATGCTCGCCTGGGCCGACTTCGCCCAGCCCGTGCCCGAGGGCGTCTCCGCGCTCGACGCGGCGCCCCTCACCTGCGCCGGCGTGACGACGTACAAGGCACTGAAGGTCGCTGACGTCCGGCCCAGCCAGCTCGTCGCGATCTCCGGGGTCGGCGGACTCGGCCACCTGGCCCTTCAGTACGCGAAGATCGCCGGGGCCACCGTGGCCGCCATCGACGTCACCGACGAGAAGCTCGAACTCGCCGCGGACCTCGGCGCCGACCTCGTGATCGACGCCCGCAAGGAGGACCCGGGCGAGGTCCTGCGCGGCCACGGCGGGGCGCACGCCGCGATCGCCCTCGCGGTCGACGAGGAGGCGTTCTCCGCGGTGTACAACGGGCTGCGGCGCGGCGGGAAGCTCGTCATGGTCGCCATGCCGGCGCACGGCACGATCCAGGTCCCGATCTTCGAGACCGTGCTGAACGGCACCTCGGTGATGGGCTCCATCGTCGGCACCCGGCAGGACCTGGCCGAGGTGTTCGAGCTGCACGCGGCCGGCCGGACCCGGGTCATCCGGGAGTCCCGGCCGCTCGACTCGGTCAACGAGTCCATCGACGAGGTCCTGCACGGCCGCGTCCAGGCCCGGATCGTCTTCGACCTCGCCGAAGGGAGCTGACCGCGGCGGCGCCCGCACGGCCGCCCGCGTGCCACCGCCGTTCCCCGGCGAGGGCGAACGGCTCAGAGGCTCGCCGCGTGGTCGGGGACGTACGTCTGTAGATCGCGCGGCGGACGTACGTACCCCGTCGACGGCGGCCGCTCGGGCAGCTCCAGCACCGGCGGCGGCACCTCGCGATAGGGAACCGTGGACAGCAGATGGGCGATCATGTTCAGCCTGGCGCGCCGCTTGTCGTCGCTCTCGACCACGAACCACGGCGCCTCGACGATGTCGGTGTGCACCAGCATCTCGTCCTTCGCCCGGGAGTACGCCTCCCAGCGGGTGATCGACTCCAGATCCATCGGGGACAGCTTCCAGCGCCGCGTCGGGTCCTTCAGCCGGCGCCGGAACCGCTTCTGCTGCTCCGCGTCGCTCACCGAGAACCAGTACTTGCGCAGCATCACCCCTGCCTCCACCAGCATCCGCTCGAAGATCGGGCACTGGCGCAGGAACAGCTGGTGCTCCTCCTTCGTGCAGAAACCCATCACGTGCTCGACCCCGGCGCGGTTGTACCAGCTCCGGTCGAACAGCACGATCTCCCCGGCGGCCGGCAGATGCTCCACGTACCGCTGGAAGTACCACTGGGTGCGCTCGCGCTCGGTCGGCGTGGGCAGCGCCGCGATCCGTGCGACACGCGGATTCAGATGCTCGGCCACCCGCTTGATCGTCCCGCCCTTGCCCGCCGCGTCCCGGCCCTCGAAGACCACCACCACACGGGCGCCCTCGGTCCGCACCCACTCCTGGAGCTTCACCAGCTCCGTCTGGAGACGCAGCAGCTCCCGCTCGTACGCCTCACGCGGCACCCTCGCCGTCTTCTCCTCGGCCATGCCGCCTCCTCCGCCCGACGGCGCCTCCCGTGAAGCGCCGCGATGAACCGCCTGGCCGACCGACCCCGATGACCTACGGAGTCACCATGCCCAAGGCAGATCACCAGGACAGCACCGTACTGACCGACGACGAACTGCGCACGCTGGACGCCCACTGGCGTGCCGCCAACTACCTTGCCGTGGGCCAGATCTATCTGATGGCGAACCCGCTGCTCACCCGGCCCCTGACCCCCGCGCACATCAAGCCCCGGCTGCTCGGTCACTGGGGCACCTCGCCGGGCCTCAACCTCGTCCACACCCACCTCAACCGCGTCGTGAAGGCACGCGGCCTGGACGCGCTGTGCGTCTGGGGCCCCGGGCACGGCGGCCCGGCCGTACTGGCGAACTCCTGGCTCGAGGGCACGTACAGCCAGACCTATCCCTCCGTCTCCCGCGACGGCGAGGGCATGGAGAAACTGTTCCGGCAGTTCTCCTTCCCCGGCGGGGTGCCCAGCCATGTCGCGCCCGAGACGCCCGGCTCGATCCACGAGGGCGGTGAGCTCGGGTATTCGTTGTCCCACGCGTACGGCGCCGCCTTCGACAACCCCGACCTGCTCGTCGCCTGCGTCATCGGGGACGGCGAGGCCGAGACGGGACCGCTCGCCGCCTCCTGGCACTCCAACAAGTTCCTCGACCCGGTCCACGACGGCGCCGTCCTGCCGGTCCTGCACCTCAACGGCTACAAGATCGCCAACCCGTCAGTCCTGTCCCGGCTCCCGGAGGCCGAACTCGACGCCCTGCTACGGGGATACGGCCACGAGCCGATCCATGTGACCGGCGACGACCCCGAACGGGTCCACCGCGCCATGGCCGCCGCGTTCGACGAGGCACTGGACCGGATCGCGCTCCTTCAGCGCGCGGCCCGCGAGGAGGGCGCCACCGAGCGCGCCCCCTGGCCCATGATCGTGCTGCGCACCCCCAAGGGCTGGACCGGCCCCGCCGAGGTCGACGGCCAACCCGTCGAAGGAACCTGGCGAGCCCACCAGGTGCCCCTCGCCCAGGTCCGCGAAAACCCCGAACACCTACGGCAGTTGGAGACCTGGCTGCGCTCCTACCGCCCCGAGGAACTCTTCGACACCGAGGGAAGGCCGGTCGCCGACGTACTGGCCTGCGTACCCGAGGGCTCCCGGCGCCTCGGCGCCACCCCGCACGCCAACGGCGGCCTCCTCCTGCGCGACCTGCCGCTCCCGCACCTGGAGCGCTACGCCGTCCCCGTCGACAAACCCGGAGCGACCCTGCACGAGCCGACCCGGGTGCTCGGCGACCTGCTCGAACACGTCATGCGCGCCACCGCGCACCGCCGCGACTTCCGTCTCGTCGGCCCCGACGAGACGGCCTCCAACCGCCTGGACGCCGTCTTCGCCGCCAGCGGCAAGGCCTGGCAGGCACGGACCCTGCCCGTCGACGAACACCTCGACCGGCACGGCCGCGTCATGGAGATCCTCTCCGAACACACCTGCCAGGGCTGGCTGGAGGGCTACACCCTCACCGGCCGGCACGGACTGTTCTCCTGCTACGAGGCCTTCGTGCACATCGTCGACTCCATGGTCAACCAGCACATCAAATGGCTGAGGACCTCCCGCGCACTGCACTGGCGCGCCCCCATCGCCTCCCTCAACTACCTGCTCACCTCGCATGTCTGGCGCCAGGACCACAACGGCTTCTCGCACCAGGACCCCGGCTTCGTCGACCACGTCCTCAACAAGAGCCCCGAGGTCGTGCGCGTCTACCTCCCGCCGGACGCCAACACCCTGCTGTCCGTGGCCGATCACATCCTGCGCAGCCGCGACTACGTCAACGTCGTCGTCGCCGGCAAACAGCCCTGCTTCGACTGGCTGTCCATGGACCAGGCCCGCGCCCACTGCGCCCGCGGCGCGGGCATCTGGGACTGGGCGGGAACGGCCGACGCGGGCCGGGAACCCGACGTCGTCCTCGCCTGCGCCGGCGACGCCCCCACCCAGGAGATCCTGGCCGCCGCCGACCTGCTGCGCCGCCACCTGCCCGAACTCGCCGTCCGGGTCGTCAACGTCGTCGACATGACCAGGCTGCTCCCGAGCGAGGAACACCCGCACGGGATGAGCGACTTCGCGTACGACGCACTGTTCACCACCGACAAGCCGGTCATCTTCGCCTACCACGGCTACCCCTGGCTCATCCACCGCCTCGCCTACCGCCGCACCGGCCACGCGAACCTCCATGTGCGCGGCTACAAGGAGATGGGCACCACCACGACCCCCTTCGACATGGTCGTCCGCAACGACATGGACCGCTACCGGCTCGTCATGGACGTCATCGACCGCGTCCCCGGCCTCGGCGCCCGCGCCGCCGCCCTGCGCCAGCAGATGGACGACGTCCGCTCCCGGCACCACGTCTGGATCCGCGAGCACGGCACCGACCTCCCCGAGGTCGCCGACTGGACCTGGACCGGCTGAGCCCGCCCACCCGCGAGGAGCACACCGCCGGCACGGCCGCACGGACCGGCGGTGTGCGCCCGCCGACCAGGCCCGCCGCCGCCCCGCGCGCGCCGCGAGGACGGCGGGCCGCCCGTACCCGAGGATGAGGGAATGGACGACCTCACCTGGGACTACGAGGGCTACCACCCGGCGCAGGAACGCCTGCGCGAATCGCTGTGCACCCTCGGCAACGGGTACTTCGCCACCCGGGGCGCCGCCCCGGAGTGCGTCGCCGACTCCGTCCACTACCCGGGCACGTACGCGGCCGGCTGCTACAACCGGCTGACCTCACAGGTGGCCGGACAGCGGATCGAGAACGAGGACATGGTCAACCTCCCCAACTGGCTGCCGCTGCGCGTGCGGACCGCCACCGGGACCTGGCTCACCCCCGACTCGCACCGGCTGCTCGACCACCGGCTGCGCCTCGACCCCGTCGCGGGCACCCTGGAACGCACCACGCTCTACGAGGACGAGGAGGGCCGGCGCCTCGCCGTGCGCCAGCTGCGCCTGGTCCACATGGCCGATCCCCACCTCGCCCTGCTGCGCACGGAGCTGACGGCCGAGGGCTGGTCCGGGACCGTCGAGATCGAGTCCGCCCTCGACGGGACGGTCACCAACAGCGGCGTCGAGCGCTACCGTGCGCTCGCCTCCCGCCATCTGACGGACGTCCGGTGCGGCACCGGGAAACCGGACACCGTCTGGCTGCGCTGCCGCACCGCCACCTCGGAGATCGGCATCGGACTGGCCGCCAGGACCGTCACGGACGCGCCCGCCCGGACCACGGACGCGCACACCCCGGGGAGGGCCGCCCAGCTGCTCGGGGTCGCGCTGACCGACGGCCGGACGGTGACCGTGGACAAGACGGTCGCCCTGCACACCTCCCGCGACGTGGCGATCAAGGACCCGCTGAACGCGGCCGTCGACCGGGTCGGCACCGCCGCCGACTTCGAGACCCTGCTCGACAGCCACCGCACGGCCTGGCAGCAGCTGTGGCGCAACGCTGAGATGGACGTCCGCAACAGCGTGGGCCCGATCCTGCGCCTGCACCTGTTCCATGTGCTCCAGACCCTCTCCCCGCACACCGCCGAACTCGACGTCGGAGTCCCGGCGCGCGGGCTGCACGGAGAGGCCTACCGGGGGCACGTGTTCTGGGACGAACTGTTCGTGCTGCCGTATCTGAACCTCCACTTCCCCGAGGTCTCCCGCGCCCTGCTCACCTACCGCCACCACCGTCTGGAGCGGGCCTGCCAGGCGGCCCGGGACGCCGGCCGCACCGGCGCGATGTACCCGTGGCAGAGCGGCAGCGACGGACGGGAGGAGACCCAGGAACTGCACCTGAACCCGCGCTCGGGACGCTGGCTGCCCGACCACTCGCGGCTTCAGCACCACGTCGGATCGGCCGTCGCGTACAACGTGTGGCAGTACTGCGAGGCGAGCGGGGACACCGAGTTCCTGTACACCAAGGGCATCGAGATGCTCGTGCAGATCGCCCGCTTCTGGGCCGGCTCCGCCGAGCACGACAGCGCCCTCGGACGCTACCGGATCCGCGGGGTCGTCGGACCCGACGAGTACCACGACGCCTACCCGGACGCGGTCCGGCCGGGGCTCGACGACAACGCGTACACCAACGTCACCGCCGCCTGGGTGCTCGCCCGCACGCTGGACGTGCTGGGCGATCTGCCCGAGCTGCTGCGCCGGGACCTCGTCGAGCGGACCGGCCTTGACCCCGCCGAACTCGACCTGTGGCACGAGGTGTCCAGCGGTCTGTACGTTCCCTTCCACGACGGGGTCATCAGCCAGTTCGAGGGATACGGGGAGCTCGCGGAACTCGACTGGGAGGGCTACCGGAAGCGGTACGGGGACATCCGGCGGCTCGACCGGATCCTGGAGGCCGAGGGCGACAGCGTCAATCGCTACCAGGCGTCCAAGCAGGCGGACGTGCTGATGCTGGGCTACCTCTTCTCGCCCGCCGAGCTCGGCGGGCTGTTCCGCAGGCTCGGACACGAGGTCGACGACCTCCAGTGGCGGCGGACCGTCGACCACTACCGCGGCCGCACGAGCCACGGCTCGACGCTGAGCAGCCTGGTGCACGGCTGGGTGCTGGGCCGGGCACGGCGCGCCGAGGCCTGGACCTACATCCACGAGGCGCTGCGGGGTGACATTGCGGACGTGCAGGGCGGTACCACGGGAGAGGGCGTCCACCTGGGCGCGATGGCGGGCACCCTCGATCTCGTCCAGCGCGGGCTGACCGGTCTGGAGACCCGCGGCGGAGCACTGCGGCTCGACCCGGTCCCGCCGCCCGAGCTGTCCGAGTACGGCTTCGCCATCCGCTACCGGGGCCATCGGGGCGTCCAGCTGCGGCTGAGCGCCGGGAGACTGAACGTCAGCGTGCCGGCCTCGGACGAGCCGCCGATCGACATCACCCTGGCGGACCGCACCGTCACGGTGGCACCGGGGGAGTCCTGCACCCTGACGCTGCCGGAGCGACGGCCGTGACGGCCGTGACGGGCGGTCGGCGGGCGTCGGTCGGCGGGCGGGCGGGCATCGGCGGGCGGGCGTCCGTCGGCGGGTGTCGGCCGCGGGTGTCGGTCCGGGCGCCTCACCGTCGCGGCGGCGCGGCGGAGCGCCGCGGACCTCAGCGCGTCGAGTGGTGCCCGGCCGCTTCCGGGTGTTCGAGATGGTTGGCCAGGACCGCGGCCTGCACGCGGCGCTGGACGCCCAGCTTGGCCAGCAGTCGCGAGATGTGGTTCTTCACCGTCTTCTCGGACAGGTAGAGCTCCTTGCCGATCTCCCGGTTCGTGAGTCCGTCCCCGATCAGCGCGAGGATGTCCCGCTCACGGGGCGAGAGGCCGGCGAGCTCGTGCGAGAGGGGTTGTTCCTCCGCCGGGTCCGTCCGCAGCTTGCGCATCAGCCGCGCGGTCGTCGTCGGGTCCAGCATCGACTGGCCGGAGGCCACGGTACGGACCGCCGAGACCAGGTCGGATCCCTTGATCTGCTTCAGCACATAACCCGCCGCCCCGGCCATGATCGCGTCGAGCAGCGCCTCCTCGTCGTCGAAGGAGGTCAGCATCAGACAGGACAGCTCGGGCATCTGGCTGCGCAGCTCCCGGCACACACTGATGCCGTCGCCGTCCGGCAGGCGTACGTCGAGGACCGCCACGTCGGGCCGCAGCGCCGGGCCGCGCACCAGCGCGTGCTCGACGCTGTCCGCGTCGCCGACCACCGAGATGTCGGGCTCCGCGTCCAGGAGGTCGGTCAGACCGCGGCGCACCACCTCGTGGTCGTCCAGCAGGAACACCCTTATCGGGTTCTGCTCGGAGAACGTACGCGCCTCGGCCATGACGACCCCTTGTTCGGTGATGGACGACCACGGACCGTGAGCCCGCTCGGTTCGATCATCATGCTTCCGGCCCCGACGCACTAGGGCCGACCGGCCCCCTACCAGTCTGCACGCGTTTCACCGTCGAGGGGTGCGTGGTCAGCGCGCGCTGCCGCTGCCGTAGGGGGCGTACAGGTCGAGCAGCCGGGTCCGGGCCGACTGGAGCCGGTGGGCGACGATCTCGCCCGCCCACTGCGCCACGGTCATTCCCAGTTCGGGATCGTTCCGGCACATCGCCCGGACCTCCTCGGCGTCGAACTCGTAGGCGCGCACCGGGCTCGTCGCCTCGGCGCCCAGGTGCCAGCTGTGCGGGGCGAACAACCAGGACCAGCCGACGAGTTCGTTGTGACCGAGGATCTCGATGACCGCGGCGCGGCGGCCCGGGACCTTCAGGTCGAGGGCGACCGTTCCGGTCCTGATGATCCAGAACCGGTCCGCGTGACGACCCTCCTCGAACAGCCGGGTGCCCTCGGGGAACGACACCTCGCGGGCCACCCGCAGCAGCTGTTCCCGCCGGCAGGCGGGCAGTGCCCGCAGCATGGTGGACGTGGTGGAAGTGCTCATGATCCTGCCTCTTCCTGGCGCGCGATCCTTCCGCCTCCAATCTCCGCCCGCTGTCCGTCTGCCACCAGGGGCCGTCCGGCCCCCATCGCGGGCCGCATGGCACCGTCTGGGGCCGAAGGGCCGCCCGCCCGGCACCTGTCCGACGGCTCGCCGACCATGTCGCCCAACCCCTTCGCCGACCACCACGTGATCTACGCGATCGCGCTCGTGGCCCTGGCCGCCGCGGGCGCCGGTGCCACCTGGGGTCTGGGCCGGCCCTGGGAACGGCTTCCCCTCGTGAACCGGTGCCCCTGGTTGCGCCGACCGCCGCCGCAGCGGCCGGGCGCCCGGCCGCACGGCGCGCCGGCGTCGTTCCGGAGCGCGTGAAGTCCCCTGCGGCAGGGGCCGGTTGGCCCCGGCCGGGGACCTGCGACCCCTCCCGGGGTGCCCGTCGCCGCCGCGAGACTGATCCCGCATCCCTCAAGGAGGTCCCCCAGATGTCCCCCACGATCGTCGCCGGTCTGGACGGCTCGCCCGAGAGCCTCGCCGCAGCCGCATGGGCAGCCCGTGAAGCCGTGCGCACGGACGCCCGACTGCACCTCGTGCACGCCTGGTTGTGGCATCCCTACGTCTACGGACCGCTGGCGGGCGCCTGGGTTCCACCGCCTTCGGAGGACCCCCGGCCAGAAGCCGCCGAGCGTCTGCCCCGCGAGACGGCGGCCAAGCTGGCCGCGGACCATCCCGGGCTGTCCATCACCGCCGCGCGGGTCGCCGAACAGCCCGTCCCCGCGCTGCTGGCCGCCGCCGAGGACGCCGCCGCGCTCGTGCTCGGGTCCCGGGGCCTCGGGGGACTCGCCGGGTTCCTGACCGGGTCCGTCGCGCAGGCCGTGGTCGCACGCTGCCGGACGCCGATCGTGCTCGTACGAGCCGACGCGCGGCCCGCGGAGACCTTCGTACCCGATGAGACCTCCGGACCCGAGGCGGTCGTTCTCGGGCTCGACCTGGAGCACCCGGACGCCTCCGTGATCGCGTTCGCGTTCCGGGCGGCGGCCCACAGGGCGACGGACCTGCACGTCGTCCACGGCTGGAGTCTGCCGCCCTACTACGGCTACAGCGGGGCGTTCGACACGGAGGCCGAACACGAACTGCTCGCCCAGGCACAGCGGCAGCTCGCCGAGGTCCTGGCACCCTGGCGGGACAAGTTCCCCGCTGTCGAGCTGCGTGAACAGGCCGTGATCGGCGGTGCCGGCCTCCATCTCGTCGAGGCCTCCCGGGAGGCGGCACTGGTCGTGGTGGGCCGCCGCAACCGCGAGTCCCCGCTCGGCGGGCACGTCGGGCCGGTGACCCAGGCGGTACTGCACCACTCCACGGCACCGGTCGCGGTGGTCCCGCACGACTGACCCCGCGGTCACCGGTACGCGGTCAGCGGCATGCGGCCGTCGGCACTCGGTCGTCGGTCAGCGGCACCGTCCTCGGCACGCGGCGAAGGGCTCCGGGACGATCCCCGGGGCCCTTCCGCCTCCAGGGCGGCGCCGGACCGTGGCGTCACGGTGTCTTGTGACCCCACTGCGGACCGAGCCGCTCCCACTCGCGCTCCCATCGGTCGTAGCGCCGCTGGTCGAGCCGCCACCGGGCGAAGCCGCCGGCGCCGAAGACCAGGCCGCCCAGGGCCACGGCGGCGCCGACGCCCAGCAGGCTCGACTCGGTCGCCGCCGCGCTGCCGGTCGGCGGTGCCGTGGTGGGCCGGCCCCGCGCGTCCAGCCAGATCACCACGTGCGCCCCGGCCTTGTGCCCGGATTCCACCAGGGCGCTGCCGACGTGGGGTGACCCGTCGGCCGCCGTCCACCGGACCGGCGCTCGGACATGGTCGTACACCGCGCTCTCCCCGGCGGGTACGGCCGATCCCGTACTGCCCACCAGCACCGCCGGGACCGCGTGCCGGTCGTGCCGCAGCCGGGCGAAGGACTCGTCGGCGGCATGGGCCGTCACCAGTCCGGCGAGGATGCCGCCCAGCACCATCACCGTCCAGACGATCAGCACGATCCACGCCTCGAAGACGTCGTCACGGCGACGCAGCGGATTCCTCCGCCAGCGCCAGCACCACTGCCTCGCACCCTCTGCTCCCCGTGCTCCGCGCATGGCACCGCACCTCCTCGTTACACCCCAACAGTGCAAGCGGATCGCGGCGCGCGCGAGCGGTGGAGGAGCCCGCCGGGTCCCGCGGAGGGGACCGCGCGGCTCTCGCACCCCGCATCTGCCCCGGTCAGGACGGATGCGCGAGGCCGGATCGCGCGCTGAACAGGCTGTCGCGGAAGCACTGGCCGCCTTGACCGCCGGAACGGTCTCGGTCGTCGGGAGCCGAGCGGGACGGACGCGCCGGGCGGGCCGACGCCTGCCCGCGCGATCTGAGCAGCCCACCGCGAAGCGGCCGGACTCCGGCCGCCCGGGACCATCGGACCCTGTTCCCGCCGCACCGCTCGCCGGAACCTGACCGTATGACCGTGCACCGCTGTGTCGCCGCGACGCGTGAGAGGTGGCTCCGCCGATGAATCCCGACGACGGCTTCCGTGAACTCGGCCGGCAGGAGTGCCTGGACCGGCTCGGTGACGCGGCCATCGGCAGGGTCGTCCACACGCGGGACGCCCTGCCTGCGGTGCTGCCCGTCACCTTCAGCCTGGACGCCGAGTCCGCCGTCGTGCTGCGGACCTCGGCCGACTCCGCACTGGCCCGCTCCATCGACGGCGTGGTGGTGGCGTTCGAGGCCGACGCGGTCGACGCGGCGGCGCACTCCGGCTGGAGCGTGCTCGTGACGGGCCGCGCCCTGGTGGTGGACGATCCCGCCGAACACGACCGCCTCACCCGGACAGGCCCCCGTTCCTGGACGGCCTCGCCCCGCGACGTCTTCATCCGCATCACGTCGGAACTGGTCACCGGACACGAGCTGGTCACCGGACACGAACGCGTCGACGACATCACGCCGTACGACGTCGACCTGCCCTCCTGACACCGCAACCGGCGCGACCAGCCCAAGGCCCTGCCGTCAGGAAGACCAGGTCGGCGGCCGCGACCCCTTCGCTCCCGTCCGCGGTGACGGGGGAGCTCGCGAACCGGCTCGACCCGCTTGCCGTGAACGCCGGTCGAGACCCCGGCGCACACGCGGGAGCGGGCCGCGCGTCCCCCTTCGGAACGTGCGGCCCGCCCCTCACACACCCGTCATCCGACCGGGGTCACAGCATCTCGGTCTCGCCGCGGGACGCCTCGCCCCACAGGGTGTGGAAGCTGCCCTGGCGGTCGGTGCGCCGGTAGGTGTGGGCGCCGAAGAAGTCGCGCTGGCCCTGGGTGAGGGCGGCGGGCAGACGGTCGGCGCGCAGGGTGTCGTAGTAGGACAGCGCCGCGGAGAACGCGGGCACCGGCACTCCTCTGCGCGTGGCCGTCGAGACGACCTCGCGCCACGGGACCTGGGCGTCCTTGATCTCGGTGGCGAAGCCCGCGTCGGACAGCAGGCTGACCAGGCCCGGGTCCACGGCGTACGCGGCGCGGATACGGTCGAGGAACGCCGCGCGGATGATGCAGCCGCCCCGCCAGATCTTCGCGACCTCGCCGAGGTCGATGTCCCAGCCGTACTCGGCGGCGGCGTCCAGGATCATCTTCCAGCCCTGGTCGTAGGCGATCAGCTTCGAGGCGTACAGGGCGTGTTCGACCTGGCTGGTGAAACGCTCGGCCTCGGTTCCCGTCAGGTCCCAGTGGGTTCCGCCGGGCAGTCCGCGGTAGGCGGCGCGCAGTCCGCCCTGGCTGGAGGCGGCCCGGGCGAAGGTCGCCTGCGCGATGGCGGTGACCGGGGAGCCGAGGTCCAGGGCGGTCTGCACGGTCCAGCGGCCCGTGCCCTTCTGCCCCGCGGCGTCCACCACGATGTCGACGAACGGCTGCCCGGTGGAGGCGTCCGTGTGGGCCAGGACCTCGGCGGTGATCTCGATCAGGTACGAGTCGAGGCGGCCCTTGTTCCAGCGCCGGAAGATCTCCGCGATCTGCGGCGGCGTGTAGCCCCCGACGCGGCGCAGCAGGTCGTAGGCCTCGCCGATCAGCTGCATGTCGGCGTACTCGATGCCGTTGTGCACCATCTTGACGAAGTGGCCGGCGCCGTCGGTGCCGATGTGCGTGGCACAGGGCTCGCCGTCCACCTTGGCACTGATCGACTCGAACATCGGACCCAGCGAGGCGTACGACTCCGGGGACCCGCCGGGCATGATGCTCGGCCCGTTGAGCGCGCCCTCCTCGCCACCGGACACACCCGCGCCGACGAAGTGGATGCCGCGTTCGCGCAGCGACTGCTCACGGCGGCGGGTGTCGGAGAAGTGGGCGTTGCCCCCGTCGATGATCATGTCGCCGTCTTCGAGCAGCGGGGCGAACTCCTCGATGACGGCGTCGGTGGCGGCGCCCGCCTGCACCATGATCATGAGACGGCGGGGGCGTTCCAGCGCCGCCACGAAGTCCTCGGCCGTCTCCGCCGCCACGAAGGCGCCCTCGTGTCCGAACTCCTCCACCAGTGCCTTGGTGCGCGCGGGCGTGCGGTTGTGGACGGCGACGGTGTAGCCGTTCCGGGCGAAGTTGCGGGCCAGGTTGCGGCCCATCACCGCGAGCCCTGTGACGCCGATCTGCGCGGTCGCCTTCATGGTGTGCTCCTTGGATCCGGATCTGCCTGTCCGCGTACCTGACGGGAGAGCAGACGACTGTCGCTGTGCCGATCAGTACGCACGGGAGGGGCCGGGGTGTTCAGCATCCGGGCCAGGAGCTGCGCGGGACCGCGGAACGGGTGCCGGGTGCCCGGGAGTCGGACGCCGGGAGCCGGGAGCCGGGAGCCGGGAGCCGGGAGCCGGGAGCCGGGAGCCGGGCGTTGCGGCTCGGGGGCTGCGAGTCGGGCCGCGCCGGGGTCATCCGGTCCGGCGCAGCCGCCACCCGTGGTCCACCGGACCGATGCCGGCCCCGAGCGCGAATCCGGCCTCGATCGCGGCGGTCACGTACGCCTTGGCCCGCCGTACGGCCTCCGGCACCGCGAGGCCCTCGGCCAGGCCCACGGCGATGGCCGAGGCGAGCGTGCACCCGGTTCCGTGCGTATGCCGGTTGTCGTGGCGCGGCGCGCGCAGCCAGTGCTCGTCGGTTCCGTCGGTGAGCAGATCGACGGCCTCACCCGGCAGATGGCCTCCCTTCACCAGCACCCAGCGCGGGCCGAAGGAGAGCAGCGCACCGGCGGCCCGGCGCATCCCCGTCTCGTCGCTCACCTTCACCCCGGTGAGCTGGGCGACCTCGTCGAGGTTCGGTGTGGCCACGGTCGCCCGAGGGAGCAGCCGGGTCCGTACGGCGTCCAGCGCGTCGTCGGCCAGCAGCCGGTCGCCGTGCTTGGAGACGCTCACCGGGTCCACGACGACGGGGGCGCCCACGTCGGACAGCAACTCGGCGACGACGGTGACCAGTCCGGGCGACGAGAGCATCCCCGTCTTCACGGCCTGGACGCCGATGTCGTCGACCACACTGCGGTACTGGGCCCGGACGGCTTCCTCGGACAGCTCCCAAGCACCCTGCACACCCACGGAGTTCTGTGCCGTCACGGCGGTGAGCACACTCATCCCATGAGCGCCCAGCGCCAGCATGGTCTTCAAGTCGGCCTGGATTCCTGCGCCTCCGCCGGAATCGGATCCGGCGATCGTCAGCACGCGGGGCGGTGCGGTCATGCGGGGAGTTCCTCTCGGGTACGGCCACGGGCGCACGGCCCCCGGCCGGCGGAGCGACGGGCGGGGCGGCCCTCAGGCGCGACGGCGCAGCCGCAGCGGTGCGTAGAGGGCGAGGGCGACGAGGAACGCCACGTAGTACGAGAGATCGGCGCCGTGCAGCGCGTTCGCCACCGGACCGACGTACAGGCTCGTGTCCATGAACGGAACGGCCGCGCCGAACGCCCCGGCGAACGCCAGGAGCGAGATCCGTCCGGTGCGCGAAGGGACCGTCTCGGCGGCGATGTCGAGCGGGGCGTCGCCGCGCTCCCGTCCGCGGGCGATCCAGTCGACGACGACGATCGCGACGAACCCGGGGATCCAACAGCCCACGAACAGCAGCACGTTCTGGAAGCGGGCGGTCGTGTCGGCGGCGTGCATCCACAGCACCAGCGGGAAACCGAGCGCGGCGGCCAGCGCGGCGGCCGCCGGGCGCGGTATCCGGACACCGAGCGTCTGGAGGGCGAGGGAACCGCTGTAGTCGTTCATCGCGTTGCTGCACACCGCGGCCAGGGCCACCGCCAGCAGCCCGAACGCGCCGGCCGCACCGCCGCCCAGCAGCGCGTCCACGCCCGCCGCCGTCTGGTCGGTCAGCACCGAAGCGCCCCACAGACCGAGGACCTGCACGGCGACGAAGGAGGTGACCAGCCCGAGCAGCGTGCACCAGAACATCCGCGGGCGGGAGGTGCCGCGCGGCAGATAGCGGCTGAAGTCGGACGCGTACGGCGCCCAGGACAGCGACAGGCTCAGCGCGATGGTGCTGGTGAGCACGAACGCGCCCAGGCGGTCGGCGCCGGCCGCGGACCCCGTCGCCGCGGGGTGGACCCCGTCGAGCATCCGCCAGGCGATCACCGTGAAGGCCACCGCCAGCACGAACGTCATGACGATCTGGAGGCGGTGGATGGCCTCGTAGCCGAGGACGCCCAGGGCACCCTGGGCCGCCATCATGACCAGCACGCCGACCCAGAACGGCCAGCCGCACAACCGCGCCAGCGCATCCCCGCCGAACAGGCCGATCAACGCGTCCCAGGCGACCGAGGACAGCCACTGGAGCATCCCGGGCAGGATCACCGACCGGCCGAACGCGAGGCGTGCGAGCGGAAGTTGGCCGGTGCCGGTGAGTCCGCCCCAGGTGCTGAGGGCGGCGGTGGGCAGAGCGCCGAGCACGGTCCCGAGGACGACCGCGGCGAGGGCGGTGGTGAAGTCCAGGCCGAGCGTGACGCCGATGGTGCCGGTGAACACGCCCGTCATGGTCAGGTTCGGGGCGAACCACACGGTGAACAGGCGCCCGGCCCCGCCGTACCGGTTGCTCTCGGGGACCGGCTCGATGCCGTGCCCCTCCACCCGCAGATCGCCGGGTGCGGCCGGCATCCGTCCGTCGAAGACGGCGGGCCGGCTGTCGGCGGGCAGCCCGCCGGGAACATGCGCCAATGGCATGGAAGACATCCCTCCGCCAGTACGAACTGGTTCAGGTTCGACGGGTGTGATCTCAGCCCTCGGACGGGGCACCCCGTGTCCGGTACGACGGACACCCTAACCGTTCCCGGCGACGGAGCGGGAGCGGGTCCTCACTCGGCCGGACCGGCGCACGCCCGCGCGTGCCCCGGGTTCATTCGAACGGCGCGGGCGGGACCGTTCACAGCGCGGCGCGTGCCGCCGCTCGGTACTGTCGGAAGTGATCGCCGCTCGTGCTCCGCTCCCGGGTTCCCGGGCCCCGGTGGCCGGGCGGAAGGAGGCAGGGTGCCGTGACCGTGATCTCCCTGAAGTCCGCGCGGGTGCGGGAAGGGCTCGCCCTTCCGTACGCCGAAGCCGGCTACCCCAGTGGTACGCCGGTCGTCTTCGTGCACGGTCTGGCGGACTCCTGGTGGTCCTTCGAGCCCCTGCTGAGGCGCCTGCCGGCGACCCTGCACGGCTACGCGCCGACACAGCGCGGGCACGGCGACGCCGATCGGCCCCCCGAGGGCTACGCTCCCGACGACTTCGCCGCGGACCTGGTGGCCTTCCTGGACGCGGTCGACATCCCGCGTGCCGTCCTGGTCGGGGCGTCCAGCGGCGGCGTACCGGCCCGCCTCGTCGCCGGCAGCCATCCCGACCGCATCGCGGGTCTGGTGCTGCTCGGCGTCCCCGGCACCCTCGCGGACAAACCGGCCGTGACCGGGCTGGTGAACGCCATGGAGGACCTGTCCGATCCCGTGCCGCGCGCGTTCGTGGAGGACTTCCTGGCCGACACGGCGGCCCGCCCGATCGCCCGGGGGTTCATCGAGACGATGGTCGAGGAGAATCTGAAGCCTCCCGCGCACGTCTGGAAGGACACCGCCCGCGGCCTCCTCGACGTCGATCTCCGTGCGACGCTCGGCGGCATCCTGGTGCCCACGCTCGTCATCTGGGGTGAACAGGACGAGTTGCTGCCGCGCGAGGACCAGCAGACCATCCTGGACGCGGTCCACGGCGCCGAGTTCCTCGCCTACCCGGAGACCGGGCACTGCGTCCACTGGGAGCAGCCCGAACGGGTGGTCGCCGACATCGCCACGTTCGTCACGCGAATCGAGCACCCCGGCACACGCTAGGCCGTCTGACCTCGATTAAGGAACAACTTCCCTACGCGCGGGCCGTGTTGATCGCGACCGGCCGGAGGCAACCGTCGCGGGACCTGCCTTTCTTCCCGCCCCCTTCCTGTCCACCGGCGCCCGTTGACGCGATCTGTAGCCCGGCTGCTCGTCGGCGTTCACCGGCGCCTGTCTGCATGGCATGCTCATGCTCCCCACAGGAAGGGTTCACGTGCCATGAGACCGAGCCGACGCTCCCTGCTCGCCGCCACCGCCGTACTGGGATCCGTCTTCGCCGTCCCCGCACCCGCGGGCGCCGCCGAAGTCCCCGCCCCGGGCACCTACTTCGTCCAGAGCGCCATCACGGGACTGAACGCCGCCGACAGTTCGGGCGCGGTCCTCCAGCACAATCCGAAGGGCAACGAGGACCACCAGCAGTGGTCCCTCCGCCAGAGCGGTTCCTCCTTCGTGCTCGAAAGCGTCGACACCGCGGGCAGTTGTCTGGGCCGCTCCGGCGACCAGGCCAGGACCGTCGCCTGTGCGAGTGCCGACGCCGCCTGGGAGGTGACGCCGAACGGTGCCGACCAGTACACGCTCAAGGTCCCTGGAACGAGCCGGTACTTGACGGTCACCGACAAGTCCGGTGGTTCCAACTACCCGGCCCAGCTGGCGATCGGCTCTGCGGGCGGCCTCGCCTCCTGGTACCTCACCCCGGTCACCTCCACGACCCGGCCGATGCCGTCCCAGGACCAGCGGACCCTGGACCAGGTCACGTTCCTGACCGCCCACAACGCCTACGCGAACGGCGTGGACGGCGGCTTCGCCCCGCCCTTCGTCAACCTCGTCCCGAATCAGACGCGCGGGATCAACCAGCAACTCGCCGACGGTGTACGAGGGTTCATGCTCGACCTGCACCAGACGTCCGACGGTGCGATCCTCTGCCACGACAGCTGCACCCTGGTCAGCAAGCCGGTCGCGCTCTGGGTCGACCTCCAGCGCATGGTCGACTTCCTCAAGCAGCACCCCGATCAGTTCGTCACCGTGTTCCTGGAGGACTACGTCGATCCGGGCGTCCTGCGCGCCGAACTCGCCCGGGTGAACGGCCTGTCCGACGTGCTCTACCGACCGGACCAGACGGGCGTGCGCGAGCACGGCTGGCCGAAGCTCGCCGACCTGACCGCCGCCGGGCAGCGCCTGCTCATCTTCACCGACCACAGCCGCGCCTCCGACGAGTCCGCCGGACTGACCCGCGACAGCTTCGGCGTCATGTACCAGCGAGAGTGGACCGTCGAGAACTACTGGTCCATGGGCTCGGGCCTCGGCTCCTCCGACTGGTCCTGCTACAGCCGCTGGTACGGCGCGGACACGAACGTGCCGCTCACCCGCACCGAGCCGGGCTTCCGGCCCCTCTTCGTCATGAACCACTTCCGCGACGTCACCATCTCCGGGACCGCGAGCACGGACAACACCAAACTCACGGACCGGGCCCGCCGCTTCTGCGAACCGGCCGCCCGCAAGAAGCCCAACTACCTCGCCGTCGACCGCTACGACCTGGGAAACCCCACCTCCGCGGTGAACACGCTGAACACCTACGTCTACCCGTAACCCGCCGGAGACCGCGAGCCCCACGCCGACCTCACCCGCGAGGACGACCGACGCGGGGCTCGCGCCGCGGCCGAACACGCTGGCCAACTCCTCGCGCACTAGGCAACCGGGCAGAGGTGGCACACACTTCGAGTCATGGACAACGGTGCGTTGTGGGTGGCCGTACTGACCGCCGGCACGGCGGTGGTCGCCAGTTGGGTCACCAGCAAGGGCAACGCGCAGGCCGCTCGTGTCCAGGCCCAGGCCACCGCCGAGGCCGAGCACTTCGCCCGAGAACGCGAGGCGCGCAGGGCTACGCAGCTGGAATTCATCCAGGAGGCCAACGACATGGGGATTCTGTACCGCCGGATCCCCAAGTATCTGGATGTTGAGGACCAGGCGGCGCGGCAGGCTTCCCTCGCTGAGCTCCGGGATCGACTGCGTGACTCCTACGGCCCCTTCCTGCGTGCCTTGGCGGTCGTCTCGCTGGAATGCCACCCCGGTCCGGTGGCGGCGGCGAACGCCGTCCACGGGGCCACGGGCGAGGCGTACGCCCGCCTTGCCGCAGTCGAGCGCGACATCCGAGAGGCTGACGGTTTCCGCCGTGCCGCCGCGGCGTACCTGGCGGCGGTCGACGCTTTCGTCGTGGCGGCACGACGGGCGGAGCACGCGAGCTAGACGGGTGCGGTCAGCGGGGGCCACGACGGGCCGGGCTGCCAGTCCGATGGCGGCGTCCGGCCCATGGCCGTGACGAGAACGGTCGGCGAGGGCGGCGGCCCGCGCGTACGACTCTTCCTGCGGCCGCCTTCTGCAACAGGCTGTACGCCAGTACCGGGAGCAGGACGTGCGGACGGTCGGGGAGGGCCGTCGTGATCAGGACGGCGCCGGCGCTGCTGTTGTTCATGCCGCAGGCCAGGGTGACCGACGCTCCCGCGGGTGCGTCGAGGCGCAGGGCGCGGGTGGTGACCAGGCCCAGCGCGAACGACAGCCCGCAGACGGTGGCGGCGACGGTGACCGCGGCGGTGAACAGGACCGGTTCGGGGTGGGCGAGGAAGGGTCCGAGGGCTCCGCTCGCGTTGACGTAGGTCAGGAGCAGCGAGGCGAGCATCGCCGCGGGAGCCGCCGCGCCGACCAGCAGGGAGGCCGGGCGGCCCGGCAGCACCAGGCGGCACAGGATTCCCGCGCCGCACGGCAGCAGTACCCCCGTGAGGGCGAAACCGCTGCCGGCGGTCCGGGCCGCCTCCGCGAGCGAGCCCGCGTACGGGCCGTGCAGCAGCGGGCACAGGGCCGCCAGGGTCACCGGGAGGGTGAGTGGGCTGACGATGGTGGACGCGAGGACGAGGCCCACCGCCGTCGGCTGGCAGCCCTCGCCCTTGCCGGTCCACACCGTCGCCCCGGCCGCCACAGGCATCGCCACGATGAGGATCATCGCCGTGACCAGCCCGCTTCCCCCGTCGCTGTCCGGTGACTGCCGGAGCGCGAACGCCACGCCCGGGATGATCAGCAGCGGTGCGACCAGGTGCAGCACGAGGCCCGTCAGCAGCGCCGCGGGACGGCGGACGAGCGCGCGCAGTTCGCTCAGCGGTACTTGCAGGCCCGCCGTGAACAGCACCAGGGACAGCAGGAACGGGGCCGTCGTGAAGGGGATTCCGGGTAACGAGGAGGGGCCGAGCCAGTGGGTGCGGCGCAGCCACAGGCCCGGCGCGGGCACGGTCGCGGCGGCCAGATAGGCGCCGCTCACCGCCCAGCCGAGATGGTCACGGAGCAGGGTGAGGGGGGACCTCGTCCGATGCGTCGGGATCGCGAGGGGTGCTGGACGCCCTGGGCTCGCCCGGCTCGCTGGGCTCACTGGACGTGGTGGGCTCGCCGGGCCCGTCGGGCCCACTGGGCTCGCCGGGGTCGCGAAGTTCGCGGGCTGCTCGGGCTTCATCGTGGCGCTCTTCCGTCGTCGGGCCTTGGCGGGGACGGGGCGCCGATATCGCGGAGTACGTGGAGGGGAGGAAGCGCGTGAGGCCGTACAGGAGCAGACTCAGCCAGCAGACGGCGAACAGCCAGCCGCCCAGGACGTCCGAGAACCAGTGGACGCCCAGATAGACGCGGGACAGACCGACCAGCACGGCCCAGCACCCGACGAGCGCGACGAGAATTCTCCTGGACTGCGGCGCCCGGGCGAGCACCGCGAAGATCAGGACTCCGGCGGTGACGGCCGAGGTGGTGGTGTGACCGGACGGGAAGGACCATCCCGAGGCATGGGTGGCCCAGTCCGCCAGGGGCGGTCTCGGCCGGGCGACCCATGACATCACCGCGAACCGCAGGGCCTGCGCGGCCCCCAGAACGCACACGCACGCGGCCACGGCGCTGACCCGCTGTCGCGCCGTCCGCCCGAGGAGGAGGCCGGCCATGACGACCAGTGCGTACGGGACGGCTCCTGTGCCGGTGTAGGTCACCCCGCGCGCCAGGGCGAGTGCCACGTCCGGGCGGTGCGCGACCGACCAGGAGGCGAGCCGGGAGTCGACGAGCAGGGGAGCGCCGTGGCGACCGGTCACGATCAGGGTCAGCAGCACGAACGCGACCAGACTCCCCACGGCGGTCGACGCGGCGAGGTCGCTGGTGCCGTGGCGCCTCATGGGCGGGCCGCGACGGCGTCGGTCGCGCGCGCGGGTGCGACGCCCGGGACGGCGGACATGGGCGTGGCCCCTTTCCACGGCAGGTGCGCGCACGCGGCGGCACACGCCGCCGATGCCCACCCGCCTCGCTTGCCTCGTCGATTTCGTCTACACAACTGTAGACGATTGGCGGCCGGGATCGTTCCCGTACCGCCCCGCGAAGATCGGCTTCCTGCCGCCCGGCGGGTAGGTGCACCGTGAGGCCGGTGGCCCCCGACGGATGCCGCGGCGGATGTCGTACCCTACGTGTTACGTATAACCCTGGAGAGCCCGATGAGACGCATCGCCCTGGTCACCCTCGTCGTCGACGACTACGACGAGGCCATCCGCCACTACACCGAAGCCCTCGGTTTCCGCCTCGTGGAGGACACCCCGAGGCCCGACGGCTCCCGTTGGGTCGTGGTCGAGCCGGGCGCGGACGGCGCCGGAACCGGGCTGCTGCTCGCCCGGGCCAAGGACGAGGCGCAGCGCGGCCGCATCGGCGACCAGACCGGCGGACGGGTCGGCTTCTTCCTGTACACCGACGACTTCGCCCGCGATCACGCCCGGATGAGCGCCGCGGGCGTGACCTTCCTGGAGGAGCCGCGCCACGAGCCGTACGGCTCGGTCGCCGTCTTCCAGGACCTGTACGGCAACCGCTGGGACCTCCTCCAGCCCGCAGGCTGACCGGGCCCCACGCGTACCGTCCGCACCCGCCCGAACCGTCCCGCACCCTCCCGCTCCGACCCACCTGCCGAGGAACACCGCACATGACCGCGCCCCGCATCGACATCGACACGATCCGCCGCCTGCCCAAGGCGGTCCTGCACGACCACCTCGACGGCGGCCTCCGCCCGGCCACCCTGGTCGAGCTCGCCGAGACCGTCGGCCACACCCTGCCCACCACGGACCCGCGGGAACTGGCCGACTGGTACTACGAGGCCGCCAACTCCGGCGACCTGGTCCGCTACATAGCCACCTTCGAGCACACCCTCGCCGTGATGCAGTCCCGCGAGGGCCTGCTGCGCACGGCCGAGGAGTACGTCCTCGACCTCGCCGAGGACGGCGTCGTCTACGGCGAGGTGCGGTACGCGCCCGAGCTCATGGTCAACGGCGGGCTGACCCTGCCCGAGGTCGTCGATGCGGTGCAGGAGGGTCTCGCGGCCGGTATGGCGAAGGCGGCCGCCGCGGGCACCCCCGTACGCGTCGGCACCCTGCTGTGCGGCATGCGGATGTTCGACCGGACCCGCGAGATCGCGGACCTCGCGGTCGCGTTCCGGGACGCCGGGGTCGTCGGCTTCGACATCGCGGGCGCCGAGGACGGCTTCCCGCCCGCCGACCACCTGGCCGCCTTCGAGCACCTGCGCCGCGAGAGCGTCGCGTTCACCATCCACGCCGGCGAGGCCCACGGTCTGCCCAGCATCCACCAGGCGCTCCAGGTCTGCGGCGCCCAGCGCATCGGCCACGGCGTCCGCATCACCGAGGACATCGTGGACGGCAAGCTCGGCCGCCTCGCCGGCTGGGTGCGCGACCGCCGGATCGCCCTGGAGATGTGCCCGACGTCCAACCTCCAGACCGGCGCGGCGACGTCCATCGCCGAACACCCCATCACCGCCCTGCGCGACCTGGGCTTCAACGTCACCCTCAACACCGACAACCGCCTGGTGTCGGGGACGACCATGACCCGGGAGATGTCGCTGCTCGTCGAGGAGGCGGGCTGGGGCCTTCAGGACCTGCGCACCGTGACGGTCAACGCGCTCAGGAGCGCGTTCATCCCCTTCGACGAGCGCGAGGCCCTCATCGAGGACGTCGTGCTCCCCGGCTACGCCGGCTGAACCAGCCCGCGTACGTAGGCGGCCTGTCCGACGTGCTGGAGATCGTCGGACAGGACGCTGACCAGGCGCACGCCCAGGGTCACCGGCGGATCCCAGCGCTCGTCCACGACGCGCTCGAAGTCATGGGCGGCCAGTCCGCCGATGAACGCCAGGGTCCGTTCGTGGACGGCGTCGTAGTAGCCGAGCAGCAGGTCGCCCGACTCCACCCGGACCCGGGCGACCTTCGCGGACGTGTGGCCGTACCCGGTGTCGGCCCGCGGCAGATCGAGCCCGAAGCGCTTCGCGAAGTCCTCGGTGAGCCACACCTGCTCCGTCCCGGCGGCGTCGGCGACATGGTCGTCCTGGACCCGGGTGAGATGCCAGACCAGCCAGGAGACCGAGTTCGCGTCCTCGCCGGGGCGGGCGTTGAGGCCCTCCGGCGCGAGGCCGCCGACCGCGGCGTGGACTTCTTCCCGGACGCGGGCGAAACCGTCGATGAGGATGTCCTTGGCAAGCATGGGACCACCATCGCGCATCACGCCCGTCCCTGCGCCCGCAATGGCTCAGGCGCCTTCCCCGGGGGCGTCGAGCAGCAGCATCAGGGCCCGCGCCGCGGGACTCGTGGCCTCCGCGGGCGGCAGCATCGCGACCGTCTCGTACGACCCCTCCGAGACGCCCTTGAAGGGCAGCGCGGTGAGGTCGCGGGCCTCCGGCTTGTGACCGAAGTGGCGCGGTACGACGGCGACCCCGAGGCCCTCGTGGACGAGCTCCAGGAGACTGTGGACGTCGTTGACCTCCAGGGCCACCGTCCGCCGCACACCCGCCGCCGCGAACGCCGCGTCGGTGGTGCGCCGCGGACCCCAGTCGGGGTGGAAGTCGACGAAGGCCTCCTGGCCCAGTTCCTCAGGAGTGACGACGGCGGCCGTCGCCAGGGGGTGTCCGGGGTGGCAGAGCACGGTCATCGGCTCACTGGCCAGCGGCACCGAGCGCAGGTGCTCGGAGTCCGCCCGGGTCCGCACGGCGAAGGCCAGGTCGAGACGGCCCGCGGCGACCTCCTCGGCCAGCGCCTCCGAGCCCGCCTGACGCAGCCGGATCTCCACGTCCGGATGCCGCCGCCGGAACGCGGCGAGCAGCCGGGCGCAGTGCACGCCCGCGATGCACTGCTCGGTGCCGAGGGAAAGGGTGCCGCGCAGCACCCCCTGGACGGCGGCCACGGCGTCCTGCGCCGAACGCACCTGGGCGAGGATCCGCTCCGCCTCGACGAACAGGGCGCGACCGGCCTCCGTGAGGGTGACCCGGCGGGTCGTCCGGACGAAGAGCGGCGCCTGGAGCTCCCGCTCCAGCGCCCTGACGGACGAGGAGAGCCCCGACTGCGACACCATGAGCCGCTCCGCCGCCCGGGTGAAGTGCCGGTCCTCGGCGACGGCGACGAAGTGCTGGAGATGACGCAGTTCCATGGGAGGCAAGGGTAGGCGCCGGACGGAGGGCGCCGTGACCGATTGAGAAGCGGGAGCGCTCAATGCCATCCGATCCTCCCGTTGGACCGATGCCCGGGGGGCGCGCGAGAGTGGAAGCAGCCTGTTTTCCCCGGCCTCTCAGGAGTACGCGTTGTACACCCCGCACCCCGACCGTTACGCGGACATGCCCTACCGGCGCACCGGACGCAGCGGCCTGAAGCTTCCCGCGCTGTCGCTCGGTCTGTGGCACAACTTCGGCCCCGACCGGCCCGTGGACGTCCAGCGGGCGATCCTGCGCCGTGCCTTCGACCTGGGCGTCACCCACTTCGACCTGGCGAACAACTACGGCCCGCCGCCCGGCGCCGCCGAGTCCGCCCTCGGCGACGCCCTCAGGGCGGATTTCTCGCACCACCGCGACGAGCTGATCGTCTCGACCAAGGCCGGCTATCTGATGTGGCCGGGCCCGTACGGCGAGTGGGGCTCGCGCAAGTACCTGCTGTCCTCGCTCGACCAGAGCCTGGCCCGGACGGGTCTGGACTACGTCGACATCTTCTATTCGCACCGCCCCGACCCGGAGACTCCGCTGGAGGAGACGATGGGCGCCCTGCACTCGGCGGTCCAGCAGGGCAAGGCGCTGTACGTCGGTGTCTCGAACTACTCGGCGGAGCAGACCCGTGAAGCCGCCCGGATCCTGGCCGATCTGGGCACCCCGCTGCTCATCCACCAGCCGCGGTACTCGATGCTCGACCGCCGCCCCGAGGACGAGGGCCTGCTGGACGCGCTCGACGACCTCCAGGTCGGATCCATCGCGTACTCGCCGCTGGAGCAGGGGCTGCTCACCGGCCGCTATCTGAACGGCATCCCGGAGGACTCGCGAGCCGCGAGCGACAGCCCGTTCCTGAGCGCGGACACGGTCACCGAGGATCTCGTGGGCCGGCTGCGGACCCTGGACGAGATCGCCAAGTGCCGCGGTCAGTCGCTGGCCCAGCTGGCGCTGGCCTGGGTCCTGCGCGGTGGCCGGGTCACCTCGGCCCTGGTGGGCGCCAGCAGCCCGCGGCAGCTGGAGGACAGCGTCGAGGCCATCGCCAACCTGG
This sequence comes from Streptomyces sp. NPDC024698, assembly GCF_055559015.1. Taxonomy (NCBI): domain Bacteria; kingdom Bacillati; phylum Actinomycetota; class Actinomycetes; order Kitasatosporales; family Streptomycetaceae; genus Streptomyces; species Streptomyces sp. NPDC024698. Next base: position 62,376 of record NZ_JBVHLK010000003.1, on the reverse strand, counting down.
ACTTCACCGAGGACGAGCTCGCCCGGATCGACGCGGTGACCAAGGCGTAGGGCCGACGAGGCCGGTCGCGCCGCCGCGCGTGCACCGGGGTCCCTGACGCGTACCCCGTCCGCGTCAGGGACCCCGGCGTTTCAGGCCGGGACGCGGTCCAGGAATCCGTGCACGCTGCGGATCCGGCCCTCGGCTTCCAGGACGATCACGTCGAATCCCGCGACGGGCGCCGAACCGTCCTTCGTATCGACCAGTTCCCAGCCGAAGCGGGCCGTGTCGTGGTGCCCGTCGACGGTGCCCAGCGGGCGGAAGACGAACCCGGGGAACTGCTCGTGGACGGTGGTGATCACCTCCGTGATCCGCTCGTGCCCGCGGACCTCGGCGAGCGGGTCGGTGTACGTGCCGTCGGCGGCCCACGCGGCGGCCACCGCCTTCGTCAGCGCGTCCCGCCCGTCCGCGTTCCAGGCCTCGAAGTAGGCGGCGACGGCGGTCTCGTAGCGGTCGGTGTTCGCGGACATGGTGAACCAGCCTCCAAGGGGGAACGTATCCATGGTCAAGGTCCGTGTCCCGGGCCGGAGTTGCACTCCGGGATGCGTTGTGACCACCCTGACGGGCGCCGCGCGAAGGGTCGATTACCTCGCGGGTCATGCCACGTCTCCGGGGCCCGGCCACCCTGGGTGCCCTTTCGGCCAATCGCCGCCGTGAATATGCCAAGAGACTGGCTGAATTCACATGGTGACAGTGTGTCAGTAGTGGCGATACTCAATCAGTAGGGCAATTCAGCCAAGCCTGTGCAATTGCACGGAGCAGTGCCCATGAGCCGCACGGAAAGCGAGGCCGGACCGGCGACGAGCGACGCCACTGGGGGAAGATCGTGCACGACGAATTCCTGTGCCATGTCACCGCGTACGGCATGTGCGGCGGTCAGCGAGTCGGCGTACCCCTGGGCACCTATCGTGCGCCGACGCTCGCGCTGGCCCTGTGGTGGATGCGGGACCGGGCGGCCTGGATGGCCGAACGGCTCGATCCGCAGCCCGAGGACCCCGCCTTTCCGCCCAACTCGATCGCGCCGGTGGGGGAAAGCGTTCCGGACGTCCCCGCGATGCTGCGCGCATGGTGCGGTGACTCGGATCAACAGGATCTGGTCGCCGAGGAGTTGGCCGCGGGCAAACTCGTCCGGGTCTCCACCAACGACGACACCACCGAGTACGAACTCCTCGCGGAGTCGGTGGACGCGCTGCGCATGCACCGCACCGCCGCGGTGCTCGGCACCTCCGCCGCCTGACCGCCCGTGCGCCCCGGCCGCCGGGCGCTGATCAGGCACACATCTGGGCGAATCGTTAGAATTCTGGCATGGCAGAGAGGCAGGTCGCGGCGACTGCACCCGAGCTCGTCCTCGAAACCGAGACGGGCTCGACGGTGATGAGTCCGAACCACGATTACCACGTCGGACGCGACCCGCTGTGCGACGTCGTCATCGACGACGTCCGGGTCTCGTGGCACCACGCGGTGCTGCGGCCCCAGGCGGATCACTGGACGCTCGAGGACGAGAACAGCACGAACGGCACGTACGCCGACGGCAGGCGCGTCCACGAATGGGGCGTCGGACCCGGCAGCGTGATCCGCTTCGGCAGCCCGGCCGACGGCCCGCGCGCCGTCCTCGTCCGTCGCCCCCCACCCGCCGCGGAGCGCCCCTCGGCCGTGTCCATGCCGGCCGCCACCAGCACCTTCAAACAGCCCACGACCGTGCGGCCGCTGCCCTCGCGCACCGTCCGCATCGGCCGCGGCCCCGACAACGACCTGGTCATCGACGATCTGATCGTCTCCAGGAACCACGCCGAACTGCTGGCCAGGCCCGACGGGACGTACGAGATCGTCGACCTCGGCAGTCACAACGGCACGTTCCTCAACGGCCAGCCCGTCGAGCGCGCCCTCATCACACCGGGTGACATCGTCGGCATCGGACACTCCGCGTTCTGCCTGGTGGGCGACCAGTTGCAGGAGTACGTGGACAGCGGCGAGGTCTCCCTCGACGTGCAGGACCTCGTCGTCGAGGTCGACCGGGGCCGCAAGACGCTGCTGGACCAGGTGTCCTTCCCCGTCGGCGAGAAATGTCTGCTCGCCGTCGTCGGCCCGAGCGGCGCCGGCAAGTCCACCCTCCTGAACGCCCTCACCGGACAGCGGCCCGCCGACCACGGCACGGTCCTCTACGACGGCCGTGACCTCTACCGCGACTACGCCGAACTGCGCCAGCGCATCGGCCTGGTCCCGCAGGACGACATCCTGCACGCCCAGCTCACCGTCCGCCGGGCCCTGACCTACGCCGCCGAACTGCGCTTCCCGCAGGACACGGCGAAGGCGGAGCGCCTGGCGAGGGTGGACGAGGTGATCGGCGAGCTGGGCCTCGGGCAACGCGTCGACCAGCCCATCCACAGCCTGTCCGGCGGACAGCGCAAGCGCGTCAGCGTGGCCCTCGAACTGCTCACCAAGCCGTCCCTGCTCTTCCTGGACGAACCGACCTCCGGACTCGACCCGGGCATGGACCGGTCGGTGATGCACATGCTGCGCGGCCTCGCCGACGACGGCCGCACCGTCATCGTCGTCACCCACAGCGTCCTCAGTCTGGACGTCTGCGACCGGCTCCTGGTCCTCGCGCCCGGCGGCAAGGTCGCCTACTACGGCCCGCCCGACGACACCCTTGCCTTCTTCGGCTACCGCCAGTGGCCCGAGGCCTTCGAAGCCTTCGAGCGCGACACGGACCGGGACTGGGCGGGGGAGTACAGGGACTCGCCGTTCCACGGTCAGTACATCGACAAATCGACCGTGCAGCCGAGGCTGCCGGACGCGGCCACCGGAGCGCTCGTCGGACCGCCCCCGAAGGCCCAGAGCTGGGGCTCCCAGCTGCGCACGCTGGTCCGCCGGTACGCGGCCGCCCTCGGGGCCGACCGCACCTTCCTCGCCATCATGATCGCCCTGCCGTTCGTGATGGGCGCGATGGCGCGGGCACTGGCGGGGGGCAAGCTCACCCAGGACTCGGCGATGAACGCGCTGCTCATCCTGTGTGTCGGCGGCGTGCTGACCGGAGCGGCCAACGCCGTGCGGGAACTCGTCAAGGAACGGACGATCTACCAGCGGGAACGGGCCGTCGGCCTGTCCAGATCGGCGTACCTGATGTCCAAGGTCGTCGTCCTCGGCACCATCACCGTGCTCCAGGCCGTCGTGCTCACCCTCGTCGCCCTGTTCGGCGTCGATCTCAACGCACCGGGCGGAAAGGGCGTGCTGATGCCGCCGCTCGTGGAGATCACGCTGGCCGTGGCCCTGCTCGCCTTCACCGCGATGATGCTCGGCCTCCTCGTCTCCGCAGTGGTGCGCAAGGAGGAGGTGACGATGCCGCTGCTGGTCCTGCTGGCCATCGTCCAGGTCGTCTTCTGCGGCGCCCTGCTGAAACTGCACGGAGTGCCCGGACTTGAGCAGTTGTCCTGGCTCGTGCCCTCCCGCTGGGCCCTGGGCGCCATGGCCGGGACCATCGGCCTGGCCCGGATCGTGCCCGGCGAGCTCACCGGCGACCCGATGTTCCGGCACTCGACCGGAGTCTGGCTCCTCAACATGGGCATGCTCGTCGTGCTCTCCGTCGTCTTCGGCTGGCTGGTCGCCCTGCTGCTGCGACGGCGCGAGCCCGCCGTCATGCGGAAGTAGCCGCCGATGACGAGCCCCGGTTTCCGTCCGACGCACGTCGTTCCGCAGGACGGGCTGTCCGCCTGGGAGTCACCCGACCCCTCCCGGCCCACCGTTCCCCTGGACGCGCTGCTGCCGGTCGAACTCGTCGACCGGCTGGGGGACTGGGGGCGGGTCGTCTGCGCCAACGGCTGGTCCGCCTGGGTGGACGGCCGTCTGCTGATCGCCGTACCGCAGGTACCGCCGGTGGCGACCCGGCCGCTCGCCCGCACCGCCGACCCGCGCCCCCTGCTGGCACGCGTGGAACAGGCGCTCACCGACTACCGGCAGGCGGCGGAGGAACTGGCCTCCGGGCACCTGGAGGCCGAGAACTTCCGGGCCCGGACGCAGGGCAGCCGGATCGGAGTGGTGGTCGACGGAGAGTCGATGTGGCTGTACGACGGCGAGCACGAGCGGTGGGTGTACTGCGACGGGACCCGCCTGAGCACGTTCGCGGCCGAACGCACCCCCTCCACCGCGCGACGCGAGACGACCCACCGGCCGGAGGCGGAACAGGAGCCGTCGCCGCAGGAGCCCCCGGAGCGTGACGAGGCACGGGCGCCGGAACCGGACCGGGCGCCGGACCCGGACGGGACACGGGGCCCGGAACCGGTGCCTGAACCGGGTGTGGCGCGGGGATCGGGCGCGGCGCAGGGGTCCGGTGCGGCGCGTGGGCGCCAGGCGGAGCCGACGCGCATCGTGCGGGAGTCGACACCGAACGGGACGCGCGGCCCGGAACCGGTGCCTGAACCGGGCGCGGCGCAGGGGTCCGGTGCGGCGCGTGGGCGCCAGGCGGAGCCGACGCGCATCGTGCGGGAGTCGACACCGGGCGGGCCTCCGGCCGGACCGCCCGACGGGCCACCCGCCGGACACGAGCCCACCCGTCTGGTCACCTTCGAGGACGACGAGCGCGGCGACGACCGGGGTGAGGACTGATGCCCCGCGTGGGGTACGAGCGGGGTGACGGCTGATGGGCGAGTCGTCCGGGCCGGACGCCAGCCCGTTCTCGGGGCGGCCCTCCGAGCTGATCGGACGGCAGATCGCGGGCTACCGGATCGAGCGGGAGATCGGGCGCGGCGGGATGGCCGTCGTCTACCAGGCCAAGGACCTGCGCCTCGACCGCACGGTCGCCCTCAAACTCCTCGCCCCCGAGCTCGCCCGCAACGACACCTTCCGCGGCCGCTTCACCCACGAGTCACGGGTGGCCGCCGCGATCGACCATCCGCACATCGTGCCCGTCTTCGAGGCGGGCGAGACGGACGGCGTCCTCTACATCGCCATGCGCTACGTCGCCGGGCGCGACCTGCGCCATCTCCTGGACCGCGAGGGACCCCTGACGGTCACGGTGGCCGGCCGGATCGGCATCCAGGTCGCCTCCGCGCTCGACGCCGCCCATGACCACGGCCTGGTGCACCGGGACGTGAAACCCGGCAACATCCTGGTCGCCCAGGGCACCGACAGCGATCACCCCGAACACGTCTACCTCACGGACTTCGGACTGACCAAGAAGTCCCTGTCGCTGACCGGGTTCACGAGCGTCGGACAGTTCGTCGGGACCCTCGACTACGTGGCCCCGGAACAGATCTCCGGCAAACCGGTCGACGGCCGCTGCGACGTCTACAGCCTCGGCTGTGTCGTCTACGAGACGATGGCCGGCCACCCGCCCTTCCAGCGCGACGACGACATGGCACTCCTGTGGGCCCACCAGTACGACCAGCCGCCGGCCCTGAGCAGCGTGCGCCCCGGCATCCCGGACGCGGTCGACGCCGTCCTCGCCAAGGCGCTCTCCAAGAGCCCCGACGACCGGTACGACTCGTGCCTGGCCTTCGTCAGCGCGCTGCGGATCGCCGCACGCGGTCCCGTGACCGGGGGCGGCACCGGGACGGGCGCGGAGCCCGAGGCCGTGCCGGGCGGACCGGGGCCCGTACCGGAACCGCCGATCTGGGCCGGCCCGGTGTTCCGGCACTGAGACGGCGCGGCGGAGCCACCCTCAGCCGTCCGAGCCGATCTCCCCCTTGCGCCGGACGCCCTTGGCCAGGACCGCGCCCAGGAAACCGGTGACCAGCCCCCACAGCACGGCGAGCCCGAGGGCGCCCCACACCTGCGGACTCAGAAACAGCTCGCCCTTCAGACCTCCGCCGATGTCGCCGAGACCGAGGATCGACAGGCCGTAGTGCGCCGAGAGCCGCCCGAGCAGGCAGATCATGAGCACCGTCAGCGCCAGCGCGACCGCCATGCGGACGGCGTGCTGCCAGGACCGCGTCCGGGCCGGTGAGCGGGCCGCCATCAGGAACGCCGCCCCGAGCAGCAGCACGGCGTCGACGACCACCAGCCACCAGATCCGGCCGTCGTAGTCGGCGAGCGAGCCGAGATTGAGCTCGGACACGTCCGGAGTGCGCAGCACCTCGTCGAGGACATGCGGCATCGGCAGCCCGAAGGGCCCGTCCACACGCCCGTTCCAGGTGGCGCCCAGACCGATGGTGAACGCGAGCCAGACGACATTGGGAAGACCGAGCAGCATCACGGCGAACGTCTCGGCCGGATGTCCGCGGGTCGCCGCCACCACCAGCCCGATGACCGCACCGAGGCCCACGCAGGTGAGCAGCAGGACGACCATGGCGTAGGCGGCCGGCCGCACCGATTCCTGGAAGCGCAGCAGCCGGGCCGGGAGCGGAGCCCCCCGCGAGACCAGCAGCGCGATCACGAACACACCGGCCAGCCACAGCACCCCGAAGATCAGGGTCGGTGCCACGGAAGCCTTGAAACCCACCTCGGGCGTTGCGCCGAACAGGTCACCGATGGCGCCGATGGCGCCGTTCCCGAGGTCGACGGTGAAGTTCTGGCGGGCCGCGAGCATGAGCCCGATCAGGACGAGCAGCCACAGGACGGCCAGCCGTCCGGCCCAGCCCGCCACCTCCCTCGCCCCGGCCACCGCGCGATGCCGCAGGGGCCGCAGGAATCCCGCTCCGAGCGCCAGCGCCCCGGTCAGGGTCACCGACAGCGGGACGACCGTGAGGCCGGCCTTCGTCTGGGCGATGGCTCCCGCGTCACCGGTGAGCTCGATGGTGCCGCCGACCGCCGTGACCAGGGTGGCCGCGACCACCCGCGGATAGGCGTTGTCGGGCAGGTCGGTGGCGCCTGACGCCCACAGGCCGAGCGCGGCGACCACCCCCATGAGGACCAGGCCGGCGAGGACGGCCACGAGGGCCTGGAGCCAGCCGTGCCGGGCGGCCGGACGGGCGCCGCTGCTGTCGGCCGGGAAGGCGGACGGTGTCGGGGGACTCACGCTGCCACGCTAAGCAGCGCCGGGTCCGTCCGCCCCTCGGGGAGAGCCGGCCGCGTCGGCTTGCGGGCACCCGCGGACCGGGGCACACAATGGGTGCGTTGTGGAACGAAGCGGCACAGAGGACTGTCGGTGCCGCAGCATCCCTCCAGCGGGAAGAAGAGCTCGTGAGCGTCGAACCGCCCTCCTCCGGCCGCCCCACCGGACCGCCCTCGGGCCCGCTGTCGGGCCCGTCGCAGCCGAGCCCCACCCAGCCCGTCGACGTCCCGCCCGCCGGACCGCCGAGCGGGGCCTCCGGAGCGGGAAGCGGCGGCGACGGCACCGGAGGGGGCGGGACGGGCGGCGGCTCCGGCGGTGGCGGTACGGGCGGTGGCGCGGCCGGTCCCGAGGGACCCGGCGGGGGAGCCGCGGGGCCCGGCAAACCGGGCGGCGGGGGACCCGATCGGCCCTGGTGGCGGTCCGCACCACGGGTCGCGCTGCTCACCGGGGTCGTGGCGGCGGCGGTGATCCTCGGACTGGTCTTCACCAACAACGGCGGCGGGACCAAGAACACCGGCAGCGAGGTCTTCCTCCAGTCCGCGGACAAGTCGGGGCCCGACCCCTTCACCGAGTCGACCGCCAACGACACCTCCACCGCGCCGCAGACCCCCGCGACCCCGGCCACATCGGCACCCGCCAACGCCACCGTCGCCGTGAGCGGCAACGCCCCCGGCCTCTACGGCGGCACACGCGACGTGTCCAGCTGCGATGTGGAGAAGCAGATCAGCGTGCTCACGGCCGACCCGGCGAAGAACAAGGCCTTCGCCTCCGTCGAGGGCATCCAGCCGGACGCGGTCCCCGCGTACCTGCGCTCCCTGACCCCCGTACAGCTGCGCCTGGACACCCGCGTCACCAACCACGGCTACCGCAACGGCGCGCCCACCAGCTTCCAGGCGGTCCTCCAGACCGGCACCGCCGTCCTCGTGGACTCCCGCGGTGTGCCCCGGGTGCGCTGCGCGTGCGGCAATCCGCTCCGCCCGCCGGTCGCTCAGAAGGGCACCCCCAAGGCGACGGGCGACTCCTGGCCCGGGTACCGCTCGAACGACGTCGTCGTCGTGGCACCCTCGACGACCGTCATCAACGTGTTCGTCCTCTACGACCCCGAGAACAAGGAGTGGATCGCCCGGCACCGGGGCAACGACGTGCACAAGGACAAGAAGACGCACCCGCCGGTGAACCCCTCGCCCTCGGCCAGTGTCTCCGGCTCCGCCTCACCGTGTGTCTTGCCCGGCGGTGGGAAGCCCGCCTCCGGAAGCCCGTGCCCGTCGACCGCGACCTCGCCTTCGTCCGAGAGTTCGTCGCCGTCGACGTCGTCGTCCTCCTCCGAACCGCCCTCCGCCCCGCCGTCCTCGGCGCCACCGGAGCCCCCCTCGAGCGAGCCCGCGTCACCCGCGTCGGAGCCGCCGCCGGCTTCGGGCCCGGCCTCGTCCGCGGGTTCCTCCGCGGAGGCCCCCGCGACCTGAGCAGCGCCCTCCGCCGGGCCGGCCGGCCCGGTCCCGACCGTCGGCGTTCCGCCCGCTTCACCGAGAGCGGAACGCCGGTACCTTCCCGTGCGGCGCGGCGCTCCTAGGCTGGAGGGGTGAGCGACCACGTGAGGAACGAAGCCCGCGTCATTCCCCTGCGCCCGGCGGCGGCCGAGCCCTCCCGGGCCCCGGCGCCGGGTGCCCCGGGCCGGGTGCCGCGCCCGCCCGTGCTCGCACCGCGCCGGGGGCCCGACGCCCCCTCTTCCACGGCCAGGGAACCGCTGTGGCGCGACCTGGTGGGAGATGTCCTGCGGCGCGAGAGGCTGGCGCAGGAACGCACGCTCAAGGACGTGGCCGAGGCGGCCCGGATCTCCATGCCCTACCTCTCGGAGGTGGAGCGCGGCCGCAAGGAGGCCTCTTCCGAAGTCCTCGCGGCGGCCGCGCGCGCCCTCGGCCTCGGCCTGGGCGACCTTCTGTCGCTGGCCCAGCGCGAACTGATCCGGCACCCCCGGGCCCCGTCCGTCCGGAGCCGCTCCGCGTCGACCCCGTCCTCGGCCTCGCGGTACGACGGGATGTGCCTCGCCGCCTGACGTCGGGCCACCGCCGAGGCTGCGGAGGTCGGATCACGGCAGCCGAGGCTGCGGAGGTCAGGAGGTCAGACCACGGCGAGCCGGCGGCTCAGGATCTCGTCCGCGAGCCCGTACTCCACCGCCTCCCGCGCGGTGAAGATCTTGTCGCGGTCCATGTCCGCGCGCAGCGTGGCGACATCGTGGTGGGTGTGCCGTGACAGCACCTCCTCGACCTGCGCGCGGATCCGCAGCATCTCCTTGGCCTGGAGGCTGAGGTCCGACACCGTGCCCTGACGGCCGCCGCTGGCCGGCTGGCCGAGCAGCACGCGCGCGTGCTCCAGCACGAACCGCCGGCCGGGATCGCCCCCGGCCAGCAGCACGGCGGCCGTGGAGGCGGCCTGCCCGACGCAGAACGTCGAGATCGGCGCCTGGACGAAGGTCATCGTGTCGTAGATGGCCATCAGCGAAGTGAACGATCCCCCGGGCGAGTTGATGTAGATCGCGATCTCGCTCTCCGGGCTCGACGACTCCAGATGGAGGAGCTGCGCGATGACGACATTGGCCACGCCGTCGTCGATCTCGGTGCCGAGGAAGATGATCCGCTCGGAGAGCAGCCGGCTGAAGACGTCGTACGACCGCTCGCCCTGCGGGGTCCGCTCCACGACGTTCGGAATCGTGTACGTCCCCATGTCAGAGTCCCGTCCGTCGCCGAGCCGCGGCCGGGCGGACGTCGGCGAGCGACTCCACGACCCGGTCCACCATGCCGTACTCCTTCGCCTGTTCCGCCGTGAACCAGCGGTCGCGGTCACCGTCCCTGGAGATCGTCTCCTCGCTCTGGCCCGTGTGCTCCGCCGTGATGCGTTCGATGGCCCGCTTGGTGAACTCCAGGTTCCGCGCCTGGATCTCGATGTCGGCGGCGGTGCCGCCGATGCCCGCGGACGGCTGATGCATCATGATCCGCGCGTTCGGCAGGGCGAAGCGCTTGCCGCGCGCTCCCACGCTCAGCAGGAACTGCCCCATGCTCGCGGCGAATCCCATCGCGAGGGTGGAGACGTCGTTGGGAATCAGCCGCATGGTGTCGTAGACGGCGAGTCCGGCGGTCACCGAACCGCCCGGACTGTTGATGTACAGGCTGATGTCGGAGCGCGGGTCCTCGGCGGACAGCAGCAGCAGTTGGGCGCACACCCGGTTCGCGGAGACCTCGTCGACCTGGGTGCCCAGGAAGACGATCCGCTGAGCGAGCAGTTGCGCGGCCAGATGGTCGTCGTAGCGGGTCGCGGGGGTGTCGCCCTCCTCGGCCCGCGGTGCGCGCTCCGGATACCGGCTGGTCATGAGGGGAGTCATGGTTCCTCCTGGTCGTGACGCGGCGGGCGTCGCCGCTGACTCCACTCTCGGTCCGGGGGAGGCGGCGGACCGGATTTCTCGGCCCGCGGCAGATTCGCTGTCGGCAGAGCCGTCAGGCGCCCGCGCGCAGTTGGCGGAAGAAGGCCCGGATGTCGGCCACGAGCAGATCCGGCTCCTCCATAGCGGAGAAGTGCCCGCCGCGGTCGAACTCGGTCCAGCGGACGATGGTGTCGGTGCGCTCCGCGACATGGCGCAGGGCGACGAAGTTCTCCTCGGGGAAGACGGCGAGCGCGGTCGGCGTGGTCGACGGCTCCGGCGGTGCGCCCCAGTAGTCCGCGTGGGCACGCTCGTAGTAGATCCGCGCGGACGAACCGGCCGTGCCGGTCAGCCAGTACAGCATCACGTCGGTCAGCATCAGATCCCGGTCGACGGCGTCCTCGGGGCGGTCCCGCGAGTCCGTCCACATCATGAACTTCTCGGCGATCCAGGCGAGTTGCCCGACCGGCGAGTCCGTGAGGGCGTACGCGAGCGTCTGCGGCCGGGTCGACTGGACCGCGGCGTACCCCGTCTCCTCGCGGTTCCACTCCTGGCCCCGCCGCCAGGATGCGAGGGTGCGCTCGCGCTCGTACGGGCTCAGCGCGGCCAGTTCCCCGGCGGTCGGCTCGGTGAGGGCGGACGAACCCGGCAACAGGTTGAGGTGGACGCCGGTCACCCGGTCGGGGTGCGCCCGGCCGAGCTCGCGCGAGACGGCCCCGCCCCAGTCCCCGCCCTGCGCGCCGTAGCGCCGGTACCCGAGGCGCTCCATCAGTTCGGCGAACGCGGCGGCCACCCGGGTGAACTCCCAGCCGGTGTCCCGTGTCGGGCCCGAGAGCCCGAAGCCCGGGATGCTCGGCAGCACCAGGTGGAAGGCGTCGGCCGGATCGCCGCCGTGCGCCCGTGGATCGGTCAACGGCCCGACGACCTCGGTGAATTCGACGATCGACCCGGGCCAGCCGTGCGTCATGATCAGCGGGGTCGCGCCGGGTTCCGGTGAGCGGATGTGGGCGAAGTGCACGCGCGCGCCGTCGATCTCGGTGGTGAACTGCGGCCACGCGTTGAGGCGTTCCTCGGCCGCACGCCAGTCGTAGGTGTGCCGCCAGTGATGTACGAGATCCTGGAGGTAGTCCCTCGGTACTCCGTACGCCCAGCCCACACCGGGCAGTTCGTCGGGCCAGCGGGTGGCGTCCAGGCGGCGGTGCAGATCGTCCAGGTCGCTCTGCGGGAAGCCGACGCGGAACGGATGGATGCCGGCGGGGTCGCCGGGCGCACCGGGGGAGTCACTGAAGATCATGTCCGCGGATGCTATCCCCGCCTGCGCGGCGCCCGGCAGCGGTTTTCCCGGTGCCGGGGGCCCGCCGACCCGGTGCGGTGAGCCGGTCCGGGGTGTCACGGGTGGGACCGTGCGCGCGCGGCCGATGAGTTTTCGGACGAGGATCGGTCGACAGAGGTGACGCCGATTTCCGCCCGAGGAGGTACGCATGCCCGCCGATGGATTCGCCACCTGTCTGTGGTTCGACGGCCAGGCCGAGGAGGCCGCGCACTACTACGTCTCGATGTTCAAGAACTCCCGGCTCGGCCGGGTCGGCCGCTACACGGAGGCCGGGCCCGGGACCCCCGGTTCCGTGCTGGCCGTCGAGTTCACCGCCAACGGCCAGAAGTTCGTCGCGGTCAACGGCGGCCCGCAGTTCACGTTCGACGAGGCGATCTCGTTCCAGATCCACTGCTACGGCCAGGAAGAGGTGGACCACTACTGGAACAAGTTCGTCGAGGACGGCGGCGAGGCGGGTCCCTGCGGCTGGCTGAAGGACAAGTACGGGCTGTCCTGGCAGATCGTCCCGGACGGGCTCATCGAGCTGCTCGGCGACGCTGACACGGAGAAGGCCGCCCGTACGGCCCAGGCGATGTACAAGATGACGAAACTGGACATGGCGGCTCTGGAACGGGCGCACGCGGGGGAGTGACGGGCGGCCTCGGCGGTCGGACGACGGGGGCCGAGGCCTCAGAGCGACGCGGATGCTCCTTGGGCCGGATCGCCGCGCGGGCGGATCCTGGCCGCCAGGATCGCCACGTCGTCCTCGGCGTGGCGGGCGTCGAGCCTGACGAGCACCTCGTCCAGCAGGTCGTCGACCCCGGCGCCCGGGGGCAGTCGCAGGGCGGCCAGCCGCGCGAGCGAGGCGTCGATGTCCTCGTCGCGCCGCTCGACGAGCCCGTCGGTGAACATCACCAGGGTGTCGTCCGGGGAGAGCCGGCGGACCACCTGCTGGTAGCCGCCGACACCCGTGCCCAGCGGCGGACCCACCGGCAGGGGCAGCAGTTCGCCCGTGCCGTCACCGGCGAACACCACGGGGGGCAGGTGCCCGGCACCGGCGATCACCGCGGTGCCGCGCGCCGGATCGACCCGGACCAGCAGACAGGTGGCCGGGCGCCGGGTGCCGTCCTCGGCCACCGCCGCGTCCAGCCGGCGCAGCACCCGGTGGGGCGGAAGGTCCGTGGAGGCGACGTAGCGCAGCATGGAGCGGTACGCGGTCATGTCCACCGCGGCGTCGAGGCCGTGGCCCATCACGTCGCCGACGACCAGCAGGGTCCGTCCGAAGTGCAGCCGTACGGTCTCGAACCAGTCCCCGCCCACCAGGGCACCGCCGCCCGCGGGCAGATAGCGGGTGGCGAGGTCCAGGTTCGGATGCGGCCGGCCGGGCGCGGCGAGCAGCGCCCGCTGGAGGTCCAGGACCGTGCCGCGAAGGGTCTCGTGCCGTCGGGCGTGCCCGAGGTGCACGGCGGTCAGACGCGCCGCGTGCCCCGCCAGAGCCAGGTCCGCGGCAGTGAAAGGCGCTCCCTGCCGGACGGCGAGGAGCACCCCGTACCGGCGGCCGTGCGCGAGCAGCGGTACGGCGGCGACCTGCCGGGGTGTCCGGGCGGACAGGTCGATCGAGGCGGCGATCGGCCGGCCCTCGTCGAGCGCCCTGACGGACAGGGGGCGCGGCCCGTCCGGCGGGGGGAGCAGCCGGGTGCGGCCCGCCGTCGCCGCGCGGGTGAAGTCCGCGTCCGGGGAGCGGCGGCGGGCCGTCACGTCCGTGGGCAGCAGGTCCACCGCGGCGGTCTCGCAGAGGCGCGGGCACACGAACGCCACGAGCTCCTCGCAGGTCGTGCGCTCGTCCAGGGTCGTACCGATGGACTCGACGGCCTCCTCCAGGACGCCGGACGGAACCCCGGCAGCCGCGGTCCCGCTAAGGGGCGTACGCGCACCGGAGGTCCTCGCATCCGCCGTGCCGGGAGGGGACGTCCCGGCACCGGGGGAGCCTGCACCGGCGGTCCCTGCGCCGCGCGTCCCGGCACCGGGTGCGCCGGCGTCGGGTGTCCCCGCACCAGCCGTGCCGGTGGCGGGCGTCGCCGCGCCCGCCGTCCCGTCACCGCCCCGGTCCGCCATCGCACCTCCACCGCAGCACACCCTGGGTCCATCCACGCACGGGGGCGGCCGGTCCGCACGCTCGGTCCTGGGGCGGGCGGGCGGTCGTTCACCGGCACGGCCGCCCGCCGAAGCGGCCCGCCCGAGGCTCGCCCCCGTTCGGCCCCGGAGACACCACTTCCCACGTCCGCGTCATCCCGTGGCCGGCCGGGTCGGCCCGCTCTCCAGTGTCCTGCGGGGCCGCCGCTTCGGCGCGCGGCCCGCCTGAAGGCTGGCTAGCGTGAGCAGCGCAACCGTTCACCGAACAGGAGAAGGTCGGGTCATGGCCGTACAGCCTGAAGGAACGCCCTGCTGGGCGGACGCGATGTTCAGCGATGTCGAAGGGGCCAAGAGCTTCTACGGGGACGTGCTCGGCTGGACGTTCGGCGAGGCGTCCTCGGAGTACGGGAACTACACGCAGGCCTACTCCGGCGGCAAGGCGGTGGCCGCCGTCGTGCCGCCGATGCCGGGCCAGGAGGGCCAGTCCGCCTGGTGTCTGTACTTCGCCTCGCCCGACGCCGCCGCGACCGCAGAGAAGATCAGGAGCGAGGGCGGCGAGGTGCTGATGGAGCCGATGCAGGTGGGCGACTTCGGCACCATGGCGCTGGCCCGGGACCCCGGCGGAGCCGTCTTCGGGGTCTGGCAGGCGGGAGTCCACGAGGGCTTCGAGTCGATCGGCGATCCCGGCGCGTACGCCTGGGCCGAGGTGTTCACCCGTGAGCCGGAGAAGTCCGACGCCTTCTTCCCGGCCGTCTTCCCCTTCACCGCCCAGCAGGTGCAGGACGACGCCGTCGATTTCCGGGTCTTCAACATCGGCGGGAACCCGGTCCTCGGCCGGATGAGGATGACGGACGAGTTCCCGCCCGAGGTGCCGTCGTACGTCAACGTCTACTTCGGCGTCGAGAACTGCGACGAGGCGGTGGCCAGGGCGACCGCGCGGGGCGCGGTTCTGCGCTTCGGTCCGATGGACAGCCCGTTCGGCCGGTTCGCCGCGCTGAGCGACCCGCAGGGCGCGTCGTTCTCCGTGATCGACATGAAGACGACGCAGGGTGAGATGCCCGGGATGGCCGACGTGTCCTGACGCACGTCCGGCGTCCTCAGGTGGGTCGGGGGCCCGCGCCCGTGCGCGGGCCCCCGCCGGGGCGTGGCATGATCGGGGCCATGCCTGAACGCGTTGTTGCCGCCTGTGACGGGGCTTCGAAGGGAAACCCGGGACCCGCCGGATGGGCCTGGGTCGTCGCCGACGGGGACGAGACCCCCACCCGCTGGGAGGCAGGACCGCTGGGCACGGCGACCAACAACGTCGCCGAACTCACGGCGCTGGAACGCCTGTTGACGGCCGTCGCGCCCGAGGTCCCGCTGGAGATCCGGATGGACTCCCAGTACGCGATGAAGGCCGTCACGACCTGGCTGCCGGGCTGGAAGCGCAAGGGCTGGAAGACGGCCGCGGGCAAGCCCGTCGCCAACCAGGAACTGGTCGCCCGGATCGACGAACTCCTCACCGGCCGTACGGTGGAGTTCCGTTACGTTCCCGCCCACCAGGTCGACGGCGACCGGCTGAACGACTTCGCCGACCGTGCCGCCAGCCAGGCCGCCGTGGTGCAGCAGCCCGCCGGCAGTGACCTCGGCTCCCCGGAGCCGCCCGCCTCCCCCGACACCCCGAAGGCCTCGGCTGCCGCCCGCCGCCGTCCAGCGGCCGGGACGTCCCGGCCGGGCACGTCGAGCCGTACCATCAAGGCCAAGTTCAACGGCCGTTGTGTGTGCGGGCGTTCCTACGCCGCGGGCGAGCCCATCGCGAAGAACGCCCAGGGCTGGGGCCACCCGGAGTGCCGGACCGAGGCACAGGGCGGAGCCTGAACCTCCCGGTGATCACGGCCGGCGCGGCCGGGATCAGACGGTGTCGAACGTGTAGAACTTGGTGTGGTCGAGCAGATCGGCCGGGCGGGTGTCGTTCCACGGCTTCATCGTCTCGCCGAGGTCGACGACGTCCGGGGTGCCCGCGAGCGGGAGATAGCCGGAATCGGGATGACGCCGCTGCCACTGGGCCCAGAGCCGGTCTATGAAGGCGTGGTGGAGCCAGAACACCGGATCGTTGGGGGAGACGCCGGTGGACATCTGGCCGCCGACCCAGACGTGCACCCGGTTGTGGAGATTGACACCCCGCCAGCCTTCGAGGTGATTGCGGAAGCCGTCCGAGGCGCTGTTCCAGGGCGCCATGTCGTACGTCGTCATCGCGAGCACGGACTCCACCTCGGCGCGGGTCGGCAGTTCCCGGACTCCGGTTGCCAGTGACCTGCGCAGGTAAGTGCGGGTGTCGACACGGACGTTGATCGGCCAGTTGCCCGAGGAGGCCGCGAACGGGCCGTCCATCACCCGGCCGTCCAGGCTGCGTCCGGTGCCGCCGAGGAAGTCGGGCGCCCACAGGGACGCCCGCGTGGTGCGGTCGCTGCTCCAGTCCCAGTAGGGCAGCGCCACCGAGGGGTCGACCGACTGGAGAGCCCGCTCGAACTCCAGCAGGAATCTGCGGTGCCAGGGCAGGAACGACGGTGAACGGTGGCCCGTCCGCTCGCCGTTGTCCGTGTCGCCGAGGATGAACGCGTTGTGCGTCGTGACGAAGGTGTCGTACGTGCCGCTGCGCTTCAGCTTCAGCAGCGCGTCGACGAATCGCCGCTTCTCGTCGGCGGTCAGGTTCGCCTGGTTCTTGCGTACGGTCATTGTGCGGGACTCCACGATCTGCTTGCGGGGTGGTTCAGTTGGCGGCGAAGGGCACGAGCGGCGCGCCCTGGAGTTCCACGACGGCGGCGCGGGCCGCGTCGCGCGGGGTGGGCACCGGGGCGTAGTGGCTGACGACGCTGATCCAGCTGCCGTCGGCGTTGCTCATCACGTGCAGCTCCGCGCCGTCGATGAACACGGCGTATCCGCCCATGTGGTGGTGGCCGCCGCCGGTCATCGGGCGGCCTTCTATGTGCCGCCCCTGGAAGACCTCGTCGAAGGACTCCGGCCCGCCGTGGTGGTGTCCGTCCATGGACCGCTGGGCGGCGGCCGGCCCGTCGGGTGCCGCGGACGCGGAGGACGCGGTGAGGGTCTGGGCACCTGCGGCCGCGGCGAGCGCGCCGACGGCCCCGAGGGCGCGGCGACGAGTGAGCTCCGGCATGCGGAGACCTCCTGTGATCAGCTGTGTTGATGACCCGATATGCCTATCGGTTCATCAAAGAGCCGGAGAAATCGCCGCATGTCGGTTGGCTGTGATCCGGACAATCCCGTACATGTCGTGCAGAGTTGAACAAAGATGATCTTGCTGTCCGGGGTGGTCGCCGCGCGCTCGCGGACGAAGATCTTCCGGCGGGAGGGCCCCATCGCGATGATCTTGCTGTCGCGGCCGTCGATCCGTGGCGTGGTTCACGCGCACGATCTGGCGTGAACTGCGGGCCAGGCGCCCCCTGCTACCCTTCGTGATCAATTGACCGCATTGTGCAACATAGGGGAGTGCGCGTGAAGATCGCGTGCGTCGGTGGCGGACCCGCAAGCCTGTACTTCTCGATCCTGATGAAGATCCAGGACCCGTCCCATGACATCACCGTCCACGAGCGGAACCCGGCCGGATCGACCTACGGCTGGGGCGTGACGTACTGGTCGGGCCTGCTCGACAAACTGCGCGAGGGCGACCCGGCGTCCGCGCTCGCCGTCAGCGAGAACTCGGTGAGCTGGACCGACGGCGTCGCCCACGTCGGCACCCGCACGACCGTGGCCCCGGGGGACGAGGGATTCGGCATCGGCCGCCGCCGGATGCTCGACCTGCTCGCCGAGCGGGCCCGGTCCCTGGGAGTCCACGTCGCCTACGAGAGCGAGATCACGGCCGACCGGCTGCCCGACGCCGACCTCGTCGTCGCCGGGGACGGGGTCAACAGCACGCTGCGCGAACGTCACGCCGACCACTTCGGCAGCGAGACCGAGCACGGCCGCAACCACTACATCTGGCTCGGCACGACCAAGGTCTTCGACTCGTTCACCTTCTCCTTCGTGGACACCGACCACGGCTGGATCTGGTGCTACGCCTACCGGTTCGGCGATGACCACAGCACCCTGGTCATCGAGTGCTCCCCGGAGACCTGGAGGGGGCTCGGGCTCGACAGCGCGGGCGAGGCCGAGGGACTCGCGCTGCTGGAGAAGCTCTTCGCGAGCCTGCTCGACGGACACGGGCTGATCGGCCGGGCGCAGTCCGACGGCGCCGCCCGGTGGCTCACCTTCCGCACCCTGACCAACCGGACCTGGCACCGGGGCAACCTCGTCCTGCTCGGGGACGCCGCCCACACCACGCACTACTCCATCGGTGCCGGCACCACCCTCGCCCTGGAGGACGCGATCTCGCTCGCGCGGGCCCTGCGCGAGCACGAGGACCTCGACACCGCCCTGACCCGCTACGGAAGGGAACGCAGGGCCGAGCTCCTGTCCGTGCAGAGCGCGGCCCGCCACAGCGCCCGCTGGTACGAGAACCTACCCCGCTACATCGGGCTCCCGCCGGCGCAGATGTTCGCCCTGCTCGGGCAGCGCCACTCGCCGCTGCTTCCGTACGTCCCACCCCAGCTCTACTACCGCATCGACCGCGCCGCCGGCCGGCTGGAGGCGCTGCGCCGCCTCAAGCGCTGGCTCGGCCCCAAGGTCGCCCGCGGAGTGCAGGCACGGGCCCGCCGGTAGCCGCGCCGGCGGCTGCCCGGGAAGTGGACCCCACTTGGGGTGAATGGCAATTCACCGATAAGGTGAATTGCCATTCACCCTTTTTTCACGTCTACTTCTGGAGTGCCGATGGCGGCCCTGCGCGAGCGGCTCGCGATCCCTGTCCTGGCGTTCGGCGGGATCCTCATGGCCGTCATGCAGACGGTGGTCGTCCCGCTGCTGCCCGATCTGCCCCGGCTGACGGGCGCCTCGGCGGGAGCGGTCTCCTGGATGGTGACGGCGACCCTCCTCGCCGGAGCGGTGCTCACCCCCGTCCTGGGCCGCGCCGGAGACATGTACGGCAAGCGGCGCGTGCTGCTCATGGCCCTCGGGATGATGACGGTCGGCTCGCTGATGTGCGCGCTCACCTCCCAGATCGGCGTCCTGATCGTGGCACGGGCGCTTCAGGGCGCGGCCGCCGCCGTGGTCCCGCTCTCGATCAGCATCCTGCGCGACGAGCTGCCGCCGGAGCGCACGGGTTCCGCCGTCGCGCTGATGAGCTCCACCGTGGGCATCGGCGCCGCCCTCGGCCTCCCGCTCGCCGCGCTGGTGGTGCAGTACGCCAACTGGCACGTCATGTTCTGGGCGACGACCGCGCTCGGCGTCTTCGGCACGGCACTGGCCTGGTGGGCGGTGCGCGAGTCGCCCGTACGCGAGCCCGGCCGCTTCGACACCCTGGGCGCGCTGGGGCTGGCCGCCGGGCTCGTGTGCCTGCTGCTCGCCGTGTCCCAGGGCGGCACCTGGGGCTGGACCAACCCGCGGATCCTCGCCTTGTTCGCCGCCTGCGCGGCGATCCTCGCCCTGTGGTGGCGCCAGCAGCTGCGCGCCGAACGCCCCCTCGTCGACCTGAAGCTCGCCGCCCGCCCGCGCGTCGCCCTGCCCCACATCGCCGCGCTGTTGACCGGCTTCGCCTTCTACGGCAACTCGCTGGTCACCGCGCAGCTCGTGCAGGCGCCCAAGGCCACCGGCTACGGACTCGGCCTGTCCATCGTCGCCACCGGTCTGTGCCTGCTGCCAGGCGGGGTGACGATGCTGCTGCTCTCGCCCGTCTCGGCGCGCATATCCGCGGCCCGCGGTGCCCGCGTCACCCTGGCCCTCGGCACGGCGATCATCGCCTCCGGGTACGTCCTGCGGATCGCCGACAGCCGCGACCTGTGGGCGATCATCCTCGGCGCCACGGTCTGCTCGATCGGCACGACCTTCGCCTACTCCGCGCTGCCCACCCTGATCCTGCGCGCCGTGCCCGCCGGGCAGACCGCCTCGGCCAACGGTGTGAACGTCCTGATGCGCACGATCGGGCAGGCCGTGTGCAGCGCCGCCGTGGCCGCCGTGCTCGTGCACCACACGAGCCTCGTCGCGGGCGCGCCGGTGCCGACCCTGCACGGCTATCTGCTGGCCTTCGTCATGGCGGGTACCGTCGCACTGGTGGCCTGTGCCGCCGCACTGTCGATTCCCACCGACCCCGCCTCCCGCGAGACCCCGCGCACCGGCCGCCCCACCGGCGCGGCCCGCGACGGGGCCCTCGAAGGAGCTTGAGCACCGTGACCACCCCGCACTCCGGTCTCAGGGCGTCCCCGGCCGCCGGCGCTCCGCCGCACCAGGACCCGGAGGCCGCGCCCACCCCCCGTCGCGACGCCGAGGCGAGCAAGGCGGCGATCCTGCGGGCGGCCCGGTATCTGCTGGCCCGGCACGCGCACGCGGACATCACGCTCAAGGCGGTCGCCGACCGGGCCGGGGTGAGCCCGCCGCTGATCCTGAAGTACTTCGGCAACAAGGACGCGCTGTTCGCCCGCGTGATGTCCTTCGAGTCCGACGCGGACGCCCTGCTGGACGCGCCGCTGGAGGAGCTCGGCCGGCACATGGTCCGCCACCTTCTCGAAGGCCAGACCCAGCGCGGCGCCGATCCCGTCCTGAGGATCGTCTTCGCCCCGCTCCAGGGGGAGCAGGGCGAGATCCTGCGGGCCAACTTCCGCGCCCAGGTCAGCGACCGTCTCGCCGGGCGGCTGAGCGGGCGGGACGCGGGCCTGCGCGCCGAACTCGCCGTGAGCACGCTGCTCGGCCTCGGCGTGATGTACGGGATCGCGCGGGGCTCGCATCTGCGCGCCACCTCCGTCGACGCCATCGTCGACCGGTACGCGCCCGCCGTGCAGGCCCAGCTCGCCCAGTGAGGCGACCGGGCCCGGCTGGAGCGGTCGCGCGGGTCAGTTGACCCCGTCCGGGCGGAACTGGACGCTGATCCGGGGTCCCGAGGCCCGCGCCGTCTTGGGGATCGCGTGCTCCCAGGTGCGCTGGCAGGAGCCGCCCATGACGATGAGGTCGCCGTGGCCCAGCGGACGCCGGACGGTGTCCCCGCCGGCGCGCGGCCGCAGCAGGAGATCACGTGGGGCACCCACCGACACGATGGCGACCATCGTGTTCTCGCGGGCGCCCCGGCCGATCCTGTCCCCGTGCCAGGCCACGCTGTCGCGGCCGTCCCGGTAGCAGCAGAGCCCGGCCGTGGTGAACGCCTCGCCCAGCTCCTCCGCGTAGTGCGCCGACAACGCGTCCCTGGCCTCGTCGAGGACCGGGTGCGGCAGCGGATCGCCCGCGCGGAAGTACGCGAGCAGCCGGGGCACGTCCACCACGTGCTCGTACATCTGACGTCGTTCGGCCCGCCACGGGACCTCGGCGGCGAGACGGGCGAAGAGCTCGTCGGCCCCGCTCACCCAGCCCGGCAGCAGGTCGATCCAGGCCCCGTCGCCCAGCCCCGTGCGGCGGAGCCCGTCGAGGGGGCCCAGGCGGAGTTCATCGGTCTGGTCGAAGAGGGAGCCCTGGAGATGCATGGCCATGAGACCAGCGTACTCCTGGAATCGAATGCATGTTCCCTTAGGTCGGCGGACGCCGTGGTCACCAGGGCACGGGGCCCGTCGCGTCGAAGAAGCCACCGGTCGGCCCGTCCGGCCCGATGAGCGCCATCCGTACGATGATCTCGGCGCCCTCCTGAACGGTCTGCGTGCCGGTGTTCCCGTTCAGGTCGGTGGCGGTGTAGCCCGGCTCGACGGCGTTGATCCGGATGCCGGGGAACGCCTTCGCGTACTGCACGGTGATCATGTTGACGCCGGCCTTGGACGCCGGATAGGCGAGGCCCGGGTAGAAGTGGGTCGGGCTCTCGGGATCGCCGATCCGGGCGAGCGAGGCGAGGCCGCTGCTGAGATTCACCACGACCGGGGCCGCGGACCGCTGGAGCAGGGGCAGGAAGGCGTGGGTGACGCGGACGACGCCGAAGACGTTCGTCTCGAACAGCTCGCGCATCATCCCGGCGGTCACCTCGGCCGGGCCGGTCACGCTGTTCCCCTCGCCGCGCCCCTCGACGCCGGCGTTGTTGACCAGGACGTCCAGGCCGCCCTCCGCCTCGACGGTCCTCGCCGCGGCGGCGACCGACGCGTCGTCGGTGACGTCGATGACGAGGGGTCGCGCCCCGAGCCGCTCCGCGGCGCGCCGGCCGCGCTCCGGGTCGCGGCTGCCCACGTGGACGGTGTGGCCCGCCGCGACGAGCCGGCGGGCCGTCTCGAAGCCGAGGCCCTTGTTCGCTCCGGTGATGAGTGTGGTGGTCATGCGTCCAGCCTCCGGCGGTCCGCCGCTCACAGCCAGGCGTCCGGTCTTCCTGGGACCGGTGGTACCAGGCGGGTCGGGCCGCGTGGGTGCACAGTGGGTGGCATGGCGAACACGGAGTTCGGGCGGACGGTGCGACGCTGGCGTGACCGGGTCACGCCGGAAGCCGTCGGGCTGCCCGGCGGGGGCACCCGGCGCGCGGCCGGGCTGCGTCGCGAGGAGCTGGCGCTGCTCGCCGGCATCTCGGTCGACTACGTCACCCGCCTCGAACAGGGCCGGGCCGCCCATCCCTCGGAGCAGGTCGTCGAGGCGCTGGGCCGGGCGCTGCGGCTGTCCGGAGCCGAACGCGAGCACCTCTTCCAGGTGGCGGGACTGGTGCCGCCGGGCCGGGGCATGGTGCCGGCCCACATCACACCGGGTGTCCACCGGCTGCTCGACCGGCTGGGCGAGACTCCGGTGGCGGTGTACGACGCGGCCTGGACCCTGCTGCTGGCCAACCCGCTGTACGCGGCCCTGCTGGGCGACCCCTCGGGGTGGCGGGGCAACGAGCGCAACGGGGTGTGGCGCAACTTCGTCGGCCCCGGCGGCCGGGTGCGCCACACCCCCCGGGAGCGGCGTGCCTTCGAGGCGACGCTCGTCGCCGACCTGCGCGCGACCGCGAGCAGGTACCCGACGGACCGGCGACTCGGGCAGCTCATCGAGGAGTTGTGCGCGAACAGCATCCGGTTCGCGGAGCTGTGGGAGTCCGGATCCGTCGCCCGCCACGAGGCGTCGCGCAAGATCATCGACCATCCCCAGGTCGGCGCCGTGACGCTGGACTGCGATGTGCTCAGCGTCGCGGGCGGTGACCTGCGGATCATGGTCTACACGGCCGAGCCCGGCACGGAGGACGCCGAACGCGTCGCCCTCCTCGGCGTCCTGGGAACGCAGGCCCTGGTGGAGTGAGACCGCCCCGGCACCTGGCCACAAGCTCCGGTGTCCGTACGGCACTTGGCGGATCACGTGGGTGGCTTCGGCCGCGATCACCGGGTTCGTCCGTGATGCGACGCCGTCCTGCCTTCGGTGGGAGAGGCTCCGCTTCCGTCGTCCTGAGTCCGGTTTGCGTCGCCGCGCAACGTGTTTGAGGCGCGCAGGCAACCTCCCGTACCCGAACGCCGTCTTGATCGGCAACGGGCGCGTGGCACGCGGTCCTCCATGGAGCATCCCCTCGGGGATGGCGATCGGGCGCACTATACCCCTTGGGTATACATGCCGCGTATACGCCGAGTGCATAGCTGATCGCCGCATGTCACCGCCTTTCAGGAGTCGACTACAGCGTCACCATCGGCCCGTCCCTCGCACGGGCGGGCGGTGGCCGACGGAAAGGCACTCATGTACGGCAAAGCCTTCGCCCCGGAATATCAGGGCGCCTTGACCACCCTGTCGGTGAACTCCTCGCTGACGGACGTCCTCGCGGCGGGTACGGAGCAACTGCGGGCGGCCGAACGCACCGGCGCCCGCGCCGAGGCCGCCCGCTCCGGCCTCGCGGTCGCCGAGGCGCACCGCCGCCTGGGGCAGGTGGCGGACGCCGACCGGGCCTGGAAGGCGAGTTACCGCACCGCCCGGGAGGCCGGCGACGGCGCCGCCATGGCCTGGGCGCTGTGGAGCGGCGGCACCCTGGCCCGCCAGCGCGGAGCGTTCCCGCTGGCGTGGCGGCTGCTGCGGCTGGCCGCCGAACTCGGCGAGCTGGCGGGGGACGTCGTGGTGCGCGGCTACTCCCTGGCCGGCATGGCCGAGACCGGCCGCATCCAGGGCGACTACGCGGCCGTGACGGCGCTGCACGAGCAGTTGCTGGCCGAGGCCCGCCGCCGCGGCGAGGCCCGGCACACCGTGTGGGCGCTGGAGGGCATCGCCCAGATCCACCGCAACACCGGTGCGTACGACACCGCTTACGCGATGTTCGAGGAGGCGGCCGGGATAGCCGCCGGTGCCGAGGACCGCCGCGGCCACGCCTGGGCGCTGCGCGGACTCGCGGACATCGTCTCCGTGCGCGACGGCGACACGGACCGGGCGCTGGAACTGCTGGGCGAGGCCGAGGTCTCCTGCCGCGCGATGAAGCTGTCCGGCGCGCTCGCCTACAACCACAAGATGCGCGGCAACGTCCTCTACCGCGCCGGGCGTTACGAGCAGGCCCGCGAGGTGTACGCGGGTGCCCTCGCCGAGTTCGAGACGATGAGCGAGCCGCGCGGCACGGCCCTTTCCCGCCTCGGGCTGGTCAAGTCCCTCGCCCGCCTCGGTCGTGACAGCGCCGAAACCGCCGCCGACCTGGACGAGCTGGCCCTGGCGCTGGACGGCATCGGGCTCAGGCACGCCCACCGGATGGTCGAACGAGCCCGCGCGGAGCTCGGGTTGACGCCCGAGGCCGGCGAGGCGGAGGCCGCGTGATGACCTCGACGGCCCTCGGCGCCTCGCCCGTTCCGCCCGTTCAGCGCGTCCCCTCGGCACCGGCCGCCCCGGACTCCCCGCACGACGCCGCCCAGGTCCTGCGCCGCTGCCGCGAACTCGTGGCCCCCGCCCTGTCGGAGGCGATCGGCACGCTGCACCCGTGGCTCGCCGAGATGGCCCGCTACGCGCTCGGCCACTGCGAGGTCGGCGGCGCACCCGTCGACCACGGCCAGGGCAAGGGCGTACGACAGGCCCTGGCCGTCCTCGGGGCGGAGATCGTCTCGGGTCCGGCCCGGGCGGGAGTGCCGGCCGCCGTCGCGGTGGAACTCGTGCACGTCTTCTCGCTGCTCCACGACGACATCATGGACGGTGACACGCTCCGCCGCGGGCGCCCGGCCGTGTGGAAGGCCTACGGCACGGGACCCGCCGTGCTCGCGGGCGACGCGCTGTTCGCGCTGGCCGTCGAGACCGTCGCCGTCACTCCCCAAGCCGCTCCCGCCGTAAGGCAGTTGACGACCGCCCTCGGCGATCTGGTCCGCGGCCAGGCCGACGACCTGCTGTTCGCCGAACGGCCCTGGACCGGGGCCGACGCGGTCGCTGCCGCGGAGTACGAGGCGATGGCCGAGCGCAAGACCGGAGCGCTGCTCGGCTGCGCCCTGGCACTGGGCGCCCGGCTTGCCGGAGCGCCGGACCACGCGGTGACCGTCCTGGACCGCGCGGGACGCCATCTCGGGGTCGCCTTCCAGATCGCCGACGACGTGCTGGGCATCTGGGGCGATCCGTCGGTCACCGGCAAGCCGGTCCACAGCGACCTGCGGCAGGGCAAGAAGACCCTGCCGGTGCTCGCCGCGCTCGGCGGAGCCGGGTACGGCGAACTGGACGAACTCCTGGCGCTCTCCCACTCCTTGGACGAAGCGGGTGTCCGCCGTGCGACGGCCCTCATCGAGCGGGCCGGGGGCCGCGCCGCCGCCGTGCGCGAGGCGCGCCGCCATCTGGCCGCGGCGGACACGCTCCTGGCGGGGCTGCCCCTCGCCCCGGGGCCCGCGGCGGAACTCCACACTACGCTGTCCGCCCTCGCCGACCGCACCGTCTGACACCTCCGGGCGCGGGGAGGTGCGACATCGGTCACATGTGCGGGTCGAGCGGACCCGCCAGGCAACCGCCTCGTTCCCCCGTACATCTGTCCGGTCGGGACCCGACAGCCCCCGTGGTGCGCAACAGCATCGCGCCGCAAGGCGGTTGGTGACCCCGGCCGCCCCTGTGCAAAGGAACTCAGTGCGTAGACCCCACATACGCCGTGTGGCGATAGCCGTCGCGGTGACGACGGCCGCCACGATCCCCGGTACCGCCTTCGCGTCCGCGCCCGAGGGACCCGCCCGCGTGGCGGCCCAGGCCGCCTCGCCGGTGGCCGCGGCCAGGGCGGCGGCGTTCGCGCACGCCTCGGCCACCGGTGTCATCGCCGGGGACACCCTGCGGGCCAAGGACGTCATGACGGACCCGGACGGAAAGCAGCACGTCCGTTTCGTCCGCACCCATCAGGGCCTTCCGGTCCTCGGCGGCGACCTGGTCGTCCACCTGGGCAGGCGGGGCGAGTACCTGGGTGTGACCCGGGCCGCCGACCACGTGGTGAAGCCGTCCACCGTCGAGGCGCGGGTGACGCCCGAGCAGGCCGAGCGGAAGGCCGAGGCCGCGGCGAAGGGCGACGCGGACACCGCCCAGCTCGTCGTCGACGCCCGTGCGGGAGACGCCGCCCTCGCCTACCAGGTGGTCGTGACGGACAGCGACACCACCGAGGCCGGGCAGTCGAGCACGGTCGTCGTGGACGCCCGTGACGGCCGGATCCGCAGCAACACCCCGAACAGCGACGAGTTCATATCGCCGTCCCTGGCCGCGGCGCTGCGCGAGCGCGGCGAGAGCGCGACCCCGCAGACCGGTACGGCCCCCGGTGCCGCCGCCCTGTCCGGTCTCACCGGCGCCGCCGCGGCCCACTACCCGGCCACCGCCACCGGCAGCGGCTCCTCCCTCTTCGCCGGCAAGGTGGCGCTGACCACCACCCGGACGGCGCGGACCACGTACCTGCTCAAGGACCCGACCCGGTGGAACACCGAGACCCGGGACGCCAAGGGCCAGGAACTGGAGTCCTTCGCCCGGGGCAAGGCGTTCACCGACGGTGACAACAGGTGGGGCACCGGCACCACTTCGGCCCGCACCACCGCCGCGGTCGACGCCCAGTACGGCATCACCCAGACCCTGGACTTCTACAAGAAGGCCTTCGGCCGCAAGGGCATCAAGAACAACAGCGCCGGCGCCAAGGGAATGGTCCACTTCGGCAGCAAGGTCGGCAACGCGTTCTGGGACTCGACGTGCGGCTGCATGCTGTACGGCGACGGGGACGGCGATCTGTTCAAGAAGCCGCTGGTCGTCCTCGACGTCACCGGCCACGAGCTGACCCACGGGGTCGTCGACGCGACCGCCGCCCTCGAACCCACCCGCGTGGACGCCGACGGCAACCAGTACGGCGAGCCCGGTGCCCTCAACGAGTCGCTGGCGGACATCTTCGGCTCGAACGTCGAGTTCTCGGCGAACAACCCGAAGAACCCGCCGAACTACCTCGTGGGGGAGAAGCTGGGCCTCGCCCAGAAGTTCCTGCGCCGCCTCGACCACCCGTCCCTCGACCGGCTCGAGCAGACGATCGACTACTGGTCGCCCGCCGCGTACGACACCGAGGTGCACGCCGGCTCCGGTGTCTCCTCGCACGCGTTCTACCTGCTCGCCGAGGGCAGCGGCCGCAAGACCGTCAAGGGCGTGACGTACGACTCGCCGACGTACGACGGTTCCCGGGTCACCGGCATCGGCCGCACCAAGGCCACCGCCGTCTTCTACCGGGCGCTCACCCGCTACATGGTCTCCACGACCGACTTCCACGACGCCCGGACGGCCACGCTCAAGGCCGCCAGCGACATGTACGGCGCGAACAGCGCCGAGTACAAGGCGGTGGACGCGGCCTGGGCCGCCGTCAACGTCACGGTCGCCGACACCCCGGCCCCGCCGGCCGCCGGTCGCTGACGGACCGGTCCGACGCACGACACGCAGGGGCCCCGCCGGACGGCGGGGCCCCCGCTGCGCTCCCGGATCAGTGCTGCTGCGTCTTCTGCGGCGTCGCCTCGCTGGGGCGTACGACGACGCAGCCCTCGCCCTCCAGCTTCAGCTGCACCGCCTCGCCCGAACCCCCTCGGATCATCGAGCCGATCGACTGCGAGCGGTGCAGCGAGGTGCGCAGCTGCGCCGTCCAGCCGACGACCGCGTCGGTGTCGACGAACACCGGCTGCTGGGAGGTGACGGGAATGACGAGCGGGTTGCCCTCGCATATCAGGCCCAGGCTGCCGTGGCCGGTGAAGACGCTGTTGAACAGGCCACCGCCGGTGATGCCCGCGCCCTTCACGGTCTTGATCTCGTACGAGAGGGAGGCGTCGAAGCACAGGACGTTGCGGCCGTTGACCGTGAACACGTCGCCGGGTTCGATGCCCACGATGAAACAGTTCTGCGCCTCGTGCGCGAACCAGGCCTCGCCCTGCCCGCGGACGGCCATCAGCGGAAGTCCCTCACCGGTGACCGCCCGCTTGAGCATCCCGCCGACGCCCTGGCCCTTGCGCTCGAACTGGAGACTGCCCCGGTAGGCGACCATCGCGCCCTGGCGCGCGAACATCTCGCCCTGGACTGCGTACTTGATGGACTTGGCGTTCTGGACGGTCATGCCCGCCGCGACGGCGGGCTGCACCATGTGGTCACTGGAAAAGAGATCGCTCTTCATGCGGGCATCCTGTCGCGGAGGACGAGGCTCCGCCAGGGCCGTGGCGATCTTGCGACGTACGGTGACCGAGTCACGACATGCGAAGGGCCGGCCCGGGTCAACCGGACCGGCCCAGGCCTGAGTTGTCAGGCGGCGGCGGGGGCCTCGACGTGGCCGTGCAGTCGGTTCAGGACCTCGGTGAGCTGCTCCGCGACCTCGGCGTCGTCGGCGGGGTGCGTCTCGGCGAAGCGGACCACGGAGCCGGGGACGGAGAGCTTGACGTCCTCCAGCACGGTGCCGCCGGCGATGCCCACGGCCTTGCGGGCCTCGTCCTGCGCCCACACGCCGCCGAACTGGCCGTAGGCGGTGCCGACCACGACGACCGGCTTGCCGGTGAAGGCGCCGGCGCCGTACGGGCGCGACAGCCAGTCGATGGCGTTCTTCAGGACGGCCGGGATGGTGCCGTTGTACTCGGGGGAGAAGAGCAGGAACGCGTCGGCCGAACCGGCCGCGGCGCGCAGCCGGGCGGCGGCGGCGGGGACGGTGCCCTCGACGTCGATGTCCTCGTTGTAGAAGGGAACCTCGGCCAGGCCCTCGAAGATCTCGACCTCGGCGCCCTCCGGAGCGAGCTTGACGGCCGCCTCGGCGAGCTGGCGGTTGTGGGAACCGGCGCGCAGGCTGCCGACGAGCGCGAGGATGCGTACGGACATGGATATCTCCTGGGGGATGGAAACGCTGAAACACTGCCGCAACAAAACGGACCGAAGTCCGCTTAAGGTCTACCACTGAAGCGGACCGCAGTCCAGTTGGCCCCGGATGCCGTTACGCTGGCTTCATGTCCCAGCCACTTCCGCCGTTCCCCCAGCGACCGGAACCGCCCGACGAGCCCGTCGTCATGCAGCTCAGCGCGCCCGAGGCCGCCCCGCTGCGCGCCGACGCGGCCCGTAACCGCGCCCGCCTGCTGGAGGCGGCGGCCCGGCTGGTCGAGGAGCAGGGCGTGGCCAGACTCACGATGGAAGGCGTCGCCTGCGCGGCGGCGGTGGGCAAGGGGACCGTCTTCCGGCGCTTCGGCGACCGCACCGGCCTGCTCATGGCCCTGCTCGACCACACCGAGCAGCGGTTCCAGACCGCCTTCATCAGCGGTCCGGCCCCGCTCGGCCCCGGCGCGCCACCGGTGGAGCGCCTGCACGCCTTCGGATGCCACGCCCTGCGCCAGACCTCCGAGCGGCTCGACCTGTACCTCGCCGCCGAACCCGAGGTCACCCGCCGCTTCACCTCGGCGCCGTACCGGGTCCGCTTCATGCACGTGTGCATGCTGCTGCGCCAGGCGGGCCCGGGACCGGACGCGGACGTCGAGCTCGTCGCCCAGACGCTGATGGGCTACCTGGACCCCGCGCTGATCGGCCATCTGACCCGCCAGCGCGGCATGCCGCCCGAGCGTCTGGAGGCCGGCTGGCGCGACCTGGTGAACCGAAGCGTCGGCCGCCGCCCGGACTAGGGCCCCTCTGCCGGACAGGTCCCAGGCGCCCCGCCCCCCCGGCGGGCGGACACCGGACAGGTCCCAGGCGCCCCGCCCCCGGCGGGCGGACAATGGATGCATGGGGCAACGCCTCGACGACATGAGCGCACCCGCCCGGCTGGCCCGCCCGGACGAGGGCATCAGCGGCCAGGAACTGGCTCTCGCCGCCCGGAACCACGGACTGCCGCTGGAGGCCCTGCGGTACGAGGTCACACCGCCGGGGCTGCACTATGTGCTGACCCACTACGACATCCCGTACGCGGAGGAGTCCGACTGGCGGCTCGCCCTCGGCGGGCGGGTGCGGTGCCCGCTGCTCCTCGGAGTCGACGAGCTGAAGGCTGCTCCCGCCGTCAGGCAGCGGGTGACCATGGAGTGCGCCGGCAACGGCCGCGCGCTGCTGACACCCCGGCCGGTGAGCCAGCCCTGGCTGGTGGAGGCGGTGGGCACGGCCGAGTGGACCGGCGTGCCGCTGCGGGTGCTGCTCGCCGAGGCCGGGGTCGAACCGGACGCGGTGGACGTGGTGTTCACCGGAGCCGATCACGGCGTGGAGCGCGGGGTGGAACAGGACTACCAGCGCGCGCTTCCGCTCGACGTGGCGCGCGGCGACGAGCCCGAGGTCCTGGTGGCCTACGCGATGAACGGCGCCCCGCTGCCACCGCAGCACGGGCATCCGCTGCGGCTCGTGGTGCCGGGCTGGTACGGCATGGCGCAGGTCAAGTGGCTCCGCGAGATCACGGTGACGGCCGCGCCGTTCCGGGGATTCCAGCAGGCGGTGGCGTATCGGCTCCGGCAGGAAGCCGCGGAGGAGGGCGAGCCGGTCACCCGTATCGCCCCGCGCGCCCTGCTCGCCCCGCCGGGCTTCCCCGACTTCATGTCCAGGGAGCGGGCGGTCCACCCGGGCGCCGTCACCCTGACCGGACGGGCCTGGTCGGGGTGTGCGCCCGTGACCGCGGTCGAGGTCAGCACGGACGACGGACGCACCTGGCACCCGGCCCGGCTCGACCCGCCAGGCACCCACCGCTGGGCCTGGCGCGCCTGGCACTTCACCTGGGCGGCGTCCCCCGGCCGACATGTCCTGAGCGCACGCGCCACAGACGCCGACGGCCACACTCAGCCGCTCGAACAGCCGTGGAACCGCGGCGGCTTCGTGAACAACCTCGTCCAACGGGTCCCCGTGCTCTGCCTGGACGCCGACGGCGAACGATGAGCCCGGCGGCGGCGCGCGGCAACCAGGCGTGCGGCAGGAGGGGTTGACCCCGACGGCCCGTCACTGGTTCAGTGGCTCATCCACTCAGCCACTTGCCCGGAGGGGGAAACGTGGAGGCTCTGCCCCGCGAGACCATCGTGGACGTCCTGGAGGACCGGCTGCGCACCGACATCCTCGACGGCCGTCATCCGGCGGGGAGTTACCTTCCCCCGGAACGACGGCTCGCCGACGGCTACGGCGTCACCCGCACCACGCTCAAGCACGCCTTCGGGCGGCTCGTGCAGGCCGGTCTGCTGGAGACCCGGCACGGAGTGGGCACCCGGGTGCGCGACTACGCCCGTCTCGGCGGAGCGGACCTCCTGCCCATGCTCGTGCGGCACGACGCCGCCTGGGTGCACGAGGTGTTCGAAGTACGGCGCGGAGTCGGCGCGTTGATCGCCGAGCGGGCGGCCGAGCGAGGCACCCGCGCACAGCGGGCCGAGCTGAGCGCGCTGCTCGCGGCCGTGGCGGGGGCCGAGGGCGCCGACGCGGTCCAGCTGGCCGATGTCGAGGTGCACCGCGCCCTGGCCCGCGCCACGGGCAACCGCGTCTACGTCCTGCTCACGAACACCCTCTTCAACGCCTACCTGCCGGTCCGCTCCCTGCTGAAGGGGCCCTTCACCGACCCGGAGACCGCCCACCGCAGGCTCGCCCCGGTCGTCGAGGCCGTCACAGCCAGGGACACCCGGCGCGCCCGGGAGGCTGCCGGCACCTATCTCCGGGACACCGAACGCATCATGCTGGAGGGACTCGCGTGAGGGGCACGGTGTTCACGGAGACGATGATCGGAACCGTCCGCCTCGACGGAGAACCGGGGGAGCGGCACGTCCGGCTCGATCTGCGCGCCGCCGCCGACCGGGTCCTGCTCCCGCACCGGACCACCCGGGCCCGCCTCACCGGCCGCGTGCGGATCGCCGGACACGCCGACGACCCGTCCGCCGAGGGCGAGTTGGAGGTGTCACCGATCGCCCGGCGGCGCATCCGCTACCGCCTGACCTTCACCGCCGAAGGACGCCGCCTCACCCTGGACGGCTGGAAGTCGGTGACCCCGCGCCACCCCCTCGCCTCCATGACCACCCTTCCGTTCACCGTGTACGAGGACGGGGCGCGGGTGGGCCAGGGCGTCCTGCGCTTCCCCCTGGCCACCGGCCTGCTGCCCTTCCTGCTCGGCTTCCGCTTCCCGCGCCACGAGGACCCCGCGCGACACGCGGCACCGCGATGGAACGGCGCCCCGGGCCGCACCGAGGTCTGGTACACCACCCTCACCGACCCGGCGACCGGCACCGGGGTCTGGCTGCACCACGAACTCGTCGCACCCGCCGACGGATCCGAACCGTTCGCCCATGGCTGGGCCGCCGCGTTCCCCCGCGAGGGCGAGGTACGGCACGCCCGCTTCGGACCCGTCCCCTGGACCCGGCCGGCCGACGGATTCACCACCGAGGACATCACCCACGCGGGCGGCCGACTCACCGGCAGCGCGGGCGACTTCCACTGGAAGCTCCTCGAACAGCCCCAGGGGCCACCCCTGTTCACCTTCCCCCGCTGGTCCTGGCGCCGCCCCGTGCTCCCCGCCGCCCAGATGCTCCCCGCCGCCCGCGCCACCTACGAGGGAGAACTCTCCTACGAGGGATCGACCTTGACCCTGCGCGCCGCACCCGGGGCGTCCGCCCGCATCTACGGACACGGCAACGCCCGACGCTGGACCTGGCTGCACGCCGACCTCGGCGAAGGAGACGTCCTGGAGATCGTCGCCGCCGTGTCCACCCGGCCCGCGCTGCGCCGCCTCCCCCCGCTCGTCTTCCTGCGCCTACGCCGCGACGGCCGCACGTGGCCACGCAGGCCCGAGCGCTCTGCCATCGGCCGGCCGGTACTCGGACGCTTCCGTGCCGCCTTCGGCCTGCCCACATGGACGGTCACCGGCCGGACGGCGCTGCGCCGCATCCGCGTCGAGGTCGACCTGCCCCCCGAGCGGACCCTCACCCTGGAATACCGAGACCCGGACGGCGCCCGCGCGGTGTGCCACAACAGCGAGTCCGCCGACGCCCGGGTCGTCCTGGAACGCTGGTGGGGCCGCTGGCGCCCGGAAGCCTCCTGGACCCTGGACGGCACCGCACACGCCGAGGCGGGCGGACGATGACCGCCGACGGGCTCGTCGCCGCACTCCTCGCCGACGACGGCGCCGACGCCTGGCCCGCCCGGGTCCCGCACCGCCTCGATTCCGTGCTCGCCGCACTGCCCCTCCCCGCACGCGCCGGGGTGCGCACCGCCGTGGCCGCCCTGGAGACGTACGCCCTGGCGCGCACCGGAAGACGCCTGGCGGCCCTTCGCCCCGACGAACGCGAGACCGTGCTCCGCTCGCTGGCCCCGCGGCCCCGGCTCGCCCCGCTCCTGGACCTCCTGAAGGTTCCCGTCCTGCTGGCCGCCGGCACCGAACGGACCTGGGCCGCGCCCGCCGCCGTACCCGCCCCGGCGGATCCGCCCCTCGACTGCACTCCCGCCGAGGAGTGGCCGGGCCGTACCACCGCCGACGCGGTCGTCATCGGCTCCGGCGCGGGCGGCGCCATGGCCGCACGCACCCTCGCCCGCGCCGGACTCAGCGTCGTCGTCCTGGAGGAGGGCCGGCACCACCCGACGGCCTCCTTCGGCCGCCGGGCACCCCTGGACCGCTTCACCGAGCTCTACCGCGACGGCGGCGCCACCGTGGCCCTCGGCAGACCACCGGTCCTGCTGCCGACCGGCCGTGCCGTCGGCGGCACCACCGTGGTCAACTCCGGCACCTGCTACCGCACACCGGACCACGTCCTGGCACGCTGGCGCGACACGTTCGGCTTCGTTCTCGCGGACCGCTTCGCACCCCTCCTCGACGAGGTCGAGCGCACCCTGCGCGTCGCACGCCAGCCCCTCGACGTCCTCGGCGACAACGGGCTGCTCACCCTCACCGGCGCCGGACGGCTCGGCTGGCGGGCCGCCCCGCTGCGCCGCAACGCCCCCGGCTGCAAGGGCTCGTGCCAGTGCGTCGTCGGCTGCCCCACCGGAGCCAAGCAGAGCGTCCAGCTGTCCGTCCTGCCCGACGCCTGCGCCGCCGGTGCCAGGATCGTCACCGGCGCCCGGGTCCACCGCATCCTCCTCGACCACGACGTGCCGGGCCCGCCCCGCGCCGCCGGAATCCGGGCGCGCCGCCCCGACGCCGGCGAACTGGAGATCCTCAGCCCCCTCGTCGTGGTGGCGGCCGGCACCCTCCAGACCCCGCCCCTGCTGCGCCGCTCCGGCCTCGGCGGACACCCCCGACTGGGCCGCAACCTCAGCGTGCACCCGGCCACCAGCGTCGCCGGACGCTTCACCGAACCGGTGACGGCCTGGCGGGGCGTGCTCCAGAGCGTCGGCGTCGAGGAACTCCACGACCGGGGGATCCTGGTCGAGGCGACGGCGAGCCCGCCCGGCATGAGCAGCTTCGTCCTGCCCGGCCTCGGCCGGGAACTGCGGCGCGAACTGGAGGCGTCGGACCATCTGGCCACCCTCGGCGCCATGATCGCCGACCGTCCCTCGGGCCAGGTCGGCGGCCGGAACCGCACGCTCGTCCGCTACGACCTCGACCCGCGCGACGGCGACCGCCTGTTGACCGCCGTACGCGCCATGGGCCGTCTGCTGTTCGCCGCCGGGGCGACGGAGGTCCTCACCGGAATCCCCCGCGCGCCCCGCGCCCGCTCCCTCGACGCGCTCGACGACCTGCTCACCTCGACAGGCTCCCGCGATCTGCACGTGTCGGCGTTCCACCCGACCGGCACGGTGGCCGCCGGAGCCGATCCGCAGCGGGCACCCGCCGACCCCGAGGGCAGGCTCCGCGGAGTCCACGGGGTCCTGGTCGCGGACGGGTCGGTCCTGCCGGGCTGCCCGGAGGTCAATCCGCAGCTGAGCGTCATGGCGGCGGCCCTGGCGGTCACGGACGCGTGGCTGGAGGGAGCGGGACACGGGGGCTGACCCGGCGCCCGCCACCCCAATGGGCCCCCGTGGTTCGCCGTGGCCGGACGCGGCACGGAGCATGAGGGAGTCCGTACGGCAGGAAAAGAGGACGAGCCCCCGTGCCCCCGTACGGCAGGAAGAGGCAAGCCCATGAGCAGACGTGTTCCCCACGGCCGGAGCGGATCTGGGCGTGTCGCTGTCCTGCTGGCCGCGATCGCGTGCGGCTCCGCCCTCGTCTCGTGCAGCTCGGACAACGGCGGCGGCAGCTCCACGGCCTCCGTCACCCCGCGGCCCACGCCGCCGAACGCGTCGAACTTCACCGGGACACCGCCGTCCGCGATCGCCTCGGCGGCCTCCTCCATCATCGGGTCGGCGAGCGCACGGGCGTCCTCGGCCGCCGCCTCGGTCTCGGCCAGGGCCTCGGAGTTCGCCGCCTCGGTCTCCGCCGACACCGCCCGCGCCTCCGCCACCGCCGAGAAGCAGCTGAAGAACGTCCAGGGCAGCGGCAACGCGACGTCCGAGGTCAAGATGACCGGCCTGCCGACCGCGGAGACCGGAGGGCTGCGGGCCGTGCTCGTCACCATCACCAACAACAGCGGCAAGACGGCCTCGTACGCCGTCCAGGTCGACTTCAAGAACCCGGACGGCAAGGTCGTGGAGACGGCGTACGTCGGAAAGGAGAACCTCGCGTCCGGCAAGAAGGCGCAGCCCGTCGTGATCAGCAGACAGCCCGCGCAGCCCCAGCTCACGCCGGTACTCGCCAAGGCCCAGCGCTACTGAAACACGGCGCACCCGCGTGAGCGGGCTTCCGGGAGAGCTCTCGCGGAAGCCCGCTCACGGGACGCGTCAGGGATACGAGACCACGGTCGACGGCACGGTGGAGGTGCCCGATGTCGGCGCCCCCGTGTCGTTGACGACGTGTTCGTACTGCCCGTTGCCGCCGAGCGAGATCACCAGCAGACCGTGGAACTTCACGCCTGGCCGGTTCGGCGCCGAGAATCCGTGGTGCTGGACGATCGTGGGGTCGACGTTGTAGTAGCAGTAGCTGCCCAGACCCCAGCCCTCGTGGGCGGTGACCGCATCGCCGACCTTGTAGGCCGCGAACCCCTTGACGCTCCCGTTCTGGATCGCGGCCTGGTTCGGAGCGTCGTAGGCCTTCTCGTTCTGGAAGAAGATGGTGCGGCCCCGCTCGCCGTACCACTGCACGTCGTACTTGTTGAAGTGCTCGACGAACAGCCCGGTGGCCAGGACGTCGGCGCCGTTGACGCGGATGCCGTAGTCGGCCCGGTTGGTCTCCCAGCCGACGCCGGTGCCGTGGTCGGCCCGCCACACCCAGGTGTGGTCGATGATCGTGTGGCGGCTGTTGACGACCATGCTGGTCGTGGCCTTCCCCGCGCCGGCCCCGCCGATCCGCACGAACACGTCCTGCACGGTGGTCGGGTTGGCCGAGTGGTCGGCGGAGGCGCCCGCCGGGCCGACCTCCAGCAGGCTGCTGGAGTTGACGGGCCCGGCGTCGATCAGGAACCCGGCGAGCCGGACTCCGTCGACGTCGGCGGTCCGCAGCGCGGTGACGCCGTTGTCGGGGATCAGCGTCGCGTAGCCGAGGCCGAGGACGACGGTGCCCGCGCGGTTGACCTGGATGGGCTGGTCCAGGTGGTAGATCCCCGGCGTCAGCAGCAGGTGGAGCCCCTGGGCGAGCGCCGCGTTCAGGGTCGCGGCGGTGACACCGGGCTTGGCCACATAGAACTGGCCGAGCGGCAGCGACGTACCGCGCGGAGTGCCGTTGCCCCAGGTCGTGCCGCGCGCGTTGACGCGCTTCTCCGGCAGGAACACCCGGTATTCGCTGCCGCTCAGATACAGGAACGGCTTCTCGCGCGAGACCGGTGTGGTGTCGAGCGTGGTGTACGGCGGGTTCGGGAAGGACTGCGCCGGCGCGCCCTGGACGCCTGAGAACACCATGTTCCAGACGGCGTTGACCCAGCCGCCCACGGAACTGTCGCGGGTGTACCACTGCTGCTGCGAGTACGGTCCGACGGACCCGTCGATCCGGCTGTCGGCGATGTAGCCGCCGCTGGCCCAGCCGTAGCCGTCGGGTGCGAGGTTGAGACCGCCCTTGACGTGCATACGACGGAACGGAGCGGCCTGCGCGACCGCCCACCGGTTGGTGCCGCTCACCGGGCTGAGGGCGAGGTTCTCCGCCGAACGCCAGAAGTTCTGGGTGGCGTTGCCGTTGAACCAGCCCGCGTCGACCGTGACGTCGCCGTTGATCGTCGTGTCGTCCGGCGACAGGCCGAGGCCGGCGATCGAGGTGTAGAAGCCCAGTTGGGCGTTGAGCCCGCTGTAGATGCCGGGCTTGAACAGGAACGCGTAGCGGCCCGTGCCGAACTGGGCCGACTCCTGCTGCCGGAAGATCTGGTCGAGTTTCGCCTGGATTCCCGGCGTCGAGGGACTGAACACGATGACGTTCGGGCCCAGATCACCGCCGCCGGGAAGGGCCGACGTCTTCCGGGAGGACCGCACGGCCGGGGCGGCCGGCTCCGCGGGGGAGGCGAACGCCGGTGAGGACACGGCGAGCAGTCCGGGCGCGGCCGCGCCGGCCGCCATCGCTCCGAGAACGGTGCGCCGCGCGACGGTGGAACGATCGGAGTCCTGGGCGTCTGTGGGGGTTTGAGGCATGGGGGGCGACTCTCCTGGTTCAGAAAGTGAACGGTTGGAGGTACGGGGGAGCGCTCTCTCGCCGATGCATGCTTCAGTGAGGTGAACGACACGTCAAGAGTTGTGACCGGAGTACCTCGGGTCCTCGTGCGGGAAGAGGTCAAGTAGGCGCTGATTTATGGCGACTTAGCAGGTGATGCGCCTGCGTGTGGAGCGGACGGGACTCCGGAGTTGTGTTCAAGAGGTGAGCGCGGAACGGCTCCTTGATTGTTCGTCAGTTCCCTTGACACCCGCGCGCAGCCGCCACAACACTCCTCGACGGGAGAGCGCTCTCCCATTCCCACGGCACATGTGATGGACCGTCACGCGAACGGTCCGGCGGCACCGTGCCCGTCGCCGCCCGGCCGTTTCGACCCCCACCGTCCCCATCGACGTGGCAGGAGGTCTCCATGGCACGGAGATCGAAGATCGTCTCAGGAATGCTGATGTCCGGCGCGCTCGTGCTGACCTCGCTCGGCCTGACCGGAGTGGCGATGAGCGCCGACCCCGCGACCGGCCCGGCGTCTATGACCGGCGCGACGGCCGTCCACGCGGCGCACGCGATGCCCGTCTCCACGCTCTCCTCGCCGGAGGACCCCGACGGCGACGGCTACATCCCGGCGAATCCCCAGGTGACCGGGGTCGTCCCGTCCAAGGCGGAGCCGGCGCACCGGTACTTCCACGAGTTCCAGGCGAACTGCTCGGTGACGCGCACCAGACCCGACGACCCGATCGTCTATCCAGGTCAGCCGGGCAAGTCCCACGACCACACGTTCCTGGGCAACACCACGACGGACGCGGCGAGCACCACCGCCTCGCTCGACGCCGGTTCGACCAGCTGCAAGGCGCCCGGCGACAGGTCCGCGTACTGGATGCCGACGCTGCTGAAAGGCGGTGCCACGGTCCTGCCGGTGGGCCCGCAGGTCATCTACTACAAGGCGGGAGTCACCGACTACACCAGCGTGCGGCCCTTCCCGAAGGGGCTGCGCTTCGTGGTCGGCAGTCCGATGCAGTCCGCGGCGGACTTCCGCAACCACCGGGGGTTCGTGGAGGGATGGGAGTGCGGCAACAGCTACTTCAACGTCGACTTCCCCCAGCAGTGCCCGAACAGCGCCGACGTCCAGCTCAACATCCGTTTCCAGGCTCCCAGTTGCTGGGACGGCAAGTACCTCGACACCCCCGACCACCAGAGTCACATGGCGTATCCGGTGGTCAACCCCGGCACCAACAACAACATCTGCCCGGACGACCACCCGGTCGCCCTGCCGATGATCGAGTTCAAGATGGCCTTCCCGGTCAACGGTGACATGTCACAGGTCAGGCTTTCGAGCGGCGCCGGTCACTCCTTCCACTACGACTGCTTCAACGCGTGGGACCCGCCGACGCTCAAGGCGCTCGTCGACCACTGTGTCGTCGGGGGACTCCAGTGCGATGCCCGCGGCTACGACCAGACGCACCCCGAAGCGGGCGCGGCACTCGACGCGAACTACCGCCTTCCCTGACGCGCGGAGACGGGGAAGCGTCCCGCCGGTCCGGCGCACACCGCGGGCCGGCGGGACCACCCGCCCCGCCTCGCCCCCGGCCCCGGTCGCACCAGCACCCGAAGCCGCACCGTCAGCTCCACCCCACCCGCATCCCCCCACCCGTACCCCGGACGGACTCTCATGACCGGATCCCGAACCACCCGGCGCCATGTCATGGCGCCCCTCACCGCGGGCCTGCTCGCCGCGGCGGCACTCGTCCTGCCCGCCCAGCGGGCCCACGCGGCCGGCGGCGTCGTCAAGGTCACCGGCTCGCAGGGCAACTGGCAACTGACCGTCGACGGAAGCCCGTACCAGATCAAGGGCCTGACCTGGGGCCCGGCCGTCGCCGACGCGGGGCGCTACATGCCCGACCTGAGGTCGATGGGCGTCAACACCGTCCGCACCTGGGGCACCGACGCCTCCAGCAAGCCGCTCTTCGACGCCGCGGCCGCCCAGGGCATCAGGGTCGTCGCCGGCTTCTGGCTCCAGCCCGGCGGCGGCCCCGGCAGCGGCGGCTGTGTGAACTACCTGACGGACACCGCGTACAAGAACCAGGTGCTCACCGAGTTCCCCCAGTGGGCCGCCACCTACAAGGACAACCCCGGCGTCCTGATGTGGGACGTCGGGAACGAGTCGGTGCTCGGCCTCCAGAACTGCTACAGCGGCGCCGAGTTGGAACGTCAGCGGGACGCCTACGCCACGCTGGTGAACGACATCGCCAAGAAGATCCACGCCGTCGACCCCAACCACCCGGTCACCTCCACCGACGCGTGGACCGGCGCCTGGCCCTACTACAAGGAGAATGCGCCCGACCTCGACCTGTACGCGGTGAACGCCTACAACGCAGTCTGTGACGTGAAGTCGGCCTGGGAACAGGGCGGTTACACCAAGCCCTACATCGTCACCGAGACCGGACCCGCGGGCGAGTGGGAGGCCCCGGACGACACGAACGGTGTCCCCGCCGAACCCACCGACCGGGCCAAGGCCGACGGCTACGCCCGGGCGTGGAACTGCGTCACCGGACACAAGGGTGTCGCGCTCGGCGCCACGATGTTCCACTACGGCACCGAGTACGACTTCGGCGGCATCTGGTTCAACCTGCTGCCCGCGGGCGAGAAACGGCTCTCGTACTACGCCGTGAAGAGGGCGTACGGCGGGGACACCTCCCGTGACGACACCCCGCCGGTCATCACCGACCTGACGATCGAGGGGGACGCGGGCAGAGTGCCGGCCGGGCGTGACCTGACCCTCTCGGTCAAGGCCACCGACCCCGACGGCGACCCGGTCACGTACGAGGTGCTGGACAACAGCATGTACATCGACCAGAGCAAACAGCTGAACCCGCTGCCCTTCACCGACCTCGGCGGCGGCCGGCTGAGGGTGACCGCGCCTGACCGGCCCGGCGTGTGGAAGTTCTACGTCAAGGTCAAGGACGGCAGGGGCAACGTCGGCGTCGAGACCCGCTCCGTGCGGGTGGTGCCGCCCATGCCGAGCGGCACGAACATCGCCCTCGGCAGGCCCGCCACCGCCTCCTCGTTCCAAACCGGCGGCGGCGACTGTCCCTGCACCGCGGCGAACTCCGTCGACGGCAACCCGAACACCCGCTGGGCCAGTGACTGGAGCGACCCGCAGTGGCTGCGCGTCGACCTCGGCACCCGTACCTCGTTCCGCCACGTCCAGCTGGTCTGGGAGACCTCGTACGCCAAGGGCTACACCCTTCAGACCTCGGACGACGGGCAGAACTGGACCACGGTCCGCACGGTCACCGACGGCAACGGCGGTGTCGACGACCTGGACGTGTCCGGCACAGGCCGCTACGTACGGGTCCACGGAACCGCGCGTGGCACCGGCTGGGGCTACTCGCTCTACGAGTTCGGGGTCTACAACTGAACCACGACAGGGTGGGAGAGCGCTCTCCCCGAAAAGGGGACGCAGGCGTGCGCACGACCGGCGACGAGGCTGAGCGTGAGGCGCTCCTCGGCAAACTCACGCTCCGCGAGAAGGTCCGGCTGCTGACCGGCGCGACCACCTGGCGCACCCGGGCCGAACCTGCCCTGGGACTGAAGGAGATGGTCCTCCCGCTCGATCCCGCCCGGCTGCGTACCGTCGCCGTGATCGGCGGGCACGCGGTGCTGCCGCGTGTCCAGGGCGGCGGCAGCGTGGGAGTCTTCCCCGAGCGGGTCGTCACCCCGCTGGACGGCATCGCGGCCGCGCTCGGCGACGGCGTGCGCGTCCCGCACGTGCCGGGCCCCACGACCGACGCGCCGCCGGCACCCCTGACCCCGGACCTGTGCACCGACCCGGTCGCCGGCCTGCCCGGTGGCCGGCTGCGTGTGCTGGACCCGGCGGGGCGCGAACTCTGGTCCGAACACCGCCTGACCGGAAGGCAGTTGGAACCGCCGCTGTCGCCCGGCGCGCACACCGTCGAGATCGCCGCCCGCCTGCTTCCCGTGACCTCGGGGCCGTGGACGCTCGGTGTCGGAGGCTTCGGCCGCATGAGCGTCACGGTCGACGAACACCGCGTGCTGGAGGGGGAGTTCGACACGGACACCGACGACCCGGCCGTCGTCCATGTGCATCCGCCCGTCCGGAGCGTGTCCGTGTCCCTCACGGCGGGCCGCGCGGTGAGCGTGGTGGCGCGCCGTTGAACTCGCCCGGGATACAGGCCGGGCCACCGTCGTCACCGCGGCCCCGCCCCGCCCCCACGACAGGGCGGCCCATGGCCGACGCAGTACGGGCGGCCCGCGAGGCGGACGCGGTGATCGTGGTCGTCGGCACGACCGAGCAGGGCGAGTCCGAGGGACGCGACCGCGCCGACCTCGGACTCGGCGGACGTCAGGACGAACTGGTGCGCGCGGTGACCACCGCCGAACCGCGCACGGTCGTCGTCGTCAACAGCG
Source organism: Streptomyces sp. NPDC024698 (assembly GCF_055559015.1). Lineage (NCBI taxonomy): Bacteria > Bacillati > Actinomycetota > Actinomycetes > Kitasatosporales > Streptomycetaceae > Streptomyces > Streptomyces sp. NPDC024698. Next base: position 20,132 of record NZ_JBVHLK010000003.1, on the reverse strand, counting down.
GCGGACCGGTCGAACTGCCCTGGCGCGAGCGGGCCGGAGCCGTTCTGCTGACCTGGTTCCCGGTCAGGAGGGCGGCACGGGCCTGGCCGACGTGCTGTTCGGCCGGGCCGAACCCGGCGGCCGGCTGCCCACGACCTGGCCGGCCGCCCTCGCCGACGCCCCGGTCACCCGCACCCGTCCCGAGGACGGACACCTGCGCTACACCGAGGGCCTGTACAACGGCTACCGCGCCTGGGCGCGCCACGACCGCGCCCCGCCTACTGGTTCGGGCACGGACTCGGCTTCACCACCTGGGCGTACGAGGGCCTGACCGTCCCCGGCCGTGTCGTGCCCTGCGAACCCTTCACCGTGCGGGTCGCGGTGCGCAACACGGGCCGGCGCCCCGGACGCGAGGTCGTCCAGGTCCATCTCGCCGGACCTCCGGGTCCCCCGGACCACCGGGAACGCCGGCTCGCCGGGTACGCCCTGGTGAGCGCCGCGGCGGGCGAGCGGGTCACGGTGCCGGTACGGATACCGTCCCGCGCCCTGCGCCACTGGGACGAGGACGAGCACGCCTGGCGTACGCGGCCAGGGCCCTGGCGTGTGCTCGCGGGCCGCTCGGCGGGCGCCCTGCCGCTCACGGTCACCGTGGTGGTCCGTACCCCCGGTTGAGCGCCCGGCGACCGGGGAGAGCGCTCTATCCCGGACGGGGCGAGCCCGTTAGGGTGCCGCCATGAGCAGACAGGCTCCCACGCTGGAGGATGTCGCGCGGGTGGCCGGAGTCTCCCGCGCGACCGTGTCCCGGGTCATCAACGGGGTCCGCAATGTCGACCCCGAAATCCAAGAGGTGGTGCGCCGGGCCATCGAGCGGACCGAATACGCGCCCAACCGGGCCGCCAGATCGCTGGTGACCCGGCGCAGCCAGACGGTGGCGCTGATCGTCTCCGGCGCGGGCGACACCCCGGGGGACGAGCAGAACGCCTTCGCCGCGCGGGTGTTCGCGGACCCGTTCTTCGGACGGGTCGTCAGCGGCGTGGTGGGGTACCTGCGTCCGCGCTCGATGCACCCACTGCTCATGTTCGCCGAATCGGAGGAGACCAGGAGCCAGGTGCTGGCAGACCTGCGGCAGGGCAGCGCCGACGGCGCCCTCGTCGTCTCCACCCACGCCGACGACCCGCTGCCCGCGCTGCTCGCCGACGCGGGCGTGCCCGCCGTCCTGTTCGCCAGGCCCTCCCGCCCCGTGCGCCTCAGCTACGTCGATCTCGCCCACCGCGAGGGGGCCCGGCTCGCGGCCGAACACCTCCTGGAGCGGGGGTGCCGGCGGATCGTCACGGTCACCGGGCCGCTCGGCGTGGCCGCGAGCCAGGACCGGCTCGCGGGGTTCCGCGACACGATGGCCCGGGGTGGGCACCCGTACGTCCCGGTCGCGGAGGGCGGGTTCACGCTGGACAGCGGCATGGCCGCGATGTCGGGCCTGCTGTCCGAACACCCTGATGTGGACGGGGTGTTCGCGGCCAACGATCTGATGGCCCAGGGCGTGTGCCAGCTGCTGCGGGAGCGGGGCAGGGCGGTGCCGGACGACGTCGCGGTCGTCGGCTTCGACGATTCCAGCGTCGCGGTGACCTGCCGGCCTCCCCTGACCACGGTGCGCCAGCCGGTGGAGGAGATGGCGGGGGCGATGGCCGCTCTCCTCGACGAGCACATCAGGGGCGACCGCAGCGAACCCACGTCGCTGATCTTCGACCCTGAGCTGGTGGTCCGCGCGTCGGCCTAGAGGAGCTGACGGCCTGGGAAATCCGGCTTCTCGCCCTGGACGGCACCGGCGCCTGGCCCGCACCCTTCTCGGAGGACGCCGCGCCCGCCTCCGCTTCGGCCACGGGCACAGCCGAGCAGCTGCTCCTCTTCGTCCGGGGCCGCCTCACGCTGAACGACCTGAAGACCGGGGGCGACCGGCAGGTGTTCGAGCGGCTGATCGCCTGGGAGCCAGGAATAGCCGGTCGATACCGCCGGCGGACGCCCGGCACGGCCTCGTAGCCCGGTGGGACCGCACCGCACCGCACCGGCCCGGACCGGCGGCCGGTCGGCGCGCGGCGCGCCCTGCCCGGAGATCGCCGCAGCCGCCGGTGGCGGACACTGGACGGGTCAGGATGGACGAGCCCGGCCGGTCTGGCGGGCCGACGGCGGAAGGCAGGCGGATGACCCACCCGATCACCGTGGGCGTGGACGGATCACCCGAGAGCAGGGCGGCGCTGGCCTGGGCGGGCCGGGAGGCCGTCCGCCGGGGTGTGTCCCTGCGGGTGGTGTACGCCTGGCACTGGCCGCCGCACGACATGGTCGGCGGCGGTGACCGCCAGGACCAGGCGCGCTGGGTCCAGGGCATGATCGAGGACGCGACGCGCACGGTCACCGAGCGGCACGCCGGCCTGCCGGTGACCGTCGACGTGATCGACTCCGACGGCGGCGACGTGGTGCGGGCCCTGCTGGACGTGGCGGCCGACACGGGGACCCTGGTCCTCGGGTCGAGCGGATACGGCGCGTTCGTCGGCTTCCTGCTCGGTTCCGTCGGGCAGCGCGTGATCGCCGAGTCGCCCTGCCCGGTCGTCCTCGTGCGGTCGGAGGACCGGCCCGGGGACGAGGCGGGCGGCCGGGAGATCGTCGTGGGCCACCAGGGCGGTCCCGAGGACGGCGCGGCCGGTCTGCGCTTCGCCTTCGAGACGGCGGCGGCCCGTGGCGCGGCGGTACGGGCCGTACGGGCGTGGAGTCTGCCGCCGGTGTTCGCCTACAGCCCCGGTTCGCTCAGGATGCTGGACGAGGCCGGAGGCCTGGAGCCCTACGAGCGGAAGGCGCTCGAAGCGGCGCTGGAGCCGTGGCGCGAGCGCTTTCCCGAGGTCCCCGTCACCCAGCACATCGAGATGGGCAGCGCGGGCCAGGTACTGCTCTCCCTCTCCGGCCGGGCGCAGTTGATGGTCGTCGGCCGCAGGGCGGATCGTTCCGCCGTGGGCGCGCGGATCGGATCGGTGGCCCACGCGGTGATCCATCACGCGCCCTGCCCGGTGGCGGTCGTCCCGCACGACTGACCCGGGCCGGGCCGTCGCTCGCCCCGGCACAGGGGTCGTACGCCGCGATGCGCCCAAGCCGGGCGCGGTGGCTAGGTGTTGTCGGCCCGGGACATCCGCAGGGCGAGATCCTGGAGGAGATCCGCCGTCGAGACGTCGATGCGCCCGGAGTCGTGGAGATCGGCGAGTTCGGAGAAGAGGAAGGCGAAGGCGCCCACCAGCGAGATGGCGGCGGGCAGATAGGCGTCCGCGACCGCCTGCCCCGCCTCCGCGGGACCGGCGTCCCCGGGCACCTCGACGCGCGGGAACACCTCGGTGACGAGCGCGCCCAGATTGTTCTCGGCCGACTCGACCCCGGCCTCCTCGTCCTGGGCGATCCTGCGCACCATGGCGTTGGTCTCGGTGAGCACGCCGATGGCGCGCAGGATGATCTCCGTCTGTTCCATGCCGTGAGCCTAAACGGGCGAAGCCCCGCTGTGACCAGGATCTTGGTCTCGGGATGGTAGACAGGCCCCATGAACGACGACTCCCGCTCTCGTCCGGGCCGCGCGCGATGACCGCCGGCATCGGCACCCCCGACCCCCGGGGCCGCACCGGGCTCGACCGGACGGGCCTCGGTCTGACGGGCAACCCCCGGGTCAGGATCCGCGACGTCAAGCTCCTGTCCTGCCACTGGTACGTCGAGCGGACGACCACGTTCGATCTGCGGCTCGCCGACGGAACGTGGAGCACCCAGGAGCGCGAGACCCACGACCGCGGCAACGGGGCCACCCTCCTGCTGTACGACGCCGATCGTGAAACCGTGCTGCTGACCAGGCAGTTCCGGTATCCCGTGTATGTCAACGGCCACCCGGACGGCATGCTGGTCGAGACACCAGGCGGCCTCCTCGACGAGGACGACGAACACCCCGAGGACGCCGTGCGGCGCGAGGTCGTCGAGGAGACCGGGCACACCGTCGGAGCCGTCGAGCACGTCTTCGACGTCTACATGAGCCCGGGGTCGGTCACCGAAAGGGTGAGCTTCTACGCCGCCTCCTACGGTCCGTCCACCCGCACCCACGAGGGCGGCGGACTCGACGAGGAGGGCGAGGACATCGAGACGCTCGAACTGCCCTTCCGCGAAGCCCTGTCGATGATCCGCACCGGGGAGATCGCCGACGCCAAGACCATCATGCTGTTGCAGTGGGCCGCACTCGAGGGGCCGTTCGCCAAGGCGTGACCCCGAGGCGCGCCACCGTCTCACCCCCCGCGCGGCGGCCTGCGGGTGGTGAGCAGCAGCGCGATGTCGTCGGGGCGCTCGTTGGCCTTGCGGGCCTCCGCGGTGAGCAGGTCGGCGGCGCGGGACAGGGAAGGACCGCCCGCGGTGAGGTGCCGCGGGGGGCCCGCCGCGGCCAGCGTCGCGCGAAGGGCCTCGACCCCCTCGTCGATGTCCGTGCCGGGCCGCTCGACCAACCCGTCCGTGTACAGGGCCAGCACGGCGCCGGGCTCCAGCACCAGGTCCGTCACGGGGTAGTCGGCGTGCGGGTCCACGCCGAGCACCACACCGCCGGGCAGGTCCAGAACCTCGGTGCGGCCGTCGGGATGGCGCAGCAGTGGCTGCGGGTGCCCGGCCCGCGCGGCCTGCGCGACGCCGGTCAACGGGTCGACCCGGACATAGCAGCAGCTCGCGAACTGGCCCGGGTCGAGGTCGATCAGGAGCCGGTTGGTGCCGCTCATCACCTCGTCGGGGGAATGGTCCCCGAGGGCGAACGCCCTGACCGCGCTGCGGAGTTGGCCCATGGTGGCGGCGGCCTGGACGCCGTGGCCCTGGACGTCCCCGATGACGAGCGCGAGTCCGTCGCCGGCCTCGACGACGTCGTACCAGTCACCGCCGACGTCCATGCCGACCGTGCCCGGGAGATAGCGGCCCGCCGTCTCGACGAGGGGGTGCGCCGACAGCCGGTGCGGCAGCAGGGCCTCCTGGAGTCCCCGGGCGAGCGCCGCCTCGTTGTCGTAGCGCCGGGCCCGCTCCAGGGACTGCGCGATGAGTCCGGCGAGCGCGGTGAGGACCGTACGCTCCTCGGTGGTGAAGGTCCGGGGCCGGTCGAATCCGAGGATGCACGAGCCGACCGGGCGCCCGGAGGCGATCAGCGGAAGGAAGGCACGGGCCCCCACGGTGGCGTCGAGGGCGACGCCCGGATAGGCGGCGGCCAGCTGTTCCATCGATTCGAAGAAGAGCGCCCGTCCGCTGGTGAGCGTCTCGACCCCGGGCAGTTTGGCGTCCAGGCCGACTCCGTCGAAGGGGGCGAGGAACCCCTGCGGGAAGCCGGTCTCCCAGGCGAGATACAGCCGGCGGTCCTGGAGGAGGTAGATGGCCAGACGGCGGCTGCCGAAGGCGGGCAGCAGCTCGCGCATCACCACCTCGGACACCTGCCGCGCGGTCACCGCCTCGGTCAGCGCGATCGCGAGGACGATGGGTCGGTACTGCGGTGCCGTGCCCGAGATCGCCGTGTCGGGTTCCTCGGCCCCGGCCCGTACGGCCCGCGTCGCCTCCACGTCGAACGCCGGGTTCCCGGTGGCGTCCGAGGCCCGCCCCAGGGGGGTGATCGTGCAGGTCACACCGCGGGGTCCGGGATAGACGGAGAAGCTGAGCCAGGTGCCCGTCAGCTGCTCGGGAGTGGTCGCGGTGCCGTTGCCCAGCGGACTGCGGGCCCGGAAGTGCACCGGGTCCGCCGAGAGCAGCGCGCTGCGCAGATGGTCCTCGTAGGCGGGGTGGTCCATCCAGGGCGCCACGTCCCACAGCATCCGGCCGAGCAGTTCGGAGCGCGGGCGGCCGAGCAGGTCGGCGGCCCGAGGATTCGCGTAGGTGATCAGCCCGATGCGGTCGATCGCGAAGACACCCTCGGGGAGCTGATCGGCCGCCCCGTCCGCCGCCGGTCCCGGTCCCGGGTCGACGAGGGCACCGCTGACCCGGAACGGCGGGGTGTCCGCCTCTCCCGCGGTCCACAGTTCGAGGAGCCGCAGTCCACCGCTGCCGGTGCGTACGGGCAGGGGATGGGGCGGGGGCCGGCCGGCGGCGGTCTCGCGCAGGGCCGCCAGGAGCAGCCGGGGTTCGTCGTGGGCCAGCGCGTCCGCGAAGGCCTCGGGCGTCCCCGCGAAATCCTCCTGGGGGATTCCGAGCAGCGCCCACAGGGCGTCGTCCGCGATCAGCGCGCCGTCGCCCGGATCCCAGGTGAAACCTCCGACGGACCGGCTGGACCGGCCGTCGACCGGCGGCCGGGTCCCGAGGGGGTCGCCGTCCCACAGGACCGGGGACCCGTTCTTGTCGAGCCGCGCCAGGGCGGCTCCGAGCTCCGCCGCGACCGCCGTCATCCGGTCGCGGTCCGGCAGGACCTCGGTGGCGTCCGAGGCGGGCGGGCGCAGCACCGTCAGGACGCCGTACGAGGTGGAGTCGCCCACCACCGGTACGTAGAGGGAACCGAACTGGAACGGCAGCCCCGCCGCGAGCTGCGGATAGCGGCGCATCGTCTCCGTCGGATCGGCGAGCAGTACCTCGACACCGAGCCGATGGGCGTCCGCGACGGGGAAGGGCCGGTCCACGTGCATGCGCGACCAGGGCCGGAACAGGGGGCCGGGCAGCCCCGCGAGGACGGCCATGCGCAGCAGTCCGGGCGTGCCGGAGCGCAGATAGACGCCTCCCGCGAAGCCGCGGGCGGCCCGGATCGCGTCCGTCACCGCGTCACTGAGCAGGGAGGTCAGGCTGTCCAGCGCCTGGCCCTCACGCTCGGCGCTCCCTGTCATCGATCTGCCCTCGTCCGCCCGCCGCCAGGGGGGTCAACACAGCAAGAATGCGCCTCTCGGGTCGCTCACCGCACCTCGGCGTCCTCCGCGGCACCAGGAGGTGAGGCCGTTTCCTCCGGCCGCATCCGGATCCGCCGAGCGCGACCTTACCGGCTCGGACGCGTTCGGGGAGCCGTCCGGAAGCCCTTGATTCAGGCGGTCGGTGAGGGCCGCAGCCGCTCGGCGGCGACGGCCGCCACCGCCTCGGCCACCGTGGCCAGGGCCGGGAAGTCGAGCTTCCACTGCTGCCAGAACAGCGGGACGTCGACGCCGGGCTCCGGGGAGATACGGACCAGCCCGCCGGCGCGCAGGAGGGGTTCCGCCTGGACCTCGGGCACCATGCCCCAGCCCATTCCGGCCACGACGGCGTCGACGAAGCCTTCCGACGTGGGGACGAGATGGCGCAGCGCGCTCGCTCCGGGACCGCCCGTGAGAGAGCGGACGAAGTCGTCCTGGAAGTCGTCGTCGCGGTCGAAGGCCACCACCGGGGCGGAGCCGATCAGCTCGCGCAGGGGCGCGCCGGTGGCGGTGCCGAGCCACTGGCGGGCGCAGCCGGGGCTCGCGACGGGCAGATAGCGCATCCGCCCGAGGGCGCGCACCGAGCAGCCGGCCACCGGGTCGGGCGAGGAGGTGACCGCCGCCATGACCGAGCCCTCGCGCAGCAGCGCGGCGGTGTGGTCCTCGTCCCCGCGGCGCAGTTCGAAGCAGAGCCGGAGTCCGCCGGGCACGCGGGCGAGCGCGGGCAGGAACCAGGTCGCCAGCGAGTCGGCGTTCACCGCGATCGGCAGCCGGGTGGGCTCACCGGTTCCGGACATGCCGAGCTCGGCGTGCGCGTCGCGCTCCAGACGGGCGAGGCGGCGCGCGAAACGCACCACGATCTCCCCGGACTCGGTCGGGCGCACCGGTTTCGTCCGTGTCAGCAGGACCCTGCCGGTGCGCTGTTCGAGCGACTTGACCCGCTGGCTCACCGCCGAGGGCGTCACGTGCAGGGCCGTCGCCGCCGCGTCGAAGGTGCCCTCGTCGACCACCGCGAGCAGGGTGCGCACCTGGTCGAGGGGGAGTTCCGCCATCACGAGTGCTAATGATACGTAAGAATCTTTAGCTGTACTTCCGGCGATCCGTTTTCTAGCGTCGAAGGCATGACAGCAGCTCTCACCGCGGCGGCCGCCGGATTCGGCGCCGGCCTCTCCCTCATCGTCGCCATCGGCGCACAGAACGCCTTCGTCCTGCGCCAGGGTGTCCGCCGGGACGCGGTCATCGCCGTGGTGGGCATCTGCGCCCTGTCCGACGCGTTGCTCATCGCGCTCGGGGTCGGCGGGGTCGGCGCGGTCGTCGTGGCCTGGCCCGCCGCCCTCACCGCGGTCGCACTGGTCGGCGGCGGATTCCTCGTCGTCTACGGCGCCCTCGCCGCCCGGCGGGTGCTCAGGCCCTCGGCCCTGCGGGCGGCGACCGGATCCCCGGGTTCCGTGCGCCGGGCCGTCCTCACCTGCCTCGCCCTGACCTGGCTCAACCCGCACGTCTACCTCGACACCGTCTTCCTGCTCGGTTCGCTGGCCGCCGACCGCGGGTCCCTGCGCTGGACGTTCGGCCTGGGCGCGGCGCTCGCCAGCCTCTGCTGGTTCGCGGCCCTCGGGTTCGGCGCCCGGCTCCTCGGCCGCCTCCTGGCCCGGCCCGCGGCCTGGCGCGTGCTGGACGGACTGGTCGCCACGACGATGATCGCGATGGGTGCCACCCTGATCGCCGGCGCCTGAGCGCCGTACGCGCCCCGCGGGCCCGTGCACCAATCCGGTCCCCCGGGGGACACGAGCCGTCCACGCTCGGTCATAGTGATCCCCGGATCGAAAGATGTATCGAGCAACCAGGATGAGCGTGGACACGAGCCAGAGCAGCACGGACAGCGGCGCCGCGACGCCCGACGACAGCACGGAGGCCGAGCCATCGCAGCGCTCGGGATGGCGTCGTTGGGCCATGGACACCAGGCCGCTGCGCCGCCCCGCCTACCGCCGGCTGTGGACGTCGACCGCCGTCACGTCCGTGGGCAGCCAGCTCACCGCCGTCGCCGTGCCCAAGCAGATCTACGACATCACCGGCTCCTCCGCCTGGGTCGGCTACGCGAGCCTCGCCGGCCTGCTGCCCCTGGTGGTCTTCGCCCTGTGGGGCGGTGCGATCGCCGACAGCGTGGACCGCCGCAAGCTGCTCCTCGTCACCAACGCCGGCATAGCCGTCACCTCGCTGCTCTTCTGGGTCCAGGCCGTCTCCGGACTGGACTCGGTGCTCGTCCTGATGGTCCTTCTCGCCCTCCAGCAGGCGTTCTTCGGACTCAACTCCCCGGCCCGCAGCGCCTCCATCGCCCGGCTCGTGCCCGCCGACGAACTGCCCGCCGCCAACGCGCTCGGGGCGACCGTGATGCAGACCGGCTCGGTGGCCGGACCCATGCTCGCCGGCGCGCTCATCCCCCTCATCGGGCTGCCCGAGCTCTACATGATCGACGCCGTCGCTCTGTGCGTCACCCTGTGGGCCGTCGCACGGCTCCCCGCGCTGCCGCCCCTCGGCGGCACCGCCTCCCAGCGCGCGGGCCTGCGGGAAGTGGTGGCCGGTTTCCGTTACATCGCCCTGCACAAGGTGCTGCTGCTCTCCTTCCTCGCGGACATCATCGCCATGGTGTTCGGCATGCCGCGCGCCCTCTTCCCGCAGCTCGCCGCCGAGACGTACGGCTCCTACGGAGAAGGGCTCGCGCTCGGACTGCTGTTCGCGGCGATCCCCATCGGCGCGGTCGTGGGCGGACTGATGTCGGGCACCTTCTCCCGCGCCCGCCGGCACGGACTGATGGTCATCGTCTCCGTCGCGGCCTGGGGCGCGGCCATCGCCGGGTTCGGGCTCAGCGGCAGCCTGTGGCTCGCCGTGGCCTTCCTCGCCGTCGCCGGGATCGCCGACATGGTCTCCATGGTCTTCCGCGGCGCGATCCTGCTGTCCGCCGCCACCGACGAGATGCGCGGACGGCTCCAGGGCGTCTTCACCGTCGTCGTCGTGGGCGGCCCGCGCGTCGCCGACGTCCTGCACGGAACGGCCGGTTCGGCCTTCGGGGCACCCGCGGCGGTCGCCGGCGGAGGCCTGCTGGTGATCGTGGCGGTGCTTGTGCTCGCTTTTGTCACACCGGCCTTGAGGCGTTACACAATCTGAATGAGAAAAACGACCATGGTGGTTCTAGAGTGACCGCCATGGTGGACACGCGGCCCACGTCGGCCTTCCACGCGCAGAACATGAGCGCGGACAGCACCTCCCGTCTGGTGGGTGCCCTGGATGCCCAGGATGTCAACGACGGTGTGCAGCGCCTGCGTTCCTGGGCGCACGCGGCACTGGCCGTACGACCCGGCGAGCGGGCGCTCGACATCGGCGCGGGCACCGGATCGCAGACCAGGCGGCTCGCCGCCGCCGTGGGTCCCCGCGGCAGGGTGCTCGGCATCGAACCCAACCCCGGACTGCGGGCCGTGGCCGAACAGCGGGGCACCGAGGAGCGCAGCGCCGCGCGCTTCGCCGACGCCGACGCGCTCGCCCTGCCGCTGCCCGACGCCACGGTCGACGTCGTGTGGTGCGAGCGGGTGCTCCAGCACCTCGTGGAGCCCGAGAAGGCGGTCTTCGAGATAGCGCGCGTGCTGCGCCCCGGCGGCAGGGTCGCCCTGCTGGACACCGACTGGGCGACCACGATCCTGCACCCCGGTGACCCGGAGACGATCGCCGCGCTCACCACCGGCGCGCTGTCCGCGGCCGCCGACCCGTACTCCGGACGCAAGCTGGTGGGACGGCTGACCGCCGCCGGTCTGGTGATCGACGACCGCGGCTCGCAGGCCCTGCTCCAGGACCACAAGTCGGTCGCCTGGCCGCTGATCCGCATGCTGGGCGACTCGGCGCTGAGCCGTGGGCTCATCGGGGAGTCGCAGCGCGACCGCCTGTACGAGGAGCTCACCGAGGCCGCACGCCAGGGCGGTCTGCACATGTCCGTGACGATGTTCGGGGCCGTGGCACACCGTCCGGAGTGAGCGGGTCCCGGTTCGCGGCGTAGCGTCCGGATTAATCCGGAATACAATGGAATGGCCGTCGTTGACGGGCCAGTACGCAAATCTCCCCTGGTATTGGGGGTACGCGACCACCATGTACACCGCGAGCCAAGATCTGATCGCAGCGAGTTCATCGCTGAACGCGGGCGCCGCCTTCATCGGCGGCCTCATCATTGCGGGCGCCCTCGTCTGGGCCGTCCGGATGGGCATCCGGGTACGGAACCTGGAATCGCGCCCGCCCACCGCCGAGGAGCAGCCCCGGCTGCCCGAGACCGGGGCGGTGCACGAGGAGCGCGAGATGCGGGAACCGGACGAGGTCCCGCACGCCGCGGACGAGAGCGAACGGCTGATGCCGTACAACATGCACTCCGCGGGGACCAAACACGCCGACGACCAGCACCGCAAGCGGTGGCAACCAGGATCCAGCGGGTCCTTCGGCAGCGGCGGGCCGGGCAGGACCTGACCGGGCCGTGAAGGGGCCGACCGCCGGGAGCGGCCGGCCCCTTCACGTACCCGTACCCGCCTTCCTGGCTACGGGAGGTCGGCCGCCGAGTCCTCGGGCGCCAGGTCGGGACGCAGCCGCAGCCACGACGGCTGACGCAGCAGTCCGGCGCGGGTACGGGTGCTGTAGCGGACCTCACCGACCAGCCGGGGCAGCACCCAGCGCGCCTCGGCGGCCCGCGGAAGGCTGTCGAACGGGCAGCGCTCCGTCCCGGCGGCCCGCAGCAGCCGGGCGAGTCCGGCGCGTTCGGACGCGCTCCAGCCGGTGCCCACGCTTCCGACGTAGCGCAGCCTCCCCGCGTCGCGCTGGCCGACCAGCACGGCGCCGGGCAGCCCCGACAGACGCCCTTTCCCGGGCACCCAGCCGCCCACCAGGACGTCCGCGGTCCTCAGGTTGCGGATCTTGATCCAGGAGCGTGAGCGCACACCGGGTTCGTACACCGAGTCGAGACGTTTGCAGACCAGGCCTTCGAGGCCGCTCGCCCGTGTCGCCCGCAACGCCTCCTCCCCGTGCCCCACGAGTGCCGTCGGTGTCGACCAGAACGGGCCCTCCAGGGCGAGGCTCTCCAGCGTCTGCCGGCGTCGCGCGTAGCGCTGCCCGGTGAGGTCGCCGCCCAGGTGCATGACGTCGAACAGGACGAGATGGGCCGGTGCCCGCTCGGCGCGCCGGGCCGCCCTGTCCGGTGACCGGGCGAGGCCCATCCGCGACTGGAGCAGCTGGAAGTCGCCCCGGCCCTGCTCGTCCAGGACCAGCACCTCACCGTCCAGGACCGCGGCGGTCGTGCCGAGCGCACCGCCGAGCGCCCGCAGTTCCGGATAGGCGGCGGTGATGTCCTCACCGGAGCGGGCCCGCAGCGTCACCCCGCCGTCCCCGTGCAGATAGACCACGGCACGCTGACCGTCCTGCTTCGTCTCGTACGCCCACCGCAGGTCCTGGCCGGCGGCCGGCAGGGTTCCGGGGGTCGCGAGCATGGGCGCGATCAACGAAAGGTTCACACCTCACGTGTCGACACGGCGCCCCCCGCACCACGCTTCCCCGCCGCACGTTTCGCCTGAACGGCCGCGCCGCGCCGCGGCCGGTCGGTGGCCGGGGGCGCGTCGCCTCAGCCGTCCAGCGCCTGGGCGATCAGGGTCTGGAGGTACAGGCCGCGGTGGGCGTCGAGCTCGTCCGGCCGGCCCGTGCGGACCGCGGTGGCGAACGCGCGGCGCAGGACGGGCCAGGACTCCTCGTGGTCGAGGGCTCCGGCGTCGAGGACCAGTTCGGGGTGCCTGCCGAACAGCTCGACGCGGGTGATCCCGCGCTCGACCTCGACCGAGCCCGACAGCGAGGCCTGGCTCACCGCGCCGCCCTCGTGCTCACAGGTGAGTTCGAGCCAGCGGCGCGGGTCCCCGGCGCCGCGCACCCGGACGATCGGCCCCAGCGCCGCGTCCAGCAGATCGAGCAGATGCGGTCCGAGGTCCAGCAGCGCCCCGTGTTCCAGACGCCACGGGGTCGCGAAGTCGCCACCGAGGAAGGCGCCGCTGACGCCGCAGGAGCGCGCGCCCGAGACGTCCAGGGCCCGCGCCTCGGCGAGGAACCGCCGGACGGCCGGGTGGTAACGGTTCGTCAGGACGAGCTGCGACACCACACCCGAGGCGTCGATCGCGTCCACGAGCCGCCGCGCCGCCGCCAGGTCGAGTGCGAGCGGCTTCTCCAGAAGCAGGGCCTTTCCCGCCTCGGCGGCGCGCACCGCGAGGCCGGCCTGCACCGCGGGCGGAACCGAGAAGGCCACCGCCTCGCAGCCGTCGAGCAGTTCCTCGAACGTCCCGGCCACCGTCGCGCCGTACGGGGCCGCCGCCTCGTGCGCGGCCTCCGCCCGGCGTGCCCACACCGACGTCAGCACCGTCTCGGGCCCGGCGGCGAGCACCCGGGCGTGCACGGCCCGCGCCCAGGGCCCCGCGCCGACGAGCCCCACCCTGACGGGGGCACGGTTCCAGGTGGGCGAGGTGGTGGTCACGGCATCTCCTTCGCGCTGTACGGGCCTGACGCGCCGTCGGTCCGCCGCGTCCGCGCGGGGGAGCCTACGCGGCCGGGCGCCGGATCCCGGCACGTATGGACAGACTCCACCACGGCGCCCCGCTGTTCGGCCGGCCGTCCCGCCGCGAGGTCCGCGCTCCTGGTCCCGCGGGGGCACACGGGGGCGCGGGTGTCCGGCGCTCGAACACGGAGAGCGCGCCTCTGTCGGTCCCGGCCCGCCGCGCGCCATCATGCCGGACATGGATCCCACACAGGACAAAGCAGGCTTCGGGGACGGTCCGGGCCTGCCCGCGCTGCCGGAGAACTGGGAGCGGTGTCTCGCCGTGGCCGCCCACCCGGACGACATCGAGTACGGCACGGCCTGCGCCGTCGCCCGCTGGACCGCGCAGGGCAAGCGGGTGAGCTATCTGCTGGCGACCAGGGGAGAAGCCGGCATCGACGGCCTGCACCCGGACCGGGCGGCACCCCTGCGCGAGGCCGAGGAGCGGGCCGGGGCACGGCAGGTCGGCGTCGAGACCGTCGAGTTCCTCGATCATCGCGACGGCGTCGTCGAGTACGGGACCGGACTGCGCCGGGAGATCGTCCGCGCGATGCGCCGGCACCGGCCCGAGATCGTGGTGTCCGGCGCGTTCACCGTACGGATGATCGGCGGCATCACCAACCAGGCGGACCACCGCGTGGTGGGCCTGGCCGCCCTCGACGCGGCACGCGACGCGGGAAACCGCTGGATCTTCCCCGAACTCGCCGACGAGGGCCTCGAACCCTGGGACGGCATCCGGATGGTGTGCTTCGCCGGAGCGGAAGTCCCCACCCACGGCGTGGACGTCACCGGCGAACCCCTCGAACGCGGCATCGCCTCCCTGGAGGCACACGCCGAATACACCAAGGGCCTGGGCGAGGGCGCCTTCGAACCCCGGCCGTTCCTGACCTGGATGGCCGGCATGGGCGGAGCGGCGCTCGGCGTCGAGTCCGCCGTCCTCTTCGACGTGCACCAGCTCGTCCCGGACGGTCCGCCGCCCTGGGTGTGAAGACCGAGGGCCCGACGAGCGTGAACGCGACTTGACCCGATCGTGGGGGCCGGGACCGCGGGGGACTCATAAGGTGTGGGCGAGTGATCACCGTCGAACCGGAGGAGTGAACGTGACACCACGCCCGCGCGAGGCCGCCCGACGCACAACCGTCCTTCGCCGAGAGGCCGTTGTGGCGGCCGTCCCCGTCGCGCTCGCCGCGCTGCTCACCGCGGCGGGCCCCGCCACGGCGGCCGGGACTGTGGGAGCCGCGGGCGCGGGAGACCCGTACTTCCCTCTCGCGGGCAACGGCGGCTACGACGTCAGCCACTACGACCTGACCCTCGGCTACGACCCCCACAGCCGCCATCTCGACGGCAAGGCCGTCATCACCGCCAGGGCGACCCAGCGGCTGACCCGCTTCGACCTCGACCTCAGCGGGCTGAAGGTCACCGGCGTCACCGTCGGCCACGCCAAGGCCGCCTTCCGGCGCGACGGCCAGGAACTCGTCGTCACCCCGCGCGCGGCCCTGCGCAAGGGCCAGGAGTTCCGCGTCACCGTCACCTACTCCGGCACCCCGAAACCGGTCACCGACCCCGACGGCTCCCTCGACGGCTGGATCCCCACGGACGACGGGGCGTTCGTGGCCGGGGAGCCCCAGGGCGCGATGACCTGGTTCCCCGCCAACAGCCACCCGACGGACAAGGCGTCGTACGACTTCACGCTGACCGTCCCGAAGGGGCGCACGGCCGTCGCCAACGGCGTGCTGCTCGGGCAGCGGACCGCGAACGGACGGACCACCTTCCGCTGGCGCCAGTCCGAGCCCATGGCGGCCTACCTCGCCACGGCGACCGTCGGCACGTTCAAGGTCGAGCAGTACACCACCCGCGACGGCCTGAAGATCTACAACGCGATCGACCCCCGCGAGGCGACCGCCGCCGCACCGGTCGTCAAGAAGCTGCCGTCCGTCCTGGCCTGGGAGAGCAAGCTCTTCGGCCCCTACCCCTTCCGTGCGGCCGGCGCCATCGTCGACCGGGCGCCCCAGGTCGGCTACGCCCTGGAGACCCAGACCCGCCCCGTGTACGACTCAGCGCCCGACCTGGACACCCTCGTCCACGAGAGTGCCCACCAGTGGTTCGGCGACTCGGTCACCCTGACCCGGTGGAAGGACATCTGGCTCAACGAGGGCTTCGCCACCTATGCGGAGTGGCTGTACGCCGAGCAGCACGGCGGCAAGAGCGCGCAGAAGGCCTTCGACACGCTGTACGCCACCCCCGCGGGCAAGGACCTCTGGGCGTTCCCGCCCGGTGACCCCGGCAGCGGCGCGCACATCTTCGACACCCCGGTCTACGCCCGCGGGGCCATGGTCCTGCACAAGCTGCGCACGGCTGTCGGCGATCCCACGTTCTTCCGCGTCCTGCGCACCTGGGCCGCCGTCCACCGCGGCGGGCACGGCACGACGGCCCAGTTCATCGAGCTCTCGGAGAAGGAGTCCGGCAAGGACCTCTCCGGTCTCTTCCATACCTGGCTGTTCACCGCGGGAAAGCCCGCCTCGTCCTGAGGCGGGCCCTCCCGGCGACGGCTGCGGTCGGGCTCAGGCCGGCCGCAGCCACACCGTCGCCAGCGGCGGCAGCGTCAGCTCGATGCTGGTCGGGCGGCCGTGCATACCGATCGCCTCGGCCTTCACCGGCTCGGGCCGCGTGATGTCGCTGCCGCCGTAGCGCAGGTCGTCGGTGTTGAGGACCTCGCGCCAGGCGGGGATGTCCTCGGGGAGGCCGAGGCGGTAGCCGTGGCGGACGGCGGGGGAGAAGTGCGAGACGGCGAGGAGCGGGGTGCCGTCGGCCGCGTGGCGCAGGAACGCGAAGACGTTGTCGTCGGCGGCGTCCCCCACCACCCAGGTGAAGCCGGAGGGGTCGGTGTCGCGCTCCCACAGCGCCGGTTCGCCGCGGTAGAGGGTGTTGAGGTCGCGCACGAGGTCCTGCACCCCGCGGTGGTCGGCCTCGGCGCCGTAGCCGGGGTCGAGCAGCCACCAGTCGGGGCCGTGGGCTTCCTTCCACTCGCCTCCCTGGGCGAACTCCTGCCCCATGAAGAGGAGTTGCTTGCCGGGGTGGGCCCACATGAAGGCGAGGTAGGCGCGGAGGTTCGCGCGCTGCTGCCACCAGTCGCCGGGCATCTTGGAGACGAGTGACTGCTTGCCGTGCACGACCTCGTCGTGGGAGATCGGCAGGACGTAGTTCTCGCTGTAGGCGTACACCATCGAGAAGGTCATCTCGTTGTGGTGGTACTTGCGGTGGATCGGCTCGTGCTGGATGTACTCCAGCGAGTCGTGCATCCAGCCCATGTTCCACTTGAGCCCGAAGCCGAGCCCTCCGTCGGAGGTCGGACGGGTGACGCCGTCCCAGGCGGTGGACTCCTCGGCGATCGTGACCACGCCCGGATTGCGGCGGTAGACCGTGGCGTTCATCTCCTGGAGGAACGCCACCGCGTCAGGATTGTCCCGCCCGCCGAATTCGTTGGGGGCCCACTGGCCCTCTTCGCGGGAGTAGTCGAGGTAGAGCATGGAGGCGACGGCGTCGACGCGCAGGCCGTCGATGTGGAACTCCTCGCACCAGTAGGTGGCGTTGGCGACGAGGAAGTTGCGGACCTCGCGGCGTCCGTAGTCGAACTCCAGGGTGCCCCAGTCGGGGTGGTCGGCACGCCGGGGATCGGCGTGTTCGTAGAGGGGGCGGCCGTCGAACTGGGCGAGGGCCCAGTCGTCGCGCGGGAAGTGCGCGGGGACCCAGTCCATGAGGACACCGACCCCGGCGCGGTGCAGGGCGTCGACGAGGTGCTTGAAGTCGTCGGGGGTGCCCAGACGGGCCGTGGGCGCGTAGAACCCGGTGATCTGGTAACCCCACGAGCCGCCGAAGGGGTGTTCGGCGACCGGCATGAGCTGGACGTGGGTGAACCCGAGGTCGGTGACGTAGGCGGGGAGCTGATCCGCGAGCTGACGATAGGTCAGTCCGGGCCGCCAGGAGGGCAGATGCACCTCGTACACGGAGAACGGCGCCTCGTGCAGCGGGCGTCGCTTCGCCCGCTCCTTCATCCACGTCGCGTCCTGCCACGTGTACGACGACCGTGTCACGACCGACGAGGTCGCCGGAGGCACCTCGGTACGGCGGGCCATCGGGTCCGCGCGCAACGTGCGGGATCCGTCGGGGCGCGTGATGTCGAATTTGTAGAGCGCCCCCTCACCCATGCCGGGCAGGAACACCTCCCACACACCGGACGATCCGAGCGAGCGCATCGGGAACCCGGCGGCGCCGTCCCAGTGGCAGAAGTCCCCGCAGATCCGGACCCCTTGAGCGTTCGGGGCCCACACGGTGAACCGGGTGCCCTCGACTCCCTCGTGGGTCATCGGCTCGGCGCCCAGCGCCCGCCACAGCTCCTCGTGCCGGCCCTCGCCGATCAGATGCAGGTCGAGCTCACCGAGCGCGGGCAGGAACCGGTACGGATCCTGGGTCTCGAACTCGGTGCCGTCGTACGTCACCACCAGCGTGTACACGGGAACCTCGGCGAGCGGCAGAACGGCTCCGAAGAACCCGTCGCCCAGGTCCTCCAGCGCGCTGCGCTGCCCGTCCACCACGACCGCCACGCCCTGGGCGTACGGCCGCAGCGCCCGGAACACCACCCCGCCCGGTACCGGATGGGCACCGAGCACCGCGTGCGGATCGTGATGGGCGCCGGACAGCAGACGCCCCCGGTCCGTCGGGTCCGGCGCGGCGTGCTGCGCGGACGGGGCGGCGGGCTTGGCCCGTCGTACGCGGGTGGATGCGGTGCGGGTCACGGCTGGGCCTCTCGGAGCGGGGTGGTCGGAGGTGTGTCGACGCGAACCGGTCGCGCCAGTTGCTCGGTGGTGGTGGTCGGCGGTCGGTCGTGGGTCGTGGGTGGGGGGTGATCGGTCGTCGTGGTCACGGGCGGTCGGCGAGTCGTCCGACCGCCGCCATCGGCACGGGCAGCCAGTCGGGCCGGTGCCGTGCCTCGTAGAGCACCTCGTACACGGCGCGGTCCGTCTCGTACGCGCGCAGCAGCTCGGGGTCCTCGCGTGGATCCCAGGCCGCCGCGGCGGCGTAGCCCGCGCAGAAGGCTTCGCGGCAGTGCTCCGCCCACTCCGGACGCCACGGCTGCCGGGACCGGGCCGCGTAGTCGAAGGACCGCAGCATGCCCGCGACATCGCGTACAGGCGACTGGACACGCCGACGTTCGCTGATCGGGCAGGCCGGTTCACCCTCGAAGTCGATCACCGACCACCGCCGCCCGGCCCGCAGGACCTGGCCGAGGTGGAGGTCGCCGTGGATGCGCTGGGCGGGCCGCACCGTCGGGTCCAGGACGGCGAGCGCGTCGAAGGCCGACCTCAACCCGGGGGCGTGCGGGCGGAGTTCGGGGACGGAACGCACCGCGGCGTCGAGCCGTTCGTGCATCGCCTCCGCGAGCCGCTTGTTGCGGTACGGGTTCGGCGCGTCCACGGGGAAGGCCGTGGCCAGGGCCAGATGCACCTCGGCGGTGGCCCGGCCCAGTTCGAACGCCTCGCCCGCGAAGTCCTGCCGCGAGCCGAGCGATTCGAGGGCCAGCGCCCAGCCGTCGGCTGCGTCGCGCAGATAGGGCTGGAGGACGCCGAGGGTCGCCTCCTGCGGCTCCGAGGTCCGGAACCAGGCGGCCGGCGCGGGCACACGGTCGCAGCCCTGCCGGGCCAGTGCGCGCGGCACCTCCAGATCCGGGTTGATGCCGGGCTGGACGCGCCGGAAGACCTTCAGTATGAACGCGTCCCCGTAGACCAGTGAGGTGTTGGACTGCTCGGCGTCGAGAAGGCGCGGGGTGAGACCGGACGGCACCGTGACCCGGGGGTCGCCCTCGAACCGCAGGGGTCCCGCCGTGCCCGAACGGCGCAGCCGCTCCAGGAGCAGCCCCGCGGCCTTCGGGTCGTGGAAGGCGTCGTACACGGTGAGTCCGGCCAGCGGACCGGCGCTCGCCCGGCCGATGAAGGCGTGGGCCAGCCGCGGCGGCAGGACCTCCCGGACCCCGAGGAGCAGTTGGTAGCAGTCCTCGGCCGCGGGCGCGCCGGCCGTGCCGTGGGCGGGCGGCCCGAGGTGCTCGGTGCGGACCAGCAGATGCAGACACCCCGGGTACAGCTCGGTCGTCGACAGCAGCGTCACATCCGTCACGGGCCTGCCCTTGCCGGCGAACCAGCGCTGCCGGGGCAGCCAGGCCCGCAGCAGTTCGGCCAGCGAGGGGAGCAGCGGCGCGGTGTCGAGGCCGCTCGGACGCCTCAGAGCTGTGTTCGGCATGACGGCACGTCCTTTCAGGGGCGGGCGGGCTGTCGAGGGGTGCGCGTTCACGATCGCTTCGCGGTGCCGGGCCCGACCGCGGGGCGCAACCGGAACCAGTAGAAGCCGTGGCCCGCGAGGGTCAGCAGGTACGGGAGTTCTCCGATGGCCGGGAAGCGGACGCCGCCGATGAGTTCGACCGGGTGGCGGCCGTTGAACTCGCGCAGGTCGAGTTCGGTGGGCTGGGCGAAGCGGGAGAAGTTGTGCACGCACAGGACCAGGTCGTCCTTGTACTCCCGTAGGAAGGCGAGGACGGCGGGGTTGGTGGAGGGGAGTTCGGTGTAGGAGCCGAGTCCGAAGGCTTTGTTCTGTTTGCGGATCTCGATCATGCGGCG